>DAMCTY010000023.1:34742-52339 GCA_032112995.1 Stenotrophomonas sp. | reverse complement strand
AGCATCCGCGTAGCCCGGTAACCGGGATGCTGTCGATTGCACGCCAACAGCCCCGGGTGCGCTGCGCTTACCCGGGCTACCTGGTGGCTGAAGGCATTTCGCGGTTCATCGCTCTGCCGAATTCCTTGCCTGTGGCAGAGGAAGGGCGTTTCTGCCTGCTTCGGGGCGCATGTTGCGAGTTGCATGGGCAAGCAGGAACCACGTAGCCCGGGTAAGCGCAGCGCACCCGGGAACTTGGTAACCGGGATGCTGCCGACTGCGCGCGAACAGCCCCGGGTGCGCTGCGCTTACCCGGGCTACCTGATGGCTGAAGGCATTTCGCGGTTCATCGCTCTGACGAATTCCTTGGCTGTGGCAGAGGAAGGGCGCTTCTGCCTGCTTCGGGGCGCATGTTGCGAGTTGCGTGGGCAAGCAGCATCCGCGTAGCCCGGTAACCGGGATGCTGTCGATTGCACGCCAACAGCCCCCGGTCGCGCTGCGCTTACCCGGGCTACCTGGTGGCTGAAGGCATGTCGGCAAAAGTACAGCAGGCACCGACCGCCGCCGGCCGGTGCCTGCCGTCAAGCGCGCGCCAGCTTGCGCAGCCGCTTGCGTTCCTTGCTGCGCGCACGCCAGTTGCGCCAATGCTGCTGCAGGCAGGAGAAGATCACGTACAGGGCCGGTGTGCTCAACAGGGTCAGGCTCTGCGAGATCAACAGGCCGCCAATCATCGCGATGCCCAGCGGACGGCGCAGCTCGGAACCTTCGCCCAGGCCGATCGCCAACGGCAAGGCGGCCAGGATCGCCACCATCGTCGTCATCATGATCGGCCGGAAGCGCACCACGCAGGCCTCGCGTGCGGCTTCGGCGGGGGACTTGCCGTGCTCGCGCTGCGCCACCAGCGCGAAATCGATCATCATGATGGCGTTCTTCTTGACGATGCCGATCAGCAACACCAGCGCGATCATCGAGATCACCGACAGGTCGGTGTTGGTGATCCACAGCGCCAGCAACGCGCCCATGCCTGCTGCTGGCAGCGTCGACAGGATCGTCACCGGGTGCACCAGGTTTTCGTACAGCATGCCCAGCACGATATAAACCGTGGCGATCGCGGCGATGATCAGCATCAGCATCGCACTCGGGTCCATTGCCTGGCGGAAGCCACCTGGCGCGGCCTGGCGGATATCGCCGGGCAGGCGCATGCCATCGATTACCGATTTGACGATGGCATCGCCCTCGCCACTGCTCACACCCGGTGCCAGGTTGTAGCTCAGGTCCATCACCGTGTATTGGTTCTGGTGCGTCACCTGCGACGGTGCCAGGCCGGGCTCCTGATGCGCCAGCGCGGTGAGCGGGATCATCTGCCCGCTCTTGGAGGGCACGTACAGATCCTCGATCGCCGCCGGGCTGCCGGTCTGGCCTGGCAGGGCATTGACCACTACCCCGTACTGGTTGAGGTCGGCATAGATGGTGGAGATCTGGCGCTGCCCGAAGGCGCCGTACAGCGCGCCGTCGATCGCGCCGATGGTCACGCCCAGGCGGGAAGCCTTCTCGCGGTCGATGACGATCTTCTGCATCAACCCGCCCTTGTCCACGTCCGAGCCCACGTCTCGCAGCTGCGGGTGCTGTTTCAACGCGGTCACCACCTTGGGCAACCACTCGGCCAACTGGCCGGCGTCGTTGCCCTGCAGGGTGACGCGGTTCTGTGCGCCCTGCGAGCCGCCACCGCCGCCATCGGAGGGCAGGTCCTGGATGGCCCGCAGGCGTACGTCCAGGTCGGGGAACTGCGCGGCCTTGGTGCTGAGCCGTGTCACCACCACATTGGTGGGCTCGCGGCGGCCTTCCTTCTCGGTGCGCAGCTCGATGTTGAACTGGGCGCTGCTGCCCTGGCGGCTGGAGCCCAGCCGCGCGCCCACCATCTTCACCGCCGGGTCGGCCAGGAACATGTCGCTGAGACGGCGCTGGCGCTCGGTCATTTCCTGGAAGGATACGGTGGCGCTGGAGCTGGCACGGCCCCAGATCAGGCCGGTGTCCTGCTCCGGGAACGAGCCCTTGCCCACCGCACCGGCCAGGAAGAAGGTCGCCACGATCAGCAGCAACGGCGTCAGCGACAGCAGCAGCGCATGCCGCAGCGAGAAATCCAGCGCTACCGTGTAGACCCGCAGCATGCCTTCGTGCAGGCGATCCAGCATGCGGTTGGTGCGGGTGTCGCGGGCGCCTTCGGCATGCGGGTGCAGGAAGCGCGCGCACAGTGCCGGGGTAAGGGTCAGCGAAACCACCGCCGACACCACGATCGCCGCCACCAGGGTGAGGGTGAACTCGCGGAAGAACGCACCCAGCATGCCCTGGGCAAAGATGATGGGCAGGAACACCGCGATCAGCGAGGCGGTGATCGAGACGATGGTGAAGCCGATCTCGCGTGCGCCGGCCATCGCCGCCTGCTTGCGCGGCATGCCTTCGTCCAGGTGGCGCATGATGTTCTCGATCACCACGATGGCGTCGTCGACGACGAAGCCAATCGCGATCACCAGCGCCAGCAGGGTGAGGTTGTTGAGGGTGAAGCCCAGCCAGGTCATCACCAATGCGGCGCCGGCCAGCGACAACGGCACCGTCACCGCCGCGATCAGGGTGGGCGCCAGCCGGCGCAGGAACAGGGCCATGGTCAGGATCACCATGGCCAGGCTGATCACCAACGTGATCTGCACCTCGGCCAGCGAGGCGCGGATGGTCGGGGTGCGGTCGAAGTACGGGGTCAGCGTGGTGCCGGCATCCAGATAGCCCGACAGCGACGGTATGGCTGCCTTCACCCGGTCCACGGTGGCCACCAGGTTGTCGCCGCTGCGCAGGTAGACATACATCAGCACGCCGCGTTTGCCGTTGAACCAAGCGGCCTGGTAGGCGTCCTGCTGGCCGTCATAGACCTCGGCCACATCCTTCAGCCGCACCACCGCGCCGTCGTGGGTGGAAATGGCCACATTGGCGAAATCCGCGGCCTTGCGGATCTGGTCGTTGAGGACGATGGCCGTCTGGCTGCGGCCATCGCTGAGGAAGCCCAGCGGCGAGGCGACGTTGGCCGCGCGCATGGCGTTGCGCAGGTCGTCCGGGCTCAGCCCCAAAGCCGTCATCGCGCGCAGGTTGAGATCCACCCGTACCGCGGGGGTGGAGGCACCGGCGATATCCACCTGCGACACACCGGGCAGCTGCCGCAGGCGCTGCGCCAGCAGCGAGTCGGCGGTGTTGTACAGCTCGGCCACCGACTGCGTGTCCGAGGTCAGCGCCAGGGCGATGACCGGGTCATCGTTGGGGTTGGCTTTCTGGTAGGTGGGCGTGTTGATGCCGGCCGGCAGATCGGCCATGGCCGCGTTGATCGCCGCCTGCACATCCTGGGCGGCGGCATCGATGTCGCGGCTGGTGTTGAACATCAGGAACACCATGCTGCGGCCGTCGCTGCTGCTCGAACGCATGGTGTCGATGCCAGGCACCTGGCCGAGGTGGCGTTCCAGCGGCGCGGTGACCGTGGACGCCATGGTGTCGGCATCGGCGCCGGTGTTGGAGGCCTGCACGAAGATCACCGGGATCGACAGGTTGGGCAGCGCGGCTACGCCCAGCCGCAGGTAGCAGACCAGGCCGGCGAAGAACAGGCCGATGGCCAGCAGGGTGATGCCGATGGGGCGTTTGATGAACGGCGCGGAGATGTTCATCCGCGCTTACCGTGCCGTCTGCAGGCGGGCGGCCGCACGTTGCTCGCGGCGCTTGGCCGCCCACTGCGACATGCGCTCGAAGTACAGGTAGATCACCGGCGTGGTGTACAGGGTGACCAGCTGCGACAGCAGCAGGCCGCCGACGATGGCCACGCCGAGCGGGCGCCGCAGTTCCGAACCGATACCGGTGCCCAGTGCCAGCGGCAGCGCGCCGAGCATGGCCGCCGCGGTGGTCATCATGATCGGGCGGAAGCGCAGCAGGCAGGCACGGCGGATCGCATCATGGGCATTGGCGCCCGCGCGCTGCGCATCCAGCGCGAAGTCGATCATCATGATCGCGTTCTTCTTGACGATGCCGATCAGCAGCACGATGCCGACGATGCCGTCCACCGACAGGCTCATGCCGCACAGGTACAGCGCCAGCAGCGCGCCCACGCCGGCAGGCGGCAGGGTCGAGATGATGGTCAGCGGGTGGATCCAGCTTTCATACAGCACACCCAGCACGATGTAGATCACCGCGATGGCGGCCAGCAGCAACAGGATCACGTCGGTCTGGCTGCTGGAGAACTCGGCCGCCGTGCCGATGAACTGTGCCTGCATCTGCTCGGGCAGCTGCAGTTCGGCCACGGCCTTGTTGATGGCATCCACGCCTTCGGACAGCGAGTAGCCCGGGGCCAGGTTGAACGAGATGGTCGCCGACGGCAGCTGCTGCTGGTGGCTGACGATCAACGGTGCGCTGCCCTGGGTGGCGGTGGCGATGGCCGACAGCGGGATGCTGCCGCCGCCGCCCAGGGCGATGCCGGTATTGCTGTTGCCGATGCCGGTGGCGGTGGACGAGTTGCTGGAGCTCACCTGGCCCAGGGTGGTGGCATTGCTGCCGCTGAGCGTGCCGCTGCCGTTGCTGCCGATCGCCAGCTGGTTCATCAGCGCATCGGCGGTACGGAACTCCGGTGCCACTTCCAGCACCACGCGGTACTGGTTGAGCTGGGTGAAGATGGTCGAGATCTGGCGCTGCCCATAGGCGTCGTACAGCGTGTCGTCGATTGTCTGCATCGGCACGCCGTAACGGCTGGCCTTGTCGCGATCCACTTCCACGTGCAGGGCGCGGCCGTGATTTGCCAGGTTGTTGTCGACGTCGGCCAGCTCGGGCAGGCGGCGCAGCGCATCGGTGACGCGCTCGGTCTGCGCGGCCAGCTCGGTGCTGTCCATGTCCGACAGCGAGAACTGGTAGGCGGTGGCGGCCACGCGCGTGTCCAGGGTCACGTCCTGCACCGGTTTCAGGTACAGGGCGATGCCGGGGATATGCGCGGCGGCAGCCTGCAGGCGCGGCAGGATCACGTCCAGCCCGTCGCGATCACCGCGGTCCTTGAGCACGATGCTCAGCTGGCCCTGGTTGAGGGTGGGGTTCATGCTGCCAGCGCCGATATAGGCGGCAATGCCGCTGACCGCGGCGTCACCCTGCAGTGCGGCGGCTACCGCCTGGGTGCGCTGCTGCATCTGGTCGAAGGCCACGTTCTGGTCGGCGATGACCACGCCGGTGACCATGCCGGTGTCCTGGTCGGGCAGCAGGCCCTTGGGGATCAGCATGTACAGCAGCACGGTCAGTGCGACCGAGGCCAGGGCGATGGTCAGGGTCAGGGGCTGGTGGCGCAGCACCCAGTCCAGGGTGCGCTCGTACAGGTGCACGATGCGCGTCCACAGGTTGCTGCGGCCTTCGGCCGCGGCCCGTTCGTGCGCGTCGTCGCCCTCGGGCAGTGCGTCGGGCTTGAGCAGGTAGGCGCACATCATCGGGGTGAGCGTCAGCGAGATCAGCATCGAGATCGAGACCGCGATCGTCAGCACCCAGGCGAACTCATGGAACAGGCGGCCGGTGACGCCGGGCATCAGGATCAGCGGCAGGAACACCGCGATCAGTGACACGGTCAGCGACAGTACGGTGAAGCCGATCTCGCGCGAGCCGATCTCTGCCGCCTCCGGGCCGTCCTTGCCCTTCTCGATGTAGCGCACGATGTTCTCGATCATCACGATCGCATCGTCGACCACGAAGCCGGTGGCCACGGTCAGTGCCATCAGCGACAGGTTGTCCAGCGACATGCCGGCGAAGGCCATCACCCCGAAGGTGCCCATCAGCGACAACGGCACCGCCACCGACGGGATCACCGTGGCCCACAAGCGGCGCAGGAACACGAAGATCACCGCCACCACCAGACAGATGGTGAGCACCAGGGTGAACTGCACATCATGCACCGAGGCGCGGATGGTGACGGTGCGGTCGGAGAACACGTCCAGCTTGACGTCGGCCGGCAGCATGCCCTGCAGGCTGGGCAGCAGCTGGCGGATGTTCTCCACCGTCTTGACGATGTTGGCGCCGGGTTGGCGGCGCACTTCCAGCAGCACCGCTGGCTTGCCATCGGCCCAGGCCGCGATCTGGTCGTTCTCCACGCCGTCAACCACGCTGGCCACGTCGCGCAACCGCACCGGCGCGCCGTTCTGGTAGCGCACGATCACATCGTTGTAGTCGGCCGCGTCACTGAGCTGGTCATTGGTGGACAGCGTGTAGCTCTGGGTCTTGCCGTTGAGCGAACCCTTGGGGGCGTTGACGTTGGCCTGGGTGAGCGCGCTGCGCAGGTCTTCCAGGGTCATGCCCATGTTGGCCAGCTGCGCCGGGTTGGCCTGGATGCGCACGGCCGGGCGCACGTTGCCGGCGATCGACACCAGGCCGACGCCGTCCACCTGCGACAGGCGCTGGGCCAGCACCGAATCGGCCAGGTCGTTGACCTCGCGCAGCGGGCGCGTGTCCGAGGCCAGCTTCAGGGTCAGGATCGGCGCATCGGCCGGGTTCACCCGGTTGTAGACCGGCTGGTACGGCAGCGAGCCGGGCAGGGTGGCCTGGCGGATCGCCGCCTGCACGTCCTGCGCGGCGGTGTCGATGTCGCGTTCCATCGAGAACTGCAGCACGATGCTGGACAGGCCCGCCGAGGAGTCGGAGGTCATCATGTCCAGGCCCGAGATCTGGCCCAGCTGCCGCTCCAGCGGCGTGGTCACCAGTGACGCCATGGTCTGCGCGCTGGCACCCGGGTACTGGGTGGTCACCACCAGGCTCGGCGCCTCGATCTCGGGCAGGGCCGCTACCGGCAGACGCTGGTAGCCAAGGATGCCCAGCAGCATCAACCCGACCATCAACAGCGAGGTGGCGATCGGGCGGCGGATGAAAAGAGTCGAGAAGCCCACGGTGTATTCCTGGTGCGGGGGAGGGGAGGTGGGTGGCGGCCTGCGCGTCAGCGCGGCGGGCCACCCCGTCCACCACGGCTGCCCTTCTGGCTGGCCGCCTTGAGCTGTTCCTCGGTGGGTGCCGGCGGTGCCTGGCCCGGTGCCAGGGCGTTGACCTTGCTGCCTTCCTTCAACCGGAACTGACCTTCCGTGACCACCTTGTCGCCGGCCTGCAGGCCCTTGCCGATCACCACATGGGTGTCATCCACCTGGCCGCTCTGCACCACATCGCGCAGGGTCACGGTGTTGTCGGGCTTGATCAGGTAGACGAAATCGCCGTTGCTGCCACGTTGCACGGCTTCGGCCGGTACCACCACGGCGCCGGGCAGCTCGTTGAGCTTCATCCGCACGTTGACGAACTGGCCGGGCCACAATGCCGCGTCGGCATTGGGGAACTCGGCGCGCAGGCGGAAGGTGCCGCTGCTGCTGCTGATCTGGTTGTCCACCACCTGCAGCTTGCCCTCGTCGTTGACCACGCTGCCGCCAGCCCGGTCCAGGGTGGCGGTCTGCAACGGCCCTGCAGCCTGTGCGCTGCGCACGGCATCCAACTGCTGCTCGGGCAGGTTGAACAGCACGTAGACCGGCTGCAGCTGGGTGATGGTGACGATCTGGCTGCCGGCACTGACCACATTGCCGGGGTCCACCGCGCGGATGCCGGTGGTGCCGCTGATCGGCGAGGTGATGCGGGTGTAGTCCAACTGCACCTTGGCCTGGTCGGCCGAGGCCTGTGCCGCGGCGACGGCGGCCTGGTACTGGGTGACCTGGTTGCGCAGGGTGGTCAGGTCGGTCTGGGCCACGAACTGCCGGTACTCGGGCGAGTTGGAACGTTCGTAGTTGGATTGGGCGGTGGCCAGCAGGGCCTGGTTCTGGCGTTTGCTGGCCACGGCCTGGTCATAGGCCGCCTGGAAGGTGCGCGGGTCGATCTGCGCCAGCAGCTCACCCTTCTTGACGGCCTGCCCTTCGCGGAAGTTGACGCTCAGCAGTTCGCCGCCGACCTGTGGGCTGACGGTGACAGTGTTGAAGGCGGTGACCGTGCCCTGTGCAGTCACATAGACCGGTACATCCTTCTGTTCGGCCGCCACGGCGGTGACCGGTACCGGGTCCTTGTCGGCATCCGCGCCGCGCCCCTGTCCCTGACCACTGGCGGGGTTGCCACCCGCCTGTTTGCCCCCGCCCATCACCCGGTAGCCGATGAGGGCCACAAGCAGCACTGCGATGACCAGCAGTACGATCTTCCAGAAACGCGACATGCGGAAACTCCTGAGCAACCGGTAGGGGAGGGCAAGCAAGGCGCAG
Source organism: Stenotrophomonas sp. (assembly GCA_032112995.1). Lineage (GTDB taxonomy): Bacteria > Pseudomonadota > Gammaproteobacteria > Xanthomonadales > Xanthomonadaceae > Stenotrophomonas. The sequence continues at coordinate 44,093 of DAMCTY010000023.1, read as the reverse complement.
AGGATACCTCTGCACCTGTAGTCATGGAGGCATGACCGATGGGCCACGCATACAGACCCGTGCAGGTGATGAACGTTCCATCGACGCATCGGTTGACGCGGTTTCGTAGTGCCGAGCCATGCTCGGCAAGGGGCGTTCCCGTGACTACATCAATCCACGGGAATGTTGTGGGCGCGGCATCAACCGCGTCGGCAAGCCCGTCGGAACGACCGCCGGCCCCCAATCCGATGGTGCACGCACATGGGATGCGGGGACAGCCCTTGCCGAGCATGGCTCGGCACTACCCAAGCGGGCGGTTCCGCTTTACCTGCAGCGCGCCTGTCCACCGCTGCTGGCTGCTTACCCCACGATTGGCCTACATTCTCTCCATCCACGATAGGAAGGAGCGTTGCCGATGGCCCGCAAGACCGTGTTGCTGACTGCCTTGCTTTGCGCACTTGCCCCGTTGGCACAGGGCCAGGATGCCGCACAGCGGCCGGAGGTGGCGGCAGCCGCCACTCGCCTGCAGCAGCAGGTGGTGGATTGGCGTCGCGACTTCCATGCTCATCCGGAACTCTCCAATCGCGAAGAACGCACCGCCGCCAAGGTCGCTGAGCGCCTGCGCGCGATGGGTCTGAGTCCGAAGACCGGCGTGGCGGTGCACGGCGTGGTCGCCATCATCAAGGGCGGCCTGCCCGGTCCGAAGATCGCCCTGCGCGCCGATATGGACGCGCTGCCGGTGACCGAACAGACTGGCCTGCCGTTCGCCTCCAAGGCCACCGCCGAATACCGCGGTGAGCAGGTCGGGGTGATGCACGCCTGCGGCCATGACGCTCATACCGCTACCCTACTGGGTGTGGCCGATGCGCTGGTGGCCATGCGCGACACGCTGCCCGGCGAAGTGATGCTGATCTTCCAGCCGGCCGAGGAGGGTGCGCCGCCGCCGGAGCAGGGCGGTGCCGACCTGATGTTGAAGGAAGGCCTTTTCAAGGACTTCAAGCCGGAGGCGGTGTTCGGCCTGCACGTGTTCTCCAATGTGCAGGCCGGCCAGATCGCCGTGCGTGGCGGCCCGTTGATGGCCGCCTCCGACCGCTTCGGCATCACCGTCAACGGTCGCCAGACCCACGGCTCGGCACCCTGGAACGGGATTGACCCGATTGTTGCCGCCTCGGACCTGATCGGCACCGCGCAGACCATCGTCAGCCGCCGCGCCAACCTGTCCAAGCAGCCGGCAGTGCTGACCTTCGGAGCAATCAAGGGGGGTATCCGCTACAACATCATTCCCGATTCGGTGGAGATGGTGGGCACCATCCGCACCTTCGACCCGGACATGCGCAAGCAGATCTTCGCCGACCTGCGCAATGTGGCCGAGCATACTGCCGCTGCCCATGGCGCCACCGCCGTTACCGACATCTACGAGAACGACGGCAACCCGGCCACCGTCAACGATCCGGCCCTGACCGCGCGCATGCTGCCCAGCCTGCAGGCCGTGGTGGGCAAGGACAATGTCTACGAACCGCCGCTGCAGATGGGCTCGGAGGATTTCTCGCTGTATGCACAGCAGGTGCCGGCGATGTTCTTCTTCGTCGGCTCCACTGGCGCCGGCATCGACCCGGCCACCGCGCCCAGCAACCACTCGCCCAAATTCCTGCTGGACGAAAAGGCATTGGACGTGGGCTTGCGCGCGCTGCTGCAGGTCTCGCTCGATTACCTGCACGGTGGCAAGCCTGGTTGAGTCCCGGTAGTGTCACGGGCCCTGCAAGGAAGAAGGAAAGCACCATGGGCGCCAGCTTGGCCATGCTGCTGCAATCGCAGCTCGATCCCGCATTCACCGCCGACACCCTGCTGGCGCAGATGCGCAGCGACTGGTCAGACCTGGACCCGTCGCTGCTGCGGCTGGGGGACGCACGCGCCGAAGCCGGTCAGGCCCCGGATGCCGACGACGATTCGCCGATGCAGTGCCTGGAGTACGGGGACTACCTGATCGCATTGATGCCGATCCCGGCGCAGATCGGCGATGACATCGACCAGATCTGCGCGCATAGCCGGCTGTGGCCGGATGCCACGCCGGCCCCGGTGGGTTATGTGGCGCATACCATCGTCACCGTGATGCGGTTCAGTGATGACGGCCAGGACACCGATCTGGTCGCCCAGGCCGCACTGCTCAGCCGCGTGCTGGCCTCGGCGGTGGCCGTGTCCGGCAGCATCCAGGCGGTCTACCTGGGCAGCGCCAACCATGTGGTGTTGCCGGCCCTGTTCCGCGAGTTGGCCCAGGCCAGCCTGCCCGAACCGATGCCGATTGCCTGGGTGGCGATCAACGTGGGTGCACGTCCGGACGGCGTGATGACCGGCCACACCCGCGGCATGGACATGCTGGGGTTGATGGACATCGAAATCCCCGAAACCGCGGACGGTGCGCAGGAGGTGTTCAGCCGCCTCACCGGCATCGTTGATTACCTGATCGAGAACGGCATGGTGATCGCTGATGGCGACACCCTTGGGGCGACCGCTGAAGAGCGGATACGGGTGGTCTACGGTCGCTCGGCGCTCGATCCGGAGCGTCAGGTGATGCGCCTGCAGACGGAAGAAATACCGCAGGCCAGGTCGGGCAAGTCGTGGTGGTCGCGGCTGCTGAACTGAAGCCGCCTGTAGCCCCGGCGCACTGTCGAAAGGCAGTTCTGGTATATCCGGCGCTCAAGCAGGGGCAATTACAATTGCGCCGATGAATACTCCCCAAGATTCCAGCCTCGGCCGCGAGGTCGATTACCCCCGCCAGTACGACGCCAGTCTGCTGTTCCCCATTCCCCGCGCCGGCGCCCGCGCCGAGATCGGGCTGGACGGCGAGCTGCCGTTCGTCGGTGAGGACCGCTGGCATGCCTATGAGCTGGGGTGGTTGGACGTGCGCGGCAAGCCCTGCGTGGCGACCGCCACCATCCGGGTGCCGGCGACCTCACCGAACCTGATCGAGTCCAAGTCGCTCAAGCTGTACCTGAATTCGCTCAACAGCAGCCGTTTCAATCGTCCCGAAGCGGTACGCGAGCGTATCGCCACCGACCTGTCGGCCTGTGCCGGTGCCGATGTAGCGATCGAGTTTGGCCTGCCGCCGATGCTGCCCGCTCCGGGCCAGTCCATCGACCACCTGGACGTGGACATCGACTGCTACGGCCCGCCCGACGCTGGCTACCTGCTGGCCGATGGCGGCGAGGAAGTGGCCGAAACCCTGCATTCGGCCCTGCTCAAGTCCAACTGCCCGGTGACCGGCCAGCCTGACTGGGCCAGCGTCAGCATCCGCTACCGGGGCCCGCGCATCGACCGCGAGGGCCTGCTGCGCTACCTGGTCAGCTACCGCGACCATGCCGAGTTCCACGAGCAGTGCGTGGAACGGATCTTCAACGAGCTGATGCAGCGCTGCCAGCCCACCCAGCTGGAGGTGGAGGCGCGTTATACCCGCCGCGGCGGCCTGGACATCAACCCGCGCCGGGCGACCCCGGGTTTCGGCGCCAGTCCGGCAATCCGCGATCTGCGTCAATAAACATTCAGCTGCGTACGCCGGTTTTTACGTTGGCGCGATGAAACCTTAACAGGCGTCGTGCCATCGTTGCTGTCAGCCACGGAGGAGCAACCTGGATGAGCAGTACCGACAAGAAGGCAGATTTTTCGGATGTGACTTCCAAGGTGGATACCACCGCCGAGGTTGCGCCGAAGGCAGATTTTTCCGACGTCACGGCCAAGGTGGATACCACTGCGGAGATCGTCGGCGAACAGCAATACACGGTGCAGAAGGGCGACAACCTGTCGAAGATCGCCAAGAACCTGCTTGGCGATGCCAATGCATGGAAGCAGATCTTCGAGGCCAACCGGGATGTGCTCGATGACCCGGACAAGATTTTCCCCGGGCAGAGCCTGAAGATTCCCGCGCGCCAAGGGTGATCCCTTTCGGAAGCAGCGCTGTTCACACCCAACTTTTACCGGAGCAATCCATGAAGAAGACTTCGCTCAGCAGTGCCCTGATGATCGCCGTAGTGGGCGCCGTAGCCCTGGTCGGCTGCAAGAAGAAGGAAGAGGCGGTGACCACCCCGCCGCCGGCCGCCAGCACCCCGGCCCCGGCCCCGGTTCCGGAGCCGACTCCGGCAGCGCCGGCCGTGACCGTGACCTCGGTGACCGTGGGCAACACTGCCGCCGCCGACAAGACGGTGGCGCCGGTTGCCACCTTGGCTGCCAAGGACAAGATCATCGTTTCGATCAAGACCGATGGCACCGCTACCAATGCAAACGTGGCAGCCAAGCTGACCTATCAGGATGGTCAGGTTGCTGGTGAACAGTCGGTCGCACTCAACACCACGGCGGCTGAAACCACCAACATCGAATTCACCAAGCCCTCTGGCTGGCCGGCTGGCAAGTACACCGCCGATGTCACCGTCGACGGCAAGGCGGCAGGCATGCCGCAGCAGTTCGAGGTCAAGTGAGGTAGGGCGTCCACCGGCGCAACTCTCTCCCGCCGGTGAAACGCATGGGCGCAGCCGCGAGGCTGCGCCTTTTTTATGCCTGCTGCGCCGGTTTTGCGCAGTGTCGGGGTGTTGTTGGTGACAGCGGCAACCGTTGCAGTTGAGACTGGCAGCGGGCGTGCCGCCGCCAGCCAAGCCAGCACAAGGCCTGCGCCGTTTTGCGGCGAGCTGGCACGCACTGTTCCCTACCTTTGCGTATGGTTTTTTTTGCCCGCCCCGCCTGAAAACGCGACAATGCAGGGGTTTCCCACTCGGCAGCCGGGTAGGGACGAGTGCGCTGGCCCACTGGATGGCCGACTGCCTGCTTCAACGCCGCTGCCATCCTGTCACGCATCCGTCAGCAAGAGAGTTTTTGCCCCCATGTCGAATACGCCGAAGATCATCTACACGCTCACCGACGAAGCTCCGTTCCTGGCCACCCAGTCGCTGCTGCCGATCGTCGATGCCTTTACCGCGACCGCCGGCATTGCCGTCGAAACCCGCGACATCTCGCTGTCCGGCCGCATCCTGTCGCAGTTCCCGGATTTCCTGAAGGACGACCAGAAGATCAGCGATGACCTGGCCGAACTGGGCGAGCTGGCGACCAAGCCGGAAGCCAACATCATCAAGCTGCCGAACGTGTCGGCCTCGGTGCCGCAGCTCAAGGCCGCGATCAAAGAACTGCAGGACCAGGGCTTCATCCTGCCGAACTACCCGGACGCACCCACCGACGACGTCTCGCGCGACATCAAGGCGCGCTACGACAAGATCAAGGGCAGCGCGGTGAACCCGGTGCTGCGCGAAGGCAATTCCGACCGCCGCGCACCGCTGTCGGTGAAGAACTACGCGCGCAAGCATCCGCACCGCATGGGCGCCTGGACCGCCGACTCCAAGTCGCATGTCGCGCACATGGACGGCGGTGACTTTTACGGCAGCGAAAAGTCGGCCACCATCGACAACGCCGGCAGCCTGAAGATCGCGCTGGTACAGAACGACGGCAACACCGTCGTGCTGAAGGAGAAGACCGCGGTCAAGGCCGGCGAGATCGTCGATGCCGCGGTGATGAACCGCAAGGCGCTGGCCGCCTTCGTCGATGCACAGATTGCCGATGCCAAGGCGCAGGGCGTGCTGTTCTCGCTGCACCTGAAGGCGACCATGATGAAGGTCTCCGACCCGATCATGTTCGGCGTCGTGGTCGAGGAGTTCTACAAGGACGTGCTGGCCAAGCACGCTGACACGCTCAAGCAGGTGGGCTTTGATGCCAACAACGGCATCGGCGACCTGTACGCGCGTCTGCCGCAGCTGCCGGAAGCCGAGCAGGAAGCGATCAAGGCCGACATCGCCGCCGAGTACGCCAAGCGCCCGGCCGTGGCCATGGTCAACTCGGACAAGGGCATCACCAACCTGCACGTGCCGTCGGACGTGATCGTCGACGCCTCGATGCCGGCGATGATCCGTGACTCCGGCAAGATGTGGAACGCCGAAGGCAAGCTGCAGGACACCAAGGCGATCATTCCCGACCGCTGCTACGCCGGTGTGTACCAGGCCGTCATCGACGACTGCAAGGCGCACGGCGCGTTCAACCCGGCCACCATGGGTTCGGTGCCGAACGTCGGCCTGATGGCGCAGAAGGCCGAAGAATACGGCTCGCACGACAAGACTTTCCAGATCGCCGCCGATGGCGTGGTCAAGGTCACCGACGAGGCCGGCAATGTCGTGTTCGAACACGCTGTCGAAGCCGGTGACATCTGGCGCATGTGCCAGACCAAGGACGCGCCGATCCAGGACTGGGTGAAGCTGGCCGTCAGCCGTGCGCGCCTGAGCAATACCCCGGCGCTGTTCTGGCTGGACAGCAAGCGCGCCCACGATGCGCAGGTGATCGCCAAGGTCGAGAAGTACCTCAAGGACCACGACACCAACGGCCTGGACATCCGCATCCTGTCGCCGGAAGAAGCCACCGCAGTGTCGCTGGAGCGCATCCGCAAGGGCCAGGACACCATCTCGGTGACCGGCAACGTGCTGCGCGACTACCTCACCGACCTGTTCCCGATCCTGGAGCTGGGCACCAGCGCCAAGATGCTGTCGATCGTGCCGCTGATGGCCGGTGGCGGCCTGTTCGAGACCGGCGCCGGCGGTTCGGCGCCGAAGCACGTGCAGCAGTTCGTCGAGGAGGATTACCTGCGCTGGGATTCGCTGGGCGAGTTCCTGGCCCTGGCCGCCTCGCTGGAGCACCTGGGCCAGCGTTACGACAACAAGGGCGCCAGCGTGCTGGCCAATGCCCTGGACGCGGCCAACGGCAAGTTCCTGGACAACGACAAGTCGCCGTCGCGCAAGCTCGGTGGCATCGACAACCGTGGCAGCCACTTCTACCTGGCCATGTACTGGGCACAGGCGCTGGCCGAGCAGAACGACGATGCCGCGCTGAAGGCCAAGTTCGCGCCGCTGGCCGAGACCCTGACCAGCAACGAGCAGAAGATCGTCGACGAGCTGGCGGCGGTGCAGGGCAAGGCCGTGGACATCGGTGGCTATTACCGCCCGGACCTGGCCAAGGCCGGCCCGGCGATGCGCCCGAGCGCCACGCTCAACGCCGCCATTGCCAGCCTGAAGGCCTGAGCAGAGCAAGCAACGGCGTAGCGCTGGACAATCGCCGTTACACAATCAAGCCTGCATCCGGATGACGGATGCAGGCTTTTTTGTTGCGCGTGTGAAGCGCTGTTACGACCGGGACAGCGCGCTTTCACCCCCCTTTTCGCGCGCAGCTAATACCAAGGTCGGGTGTGAAAAAAGCACTGACAAATCGAACTGTGGGAGCAATCACCCTTTCACATCAGGCTTCTGGACTAGCCTGCTTCGACACGCAGGGAATTGCATGACGCAAGCGCGTCCAAAGGGGAAACGGCATGACCAGAGTGCTGGTAGTAGGCTCGGACACGCGTGAAGAGCAGGTTTTGCTGGGACGGTTGCGACAGGTTGCCGGCTTGCCGCCGGAAGCATTGCAGCGTTGTGTGGATCTTGATCAGTGCGACCTGCTGCTGGTGCGCGACACGCCTGCGTTGCGCAGTGCCGCCAGGCACATGGCCAGCAAGCGGCCGGGCATGCAACTGTGGATGCACGACGATGCCGGTGTCGTACACGATGGCCGCGCTGCCAATCCCGTCTATCTCGACGATGCGCAGATCCAGCGCGCACTGGCGCCGCAACCGCAGGCACCGTCGGTCACCACCGATGGCCTGTTCCTTGCCAGCGGTGCCAAGCAGGTGACCCGCCTATTGCGCCAGCGTCTGCAGCAGAAGGCCGGTCGCGCGCTGCTTACCTTGCAGGGTCAGCCGCAGCTGCTGATCGATTTCGAGCACGATCAGGCGGTGCCGCTGTACCTGCACCCGCAGCAAGGGCCGGGGCTGGCCCAGCAGCTGGGCGAGGTATTCGAACTAGTGGCCTTGCAGGAGTTGTCCGTCGCCCGTTTCCAGGCGCTGGCCGAAGCCTTGCCGCGACAGCCGCTGCGGCCCCTGCTGTGGCAGCTGGCGCAGAACGGTGACCATTGGACCGATTTCGACCGCCGTCTGCAGCAACAGGCGACCGTCAGCCTGCTGCGCTGGCCGGATTTCCGCGTATTGGCGCACCAGCACGATGGCTTCCGGCTGTGCTCGTTGCTGTTGAAAAAGCCCTGCACCCTGCAGGAATGCATCACGTTGCTGGAACTGGATGTGGATGCCACGCGTGGGTTCATGCGCTCGGCCTACCTGTGCGGCTATGCCGAGGTGCGGGTGCCGGAGCATGCGCCTGCGCCGCTGGCAGCCCCCGGCAAACACAATGCCAGCACCCTGCTGGCGCGGATGTGGCGCAGCGTGCGCCAACGTACGGGTATCAATGCATGAATGAACACAAGGTCGTGATCCTGGGGGCCATGGGGGCCGGCAAGTCCACGTTGGTGAGGGCGGTGGCGGGTGGCACGGTGGTCGACACCGACGTCGTCAATACCGATGCCAGCTCCTCCAAATTGGCTACCACCGTGGCCATGGACTATGCCGACGTCAACCTGCCCAACGGTGACCGGCTGCGCCTGTATGGCACACCGGGGCAACAGCGCTTTTCCTTCATCTGGCCGGTATTGCTGCAGGGCGCGCGCGGCGTGGTGATCCTGGCCGATGCCTCCAGCCCGGACGTTGTACAGGAACTGCAGAGCTACCTGTTGGCGGTGCGTGAGCATGCCCAGGGTGTGCCTGCCGTGGTGGGGGTGTCCAAGTTCGACATGGCGCCGGAGGTGGATCTGGACAGTTGTCAGCTCAAGGTCCAGGAGATCGCTGGTAGGCCCTTGCCACTGGTGCCCATCGATGCACGCTCGGAACAGGCGGTGATGCTGTTGATGGATGTGTTGATGGGCGAAGTGGAAGCCGCTGCCTTGGTGAATGACCATGCCTGAAGCAAGGGGGATCGCTGTGCTGGAAGACTGGGAGATAGCGGTGGTGAGTACACGCCTGCAGGAGTTCACCGCATCGGTGGACGGCGTGCGGGCAGCCGTGGTGGCCAGTGTCGACGGCTTTGCATTGGCGCATTCGGCCACCGAGCAGACCAGTGGCGAACGCCTGGCCGCGATGACCAGCGCGATGCTGGCATTGGCCACCGCGGTGGGCCGTGAGCTGTCACTGGGCACGATGGAAGTGCTGATGCTGGAGGCCAGCGAGGGCAAGGTGTTGATGCAGTCCATCCCCTTGCCCCGTGGCTCGTTGTTGTTGATGGCCGCCTGCGGCCAGCGCAGCGTGATCGGCCACGTGCTGTGGAGCGCCCGCGAATGCGGCCGCAAGATCCAGGCGGAGTTGTCCGGGCAGTGAGGCGGTTGGCTGTAGCGGAAAAGGCAGAGCCAGAGCCAAAGCCAGAGCCAAAGCCAAAA
>DAMCTY010000023.1:0-34642 GCA_032112995.1 Stenotrophomonas sp. | reverse complement strand
GCAAAGCCAAAAGCAAAGCCAAAAGCAAAGCCAAAAGCAAAGCCAAAAGCAAAGCCAAAAGCAAAGCACCCCTCCCCAACCCTCCCCTGCGCTGCGCGCAAGGGAGGGGGCGAATCATGCCTGCCATCTGCCATCTGCCATCTGCCATCTGCCATCTGCCCGTTGCCCATTACCGGCGAACGCCCGCTTCGCTCCCTCCCTTTTGCATAGCAAAGGGGAGGGTTGGGGAGGGGTGCCTTTGGCGTGAAGCGCGCAATCCACGCCCTGCGTCGCGTCCAACACTGTCCCGAACTGCAACCAGTGGCGTATGGTCAGTGCAACTCCCTGGTGATCTCCCGCATGCGCTTGCCCCGTATCTGCATTGATCCAGCACCTCGGCAACATCCGGTCATGCCGTCATGACCGAATCGGCTTCAGGCAGCGCATTGGCCGCCAGCCTTGCCCGTTGTATCGCGCAGGGCTTCGAGGACTACCACCATGGCTTCGCCCAGATCAGCCGGCGCGCCCGCGAGCGCTTCCAGCACCGTGATTGGGCCGCTGCCAAAACCGATGCGGTCGCCCGTATTGAACTGTATGACCTCAGCGTGGCCCAGTGCCGGACACGGCTGCAGCAATTGCTGTCCGGCACGGACGATGCCAGGCAGCTCTGGCCGCAGGTCAAACGCGATTTCGCCGCGTTGATCGAAGGCCGTATCGATGGTGAGTTGTACAAGACGTTCTACAACACCCTGACCCGGCGCCTGTTCGCCACCCACGGGGTGGATGACAGCATCGAATTCATGGCGCTGGATATCGAGCCCTCCGACGCCATCACCCATCCGGTGGCGCGGCATGTCTATGCGGTCTCCGAGGCGCGGCCGGCCGAGGCGTTCTCGCGCCTGTTGGCGGATTTCGCCTTCGCTGTGCCGTACCAGCACCAGCTGCGCTGTGCGGCGGCCATCGCGGTGCGGCTGCAGGACGACCTGGCCGCATGGGGGCCTTACCCGGTACGCGCGATCGAACTGCTGCAGACCGTGTTCTACCGCGAGCGCCGTGCCTACCTGGTGGGGCGCGTGTTCGGCGAGCATCGCTTCTCGCCCTGCGTGATTGCCCTGGTCAATGATGGCGATGGCATCCGCGTGGAAGCCGTGCTCAGCCGGCGGCGGGACGTGGCGCATCTGTTTGGTGTGTCGCGCAGCTACTTCCAGGCCGACCTGCCCACCGTGGCCGACGCGGTGGTGTTCCTGCGCAGCATCCTGCCCGGCAAGCCGGTGGATGAGATCTACACGGTGCTGGGCCGGGCCAAGCAGGGCAAGACCGAGCGCTACCGCACCTTCTTCAGCCACTTCCAGCAACACCCCAGTGAATACCTGGTGCATGCCGAGGGCACGCCGGGCATGGTGATGGCGGTGTTCACCCTGCCCAGCTACCCGCTGGTGTTCAAGTTGATACGCGACCGCTTTGCCTGGCCCAAGACCATGAGCCGCCAGGATGTCGAGGACAAGTACGCACTGGTGTTCAACCTGGACCGTATCGGCCGCCTGCTGGATGCGCAGCCCTACCGGCATCTGCGGTTCCCGGCCAGCCGGTTTGCGCCGGCGCTGCTGGATGAGCTGCTCAAGCAGTGCAGCCAGAGCGTGCAGCGCGACGGCGAGGATGTGGTGATAACACTCTGCTATGTGCAGCGCCGCTTCCGGCCGCTGAATCTGTACCTGCGAGAACAGGGTGCCGACGCCGCGCGCGCGGCCGCATTGGACTATGCGCAGGCCATCCGTGACATGGCCTGCAACAACATCTTCCCCGGCGACATGCTGTTGAAGAACTTTGGTGTGTCACGCCACGGACGGGCGGTGTTCTACGACTATGACGAGTTGTGCCTGGTCACCGACTGCAATTTCCGCCATTGGCCGCAGCCGCGCAGCGAGGAGGAGGCAATGGCCAGCGAACCCTGGTTCCACGTTGCCGCAAACGATGTCTTTCCCGAGCGTTTTGCCCTGTTCATGGGTTTGCCGCGGCCATTGCTGGAGTTGGTGCAGGAGCGCCATGGCGAGCTCTTCGACCCGGCCTGGTGGCAGGGCCTGCAGGCCGGCTTCCAGGCCGGATGCTATCGGGATACCCCGCCCTATCCGCCTGCACTGCGCTTGGCCTGAGACTTGTGGCTGACACGCAGGCGCGCTCTAATCGGGATGGGGTGCACAAGGAGAAGTGAGATGCGACAGCTGATGAAAGCCGCGCTGATCGGCGCGGTACTGATGGGTGGCCAACCCTTGCTGGCCGTGGCCAAAGACAGTGATGCCGGCACGGGCGGTGGAATCCGCTCGGTGCGCGAGCGCATCGAAAGCAGCATGCTGGTTAGTGGCAACGTCAGCATCGAGACCGATGGTTCGGTATCGGCGCTGCAACTGGACAAGGAGGAAGGCCTGCCGGCGGGTGTGGTGAGCCTGGTGCGCGGTGCAGCCATGAAGTGGCGCTTCGAGCCTATCCTGCGTGACGGGGTAGCCGTGCGTGCGTTGGCACCGATGAGCCTGCGCGTGGTCGCCCGCAAATTGGGCGATGGCGGCTACGAAATCAGCCTGCGCGGCATCAACTTCACGCGGGTGGATGGCGAGGATGATCCGCACAACATCGCCCGGATTGAAATGAAGCCGCCACGCTATCCCGAGCAGGCGTTCCGCACCGGCGTGACGGGCACCGTCTACCTGCTGGTCAAGGTTGGCCGCGACGGCAAGGTGGAGGACGCTTTCGCCGAGCAGGTGAACCTCACCATGCTGAGCAGGGAACGCGAGCAGAAGTGGGCACGCGACCTGCTGGCCCAAAGCGCGCTTGCCGGTGCCAGGAAGTGGCGGTTCCGGGTTCCAAGCCAGGGGGCCGAGGCCGCGCAGCCATTCTGGAATTTACGCGTCCCGGTCAGCTATGCGCTGGATGACGGTGCCAATGAAGGCCAGGACCGGGGGCGCTGGGTGAGCTATGTGGCCGGGCCACGTGAGCGTGCGCCTTGGCGGGATGAGGCCGAGCAGGTCGGTTTCTCACCGGACGCTGTGGTCGACGGCAGCATCAACCTGGTCGACAACCGCGGGCCGCGCCTGCTGACCCCATTGCAGGGCAGCTGATCTGCCCAGGCGCCGGGCTGGGTGCCATGCAGGCTCCGGGCACTGCCCGAAAACAAAAACCCCGCACAGGCGGGGTTTTTGTTTGATGCTCAAGCGCGCAGCGATCAGCGCTTCATCGAACCGAAGAACTCGTCGTTGGACTTGGTGTTCTTCATCTTGTCGAGCAGGAATTCCATCGCGGCCATTTCATCCATCGGGTGCAGCCCTGAGCTTCTCGAGGATTTCCATCTTCCCAGACAATCAAAAACCCTGTTTTTACGGTGCGTTATGAATTCTATTCGATGCGGCTTTTCGATGGTAGAAATGCCCAGCGATGCATGATGGGCAAGGGCTTGGTGGTCAAAGTTGGGGTGCAAGTATGCCGCTCGCCCAGTCTTCACCTAGCCGAACAAGGAAGTACCTAGAAAAGCGACTCCTCGCAGGGCCAAACTTGTAGCGCAAAAATCCTAGCCCTCTTGGACGAATCGCCCTTCGCTATACCGCCAAGCTTTCTTTGCTGGAAGGTTTCGGAGTTTGACAACACCATCTGCCCCATCAAGGTAGTAGTTGCTGCCATTCCTGTTGACGTATCCGGGCAGAGTCCCAGCACTGACATCTCGCCATTGCCGACCGTCGAAGCGCTCCACCGTCAGGAATGGCGTGCCAGCGTTGTTCTCGGTGTAAAAGACCAGCGTGTCGGTCGAACCCGGCGGCAAGAACATCTGCGTGCTGGCATCCAACTCGGCAAGGCCACTGGCAGCATCTACACGCACGAAGTCCGATACCGCCAGACTGGCGTAGTCCGAATGCGCCTTCAGGGCCATGATGGCATCGTAGATGCTCTTGAAGCCCGCAGAGACCGCCAGCTCGTCGTTGCTGCAATCCGAAGTCAGCGGCGACGTGGCTCGCTTGGCTTTCACGTCCACCAGACGGGCTTCCAGTCGCTCATCGTACATTTCGTCCTCGGGCAGCACCCGCATGCCTGATAGGACCACGGCTGCTTCACCCTTGGCGCTGTAGCCGCACCCGGCCCGCTGTGGCCCTTGGGTAATACCAACCAGCTTCGCACCTTCAGCAGGATTGGACACGCACAGGGCACCGCCGAACCGGCGTAGCTGGGGACTCCGTGCAGTCGATGCAGTATCCAGCCGAAAGCAGAGGCTTACCCCTTCATCCGTCTCCTTCTGCGATGCGTCGCGGTACTCCCATTGCCCACTGACCACCAGCGGGGTGACTTGAGCCTGCGACGCCAGCGGGCACAGTGCCAGAGCCGTTGCCAACGCGATTCGATTCAACATGCGTTCGTCCTTGTGTCAGGTCAGTTCGAGTACGGCAGTCGATAGACGGACTGTGCCTTATAGCCCGGGTTCTGAGCTTCGGCGGTACGTCGCGCTTGGTCAGGGGTGCTGGCGTGGACTGTCACCACAAAAGTGCCACTGCCGCCACCGGGGCGGCCCATTTTCACTTCATACGTAGCCATTGCGGTTCGCCTTCATCCTTACTGGATTGGTCATAGAGATAGAACGGACGTGATGTCCCTTGCCTTCGGGTCGGAGGCCAGTTCGCGCATTCGGCTGTAGGACGGGATGCTGTCCCTTACATCAACACAGACCAGCGTTGCAGCCCCCTCCTCATAGAAGACGGTTGCGATTCGCTCCTCGCTTGGCTGCATAGTGGCGCCCCATAGCGCATGCACGCTTTTGGAGCTGCCTACCATGCGTCCCTGCGCATCGAAACCAGCGCATTCCATATGTGCTTCACGTAGTCCATCGAAATGGTTCCTCATTACGCAGTTGTAGCTGATGGGGCCACGCCGCTCGCATGAAACAGGTCGAACATAGCCGAATGACACCAGCTCACTGGGACCAGCCATAGATGCGAGCTGGTCGCAACCGGCTAACGAGAACAGAACGATGGCAATGCAAAGCGAGCGGAAGGCGCGCATGAGGCTCCTCATTTGATGTTGTAAGGGAAATGCCGGTTGCCTGCTCCACTCAGGGCCGTTGTAGGTCGGCTTCACAATTGGGGCAGGAATGGATGTCCCGGCTGCCCGAGAGCGCCAGAGCGCTTGCCAAGCCGCCCACGATGACGGCGGCCATCACCCCGATACCGCCAAACAGGACAGAGGCAATGCCGGCCGCAATCGCGGCCAGCAGGATGCTTCCCCACCAAGTGGCATACCAAGGTTTGATGCGTGCCTTGATGCCCATCGGACCTACGTAACCGCATTCGAGGCAGGTGATGCGCTCCGCGTGCTGGTGGTACTTCTTCAAGTTTTGCCGGATGTGCTCGGGCAGGACCTCGGGCGGAGTGGAAGTTCCACTAGGCTCGTTCTGACTCATCTATGTCCCCTGTAGTTCGCAATTCCATGAAACGCGCCATAGGCGCGACCGACTAACTCACTTGCACCTTAAAACCAGCCGAGCGCCCTCAAAACCTTGCTGGGCAAGGCTTTCAGGGAAAGCGTCAGCACCCGTTCCTGCGAGAACAAACAAATCGCCGGACGGCATCCCGGGCAGTCTAGATTCCCCGCACCTAGCGAGTATGGAATTTCATAACAAACAGAGTCAAGGCATGCCGAACGACACGGGTGCGGAAGCTCCATATTTTTGATGGCCCAGAATTCGCGGGCCATCGGCATGAAAAGCTTCGGTGACAGACTGCGCGAGGCGCGAACTGCGTCCGGCATGACGCAGGAACAGCTTGGCTTCGCTCTTGGAGTGACCAAAGCGTCAATTTCGGCATGGGAGAACGGGCGCGAAACCCCAAGCTTCCGGGTGTTGCCGGAGCTACGGAATGCGCTGAAGCGCTCGCTTGACGAGCTTATTTGTGGAGTCGGTCCCACCAGCACCATCAAGCCCCACGACGGAGATACGGCCGAACTGCGGGCTGGCAGCGTTCATGAGCGAACGTTACTGGTTCGCTTCAGGGCGCTGACAGCGAAGAAGCGCGAAGCCTTCTTGGAGATACTTAAGCCGTAACGCTGGGCTGCAATGCCCGATACACGCTGCTGCGGCTGATTCCGAATCGCTCGGCCAATTGCTCGATGCTGAAGTGCTCTTCTGCTCGCATCTTACGGATGCGCTCTTCCTGAGCCTCGGTTAATGCCTTCTTGCGGCCGAACTTGACGCCCTTCCGTTTTGCCAGCGCGATGCCGTCTGCTTGACGTTCGGCACGGATGTCTGCTTCAAACTCAGCGAACGCACCAAGCAAATTGAACATCAGCTTCCCCTCAGAGGTCGATGTGTCCAATCCTTGGTCCAGCACCTCCAAGCTGACGCCCTTCCGCTTCAGCAAGTCGACAATCTTCGCCAAATCAATGACGCTCCTTGCGATGCGGTCAAGGCGGCTCACGACGAGCACATCCCCCTCCCGGACGTACTCAAGGGCCGCCTGAAGCTCCGGGCGGTTGTCTGCCTGCCTGCCCGAACGCTTTTCCCGGTACACCTTGCTGCAGCCCGCCTTTACCAGCTTCTCGAGTTGTACGTCCAGCGATTGCCCCTGCGACGAGACCCTTCCGTAGCCGACCTTAGCCATTCGCCAGTCTCAAAACTTCTAAGAGAATGAGATACTACCATTCTGGAATTATTTGTGGAACGTCATTGAGGGCGTCCCAATGGCTATACATTTTGAACCGACATGGCAGGAGACCAATCCCCGTCAATGCAGAAGAAGAGGAGGGCCAACTATCAGAGCCGGTGGCCCCCATGGGGCGTCGGCCCGCGCTCCAGAGCCTTGTTGGGCTACTCTATCGACGTCTTCACCCTGTAGCTGCCGGGCGCCAGTTGGCGGAGGCTGCGCAGGCTCTTTCCGAAAAGAAGTTCAGCATACATGCGCAACCAACTTAGTCTCGCGGCCCTCGAATCATGGCTTTGGGAGTCTGCCAATATTCTTCGTGGCTCAATTGATTCATCCGACTTCAAGAACTACATCTTCGGTCTGCTGTTCCTCAAGCGCTTCAACGACGTGTTCGAGGAGCGGGTCGCCCAGTTGGCGAAAGATGAAGGCCTGAGCGGCAAGGACGCCGAGGAAGAAGTCGAGGACAAATGGGGGCACTTCCCCACCAGCGCCCGTTGGCCCGACCTTATTGCCCGCACCGAGAACATCGGCGAAGCACTCGATAAAGCCTTCGCCACCATTGAAGCAAACAACTCCGAGTTGCAGTACGTTCTGACCGCCACCCAGTACGGCGACAAGCGTGTGCTGTCCGACGCTACCTTGCAGCGCCTGTTGCGCCACTTCAACCAGTACAAGCTGGGCAATGCCGACCTCTATAAGGCCGACATGCTGGGCGACGCCTACGAGTACCTCATTAAGCAGTTCGCCGACGACGCCGGTAAGAAGGGAGGCGAGTTCTATACGCCCAAGGCGGTGGTGCAACTGGTCGTGGAACTTACCGACCCGCAACCCGGCCACAGCGTGTACGACCCGACCTGCGGCAGTGGCGGCATGTTGGTGGAAAGCGCCCACCACATCTCCAAGCTGCCGGGTGGCCTGCTCTTGGGCGACAAGCCCAATGTGCTGCTCTTCGGGCAGGAGAAGAACCTCGGCACATGGGCCATCGCCAAGCTCAACCTCTACCTGCACAACATGCGGGCCGAGATTGAGCGTGGCGACACCTTGGTCGAACCCAAGCACCTCGATGGCGACTACCTGAAGACTTTTGACCGTGTCATCGCCAACCCGCCGTTCTCGGCCAAGCAGTGGTGGTCGCCGCTGGAACTGGCCACCGAGGCGGAACAGGAAGGCGACAAGAAGCCCAAGACACCGAACTACAAGCAGGTCAGCGACCCCTACGGCCGCTTCGTCTACGGCATCCCGCCGCGTGGCTATGCCGACCTCGCCTTCGCCCAGCACATGCTGGCCAGCCTCAAGGCCGATGGCCGCATGGGCATCATCCTGCCGCACGGGGTGCTGTTCCGCAGTGGTGAGGAAGGCAAGATTCGCGAGGGCCTGCTGTTCGGCACCGATGCCGCCAGCGGCAATCAGCCCGGCGACCTCATCGAGGCCGTCATCGGTCTACCTTCCGCGCTGTTTTACAACACAGGCATTCCGGCCTGCGTGCTCGTCCTGAACAAGCGCAAGCCTGCTGCGCTCAAGGGCAAGGTCATCATCATCGACGCCAGCCGCGACTACCTCGAAGGCAAGGCCCAGAACAGCCTGCGCCCCGAGGACATCGCCCACATCGCGAGCACGCACAAGGCAGCGTTCGAGCACCAGGCCGAGGTGGAGAACTACTGCCGTGTGGTGACGGTGGACGAAATCCGCAGCAACGACGGCAATCTCAACATCGCTCGGTACATCGACAACGGCGAGACCGAAGAGGCCATCGATGTGGCGGCCACCTTGTCGCAGTTGGTCGCACTGGCCGAGGAAGAAGCCCAGATTGATGCGCGTCTGAACGGCTACCTAGCTGAGTTGGGGCTGCTGGGGTCAACACCATGAGTGTTGCTGAACGCCCCGGTTATCAGCTCACACCGTTGGGTTGGCTTCCGCTCGACTGGGAGGTTCAACGTCTATCTGCCTTGACGAAGAGCTACGCAGGTGGGACGCCTGACAGAAGTAAATCGGATTACTTTGAAGGTGATATTCCTTGGGTCAAATCGGGGGAAGTCAACCTTCGAAAAATTACGAAAACAGAAGAGCGCATCTCGGAAATTGCGCTTTCTAAATCATCTGCGAAGCTGGCTGAAAGCGGTTCTGTACTGGTTGCGATGTACGGTGCAACGGCCGGTAAGGTTGCTCGCCTGAAAATTGACGCTGCTATCAATCAAGCCGTTCTTTCCATTAGGTCCATCGGAGATGCGCTTGATAATGATTTCTTGTTCTGGGTGATGGAGAGCAGTACAGAAAAGCTGCTTTCGATGTGTCAGGGTGCTGCTCAACCTAATTTGAGCAAAGGTCTCATTGACGGGGTGGAAGTCGCCACTCCCCCGCTCCCCGAACAACAAAAAATCGCCGCCATCCTGACGGCCGTGGACGACAAGCTGGACGTGATTGCGCGCCAAATTGACGCCACTCAGTCCCTCAAGCTGGGCCTGATGCAGACCCTGTTCAGTCGGGGTGTTGGCACCCAAGATGCCGATGGCCGCTGGGTGCCGCACGCCGAGTTCAAGGACAGCGAGCTGGGGGAGATTCCAGCGGGATGGAGAGTTACTACCGTTGGCGAGGTCTGCGAGGTAAAGGGTGGTAAGAGATTGCCCAAGGGAGAGGCGCTGACCGAAGAGAACACCGGCTTCCCTTACATCCGGGTGACCGATATGTACATGGGCGGCGTCAATACAGAAGGTGTCCTTTACGTTCCCTCCCATGTCCAGCCGAGCATCGCTCGCTATACGATTTCCAAGGATGACATCTTTATTTCTGTAGCCGGGACCTTGGGGCTCGTTGGTGTTGTGCCCGAGGAATTGGACGGGGCCAACTTGACGGAGAACGCTGACAAACTCACGGAAATCAAGATTTGTCGCGATTTCCTTTTCTATTGTCTTTGCTCGGATGCCATTCAAGGGACGATTGCGCGTGAGGGGACTTCGAATGCCCAGCCAAAGCTCGCCCTTACCCGAATTCGTGAGTTTTTGCTTCCGTTGCCGACCAGGCAAGAGCAAGAACGCATTGCAGCCATATTGAGGCCTGTGGGCGAGAAACTGGTGACCCTTCAAAGCAAAGAAACACACTATCACTCCCTGAAACGCGGCTTGATGCAAAAGCTCCTCACGGGCGAATGGCGGGTCAGCTTGGACCCCACTGCGGCCGGGACGTAAGAGACTGGTATGGCGTCGCATGCATTGCTCCCCCGGGACCCACCGCTTGAACTGCAGCCTGATGTGCAGCGCAAGCTGGGGCGGTGCCTGATTCGTCTGCAGCAATACGAAATCCTGCTCAAGGCATTGGTGGCCCACGGTGACATTGCCGGGCCGCCTGCCGCGTTGCAGTCAGTGCGAGACGCACAGGTGGCCTGTGCCCGGAAGAAGACCTTGGGCAGCTTGGTTGGCATGCTGACCGACCGCCATCTGACCTCGGCCGAGGAAGATGACAGCACCGAGGAGCCGCAAGGCGACGGTGGTGCGTGGTTCCGCTTCCGCTTTCAGGTGGGGCTGGATGCCAGCCAGCATCAAGCCACCACGGCGGCATTGAAAGAGTTGGTGGACCTGCGCAATGAGTTGGTTCACCACTTCCTGCAGCGCTTCAACATCTGGGAGTCGCAGGGTTGCATGGCCGCCGATGCCTATCTGGACGGCAGCTACGAGACCATCGACGGACACTACCTGACCTTGCGCGGCTGGGCGCAGGGCATGGATGAGGCCCGTGCGGCGATGGCCTCGTTCATGAGCACGGCGGTGTTTGAGGACCTGCTGGTCAATGGCATTGCACCGGACGGCACGGTGGACTGGCCTGCCAGCGGGGCCGTGCGCTGCCTGCGCGAAGCCGAGACGCGTTTCGCTAGCGAGGGTTGGACCATGCTCAACACCGCGACACCATGGATTCGCGCACAACACCCTGACCAGCATCCCCAGCGCTACGGCTGCGGCAGTTGGCGGCAAGTGATTCACGAGTCTCGGCAATTCGAGATTCGCAGGACGGTGAACATGGAACAAGGCTGCGGCGAGGTCTGGTATCGCAGCCGTAAGGAGGAAGCCAGCATGCAAGGGAAGAAAAGTTCATGAGCCAGTCACCTGAAAAGACAGGCGTCGAAACGCCTGCCATCGAGTCGCTGCTCAAGCTGGGTTACGCCCATCTGCCGGGCCATGCGGTGCAGGTGGAGCATCGCCACCTCGCCCCGGTGCTTGAGGATGTGCTGCGGCCCCGGCTGCTGGCTCTGAACCCGTGGCTGGCCACGGCGCCCGGTGGGGCCGATGCGGCCTTGATTGAACTGCGCAAGCGGGTCAACGACGAACTGCTCCCGGCCAACAAAGCGTTCTGGGAGCAGGTGGTGCACCGTTCGGATATTCAGGTGAAGGATGCCGAGGGCAAACCGCGCAGTGTGAGCTTCTTCGACGCGGACACGGTCGCCCACAATGATTTCCATGTGGTGGACCAGTACGTCGGCAGGAATGCCGATGGCGACTTGTTCCGGCCGGACTTGCTGCTGTTCGTCAACGGCCTGCCACTTACGACCATCGAATGCAAAGCCAGCCATCACCGGCTGGATGAAGCGCTGGCACAACTCGATGGCTACCAAGCCAGCTTCCCGGCTCAGTTTGTGTTCAACCAAGTCTGCGTGGGCCTCAACCGCAGGCAGGGCTTGTATGGCGCCATCCTGACCAAGCCCGCCTTCTACGCACGCTACCGGCTGCAGGACGCGGAACTGGCTGCGGTGACTGCCGTGCTGGGTGCTGACCCGAGTGAGCAGGACCAACTGCTGTGGGCCTTGTTCGAGCCGGGCCGGTTTTTGGAACTCATCACTCACTTCGTCCTGTTTGAGACCCGCGACGGCAGAACAGTCAAGAAGCTGCCGCGCTATCAGCAGTGGCGGGCGGTGCGTAAGGCCATCGCCCGGCTGACGGCAGCCCAGCCCATTGGCGGGGTGGTGTGGCACACGCAGGGCAGTGGTAAGTCGCTCACCATGGCACTTCTGGCCCGGATGCTGCGGTCAGACAGCACGGGCTTGAACAACCCGACCGTGCTGGTGCTAACCGACCGCAAGGACCTCGACAAGCAAATCTTCGACACCTTCCACGCCGTGGGTATTAGGGCCATTCAGGCGGTGTCGGTAGACGGCTTGGTCAAGCTGCTGGGCAATGACTACGGCAGCGTGTTCACCAGCACGGTGCAGAAGTTCCAAGAGAACGAACCTGCTGCTGACGCCAGCGACAGCGCAGCGGATGAGGAAGATGACCTTCTGCAAGCCACTCGGCATAGACGGGTGCGCGAGGGGAAGGACTTCTTCATGTTGGAGGAGCGGAATGCCAACTTCGGCAAGCACGATGAGGACGGTGTGCTGCTGGACGCCAAGTGGGAAGAGGTGAGCCGGGAGAAGGTGAACTTCCGGGTGCTGAGCACCAAGCCGAACTTCTATGTGCTGGTAGATGAAGCACATAGAAGCCAGTACGACTTCTTGGGGGCCTTCATGCGGGCCAGCCTGCCCAATGCCAAGTTCATCGCCTTCACCGGCACACCACTGCTGAACGACGACAAGCACACCTTGGCAGAGTTCGGCGGCGACACCTACATCGACGAATACCGCTTGCACGAGGCGGTGGCTGACGGCGCCACGCTGCCCATCAAGTACCAAGACGCATGGGTGAAGCTCGCGCCCAGCAGCAAGCTGGACCAAGCCTTCAAGGACCAGTTCGCGCAGGAAGACGAAGTCAGACAGCAGGCCCTGAAGAAGGAACTCCTGGTTCGGTGGCGGCAGGCCGGGGACCGCATGGAGCAGGTGGCGGCGCATCTGGTGGAGCACTTCATCACCAACGTGCAAGCCAAGGGCCTGAAAGCCATGCTGGTTTGCGACGGCCGCGACATGGCGGTTCGGTACAAGGACCTGCTGGATGGGCTGATGCAGGACCGGAAGGCCAAGGGCTTGCCGACCTTTGAAAGCCGCGTCGTTATCTCGCTGGCCAGTGCCACCGCATCACGCTCGGGCGCCAGCGAGCACGAAGAGGCCGCAGAGCGCGGGGCGGACAAGGAAGCGGTTCAGACCATCGAAGAGCGGGTCAAGGCTGAAATCAAGGCAGGCAAGCATCCCGTCGCATTGCCGACCGAGCAGATTGCCAACTTCGTTTCCAAGCTGTTCCCGCTGCCCTACGGCGACGAGTCCAAGGGCAAGGACGGGCAGCCGCACGCGAACAACATCGGCCTCTGCATAGTGTCCGACATGCTCTTAACGGGATGGGACGCCCCCATTGTGGGCACCATGTACCTCGACAAGCCGCTGAAGGAGCACACGCTGCTGCAGGCCATAGCACGGGTGAATCGGACGATGGCAGGCAAGAACGCGGGCTACGTCGTGGACTACCACGGTGTGGTGGAGCACCTCGA
The DNA here is from genome assembly GCA_032112995.1 of Stenotrophomonas sp. Lineage (GTDB taxonomy): Bacteria > Pseudomonadota > Gammaproteobacteria > Xanthomonadales > Xanthomonadaceae > Stenotrophomonas. The sequence continues at coordinate 21,596 of DAMCTY010000023.1, read as the reverse complement.
CCACGCGCTGAAGATTTATGGTGGCGAGGTTCAACCGGCCCAAGTGTGGGAAGGGGTGGAAAGCGAGTTGCCCAAGCTGCAGGCCACCCTCGACCGTATCCTGACCCTGCTACCCAAGAAGCACGACCCGGTCAGCCAGCGCGAGGACTACAAGGGCGATGCCGAGCGTTTCCTCGACCCCGCCACGCGGCTGGATGCAGTAGAGGACTTCCTCGACTTGGTGAAGCGCTTCAACCGGAGCATCGACATCGTCTTGCCGGATGTGCGGGGTGTGCCCTTCAAGCCCTACTTCACGCTGTTCGCGGAAATCCGGCTGATGCTGCGCGACAAGCTGCCCGGTGCGACCCATCGCGAGCGCATCACGCGACTGGAATCCGCGCTGCTGCAGCAATTGCTGGACGAGTACATCGACGCAAGCCCGGCCAAGAGCCTACTGGGCAAAGAGGTGTCCATTCTGGACGCCAGCGACATGGCCCGTCTGAAAAAGCTGGCCAGTCCCGGCAGTCAGGCGCTGGTCATGAAGAACCAGTTGAGGCACACGATTGCGACCGGCAGGGACAAGGACCCTGCCTTCTTCGACAAGCTGGCTGAGGAGCTTGAAAAGCTGCTGGCTGAGGAAGCTGCGGGACGCATCAGTCAGGCGCAATTCTTGGAGCAACTCGACCTGTTCGGGCAAAGCATCGCGGACAAGGATAAGACCGGCTTCGAGCACCCGGCCCATTCGGCGGTCTATCACTATCTGGCTTCGCTGCTCAGTGAGGAGACGGCACGCATCGCCACGACCAAGCTATTCGAGGATGCCGACCTGAGCCGCACCATCGCGGCGGCAAACTGGAAGCAGATGCACGACCTACACCCTGAGTTGCGAGCACTGCTGCACAAGCTGCTGATTCCGCTCGCAGGGTGGGAGCGTTCGGTGGCGCGGGAGCACGCCAAGTGCATCATGGACATCCTGCTGAAGAACTGACGATGCCGCTGCTCCAGTACGGCCAAACCACCATCGAGTGGCGGTTCCAGCCCGACGCAAAACTGAAACGGCACTACGTGACCGTGGAGCGTGGGAGGCGGGTGCTGCTGCGCGGGCCGATGGTGGACTTGTCCGAACAGGAAGCTCTAGTCCGCCGCCGCGCTCGTTGGATTCGCGAGAAGCTGGTGCTGGTCAATCAGCCGAAGGCCAGTGATGCCATCGTTACCGGCAGCCGTTTGCGTTACTGCGGCCGAAGTTACTTCACCGAGGTCCGGCACACCCCGGAACTAGACAAGCCCCGGCTGACCTTCACCACCTCGCGCTTCATCGTTGAGACCCCCAAGGGCCTCAGCATCGTGCCGGACACGCTCGCGGCGCTAATGGAGCAGTTCTACCGTGAACGTGCTCAAGACAAGCTGTTAGTGCGGGTGCGCCATTGGGAGCGGAAGACGGGCATGCAAGCCCATGGTGCCCGCGTTCGCGTGTTCCAAAGTCGGTGGGCCAGTTGCGATGCACGCAACGTGCTGGAGTTCCATCCAAGGGTGATGGAGCTACCGACCAGCGTGCAGGACTACGTCATCGTCCACGAGCTGTGCCACACGGTTGAGAAGAGCCATACGAAGGCGTTCTGGTCGCTGGTGGCGCGGCATATGCCCGACTGGCAGCGGCAGCACGGTGCCCTAGAGAGAGCGCTAGTTCGCGATGTGGCGTGGTGAGTTCAAGGGAGGCATGGTTGAATCGGGTCATTCAACAGCTTTCCCGATACAGGCTATTTGTCGCCGTTCAAGGCATACAGGCCCGCTGCTAGGCAGATTTAGTGGTATGCGCTGAGTTTCGCATTTCCCTTTAGACGGAGGACGACTCCTTCCGGCCCCTCTGGTCGCAGGAAAAAGACGTTGTCCCCTTTCGGCCAATGAGTCGTTTGCAGGTCTTTTGTAAGGTACTTCGCCAACCCATCGGCGTCATAGACTTTGCGCACATCAATACGGTCTAGGGCAGACATCGGCCTATTGAAGTCATCACGAAGCCATAGGGCCGCTTCGTTCACGATGGCAGCGAACCGCTCGTCACTTAGGTCGGTGCCTGGCTTCTGAACGAGAACATGAAAGTGAAGGCGGCCGCGTAACTCTTGGCTCCGTTTGTGTCGTTCCGCGACAATGGTGGCGTGGATTCCATCGCCTTTTTTCTTCCATCTAGGCCCCCATATTGAACGATTGATGTGCTTTGTGCAGTCCCATAAGCCATCAATAGCTCTGGCATCGCTGTATGGATGCATGTATGAGTGCGTCCACATATAGGCGTAAGGGGAGGCAGAACCCAAGAATTCCTTCCAAGCGCCATAGAGCTGAACAGTAGAGGTGCTATCGGCTGGAGCCTCGTTCGTGTTCCCATCGAGTAGTTCATCGGCGTGGTGTCGAGACAAGGTGTCCTGCTTGACCTCGATGGCGCCACGATAGCGCGAGTAGTTGGCAATCCTTTCAGTGATGTACATGCTTTCTCCTAAATTATTAGCTTGTTTTGAATACTTCTCTCCTTTATTGGGAGGGGGGTCAATCTGCGGGACTAGCCTCAGCAGCAAGCAGTTTTTTACGACTGCCTACTACTTAGTGCTGGGAAAATTTGTGATATCCCGAATTAATGTGATAGACGTCACAAATATGAAAGTTTGAAAGCGGGCAGCCTTACTGGTTTATGAAGGAAGCTGCCGCCTTCTCCACTTCATGCGGATAGCCTACTGCTCGGCCAGTCGCTGCTTGCGTGGCCTCTGTGGCTCCGCCGCTATAGACCTGAAACGCCAGAGTCGGAAGCGAGTGGCCGACGTAGCGTGCAATGCGAACTTGGTCAATGCCGAGGTTCTCAAGACGAGTGATGAAGGTGCGACGTAGGGAGTGGAAGTCGGTTGCTCCCGTAAGGCCGCGTCCATTCCGGTGATAGCGGAAGGCTTGTCCGACATGCCATGAGAGCTTCTTGTCGTAGCCGCCACCCTTCAGTTCGTGGAAGAGTTGCGCAGTGGCGGGGCCCTTTCTCCTGTGTCGCTTCTTCAGAACTGCAAGCGGGATAGGGTGCGCTATAGCGAGGGTACGGGCGCCTGCATTCGTTTTGCTCTTGACGATTTGCATGTATGCAATGCCGCCTTCAAAGCGGATGTGACCTTGGGCGAGCGAACAGATTTCGTCGATGCGGGCACCCGTGTAGAGGCCGAGTACCATGACCTCTCGTAGTGCCGGATAGGTCGGGTTGCCTGAAAACAGAGCGACTAGTTCAGGCATGGTGTATGGACGCTTCTTGGGCTTGTTCCGTTCACTTTCGTTATTGCCTAGACGAAAGCCCTTCCAAGGATTCATTCCCTTGGGCGTGTAACAGCGTAAAGCCATCCACTCCCAGAACGCGCCTAGAGCGCTCAGCTTCCGTCTCCGGGTACTTGGGCTATCAGGGGACTTGAGTAGCCGCTCGTCCACATAGGCAGCCGCCAGAGCGGCTGTGACACTGTTTGGGTTGAAGTCTCCGCCAAGATAGCTGCGCAGTTCCTTGTAGGTCTGTTTACGCTGGAACTGGACGGTCTTGACGGGACTGGTCATGGTCCAGTCTTCGGACAGGGCATCTAGGCCCGTAGTCGGCCTCAGGTCGAAGTGTGCCGCCGTCTGTGGAACTGGGGCGGGTACTTCAAGAATCTCGCTCGGCATATGAAGGGAGAGAGAGGCGAGTGTCCCGCTCTCAAGCGAATCGAGATAGGCGCGGACTTGGGCGAGGGCCGGCCACTTCCTGCGGTTCGCTTCGTCAAGGTCGCGGGTATGCAGGGCGCGTCGGATGTGCGTGTTCCCGACCCTGCCACGTAGCGCGGCAGGTACCTTGATACGGATGTACCAAGACTGGCCTAGCTGCTGTAGGTAATGTCTCTTGCTCAATTCCCTGTCCTTGCGGTCAACGGGTTCTTGAGCTGTCTGGTGGTCAAGGTTGGTGGTCAAACCCGGTGGTCATGCCGCCAATCCCGGCTCATCACTATCCCGATACAAACAGGGCCTTCGGTTGTCCGAAGGCCCTGTTTTCAAGCTGTTTCCGATGGATTATCGCTTCATCGAACCGAAGAACTCGTCGTTGGACTTGGTGTTCTTCATCTTGTCCAGCAGGAATTCCATCGCGGCCATTTCATCCATCGGATGCAGCAGCTTGCGCAGGATCCAGATCTTCTGCAGCAGCTCCGGCTCGATCAGCAGGTCTTCGCGGCGGGTGCCGGAACGGTTGATGTCGATGGCCGGGAACACGCGCTTTTCGGCAATACGGCGGCTCAGGTGCACTTCGCTGTTGCCGGTGCCCTTGAACTCTTCGTAGATCACCTCGTCCATCTTCGAGCCGGTATCAACCAGCGCGGTGGCGATGATGGTCAGCGAACCGCCTTCTTCAACGTTGCGTGCGGCACCGAAGAAACGCTTCGGGCGGTGCAGGGCGTTGGCATCCACACCGCCGGTGAGCACCTTGCCGGAGCTGGGCACCACGTTGTTGTAGGCGCGGGCCAGGCGGGTGATCGAATCCAGCAGGATCACCACGTCCTTCTTGTGCTCGACCAGGCGCTTGGCGCGCTCGATCACCATTTCGGCCACCTGCACGTGGCGTGCGGCCGGCTCGTCGAAGGTCGAGGAGACCACTTCGCCGCGCACGGTGCGCTGCATTTCGGTCACTTCTTCCGGGCGCTCGTCCACCAGCAGCACGATCAGGTGCACGTCCGGGTGGTTGGTGGTGATGGCGGTGGCCACCTGCTGCATCATCATCGTCTTGCCGGCCTTGGGCTGGGAGACGATGAGCGAGCGCTGGCCCTTGCCCTGCGGTGCCATCAGGTCGAGGATGCGACCGGTGATGTCCTCGGACGAACCGTTGCCACGCTCCAGCGTGAAGCGGCGGCGCGGGAACAGCGGGGTCAGGTTCTCGAACAGCACCTTGTTCTTGGACGCTTCCAGCGGCTCGCCGTTGATCGTGTCGATCGTGGACAGCGCGAAGTAGCGCTCGCCGTCCTTCGGGAAGCGGATGCGGCCGGACAGGTGGTCGCCGGTGCGCAGGTTGAAGCGGCGGATCTGGCTGGGCGAGATGTAGGTGTCGTCCGGGCCGGCCAGGTAGCTGGCCTCGGCTGCGCGCAGGAAGCCGAAGCCGTCGGGCAGGATTTCCAGCACGCCGTCGGCGGCGACGCCGTCACCGTGGCGGGTCAGCACCTTGAGCAGGGCGAAGATCACGTCCTGCTTGCGGGCACGCGCCACGCCTTCGGAGATCTGCAGCTGCTCGGCGATCTCCAGCAGCTTCTGCGCCGGCATCTTCTTCAGGTCGCTCAGCGAATAGACCGGGAAACCCTCCGGCACGCTCGGCATCTGGCGCGGGACGAAGTTCTCGTTGCCGCCTTCGTTGCCCATGCCGTTGTCATCGCGCTGACGGTTGCGGTCGCGGTCACGACGGTTGCGGAAACGGTCGCGGCGGTTGCCCTGGCCCTGCTGGCCCTGGCCACCTTGCGGGTTGTTGTAGCGCTGCTGCGGGTTGTTGCCGTCGGCGCGGGATTCGCCGCCGTCCTGGGCATTGCCTGCCGCCGGAGCGTCATTGTTGGCGTTACCTGCTGCCGGAGCGGGCGCCGATTCGGCAGCCGGTGCCGGCGTGGCCGCCGGAGCGGGGGCAGGGGCAGGGGCGGGCGCAGCGGTGGCCGGAGCGGTGGGCAGCGGCAGTGCCGGCTGGGCCGGGGCGCTGGCGGTGGTATCGCCGGTGTCTGCGGTCTTGGCTACACGCGGCTTGCGCACGCGCTTCTCGACAGGAGCGTCGGTGCTCCCGGTTTCGGAAGGAGTGTTCTCGGACAAGTGCTTGATTCCTCTCGCTTGGATGTGCGAGCGCCCAGGCAGGGCGGCGAACTGGTTGGGAGTAATCCGGACGAGAACCCGCCCGGGGGTGCGGCACGCGAATGCTGCCGGATGCAATGACACTATCATCGCGACGCGCGGGCGCGCAAGCGCCCGGAAAACCTTGTTGGGCCACGGTAAGGCAGGCGGCCCGGGGGGGCCGGCGGCGCGGGGCCGCCGGACCGGATCGGTCAGGCCAGGGCCTTGTCGATCATCTGGCTCAGCTGGCCCTTGCCGACCGCGCCGATCTGGGTGGCCTGGATCTGGCCATCCTTGAACAGCAGCAGCATCGGGATCGAGCGCACGTGGTACTTGACCGCGGTCGCGCGGTTGTCGTCGACGTTGAGCTTGGCGATCTTCAGCTTGCCGTCGTAGGCGTCGGCCAGTTCGTCCAGCACCGGCGAGATCATCTTGCAGGGGCCGCACCATTCGGCCCAGAAGTCCACCAGCACCGGGGTGTCGGACTGCAGCACGGCGGCGTCGAAATCGGCATCGCCGACGTGTAGAACCTTATCGCTCACTTGAGGAGTCTCCTGGGGCAATGCGACGGCCCATGCCGGGTTGGCTGCCGCATTGCGCTAAACTGGGGCATTGCGCGGACCTAAAGGCTTGGCCTTGCGTCGCGCGACCCGGCGCAGGGGCCGCAGTGTGCGACGGTGCCCGATACGATGCAAGCCGCCCGGCCAACCTGGCCGGCTGGCACTACCAAGACCAAATAATGAGCGACAAACCGCTGACTGATGTGACCTTTTCCTCCTTCGAGCTGCACCCGGCGCTGTTGGCCGGGTTGGAAGGAGCCGGATTCACCCGCTGTACCCCGATCCAGGCATTGACCCTGCCGGTGGCCCTGCCTGGCGGCGATGTCGCCGGCCAGGCGCAGACCGGCACCGGCAAGACGCTCGCGTTCCTGGTGGCGGTCATCAACCGGCTGCTGATCCGGCCGGCGCTGGCCGACCGCAAGCCGGAGGATCCGCGCGCGCTGATCCTGGCGCCGACCCGCGAGCTGGCCATCCAGATCCACAAGGACGCGATGAAGTTCGCCGCCGACACCGGCCTGCGCTTCGCGCTGGTCTACGGTGGCGTGGATTACGACAAGCAGCGCGAGCTGCTGCAGCAGGGCGTGGACGTGATCATCGCCACCCCGGGCCGCCTGATCGACTACGTCAAGCAGCACAAAGTGGTATCGCTGCACGCCTGCGAGATCTGCGTGCTGGACGAAGCCGACCGCATGTTCGACCTGGGCTTCATCAAGGACATCCGCTTCCTGCTGCGGCGCATGCCCGAGCGCACCACCCGCCAGACCCTGCTGTTCTCGGCCACCCTCAGCCATCGCGTGCTGGAGCTGGCCTACGAGCACATGAACGAGCCGCAGAAGCTGGTGGTGGAGACCGAAAGCATCACCGCCGAGCGCGTGCGCCAGCGCATCTACTTCCCGGCCGACGAAGAAAAGCTGCCGCTGCTGATCGGCCTGCTGTCGCGCAGTGAAGGCGCGCGCACCATGGTGTTCGTCAATACCAAGGTGTTCGTCGAGCGCGTTGCACGTGCGCTGGAAAAGGCCGGTTATCGCGTCGGCGTGTTGTCCGGCGACGTGCCGCAGAAGAAGCGCGAAAGCCTGCTCAACCGCTTCCAGAAGGGCCAGCTGGAAATCCTGGTAGCCACCGACGTGGCTGCACGCGGTCTGCATATCGACGGTATCAAGTACGTCTACAACTACGATCTGCCGTTTGACGCGGAAGATTACGTGCACCGCATTGGCCGTACCGCGCGCCTGGGCGAAGAGGGTGATGCGATCAGCTTCGCCTGCGAGCGCTACGCGATGAGCCTGCCGGACATCGAGGCCTACATCGAGCAGAAGATTCCGGTGGAATCGGTGACCAGCGAGCTGCTGACCGCGCTGCCGCGTCCGGAGCGAGCACCGCTGCCGGAAGGTGAGGAAGGCGAGAGTGTGGGTGCGATCTTCCGCGAAGCCCGCGAGCAGAAGGCCGCTGACGAAGCCCGTCGTGGCGGTGGTCGCAGTGGTGGCAAGCCCGGCGAGCGCCGTGGCGAGCGCAGCGCCGATGGCAAGCCGCGCGGCCCGCGCAAGCCGCGCAGCGAAGGCGCCCCGGCCAATGCCGACGGCTCGCCCAAGCCGCCGCGTCCGGCAGCCGAAGGTGCGCCGAATGCTGCCAACAGCCCGGCGGTGGAAGGTGAGCGCGCACCGCGCAAGCGCCGTCGTCGTCGTCACGGCCGTCCGGTCGAAGGTGCCGAGGCGGCGACCACCGCTGCACCGGCAGTGGCCAGCAATGGTCCCGTGCAGTTGCAGGTCAAGTCGATGCGCGGTGGTAACGACAGCGACTCGTTCCTGACCCGCCTGGGCCGCAAGATCCGCCGGATGTTGTCGGGCAGCTGATTGCCGCGATTGCCGTGAGCCCTTGTAGTGCCGAGCCATGCTCGGCAGGGGCATTGCCGATAAAGCCTCTTGCCGAGCATGGCTCGGCACTACAGCTAACCCACGTCGCGTGAACGGCATCCCCCGCAGCCCGCCCGCGCTCCTGCATAATCGGCAGGATGAGCGTCCTGCGTTTTGACAATGTCAGCAAACAATATGCCGGCGGCCACCAGGCGCTGCTGGATGTCAGCTTCGAGGTGGCCGGCGGCGAAATGCTGTTCGTCACCGGGCACTCCGGTGCCGGCAAGAGCACCCTGCTCAAGCTGATCCATCTGAGCGAGCGGCCCAGCCGTGGCGCGGTGATCTTTGGTGAGCGCAACCTGCTCAAGGTGCGTGGCGGCAAGGTCGCCCTGCATCGGCGTGAGGTGGGCGCGGTGTACCAGGACCATCGCCTGCTGGTGGACCGCAGCATCGGCGAGAACGTCGCCCTGCCACTGTTGCTGCGCGGTGACCGCCGTGCCGACAGCAGCAAACGGGTGCGTTCGGTGCTCGAGCGCATGGGGCTGGGCCATCGCGAGAAGGCGCTGCCCAGCGAACTGTCCGCCGGTGAGCAGCAGCGCGTGGGTATTGCCCGTGCCATCGTGGCCGAGCCCAAGCTGTTGGTGGCGGATGAACCCACCGGCAACCTGGATCCGACCCTGGCCGCGGAAATCATGGCGCTGTTTGCCGAGCTGCCGGCGCGCGGCACCAGCGTGCTGGTGGTCAGCCACGACCTGGCGCTGATCAAGCAGATGCGCAAGCGCGTGTTGATCCTCGACCACGGCCGCCTGGTTGATGACATCTCGCCGCACGATCTGGCGGAGTGAACGAGCACGATGAGCAAGACAGCCAATACTGAAGCGGCCGCGCCCTCGCGGCTGGGCACCTGGATCAACCATCACCTGCACAGCGTCGTGTTCAGCCTGGGGCGCGCTGTGCGCAAGCCGTGGGCCACCGCCTTGACCGTGGCGGTGATGGCGCTGGCACTGGCGCTGCCTCTGGGTCTGTCGATCGCCCTGGACAACCTCAAGGTGTTCGCCGGCAGCGTGCAGCAATCGCGCGACATCAATCTGTTCCTCAAGCCCGCCGTGGATGCAGCCGCAGCGCAGGCCCTGGCCACCACCATCGGCCAGCGCCCGGAAGTGGCCGGCGTGGTGCTGCGCAGCCCCGACGAGGGCCTGGCCGAACTGCGCCAGACCGCGGGTCTGGGCGAGGCCATTGATGCCCTCGGTGAGAACCCGCTGCCAACGTTGTTGATCGTTACCCCGGCCGAGGGCGATGACGCGGCCCTGGCCACGTCGCTGGAAGCGCTGCCCGAGGCCGACCTGGTGCAGCACGATGCGCTGTGGCGGCAACGTCTGGACGGCTGGCTGCGTTTTGGCGCGCGCCTGGTGCAGGTGCTGTCGGCACTGCTGGGGCTGGGAGCGGCACTGGTGGTTGGCAATACCGTACGCTTGGACATCCAGGCCCGGCGCGAGGAGATCGGCGTGCTGCAGCTGCTCGGCGCCAGCGACGGCTTCATCCGCCGCCCCTTCGTCTACCTGGGGGCCTGGTACGGCCTGGGAGCCGGCGTGGTGGCGCTGGGGCTGATCGGCATCTGCGGGCTGGCCCTGCGTGCACCGCTGGCGGAACTGTCACAAAGCTATGGCAGCCCGTTCGTGCTGCACGGGCTGGATGCATTCCATTCGGCAATGGTGCTGGTGGCCACCACGATACTGGGCTGGTTGGGCGCATGGCTGGTTACCGGCCATTTCCTCAGGCAGACTCGACCGACTGAAACCTGAGGCACGCATGGCCACGCAAGAGCTCAAGCACCTGATCAGCGATGCCCCGCGGGTAATGGTGGTCGATGGTTCCAAACTGGTACGGCGTCTGATCAGCGATGTGCTCAAGCGCGAGCTGCCCGACGTGGATGTGATTGGCTGCGCCAGCATCGAGGAAGCACGGCAGGCACTGGCTGACGGCCCGGTGCACCTGGTCACCACCTCGCTGGCATTGCCCGATGGCGATGGCCTGACGCTGGCGCGCAGCGTGCGCGAAGCCGCCGGCCAGGCCTACGTGCCGGTGATCGTGGTGTCCGGCGACGCCCAGCAGCACCTGGAGCAGCGCCGTTTCACCGAGTACGTCACCGACTATTTCGACAAGGCGCTGGGGCATGAGGCCCTGGCCACCTTCATCCGGGGCTATGTGCAGCCTGAGCCGGTGGACGACGCCACCGTGCTGTATGTCGAGGACAGCCGCGTCGTGGCCGAGGCCACCAAGCGCATGCTGGAGCGGCACAAGTTGCATGTACTGCATGTGCTCACCGCCGAGGATGCGTTCTCCCTGCTTACCGCCGAATCGCTGGGCCGCACCACGCGCCCGGTGGACCTGGTGCTGACCGACGTCACCCTGAAAGGCGAACTGAGCGGCCGTGACGTGGTCGAGCGCATCCGGGTCGATTTCGGCTACGGCAAGCGCCGCCTGCCGGTGCTGGTGATGACCGGCGACGGCAACCCGCACAACCAGTCGGCATTGCTGCAGTCCGGGGCCAATGACCTGGTGCAGAAGCCCATCGAAGAACGCCTGCTGGTGACCAAGGTGCTGTTCCAGCTGCGGCTGGCGCGCATGGCCCAGCCGGCGGTGATGCTGTGAGCGAGGACGGCGTACAGATCCAGCTGGAGCCCAGTTGGAAGTCCCGTATCGGTGATTGGCTGCTGCGGCCGGAAATGCGCGAGCTGTCGGCCTTCCTGCGCAAGCGCAAGGCTGCCGGCGCGCACGTGTTCCCGCCCGGCCCGGAAATCTTCGCGGCCTTCAACGCCACCCCGTTCGAGCAGGTAAAGGTGGTGGTGCTGGGCCAGGACCCGTACCACGGGTACGGCCAGGCGCATGGCTTGAGCTTCTCGGTGATGCCGGGGGTGCCGGTGCCGCCGTCGCTGCTCAACATCTATAAAGAGATCGAGGCCGACCTGGCCATTCCGCGCCCGGACCATGGCTGCCTGCTGCCGTGGGCACACCAGGGGGTGCTGCTGCTCAACGCCGTGCTGACGGTGGAAGAGGGCAAGGCCGGCGCGCACCAGGGGCGTGGCTGGGAGGGTTTCACCGACCACGTGGTGGACGTGCTCAACCGCGAGCGCGAGGGCCTGGTCTTCCTGCTGTGGGGTGCCTATGCCCAGCAGAAGGGCAAGGTCATCGATACCCGCCGCCATCGTGTGCTCAAGGCCCCGCATCCGTCGCCGTTGTCGGCCCACCGCGGCTTCCTCGGCTGCCGCCATTTCTCACAGACCAACGACTATCTGGCCCGCCACGGCCAGGCGCGGATCGACTGGCGGCTGCCGCCGGCGGCGGAACTGGCGCCGGCGCCCGCTGGCCGCTGAACTGCCTTGATTCCTGTCATATCGCCGTGACCTTGGTTTTGCTACCTTGACTGGGTTGGGAATGCCGCCGTTGCTGTCGCCTATTCAGGTTTGACCTCGAGTTTGCGAACAAAAACAGAACGCTGGAACTTTTTCTGTACTGAGCAGTCCAATAGTTCGACTGCTAAGATGAGGTCCTATGAACCTGAACACCTCCACTGCCCTTGTGGCAAACAATCTCCCGATTCCCAGTGCGCTCGGTTCGCTGGACGCCTACATCGGTGCCGTGCACCAGATCCCGGTGCTGTCGGTCGATGACGAACAGGACCTGGCCCGTCGTTTCCGCGACGGCAATGATCTGGACGCCGCCCGCGAGCTGGTGCATTCGCACCTGCGCTTCGTGGTGCACGTGGCCCGCGGCTACAACGGCTACGGCCTGCAGCTGGGCGACCTGATCCAGGAAGGCAACATCGGCCTGATGAAGGCGGTCAAGCGCTTCGACCCGGACATGGGCGTGCGCCTGGTCTCCTTCGCGGTGCACTGGATCCGTGCCGAGATGCACGAGTTCATCCTCAAGAACTGGCGCATCGTCAAGGTCGCCACGACCAAGGCGCAGCGCAAGCTGTTCTTCAACCTGCGCAAGTCCAAGACCCGCCTGGGCTGGATGAACGCCGCTGAGGTCAGCGCCGTCGCCAAGGACCTGAACGTCTCCGAGCGTGAAGTGATGGAGATGGAATCGCGCCTGTCCGGCCGTGACATCGGTTTTGATGCGCCGTCGGATGAAGACGACGATCATGCGCCGCCGTCGCCGGCTGCCTATCTGGTCGCACGCGATGAAGACCCGTCGCAGGCCTATGAGCGCGAGGACAGCGAGGACAACCAGCTGAACCTGCTGCGCGAAGGCCTGGCCAAGCTCGACCAGCGTTCGCGTGACATCATCGCCCGCCGTTGGCTGGATGCCGACAGCAAGGTGACGCTGCAGGAACTGGCAGACGAGTACGGCGTATCGGCCGAACGCATCCGCCAGATCGAGGCGAATGCGCTGAAGAAGATGAAGGCATTGTTCGCCGCCTGAGCAAGGCCGCAACGATGAACGCCAAAGGCCCGGGGAAACCCGGGCCTTTTTTGTAGTGCCGAGCCATGCTCGGCAAGAGGCTTATGCACGAATCAATCCGTTGTAGTGCCGAGCCATGCTCGGCAGGGGCCTTACCGGTGACGGTTGGTCCGTGCATGAAGCCTCTGCCGAGCATGGATCGGCACTACAGGGGATGAAACATCCTGTAGCCCGGGTAAGCGCAGCGCACCCGGGAGTTCTTCGCGGCAAGCCCCGGGTGCGCTGCGCTTACCCGGGCTACACGTGAACGCCCCTGCCGAGCATGGCTCGACACTATGGGTGATTGCGCATGGCTTTCCCGTGTAGATTCGGCGTTCCTCTTCCAGCCGGAGCCGATGATGAAAGGGAACTGCCTGTGTGGTGCCGTCGAAGTGATCGCCAACGATCATTCCGAGATCGGTCTGTGTCATTGCAGCATGTGCCGGCGCTGGTCCGGCGGCCCGCTGTTTGCAGTGCATTGCGATGACCAGGTGCAGGTGATCGGCAGCGCATTGAAAACCTACCGTTCCTCGGACTGGGCCGAGCGCGGCTTCTGCTCACAGTGCGGCACCCACCTGTATTACCGATTGGTGCCGGACGGCGAATATTTCGTGCCTGCCGGGTTGTTCCAGGAACAGTCGTTCGAACTGGCCAGCCAGATATTCATCGACGAGAAGCCGTCGTACTACGAGCTGGCCAACCAGACGCCCAAACTCACCGGGCGCGAAGTATTCGAGCAGTTCGCCAACGGCAACAGCTGATTGCCGCTGGCGCAACCGCCAATCAAGCCGCGGGCTCCTTGCCATCATCCTCGTCGGCATCGCCGAGGATGATGCGCGCGCTGCGCTGGTAGCTCCAATAGGCCACTGCCCAGTTGAGCAGCACCACCAGCCGGTTGCGGAAACCGATCAGGAAGAACACGTGCGCGGCCAGCCAGAACCACCAGGCCAGCAGCCCGGACAGCTGCAGCTTGCCGACATGCACGATGGCCGCCATGCGGCCGATGGTGGCCAGGTTGCCCTGGTCGTTGTAGCGGAACGGCGCCGGTGCCGGCTTGCCGGCCAGGCGGGCGCGGATCACCTGCGCCACATAGGTGCCCATCTGCTTGGCGGCCGGGGCCACGCCCGGCACCGGCCGGCCATTGGCCTGCATCAGCGCCACCAGATCGCCACCGGCAAAGATCTCCGGGTGGCCGGGGACGGTGAGGTCCGGTTCCACCTGGATGCGGCCGGCGCGGTCCAGCGGCACGTCCAGCGTGCGTGCCAGCGGTGAGGCGGCCACGCCGGCTGCCCACACCACCGTGCGCGCCGGCACATGGGTATCGCCAAGCTGGAAGCCCTGGCCGTCGATATGGCTGACCGGGGTACCGGTGAGCACTTCCACGCCCAGCTTTTCCAGTTGGCGGCGTGCCTTCAGCGACAGTACTTCCGGGAAGGAAGACAGCACTCGCGGCCCGGCTTCAACCAGCCGCACCTTGGCGTCGGCCGGATTGATATGGCGGAACTCGTTTTTCAGGGTATGCCGGGCGATCTCGGCCAGGGTGCCGGCCAGCTCCACACCGGTGGGGCCGCCGCCAACGATGGCAAAACTCAACCAGGCTGCGCGTTTGGCCGGGTCGGGCTCAGCCTCGGCGCGCTCGAAGGCCAGCAGCAGTTTGCGGCGCAGGTAGAGCGCATCGTCCAGGGTCTTCAGGCCGGGCGCATCGGCCGCCCATTCGTCGTGACCGAAGTAGGCGTGGGTGGCGCCGCTGGCGACCAGCAGCATGTCGTAAGCGATCTGGGTGCCATCGCCCAACTGCACATGCCTGGCGTGCTTGTCGATGGCTACCACTTCGCCCAGCCTTACCTCGATATTGCGCTGCTTGCCGAGGATGTGACGCAGCGGCGCGGCGATATCCGGCGAGGACAGGCCGGCGGTGGCCACCTGGTAGAGCAGGGGCTGGAACAGATGGTGGTTGCGGCGGTCGATCAAGGTGATGCGCAGGGGCGCCTTGGCCAGTGCTCGGCTGGCCCAGAGCCCGGCGAAACCTCCGCCGATGACGACCAGGTGCGGGTGTTGCGGCATGACGTACTCCGGTGGGGCCGGTGATCCGGCCATGGGGGCGGGTTGTCAGCACCCATCATCGCATTGATGTGCATTGAAACAGCGATGACCGATACTGACGGTCAGCTTGCCGCCATGGAGTCAGCCCGTGTCTGAGCCAGAGAAGCGTATCGCGCTGTTGATCGACGCCGACAACGCACCGTCATCGAAGATTGACGAGATCCTCGTCGAAGTAGCCGCCTTCGGTGTGGCCAATGTGCGCCGTGCCTACGGCGACTGGAAGAATCCGCGCCTGAAAGGCTGGGAGAGCGTACTGCACGAGTTTGCCATCCGCCCGATCCAGCAGTTCGCCTATTCCAAGGGCAAGAATGCCTCGGACATGGCGATGGTGGTGGACGCGATGGACCTGCTGTACGCGCGCAACCTGGATGGCTTCGCGATTGTCTCCAGCGACGCCGACTTCACCCCGCTGGTGATGCGCATCCTCACCGACGGGCTGAAGGTCTATGGCTTTGGCGAGCAGAAGACGCCGCTGGCCTTCGTCAACGCCTGCTCCAAGTTCATCTATCTGGAAGCCCTGGGCAACGAAACCCAGGAGGTGGTGGAGCCGAGCACGGCCAGTACAGCGCCGGCTGCCGCAGCGGCGACGGAAGCGGCAGAGCCACCCGCAGCACCCATCAAACCGCGCAGTGCGCATGAACTGCGCGGTGATACGCGCCTGCTCAACCTGTTGCGCGGCGCCGTGGATGCGGCGGCCGACGAACAGGGCTGGGCGCTGCTGAGTTCGGTCGGCAACCAGATTGCCAACCGCGCATCGTTCGACTCGCGCAATTATGGCTATCGCAAGCTGAGCGAGCTGATCGATGCCACTGGCCTGTTCGAGGTCAAGCGCGCGGGCAAGGCGTCGGCGGTACGCGCGCTGCCACGCAAGGGCGCACGTGAGGAATCCTGAGTTGAAAGGAGTGGATGCATGTTGAAGATCTGGGGCCGGCGCAATTCCAGCAATGTGCGCAAGGTGTTGTGGTGTGCCGAGGAGATCGGCTTGCCGTATGAGTCGATTGAAGTCGGCGGCGCGTTTGGCGGCACGCAGACCGCCGAATACCGTGCGATGAACCCGAACGGCCTGGTGCCGGTGATCGAGGACCATGGGCTGCCGGTGTGGGAGTCCAACGCCATCGTGCGCTACCTGTCCGCGCGCTATGCGCTGGATGTGTTGTACCCGGCTGATCCCATCGTGCGTGCGCGCAGCGAGCAGTGGATGGATTGGACCACGTCGAGTTTTGCGGTGGCCTTCCGTGATCTGTTCTGGGGCGTTGTGCGCACCGCACCGGCCGATCGCGATGAAGCGCGGATTGCTGCGGCGTTGCTGCGCTGTGGCGAGCTGCTGACGCTCGCCGATGCGGCACTGGCCGAGCAGCCCTGGTTGTCCGGCGAGCGCTTTGCGATGGGCGATATTCCGCTGGGTGCCTTCATCTACGCCTGGTTTGAAATGCCGATCCAGCGCCCGGAGCTGCCGCATCTGGCGGCATGGTATGCACGGCTGCAGCAGCGGCCGGCGTATCGCAAGGGTGTGATGACGCCGCTGACCTGAGCAGCGGCGTCGGTAGTGCTCAGCGGGTGGATTCCAGGAAGGCCGCCAGATCGCGGTTGAAACGGTCTGCCTGTTCCAGGAACGGCGCGTGGCCGGCGTCGGCATACAGCTTGTGCGTCGCCGAGGGCTTCAATGCCTGCGCCCGGGCCAGCGATGGCCCGGCCTGCACCAGGGCATCCTGTGCGCCATAGATCAGCAGCAAGGGCTTGTGCAGCGCGCCCAGCCCTGCAGGCGCATCCAATGACATGCCATGTACGGCGGACTGCATCTGTGGTGAGGCCAGCGCAGCGTTGGCGAGCAGGCGATGGAAGGTTTCCATTGCCGGTGGGGTGGCAAAGCACAGGGCAAGGAAGGCGCGTTCGGCGTCCAGCTGCGTGCGCAGTTCCGGCGAGACCAGCTCGCGGTATAGCTGCGGATGCGCAACGATCTGCGCAGGCTGCAGCTCGATGACCGCGCCCACGTAAAGCGCGCCAGCGATATCGGCGTCACCGTGCATGGCCAGGTAATTGGTGATCACCGCCGCACCCAGCGACCAACCCACCAGTAGCGGCTGCTGTGCACCGCTGCCGGCGATCACCGTGGCCAGGTCATCGGCCCAGCGCCTGCCATCACGATAGGCGTCGGCGCGCTCGGGCTTGCCGGACAGTCCATGGCCACGCAGGTCATAGCTGATCAGGCGGTAGTGCTGCAGTTGCGGGCTGTGCATCTGTGCTTCCCAGCTGAGGTGGCTGCCGAGCAGGCCGTGCACGAAGATGATGGCGCGGCCGTCCGGATTGCCGGCTTCCTGCACGGCGAGCTGCACGCCATCTGGCGCGGTGAGGGTATAGCGGGCGGGCGTGGCAGCCGCCAGCAGCGGCATGCTGGCGAGCAGCCATGACAGCAACAGAGCGTGCCAGCGTTGATGGGGGCGGAGAGGCTTCATCGGCGTTCCTGGAGGAGGGAGGCTTGCTAGTCTTCGGCCTGACACCAATGTCAGGGTCAAGCCCCGAACAGGAACCACCATGCAGCACCCCCACGCCGGTACGGCATTGAAGATCGGCGAGCTGGCGGCGGCCAGCGGCGTCAGCGTCCGCGCCATCCGCCATTACGATGCCCACGGCCTGCTGGCATCGGCGCGCGGCGGCAATGGTTACCGGGTGTTTCCGCAGGCGGCGATTACACAGGTGCGTCAGATCCAGCGCCTGATCGGCGCAGGCTTCAGCCTGCAGGAAATTCGCAGCTTCCCCGATTGCATGCGATTGATCGAGGGTGCCCAGGCCTGCCCGGAAACCTCGCAGCTGCAGCGTCAGCGGCTGGCCACGCTGGACCGGCAGATCGCCGATCTGGAGCGACGACGTGCGCGCCTGCGCAGCATGCTGGTTGAAGCTGGCGAAACGGCATGAGCGAGCGGGCAGAAAAAAGCCGCGCTGTTGCCAGCGCGGCTTTTCATTAGCTCCGTGCGCTTGGCACGCTTACAAGGTCTTAGAACTTCCAGTTCACGCCGAAGTAGACGACCCGGCCAGCGTAACCATTGGAGTAGAACCGGGCCTTGGTGTCTTTGCCCAGATGGGTGCGCGTCTCTTCCTTGGTCAGGTTCAACACCGAGGCACTGAGGCTCAGCGCCGGAGTGATGTTGTAGGCGGCGTTCAGATCGATCTGCTGGTAAGGCTCCTGGTAGAGGTTCAGGCCGCTGACCAGACCCTGCACCACTTCGCCGCGACGGTTCCACGAGGCACGCAGCAACAGCTTTTCCACCTCATAGAACACGGTGAAATTGGCCTGGTTCTCGGCGCTGCCCACCAGCGGCGACTTGCCGATCGCGGTGCCGTCTTCCAGGGTGATGGCCGCTTCGTTGGTGTCGTTCCAAGTGTAGTTCGCCTGGAAGCCCAGGCCGAAGTCCAGCGTGTGCTGGGCATAGAACTCCAGGCCCTGCGACACCGCATCACGTCCACCGGCAGTGGTGGAGTAGTTCTGCACGACAACGCTTTGGCCGCCGATGTTCTGGGTCACGTCCTGCACCACCGGCACCGAGAAGTTGCTGACGTCCTTGCGGAACAGGCCCAGGCCCAGCACCGAGCCGGGCTGGAAGTACCACTCCAGGCCGATGTCGTACTGGGTGGCCTTGTAGGCTTCCAGGTTCTTGTTGCTGCCCGAGCCGTACCAGCCCTGTTCGCCGGCGCCGCCGGTGAGGCGGCGGTCGTTGACGTACTCCGGGCTGAAGTACTCCAGGCTGCCCGGGGCGGCGATGTTGCCGTAGCTCGGGCGCGCGATCACCTTGGAAGCCGCGGCGCGCAGCAGCAGGTTCTCGCTCAGGTCATAGGCCAGGTTGAAGCTCGGCAGGATGTCGGTATAGCTGCGATCGACGCCGCTGACCGCGAACGATTCCTTCCGCTGCTCGCTGTCCGACAGCCGCCAGTAGCCTTCGCTGCCGCAGTAGGTGCGGGCGGGCGCGCCACCGGGTGCCGCGTCGCCGGCCTGGCAGGCAAGTGGATTGCCGTTGGCGTCGTCGAAGAAGTAGTCGTTGTAGGAGGTGACCTTGTCGGTGGAATCGGCGTGCTGGCGGGTGCTGACCACGCGCACGCCGACGTTGCCGCGCAGGCGCTCGGTGCGGAAGTTGGCCTGCAGGTAGGTGGCGTAGATCTTCTCGTCCACGTTGTAGACGAAGTTGTCCTCGTTGCGGGTCTGCATCGGCCCGTAGGTCTTGTTCAGATAGGCGATGTAGGCCGGGTAGTTGATCGCCGGGAACGCGCTGGCGTCGATGCCGCCGGCCAGGTTGCCCATCGCGTACAGGAAGTCGGGCGAGAACTGCGTGGCCAGATCGTTGCAGCCGCCGTTCCAGTAGCGGTTCTCGTAGTTGCCGGGGTCGGTGCCCGGGCATGCCCAGTAACTGTTGCCGGTGCTGCGGTGGATGCCGCCGTCGCGGTACTTGACGCCGAACTGCAGCGACTCCAGGAAGCCGCTGTCGGTGTGCCAGGTGCTGTCGAGCTGCGCGTACTTCTGCTCGGTGCTGTTGCGGGTCCAGGACGAGCCGGTCGAGCCGAGGTCGACCTGCAGGATGCCGTTCTTCAGGTTCTGCATCAGCTCCGGCGAGAACGCCATCGTCGGGCTGCCGCTCAGGTCCCAGGAACTGGCGTAGTTGCCCAGGGTCCAGCTGCCGTCGGCGTTCTGGCGGCGCGGCTTGAGCGGCACCGAGAACTGCAGCGACGGGCCGCCCTTGGCCCAGGTGCGTCCGCCCTTGAAGGCGAGGTCGACCGACTCGCCACGCCATTCGGCGGAGAAATCGACGGTCTGCGACAGCGCCTTTTCGAGGTTGTAGCTACCGGTGATCTGCGGGGTCGGCACGGTGCAGTCGTCCGGGCCCCAGCCCCCCGGCGCCATGCCGGCGGCGGCGGCTTCGTCCTCGCTGCAGTAGTAGGCCTTGCCCGGATGCAGGCTGTAGTCGGCGCCGGTGACGATGGTGCCGCTCGGGTCCAGGGTCAGCCCGTCGAGCAGGCGTCCACCGGCCCAGTTGCCGTCGCCCCAGTAACGGGCGATGTTCCATTCCGGCACCTTGATGGTGTGGGTCTGGGAGTTCTGCGACAGGTCGAAGCGGAAGTAGTTCGCGGTCAGGGTCAGGTTGTCCAACGGCTTGAACTGCAGGGTCAGCTGGCCGCCCTTGCGCTCGCGCTCCTCTTCCTTGACGTCGAAGTTCACCGAGGTCGGCATCATGAAGCCGGTGTAGTACTTGCCGCTCTGGTCGTAGAAGCCGGTACCGCCCCACCAGTTGGAATTGAAGTCCGAGGGGTTGCCGTTGACGTCGACCGCGGTGCCGCCTTCGTCACGGCCGTACCACTGCCAGCTCTCGGTGCTGGCGCCCATGGTGCGGGTGGTGCGCTTCTGGTCGGTGTAGCCGACGAACACGCCGAAGCGGTCCTCCTTGTCGTGCCAGGCGTAAGAGGCCGACGCCTGGCCATCGGTCTTCCTGGTGGTGTCGGCCCAGGTGCCTTCGACCGAGACGAAGCCGGTGTTGGATTCCATCTCCAGCGGACGGCGCGTGTGCAGGATCACCGTGCCGCCGATGCCGCCTTCGTCGATGCGCGCTTCCGGCGACTTGAACAGCTCGGCGCTGCCGAGCATGTTCGACGGCAGCAGGGTGTAGTTGAACGAACGGGTCGGGTCGCCGTTGGATTCGGCGGTGGCGATGTAGTTGCCGTTCAACTCGGTCAGGGTCAGCTCCGAGGACAGGCCGCGCACGCTGACGTTCTTACCTTCGCCGCCGTCGCGAGTGATGATCACGCCGGGCACGCGCTGCAGCGCGTCGGCGACGTTCTTGTCGGGGAACTTGCCAACGTCCTCGGCGGTGATCACCTCGACCACGGCATTGGCGTCGCGCTTCTGCTCAAGGCTTTTTTCGATGGCGTAGCGGTAGCCGGTGACGTTGACGCTGTCGAGCGTGGTGGCATCGGTGCTGGTGGTGGCCTGTTGCGCGAATGCGGCGCCGGGGACGGCGGCCACGGCGAACAAGGCTGCGGCAATGGCGGCGGACAAGGTGTCGCGCCCGTGCTTGCGTGTGATCTGCTTCATTTCTCTCCCTCTCCTGGATTGAATCGCTAACTGTCACGGTGACTTGTATCGATCTAAAAGCGTGTGAAGCCGCAGTCTTGTTGCCGTTGCCCGGTGGCGCCGGGGGGTCTGCTTGGGGCTGCGTTGCCGGCTATCGTGGGGGTGTCGATTTGGATCGATCTAAACGATGGGCGCGCATTTTTTAGCACAGCCGAAGGTTGGGCGCATGTTGCTACGCAATATGGCGGGGTATCGCCTCCCTCCCTTTGCCGCAGGCGAGGTGAGGGTTGGCTTCGGGCGCTGTGCCTTGATCGGGTCACGGCAAACCTGCTTTGCCGGAGATCCAGGTAGTGCCGAGCCATGCTCGGCAACGGGGCCTTACCGGGAAAGCCCCTGCCGAGCATGGCTCGGCACTACGCACCCTCCCTCTGCGGCAGGCAAGGGGAGGGCCGGGGAGGGGGTGGCTTTGGGCCCGTCGCCTTGCGGGTTTCGCGGCTCACCTGCTCTTGCGGCCTTGCCGGACACCGGGGTAGTGCCGAGCCATGCTCGGCAACGGGGCCTTACCGGGAAAGCCTCTGCCGAGCATGGCTCGGCACTACGCCCCCTCCCTTTGCCGTAGGCAAGGGGAGGGCTGGGGAGGGGTTGGTTTTGGGCCTGTTGCTTTGCGGGTTTCGCGGCTCACCTGCTCTTGCGGCCTCGCCGGACACCGCGGTAGTGCCGAGCCATGCTCGGCAACGGGGGCCTTATCGGGAAAGCCCCTGCCGAGCATGG
>DAMCTY010000022.1:0-53649 GCA_032112995.1 Stenotrophomonas sp. | reverse complement strand
GGTGCAGGAAGACGGCGCGGTGCGCGACATCCCGATCCGCGCCGGCGAGATCTTCCTGCTGCCGCCGCGCGTGCCCCATTCCCCGCAACGCATGCCCGGCTCCATCGGCCTGGTGGTCGAGCGCAAGCGCCTGGACCATGAACTGGATGGCTTCATGTGGTTCTGCCAGCAGTGCAACCACAAGCTCTACGAAGAGTTCTTCCACCTGAAGAACATCGAAACCGATCTGCCCAAGGTATTCGACCGTTTCCATGCCTCGTTGCAGCACCGCACCTGTACCCGCTGCGGCGCCGTGCATCCGCTGCCCAAACCGGCCACACCCGAGGTCTGAACCTGCCGGCGCGGTTACACTGCGGCTACATCCTCGACGTGTCCGCACCGATGAACGAAACGCTGTCACCTGCCCATGCCACCGCGCTTGATGCGGCCGATCCGCTGCGCCACCTGCGCAGCCAGTTCCTCATCCCGCAGCACCAGGGGGCCGACCAGGCCTACTTCGTTGGCAACTCGCTGGGCCTGCAGCCGCGCGGCGCGCAGGCGATGGTGCAGGAAGTGATGGACCAATGGGCACGCATCGCGGTGGAAGGCCACTTCACCGGCCCCACCCAATGGCTCAGCTATCACCGTCTGGTCCGCGATTCGCTCGCCGGGGTGGTTGGCGCACTGCCGCATGAAGTGGTGGCAATGAACACGCTGAGCGTGAACCTGCACCTGATGATGGTCAGCTTCTACCGCCCCAGCAGCGAGCGCCCGGCCATCCTGATGGAGGCTGGTGCCTTCCCCACCGACCGCCATGCGGTGGAGGCACAGATCCGCTTCCACGGTTTCAACCCGGCCACCGACCTGATCGAGGTGCAGCCGGACGAAGCCAACGGCACCATTTCAATGCAGGCCATCGAGCAGGCCATCAACCAGCACGGCAAGCGCGTCGCGCTGGTGCTGTGGCCGGGCGTGCAATACCGCACCGGCCAGGTGTTCGACCTGGAGGCGATCACCCGCCTGGCCCGTGCCCAGGGCGCCAACATCGGCTTCGACCTGGCCCATTCGGTCGGCAACGTGCCGCTGGCGCTGCACGATGTGGCCCCGGACTTCGCGGTGTGGTGCCATTACAAATACCTCAACGCCGGTCCCGGTGCGGTTGCCGGTGCCTTCGTGCACGAACGCCATGCCAAGGACACCTCACTGCCGCGCTTCGCCGGCTGGTGGGGCCACGAACAGGCGACCCGCTTCCAGATGGCGCCGGAGTTCGTGCCGGAACGTGGCGCCGAAGGCTGGCAGCTGAGCAATCCACCTGTGCTCGGCCTTGCGCCGCTGCGTGCATCACTGGCGCTGTACGACGAAGCCGGCATGGATGCATTGCGCACCAAGTCACTGAAGATCACCGGCTACCTGGAAGCCATGGTGCGTGCGCGCCTGGACCATGTGCTGCAGATCATCACGCCTGCCGAACCCGAGCGCCGCGGCTGCCAGCTGTCGCTGCGTGTGGCCGGTGGCCGTGCACAGGGGCGCTCGCTGTTCGAGTACCTGCAATCGGTAGGCGTGCTCGGCGACTGGCGCGAGCCCGATGTCATCCGCATCTCGCCCACGCCTTTGTACAACCGCTACAGCGATGTCTACCGCTTCGTCGATGAAGTGGAAACCTGGGCTGGCGTCTGACCAACGGAATACTGTGAATTGAACACCCCCACCCCACGCAGCCTCACCCTGATCGGCGCCGGCCTGGCCGGTTCCCTGCTCGCCATCCTGCTGTCGCGACAGGGTTGGAAGATCACCCTGTACGAGCGCCGCGGCGATCCACGCATTGCGGATTACGAGTCCGGCCGCTCGATCAACCTGGCCCTGGCCGAGCGCGGCCGCAACGCGCTGCGCCAGGCCGGCGTGGAAGCCGAGGTGATGGCCAAGGCGGTGATGATGCGCGGGCGCATGGTGCACCCGCGCGAAGGCGCGCCCGACCTGCAACGCTACGGCCGTGACGACAGCGAGGTGATCTGGTCGGTGCACCGCAAGGACCTCAACACCACCCTGTTGGAACTGGCCGAACAGGCCGGTGCCAAGATCCACTTCCATCGCCGGCTGCACACCGTGGATTTCGACGCCGGCTATGCCCGCTTCATCGATGACCGCGATGACCAGCCGCACGACATCCACTTCAACACCCCGCTGATCGGTGCCGATGGCGCCGGCTCGGCGCTGCGTGCGGCGATGAACCGCAAGGCGCCACTGGGCGAGCGCACCGAGTTCCTCGATCACTCCTACAAGGAACTGGAGATTCCGCCGGCCGCCGACGGCAGCTTCCAGATCGAGGCCAACGCGCTGCACATCTGGCCGCGTGGCAACTACATGTGCATCGCCTTGCCCAATGACGAAGGCACCTTCACCGTCACCCTGTTCCTGCCCAACGAGGGCGACCCCAGTTTCGCCACCGTGCGCAACGGAGCCGAAGCCGAGGCGCTGTTCCAGCGCGATTTCGCCGATGCGCTGCCCCTGATCCCCGACCTGCGTGCGGATTGGGACCAGCACCCGCCCGGCCTGCTCGGCACCTTGTACCTGGACCGCTGGCACCAGCGCGGCAAGGCGGTGCTGATCGGCGACGCCGCACACGCGATGGTGCCCTTCCACGGCCAGGGCATGAACTGCGCCTTCGAGGATTGCGTGGTGCTGGCGCGCTGCCTGGCCGAGCATGCCGATACCGCCCAGGCCTTTGCCGCCTTCGAAGCCGAGCGCAAACCCAATGCCGCCGCCATCCAGCAGATGGCGCTGGACAATTACCTGGAGATGCGCGACCGCGTCGCCGACCCCGCCTACCTGCTGCAGCGCGAGCTGGAGCAGGCCCTGCAGGCGCGCTGGCCGACCCGCTTCGTGCCGCATTACACGATGGTGACCTTCCTGCACACGCCATATGCGGTGGCGCTGGAGCGCACCCGCCTGCAGCAGACCATCCTGGCCGAGGCCACCGCTGGCCACAGCACCCTGCAGCACATCGACTGGGCCGCGCTGGAGCAGACCGTACACGCGCAGCTGCCGGTACTGGAAGGAGCACACTGATGGCCGAGAGCTTCCTGTTCTACGACCTGGAAACCTTTGGCCAGGACCCGCGCCGCACCCGCATCGCCCAGTTCGCCGCGGTACGCACCGATGCCGAGCTCAACATCATCGACGAGCCGGTCAGTTTCTACGTCAAGCCCGCCGATGACCTGCTGCCCTCGCCGGTGGCTACCTTGATCACCGGCATCACCCCGCAGCATGCGTTGGCCGAAGGCGTCAGCGAGGCCGAGGCATTTGCCCGCATCAACGAGTTGATGAGCAGGCCGCAGACCTGCACGCTGGGTTACAACACCCTGCGTTTCGATGATGAGTTCGTGCGCTACGGCCTGTTCCGCAATTTCCATGACCCCTACGAGCGCGAATGGCGCAGCGGCAACTCGCGCTGGGACCTGCTCGACATGCTGCGGCTGGTGCATGCACTGCGCCCGGAGGGCATCAACTGGCCCCAGCGCGAAGACGGTGCCACCTCGTTCAAGCTTGAGCACGTGGCACTGGCCAATGACGTGCGCGAAGGCGACGCCCACGAGGCACTGTCCGACGTCTACGCCACCATCGGCATGGCAAAGCGCTTCCGCCAGGCGCAGCCGCGCATGTGGGACTACGCCCTGCGCCTGCGTGACAAGCGCTATGTCGGCAGCCTGCTGGACGTGATCGCCATGCAACCGGTGCTGCATATCTCCATGCGCTACCCGGCCAGCCGCCTGTGCGCCGCACCGGTACTGCCGCTGGCGCGCCACCCGCACATCAACAACCGGGTGATCGTGTTCGACCTGGAAGGCGATATCGAGCCCTTGCTGGAGCTGTCGGTCGAGGAAATCACTGCCCGCCTGTATACCCGCGCCGCCGACTTGCCGGAGGGCCAACAGCGCATTCCGCTGAAGGAAGTACATCTGAACAAGGTGCCCGCACTGGTGGCCTGGAACCATCTGCGCGAGGCCGACTTCCAGCGCCTTGCCATCGACCCGGCCGCGGTCGAAGCCAAGGCGGAAAAGCTGCGCGCGCTCGGCCCGCAACTGGCCGAGAAAGCCCGCCAGGTGTTCGCCCGCGAGCGCGTCAATGACGGCCCGATCGACGCCGACGCATCGCTCTACGATGGCTTCCTGGCCGAGGGCGACAAGGGCCTGCTGAGCAAGGTGCGCACCGCACCGCCGGAAGCCCTGGCCGAGCTGGAACAGCGCTTCCGTGACCCGCGCCTGCCCGAGCTGCTGTTCCGCTACCGCGCCCGCAACCATCCGCAGACGTTGGATGCCACCGCGCGCTCACGCTGGGATGCGTATCGTCAGCAGCGTTTCAACACACCCGGCCTGGCCGAGCAGACCCTGCCCGAATACATCGCGCAGATTGCCGTGCTGCGTGAGGAACACCAAGACAACCCGGCGTCGCTGGCCCTGCTGGATGCACTGGAGCAGTGGCGCCATACCCTGCAGGACACACCATGACCCAGTACTTCAGCGATGCCAGCTTCAAGTTCCTGCGCGGCCTGGCCCGGCACAACGACAAGACCTGGTTTGCCGAGCACAAGCAGCAATACGAAGACCATGTGCGGCAGCCCTTCCTGCGCCTGATCGCCGACCTGCAGCCGGACCTGGCGCAGGTCAGCACACATTTCCAGGCCGACCCGCGCACCGTCGGCGGCTCGCTGTTCCGCATCTACCGCGACTCGCGCTTCTCCCACGACAAGACCCCGTACAAGACCTGGCAGGGCGCGCGGCTGTTCCATGAGCGCCGCAAGCAGGTACCGGCGCCGTCGTATTACATCCATCTGGCCCCGGGCGAGAGCTTTGTCGGCGCCGGCATCTGGCACCCGGAACCGGACGTACAGCGGCGCCTGCGGCAGTTCATTTTCGACAACCCCGGCAGCTGGAAGGCCTCCGCGCATGCGCCGGCTACGCGCAAGCGCTATGAATTCGAAACCAGCGAGAAGCTGGTGCGGCCGCCGCGCGGCTTCCCGGCCGATTTCGAGTTCATCGACGACCTCAAGCACCGCAACTGGGTGCTGTGGCGTTCCCTGGACGACGAGGTGATGACCGGCCCGCGCCTGCGCCAGACCCTGGCCAAGGACCTGGCCGCACTCGGCCCGTTCGTCGACTACCTGTGCGCCGCATTGGACCTGGAATTCTGATTGGCGTGGGCTTCACGCAAACCAGGCGGGTTTACGGCACGCTTGGCGGCAACCTCTGACAGGACGCCGCCATGACCAGCATCCATCACCAAGTCTGGATCGATGCCCCACTGGCCACCGTATATGCTGGGCTGGCCACGGCCGAGGGGCTGAGCCAGTGGTGGATTGCACACCAGCAGTCCGTGATCGATGGCGACACCGTGATCGGCCACAACCCCGGCGCCGGCCATGGCGTGGTCGCGCTGAAGGTACTGGAGATCATCCCCGAGCGTTGCATCCGCTGGGAAGTGATCAGCCGCCACCCGCCACAAAGCCCGGCCTCGGCCTGGACCGGCACCGAGATCCGCTTCGCGCTGTCACGCCGGGCCAGCCCGGGTGCCTGGCGCGGGCTGCCGCATGAAGGCGAGCCGATGACCGTACTGGAGTTCCATCACCTGGGCTGGAATGGCGACAGCGAATACCTGGGCTTCTGCAGCCAGGCCTGGGCCGAAACCCTGGTGATGCTGCGCCGCTGGGCCGAGGCGCGCGGCCCCACCCATCCCTGATAGCGAGGACTGCGCTGCAATGAAAAAGTGGATACCCATCGCCCTTGTCGCGGTTCTGGTGCTGCTGGCCGCCTATGTCATCGGCGGGCCCTGGCTGGCGATACGCGGCATCAGCCAGGCCATCGAGCAGCGCGATACCGGCAAGCTCGCGCGCTATGTCGATTTCGCCGCGGTGCGGGTCGACATGAAGGCGCAGCTCAATGACTACGTGGTGCGCAAGGCTGGCAGCGACATGCAGTCCAGCCTGTTCGGGCAGGTGGCCCTGGGCGTGGCCGGCAATCTGGCCGGCGCCGGCGTGGATACCTTTGTCACTCCGCTGGGCATTGCCGCCATCCTGCAAGGTGACAGCCTGTGGAAGCGCGCCATCGGCGATACCGTCGGCGGTGACACCTGGGCGCCGCCCTCCCCGGCCAAACCCCTAGCCAATACCAGCGGGCGCTACGAGTCGCTGTCCCGCTTCACCGCGACCACCCATCTGCAGGACGGTCGCGAGGTGGTGTTCGTGCTCAGCCGGCAAGGCCTGCGCTGGCGCCTGACCCGCATCCAGCTGCCACTGGGACAGGCGCCGGGTTGACCCGGCGCCTACGGCGTCAAGCAATCCTGCGCGGTGCTTCCTCGACCTCGCTGTCGGCCAGGAAAGCTTCCAGCGAATCGTCCATCGCCTGCATCCAAGGGGTGTGATGCAAGGGCGCCAGCGTACCGGTCAGCACCGAGCGGTAGCTGTAGTTGCGATACCCCAGGATGTCCTCCTTCTTGTCGTGCTTCCACTGCTTGAACAGCGTGGCCACGGCCTCGACATTGAAATCCGGGTAGTCGGTGGCATCCAGCAGGTCACGCACGTACTCGGTCTGGAAGTCGATGTCCTGCTCGGCCGAGGTCGTTGCTTCCTCGCGCGCCAGCCATGCTTCGCTGTCGGCACGCATTGCCTCAGTCGTCGGCAGCGCCATCTTGCCGAGGATCACGTCGCGCGCATACCAGGCCTGCGCATCAAACATGTTGAATGTGTAGTACTGGTCCTGCATGCCCAGGTAGATCAGCTTGGGGTTGTCGATCCAGAACACGCCCTTGTACAGATCACCCGGGTACAGCCGGTTGCGGGTGCGCAGGGTCAGTGCATCGGGCAGGAACGGGAAGTGATGCTGGTAGCCGGTGCACAGCACGATCGCGTCCACGTCCTTGCTGCTGCCATCGATGAAGTGCGCGGTACTGCCCTCCACGCGCTGCAACAGCGGCTTTTCCTCGAATGCGGCCGGCCAGTCATAGCCGGTGGCCGCGCTGCGGTAGCTGAAGGTCACCGACTTTGCGCCGTATTTGTAGCACTGCGTGCCGATATCCTCGGCCGAGTAACTGCTGCCCACCAGCAGCAGGTCCTTGTCGGCGAACTCGCAGGCATCGCGGAAGTCATGCGCATGCAGCACACGCCCCGGGAAGCGATCCACGCCCTCGAAGAACGGCGCGTTCGGGGTGGAGAAATGGCCCGTGGCAACAATGACCCGATCAAACTCCTCGGTAACCAGTTCATCCTTCTTCAGGTCACGCACGGTGACGGTGAAGCGCTCGGTTTCCTCCGAATAGTCCACCCACTGCACCGCCATGTTGAAGCGGATCTGTTCGCGTACGCCGCTTTTCTCGATGCGGCCCATGATGTAGTCGCGCAGCACGGCGCGTGGCGGATAGGAGGCGATCGGGCGGCCAAAATGCTCTTCAAAACTGTAGTCGGCAAACTCCAGTGCTTCCTTCGGGCCGTTCGACCAGAGGTAGCGGTACATGCTGCCATGTACGGGTTCGCCATAAGCATCCAGCCCGGTACGCCATGTGTAGTTCCACATCCCGCCAAGATCGGATTGCTTTTCGAAGCAGACGATCTCTGGCACTTCAGCCCCACCTCGGCGGGCGGATTCAAAGGCACGAAGTTGCGCCAGGCCACTGGGGCCGGCTCCAAGAATGGCGATACGCATGGTCATTCGGGTTGTTTCTCCTGTGTAGCTGCAATCGCGTAAACGCGACGGCACTGCGCAAGGGCGCGTAAAGCACCGTGCAGGAGAGACAATGCGTCCGGTCCCGCGCGGCGCGCGAAACACCCGGCCGCCACGCAAGGCAGCGCGAAAGGGAATGGCAGGTACGTTGACGCTACCGGTCGGGGACAGGCCCCGCCCCTGGATCACCGGGTGGGTGCTGTGCGGGAGGGATCTGCTGTATTCGTGCAGATCAGGCTGCGGCAGGATTGCCGTTGTTGAAAGAAGTCCCGCAGATGCGGCCCCATCCTAACATGCGATGAACAACGCACCGCAACCCGCCCGGAAGCAGCGGCGCAAGCTGCGAAACCACGCGGGGCCGTGAGACGGCATTCAGTGCACTGCAGATACCCCGTATCCGGGTTGCCGCAGGCGTTGATACCTGCGCCCCCGCAGACAAACCGCTCAATCGGGGTTGGCGACGCCGTGCGGCACATGGCCAGCGGTAACGTGCTGGCGTGCGCTGTCGATGTTGTGCTGCGAATCATCGAAGAAGATATCGGCGCCAAAGGCTTCCAGGAACGGGCCCTTGTGGCGGCCACCGAGGAACAGCGCCTCATCCAGTCGCACGCCCCATTCACGCAGCGTGCGGATCACGCGCTCATGCGCAGGTGCCGAGCGCGCGGTGACCAGCGCGGTGCGGATCGGCGCCGATTCACCCGGCGGGAAGGCCGCCTGCAAGGCGTGCAGCGCTGACAGGAAATTGCGGAACGGGCCACCGCTGAGCGGTTCGTGTGCACGCTCGCGTTCGTGGCGGCCAAAGGCTTCCACGCCCTGTTCGCGCGAGATGCGTTCGCTCTCATCACCAAAGATCACCGCATCACCGTCAAAGGCAATACGCAGCTGGGTCTTGGAGCGGCCGGTATCGGTGGCCGCCGCCGACGCGGCAGCCACCTCCTGCGCGCTCTGCGGCAGGATGGTGGCGGCAGCGATGCCATTGACCAGGGCGCGCCGCACCGAATCCGGGTTGGCCGACAGAAACAGATCGGTGCCGAACGGCTTCACATACGGCCAGGTCGGCTCGCCTGCAGTAAAGGTGGCGCGCACGATATCCAGCTTGTAATGCTGGATGGAGTTGAAGATGCGCAGGCCGGTATCGGCCGAGTTGCGCGAGAGCAGGATCACTTCCACGCGCGGTGTTTCCAGCGGCGCACCGTCATTGAGTGCCAGCAGCTTGCGCACCACCGGGAAGGCAACGCCGGGCTTGAGCACATCGTCCTCGTGCGCGCGCTGGTAGGCCGCATAAGCCTCCAGCCCCTCGCGCTCGAACAAGGCGTGGCCTTCTTCCAGATCGAACAAGGCGCGCGAAGTGACCGCGACGGTAAGCAGCCGGGGAGTGTTGTCACCCATGGACGATGAACCCAATACGATCAAGGAACAGAACCCAGTCTACCCGGAAGCGGCGCGCTTCCCCCAATCCCGAATCCCGCCATCCCCAATCTCTGCCCTCAAACCATGAACTGCTCGCTGAGCATGCGTTCTTCCAGGTTGTGCTCGGGGTCGAACAGCAAGGTCACCTGGCGCTCGCGCGATTCGCGGATGGTCACTTCCACCACGTCGCGGGTTTCATGCGAATCGGCGGTGACGCTGACCGGACGCTTATAGGGATCGAGCACGCGGAAGCGCACTTCGGTCTCGGCCTTGAGGATGGCACCGCGCCAGCGGCGTGGCCGATACGGTGCCAGCGGCGTCAGCGCGATGGTGTTCGAGCCCAGCGGCAGGATCGGGCCATGCGCGGAGTAGTTGTAGGCGGTGCTGCCGGCCGGCGTGGAGACCAGCACACCATCGCAGATCAGTTCTTCCACCCGCTGCTGGCCGTTGAGGTCAATGCCGATATGCGCCGCTTGCCGGGTCTGGCGCAGCATTGACACGTCGTTATAGGCCAGCGACCCGGTGGTGGTGCCCGATTCGGTCAGCGCGATCATTTCCAGCGGGCGCAGGTGGGCCGGTTCGGCCAGCGCCAGGCGCTGCAGCAGGTCGTCGTCGCGGTAATGGTTCATCAGGAAGCCAACGGTACCCAGCTTCATGCCGAACACCGGCTTGCCCTTGCTGCCATGGCGATGCAGGGTCTGCAGCATGAAACCGTCGCCGCCCAGCGGGCAGATCACATCGGCCTCTTCCGGGCTGTGGTCACCGTAACGGGCTGCCAGGGTGCTACGGGCCTGCTGCGCGGCCTCGACGGTACTGGCGAGGAAAGCAATTCGGGGGGACACGGGCGCGTCTTTCGGTTCGGCTTGGAGGGCGAGGATAACCCGCGGGTGTGCCGGCGGGTGCGTTTGTTGGGTTGGTAACTGATGGGTGGAGTAAGAGCTGCCCCCTCTCCCCAACCCCTCTCCCGCGAGGGGAGAGGGGCTAAAGCTGCAGTTGCGCAGGATGCTTGCGCTCGCCGTGCACTAGCCCCTCTCCCCTCGCGGGAGAGGGGTTGGGGAGAGGGGGCAGCTCTTGATTTCACGCAAAAAAAACGGGCCCCGAAGGGCCCGTTCTCCAAACCAAAACACCAGACGCTTTAAGCGCCGTGCGCCGCCAGCTGGCCCAGACGCTGCACCGCCACCGACACGGTCGGGTAGTCCAGGGTCTTCTGCTCGGCCAGTTCAGCCAGCATCGCCAAGGTGAAGCGCAGGCCGCTGTCATCACGGCCCAGCCACGCCGCCACCTTGGCCTCGGCAGTGGCGCCCTTCATCGACAGCACCTGGCCTGCCAGTGCGCGTTGATGCGCGGCCAGCTCGTCGCGCAACACGCCACGGGCCACCGCATGCCAACGGCCGTTGACCTCCAGCGCATCGATCTGCTCGAACAGCCAGGGCATCTGCAGGGCTTCGCCCAGTCGGAAATGGACCTTGGACACGTCCACCGGCTTGAGCTTGCGCGGACGCGCCAGTTCGATGATGTCGAACGCCGGCTCCAGGAACTGCAGTTCGGACAGCTGCTGTGCCAATGCCGCCGGCAAGCCCTTCTCCTTCCAGGCCACAACGCTGGCCTCGTAGGCCGGGCGCTGCGAATCGGGCAGCACGCCCGAGGCGACGCGGATGTCGTTGAACGGCCCCTGGTAGCGGTCCACCGCGGCAGTGATGCCCGGCATCGCGCCCGGACGGGTCAGCAGCCAACGTACGAACGAGCGCTGCAGCTTCCAGATCACTTCCAGCGCATCCACCTGCACCGCTTCGGGCAAGGTGCCGTCGAGCGCATCGATCTGCGCCCACAGTGCACGTGCATCCAGTGTTTCACGGCTGATGGTGTAGGCCTTGGCAACCTCGGCCACGGTGCGGCCGGTGTCTTCCTGCATGCGCATCAGGAAGGTGGCGCCCATGCGGTTGATGGTCTGGTTGGTCACGGCCGTGGCGATGATTTCGCGCTTCAGGCGGTGACGTTCCATCGCGTCGGCGTACTTCTTCTGCAGCGGCTGCGGGAAGTAACGCAGCAGTTCCTTGGACAGGTACGGATCTTCCGGAATGTCCGATTCCAGCAGCTGCTGGAAGGCGACGATCTTGGAGTACGACAGCAGCACCGCCAGTTCCGGACGGGTCAGGCCCTGGCCACGCAGCTTGCGTGCCGACAGCTCGGCGTCGGACGGCAGGAACTCGATCTGGCGATCCAGCAGGCCCTGCTTCTCCAGGGTGCGGATGAAGTGCTGCTTGGAACCCAGACGCTTGCTGCTCATCCGCTCCATCAGGCTCAGTGCCTGGTTCTGGCGGTAGTTGTCCATCAACACCAGCTCGCCCACCTCGCCGGTCATCGAGGCCAGCAGTTTGTTGCGCTGGTCCACGGTGAGCTTCTTGGCGCGCACCACGTCGTTGAGCAGAATCTTGATATTGACTTCGTGGTCGGAGGTATCCACACCGGCCGAGTTGTCGATGAAGTCGGTGTTGAGCAGCACGCCAACCTGCGCAGCCTCGATGCGGCCGAGCTGGGTCATGCCCAGGTTGCCACCCTCGCCCACGATCTTGCAGCGCAGTTCGCCACCGTTGACGCGCAGGCCGTTGTTGGCACGGTCGCCAACATCGGCATTGGTCTCGCTGGCCGACTTGACGTAGGTGCCGATACCGCCGTTCCACAACAGGTCCACCGGTGCCTTCAGCGCGGCATTGATCAGGTCGGTCGGGTTCATCGCCTTGATGCTGGCGTCGATGCCCAGTGCTTCACGCACTTCCGGGGTGATCTCGATCGACTTGAGCGAGCGCGGATAGATGCCGCCGCCCTTGCTGATCAGCTTGCTGTCGTAGTCCGCCCAGCTCGAGCGGGGCACCTTGAACATGCGCGCACGTTCCTTGAACGAGCTGGCAGCCACCGGATTCGGATCCAGGAAGATGTGGCGGTGATCGAAGGCACAGACCAGGCGGATGTGCTCGGACAGCAGCATGCCGTTGCCGAACACGTCGCCGGACATGTCGCCGACGCCGACCACGGTGAAGTCCTGCTTCTGGCAGTCACGGCCCAGCGCACGGAAGTGGCGCTTGACCGACTCCCACGCACCGCGTGCGGTGATGCCCATGCCCTTGTGGTCATAACCGACCGAGCCACCGGAGGCGAACGCGTCGTCCAACCAGAAACCGTGTGCACGGGCGATGCCGTTGGCGGTATCGGAGAACGTGGCGGTGCCCTTGTCGGCAGCTACGACCAAATACGGATCGTCCATGTCATGACGCACCACGCCCTGCGGCGGCACGATCTTGTTGTTGACGATGTTGTCGGTGATGTCCAGCAGGCCATTGATGAAACGCTTGTAGCAGGCCACGCCCTCGGCGAACCAGGCGTCACGGTCGACCGACGGGTCCGGCAGCTGCTTGGCGAAGAAACCACCCTTGGAGCCGACCGGCACGATCACGGTGTTCTTCACCATCTGCGCCTTGACCAGGCCCAGCACTTCGGTGCGGAAGTCTTCGCGACGGTCCGACCAGCGCAGGCCACCACGGGCCACCGGGCCGAAGCGCAGGTGGGTACCTTCCACGCGCGGGCCGCAGACGAAGATCTCGCGGTACGGGCGCGGCTTGGGCAGGTCCGGCACCTTGGCGGCGTCGAACTTGAAGCTGATGTAGTCGGCCGGACCACCGTCGGCACGCACGCCATCCTTGCGCACCAGGTAGTAGCTGGTACGCAGGGTGGCTTCGATCACGCCGATGAAGCTGCGCAGGATGCGGTCTTCGTCCAGGCTGGACACGCCGTCCAGCAGCTTGACCAGCACCTCGTGCACCAGCGCCATGCGCGCATCACGGTCGCTCTTGCGCGCCTTGACCACGCCCTCGAGCAGCTTGAGGGTGGCAGCGTCGTCACCGGCCAGTAGCTTGAACTGGGCCAGCTGCGCGTCCAGCACTGCCTTGTCGGCCGACGGGGTCGGCTCGAAGCGGGCTTCGAACAGTTCCACGATCAGGCGCGCCAGCAGCGGGTAGCGGTTGAAGGTGCCTTCCACATAGGCCTGCGAGAACGGCACGCCGATCTGCAGCAGGTACTTGCAGTAACCACGCAGCATCGACACCTGGCGCCAGTCCAGGCCGGCGCCCAGCACCAGGCGGTTGAAGCCGTCGTTCTCGGCATCGCCGTGCCAGACGCGTGCGAAGGCGTCGCTGAAGGCGGCATTGGCATTGGCCGGGTCGATCGTGCCGATGGCCGACTCGACTTCGAAGTCCTGCACATACACCGGTGCATCGTCGACCATCAGCTTGTACGGGCGCTCCGCCATCACGCGCAGGCCCATGTTTTCCATCATCGGCAACACGTCGGACAGCGGGATGTCCTTGAGCTGGCGGTACAGCTTCAGGCGCAGGCCGTCGACGTCGTCGCGGCGGATCGCCTGCAGGCTCAGGCGCAGATCGTCCGGACCGGTCAGCGCGTCCAGCTGGGCCACGTCGGCAGCGGCGATTTCAGCGCTGGAATCCTCGATGTAACCGGCCGGCAATGCCTTGCCGATGCGCGAGGCAATGCGCAGGCCTTCGCCTTCGCCATGGCTGCCGACCAGCGCTTCGCGCAGATCGTCCTGCCAGTTGCGCAGCACGTGGGCCAGGCGCTTCTCCATGCCTTCCACGTCCAGCTCCAGGCTCTGCCCGGCCTTGGGGCGCACGATCAGGTGCACCTGGGCCAGCGGCGAGTCGCCCAGCACCACGCTGGAATCGACGTATTCGCCCTGCAGGGCGTCCTTGAGCATGCTTTCCACGCGCAGGCGCACGTCGGTGTTGAAGCGCTCGCGCGGCAGGAACACCAGGGCCGAGATGAAGCGGCTGAACTTGTCGCGGCGCAGGAACAGGCGGCTACGCACGCGCTCCTGCAGGCCGAGCACGCCCATCGCAGTGCGGAACAGCTCGTCCTCGCTGGACTGGAACAGCTCTTCGCGCGGCAGCGACTCCAGGATGTGGCGCAGTGCCTTGCCGCTGTGGCTGGACAGGCTCAGGCCCGAGCGTGCCATCACGTTCTCATAGCGCTGGCGCACCAGCGGGATCTCCCACGGGCGGCGGTTATACGCGCTGGAGGTGAACAGACCGAGGAAACGCTGCTCGCCGATGATCTTGCCCTTGGCGTCGAATTCCAGCACGCCGATGTAGTCCATATAGCCGCCGCGATGGATGCGCGAGCGTGCATTGGTCTTGGTCAGGATCAGCGCGTCATGCAGGCTGCTGGTGGCATTCAGACCTTCCGCCGCCAGGCCCTTGACCGGACGCGCGACCATGGTGTCCTTGCCCCGCATCAGGCCCAGGCCGGTGCCGTTCTGGGCAACCAGCAGTTCTTCCTTACCCTTCTTCTCCACCTTGTATTCGCGGTAGCCGAAGAAAGTGAAATGGTTGTCGGCGGCCCAGCGCAGGAATTCCTGGGCCTCGGCACGCGACTCCTTGCTCACCGGCAGGGTGCGCTTGCCCAGGTCGTCGGCCAGCGCCAATGCCTTGTCGGTCATCGGCTGCCAGTCATTGACGATGGCGCGCACGTCATCCAATGCGGCGGTCACGCGCTTGGCAACCGCGTCCAGCGCCTCGGCCGGCTGGCGATCGATTTCCAGCAGCATCACCGATTCCAGCTTGCCCTCGCCCACGCCGCTGAGCTTGCCGGCCTTGTCGCGCGCGATGCTGATCACCGGGTGGCCCAGCACGTGTACGCCGATGCCCTGCTCGGCCAAGGCCAGCGTCACCGTGTCTACCAGGAACGGCATGTCGTCGTTGACGATCTGCAGCACGGTATGGGCCGACTCCCAGCCGTCCGCCTTCAGCGTCGGGTTGAACACCCGCACATTGGCCTTGCCCGGCTTGCGGGTGCGGGCGAATTCGAGCATGCCGGCGGCCAGCACCGCCCAATCATCGGCCGAGTGCAGGGTGAACTCATCGGCTTCCATGCGCTTGTAGAACGCCGTAGCAAAAGCCACTGCCTGCGCCTGTGCGGCCGCAGCGGGATAACGCTTCCGCAAGGCTGCAAATACCGCTTCTAGCGAGAGGCCGGCGTCTGCTTTGTTCTGCTTCACAGCCGGTTTGGATTTCGTCTTTACGGACTTGGCAGCACTGTTTTGCGATTTCATGGCAGAGCTTTGGGTGTTGCTCGGTTGGAGAAACCGCGATTGTATCGTCGGCAACAAAAAGAACCTTGCTGCAGGGCCGCATTTATTGCGCGGAAGTGAGCAGAAAACTCCGCGCGAACTGCGCGTTTCGGCATGGTCTGGCAGCGCAGCATGTCTGCCACCTGAATCTCGCTTGCTCACCGGGCAGTGGCCTGCACACTGAAAGCAGAATTACGTTGCAGATATTCTGAACTGGACGGTATAGTCCACCGCTTATGTCCAGCCTTCCTTCCACCGCCCCGGTCCGCGATGACCGCGACCAACGCGTGTACGAAGCGGTGCGGGAGCTTTTGGCAACCCAGGGCATGCGCCTGAGCATGGACGCGGTGGCCGCGCGTGCCGGCTGCTCCAAGCAGACTCTGTACAGCCGTTATGGCAGCAAGCGCGAATTGTTGAGCCAGGCCATGCAGCTGCATGTCAGCGCGGCCACCGAGGGGCTCACCACCTGCCCGCAACAAAGCCTGCGTAGCATCCTGCTGGAGTTCGCCACCAGCTACCTGGAGCAACGCAACCGCCCCCATGCCCGTCGCACCTCGCAATTGATCGCCGCCAGCGCCCATGAGTTCCGCGAAGAAGCCCGCTTCATCTACACCGGCAGCGGCGAGGCCATGCGCAATCACGTAGCTGAATGGATGCAGACCGAGATAGCCCGCGGGCGCCTGACCCATGACGACCCGCATTTCATGGCCGAACTGCTAATAAGCATGATTGCGGGACAGGATTTCGAACGCCAGCGCTTCCACGCTACCCACCGCGACGACCCCGAACAACGGCGTCGCTGGGCCGAGTTTGCCGTTGACGGTTTTTTGCGCGCTTTTGCGTCTGACCGCGCAGCCCACGCCTCCACAGATAAAAACAACACCCGGAGTTTCTCCTGATGACTGCCTCACTCCGTCTCTTCGCGTTGGCCTGCGCCGCGACACTGACCCTCTCCGCCTGCAAGAAAGCCGAGCAACAGGCGGCCCCGCCGCCGCCGGAAGTAGGCGTGGTCGATGCCAAGCCGCAGACCCTGCCCCTGCAGCGCGAGCTGGTTGGCCGGCTGTCGCCGTACCGTTCGGCGGACGTCCGCGCCCGTGTGGCCGGCGTGCTGCAGAAGCGCGTCTATGAAGAAGGCAGCACGGTCAAAGAAGGCCAGGTGCTGTTCCTGATCGACCCGGCCCCGCTGCAGGCCTCGCTGTCCTCGGCCGAGGCAGCACTGGCATCGGCCCGCGCCAGCTATGCCAATGCCCGCGCCACCGCCAACCGTGCGCGTTCGCTGGCCCCGCAGAGCTATGTCTCCAAGTCGGACCTGGACAACGCCGAGGCCACTGAGCGTTCGGCCGCCGCCGCCGTGCAGCAGGCCCAGGCCGCCGTCGCCACCGCCCGCATCAACCTGGGCTACGCCCGGGTGACCGCGCCCATCGCCGGCCAGGCCGGCAAGCAGCAGGTCACCGAAGGTGCCCTGGTCGGCCAGGGCGATGTCACCTTGCTGACCACGGTGGACCAGATCGATCCGCTGTACGTGAACTTCTCGATGACCGCCGATGAGCTGAGCGCACTGCGCGCGGCACAGGACAAGGGCGCGGTGGCACTGGCCGGTGACGGCAAGACCACGGTGCAGGTCAACCTGCCCGACGGCACCCCGTACGCGCAGGAAGGCACGCTGGACTTCTCCTCGACCACCGTCGACCCGGCCACCGGCACGGTATCGCTGCGCGCGCAGCTGCCCAACCCCAACCACATCCTGCTGCCGGGCTCGTTCGTCAGCTTCAAGGCCAACCTGGGCGAGCGCAACAACGCCTTCCTGCTGCCGCAGCAGGCCGTGCAGCGCGACACCCAGGGCGGTTACGTGCTGGTGGTGGGCAAGGACGGCAAGGTCGTGCGCAAGAACGTCACCCTGGACAACCAGCAGGGCGGCAACTGGCTGATCTCCTCCGGTCTGGCCGCAGGCGACCAGGTCATCGTGTCCGGCGTGCAGAAGGTAAAGGAAGGCGCGCCCGCCACCGCCAAGCCGTGGCAGCCCGACGCCGCCAAGCCGGCCGCCGCCCCGGCTGCACCGGCGCCGGCAAAGAAGGACTAACGGGACCCCGTCATGCCTAAATTTTTCATCGAACATCCCGTCTTCGCCTGGGTGGTGGCGATCCTGATCTCGCTTGGTGGCGTGATCTCGATCCTCAACCTGGGCGTGGAGTCCTACCCCAGCGTGGCGCCACCGCAGGTGACCGTCACCGCCAACTACCCGGGCGCCAGTGCGTCCACCGCGGAAAAATCCGTCACCCAGGTGATCGAGCAGCAGCTGACCGGCATCGACAACCTGATGTATTTCAGCTCGTCGTCGTCTTCCACCGGCCGCGTCACCATCACCCTGACCTTTGACAGCGGCACCGATGCCGATATCGCCCAGGTGCAGGTGCAGAACAAGGTGTCGCTGGCGACCCCGCGCCTGCCTTCGGAAGTGACCAAGCAGGGCGTGGTGGTGGCCAAGGCCAACGCTGGCTTCCTGATGGCCGTTGGCGTGCGTTCGGACGATGGCACGGTTGACCGTGACGCGCTGAACGACATCGTCGGTGCGCGCGTGCTGGAACAGATCTCGCGCGTCCCCGGCGTCGGCAGCACCCAGCAGTTCGGCTCCGAATACGCCATGCGCATCTGGCTGAACCCGGAAAAGCTGCAGGGCTACCACCTGTCGCCGACCGAGGTGTACAACGCCATCGGCACCCAGAACCTGCAGTTCGCCGCCGGTTCGGTGGGCGGCGACCCGGCCCCGAACGGCCAGGCCTTCACCGCTACCGTCGCTGCCGAAGGCCGCTACAGCTCGCCGGAAGAGTTCGAAAACACCATCCTGCGTGCCAACAGCGACGGCAGCGTGGTCAAGCTCAAGGACGTGGCACGGGTGTCTTTCGGCGCCAGCAACTACGGCTTTGACACCAAGTACAACGGCAAGCCGGTGGCTGCGTTCGCCATCCAGCTGCTGCCCGGCGCCAATGCGCTGGACGTGTCCGAAGCCGTGCGCGCCAAGATGGACGAGCTGGCCCCCAGCTTCCCGCCCGGCGTGAGCTGGTTCACCCCGTACGACAGCACCACCTTCGTCACCATCTCCATCGAGGAAGTGATCCACACCTTGGTGGAAGCCATCATCCTGGTGTTCCTGGTGATGCTGATCTTCCTGCAGAACTTCCGCGCGACGATCATCCCCACCCTGGTCATCCCGGTGGCCCTGCTCGGCACCTTCATGGGCATGCTGGCGATCGGCTTCACCATCAACCAGCTGACCCTGTTCGCGATGGTGCTGGCAATCGGCATCGTGGTCGATGACGCCATCGTCGTCATCGAAAACGTCGAGCGCATCATGAGCGAGGAGAAGCTCGACCCCAAGCCGGCCACGCAGAAGGCGATGAGCCAGATCACCGGCGCGGTGGTGGCCATCACCGTGGTGCTGGCGGCGGTGTTCATCCCCTCCGCACTGCAGCCCGGCGCTTCGGGCGAGATCTACAAGCAGTTCGCCCTGACCATCGCCATGGCGATGGCGTTCTCGGCCCTGCTGGCCCTGACCTTCACCCCGGCGCTGTGCGCGGCCTTCCTCAAGCCCACCCACAACGACCACCCGAACTGGGTCTACCGCACGTTCAACAAGTACTACGGCAAGCTGGAGAAGAGCTATGTCGGCACCGTGGGGGGCGTCATCAAGCACTCGCCGCGCTGGCTGATGGTGTTCGCCCTGCTGCTGGTGCTGTGTGGCTTCCTGTTCACCCGCCTGCCGGGCAGCTTCCTGCCGGAAGAAGACCAGGGCTATGCGCTGGCCATCGTGCAGCTGCCGCCGGGCGCGACCAAGGGCCGCACCAGTGCCGTGTTCGACCAGATGCTGGGCATGCTGCAGAAGGACGACTCCTTCGAAGGCATGATGCAGATCACCGGCTTCAGCTTTCTGGGTGCCGGTGAAAACGTCGGCATGGCCTTCGTCCGGCTCAAGGACTGGGCCGACCGCAAGGAGACTGCGCCTGAGTTCATCCAGAAAATGAACAAGCAGGCCTACGGCATCAAGGATGCGCAGATCTTCTTCGTCAACCTGCCCACCGTGCAGGGCCTGGGCCAGTTCGGCGGCTTCGACATGTGGCTGCAGGACCGTACCGGCGCCGGCCAGGATGCGTTGATGGATGCGCGCAACACCTTGCTGGGTGCGGCCTCGCAGGACCAGTCGCTGGTCGGCGTGCGCCCCAACACGCTGGAGAATGCACCGCAGCTGCAGTTGAAGGTGGACCGCGTGCAGGCCCAGGCCATGGGCGTGTCGGTCAACGATGTCTACACCGCCATCCAGATGATGCTGGCGCCGGTGTACGTCAACGACTTCTTCTATGGCGGCCGCATCAAGCGCGTCAACATGCAGGCCGATGCGGCTTACCGCACCGGTCCGGAATCGCTGAACAGCTATTTCGTGCCCAGCTCGCTGAGCACGGACGCCACCGGCCAGCCGGCGATGATCCCGCTCAGCGCGGTGGTCAAGTCGGAGTGGATCTATGCCCCGCCGGCACTGAACCGCTACAACGGCTACTCGGCGGTCAACATCGTCGGTGCTCCGGCCCCAGGCGGCAGCTCCGGCCAGGCCATGAACACGATGGAGCGACTGGTGCATGACGACCTGCCGGCCGGCTTCGGCTTCGACTGGTCGGGCATGTCCTACCAGGAAATCCTCGCCGGCAACGCCGCCACCCTGCTGATGGTGTTGTCGATCGTGGTGGTGTTCCTGTGCCTGGCGGCACTGTACGAGAGCTGGTCGATCCCGGTGGCGGTGCTGCTGGTGGTGCCGGTCGGCATCCTCGGCGCGGTGGTGTTCTCGCTGCTGCGCGGCCTGCCGAACGATCTGTACTTCAAGATCGGCATGGTGACGGTGATCGGCCTGGCAGCGAAGAACGCGATCCTGATCGTTGAGTTCGCGGTGGAACAGCGTGCGGCCGGCAAGACCCTGCGCGAGGCAACCATCGAAGCGGCGCACCTGCGTTTCCGCCCGATCCTGATGACCTCGTTCGCCTTCATCCTGGGCGTGCTGCCGATGGCCATCTCCACCGGTGCCGGTGCCAACGCCCGCCACTCGCTGGGTACCGGCGTGATCGGCGGCATGTTGTTCGCCACGGTGATCGGCGTGCTGTTGATCCCGCTGTTCTTCGTGACCGTACGCCGCGTGCTGGGTGACAAATTGGACGAGCAGTCCAAGGAGTACATCGCACAGCACAAGGTGCATGCGATCCAGAAGGACCGCTGATATGAAAAGCCCCGGCAATGCCGGGGCTTTTTTTGGCTTTGTGTAGTGCCGAGCCATGCTCGGCAGAGGCTTTTCCGGTAATGCCCCCTGCCGAGCATGGCTCGGCACTACCTGAGGGGATCTGCCGAGCGTGGCTCGGCACTACATCAGGGCATTGCCCGGCATTACCGGGCGATCAGCGCACGCCTGTCTCATTGCGTGCAATCACCAGACGCTGGATCTCCGAGGTGCCTTCATAGATCTCGGTGATCTTGGCATCGCGGAAATAGCGCTCCAGCGGCATCTCCTTGGAGTAGCCCATGCCGCCGTGGATCTGCACTGCCTGGTGGGCAATCCACATCGCTGCTTCCGAGGCGGTCAGCTTGGCCACCGCAGCCTCGGTGGAGAACCGCTTGCCCTCAGCCTTGGTCCAGGCCGCACGCAGGGTCAACAACAGGGCGGCGTCCAGCTTGCACTTCATGTCGGCGATCTTGGCCTGGATCATCTGGAAGCTGCCGATCGGCGCACCAAACGACTTGCGCTCACGCACGTATGCCAGCGATGCCTCATAGGCCGCCCGGGCAATACCCACCGCCTGCGAGGCGATGCCGATGCGGCCCGAATCCAGCAGGCTCATCGCGATCTTGAAGCCCTCGCCCTCGTTGCCGATCACGTCCTCGGCCGCCGCCACATAGTCCTGGAACTCGATCTCGCAGGTAGCCGACGCGCGCACGCCCAGCTTGGGCTCGGTCTTGCCGCGGCCGAAGCCCGGCTTCTGCGTGTCGATCATGAAGGCGGTGATGCCGCGCGAGCCCTTTTCCGGCTCGGTCATCGCGAACAGCACGATGTAGCGCGCCACCGGGCCGGAGGTGATCCAGCTCTTCTGGCCGTTGATCAGGAACGAACCATCAGCCTGCTTGACCGCGCGACAGCGCATCGCGGTGGCATCGGAGCCGGACTGCGACTCGGTCAGCGCGAACGCACCGATCTCGCGGCCTTCGGCAATCGCGCGCACATAGGTCTGCTTCTGCGCCTCGGTGCCGTAACCGAGCACCGCATTGCAGAACAGCGAGTTGTTGACCGACATGATGGTGGCGTGCGCCGCGTCGGCCGCCGATACCTCGATGATGGCCAGCACGCTGGAGACCGGGTCCATGCCCGAGCCGCCGTATTCCACCGGCACTTCGATGCCCATCAGGCCGTTTTCGCCCAGCAGCCGGATGTTCTCCAAGGGGTACTCGCCGGTGGCATCGAAATGCTCGGCGCTGGGGGCAATCTTCTCTTTGGCGATGCGACGCGCGACGTCCTGCAGCATCAGCTGCTCGTCGGAATAACTGAAATCCACAACACCCCTCCCAGGGTCTGATCAAGTTGCGATTGTAACCATCGTAGCCCCGTTCAGCCTATGCATCGCCTTGACCGAAACCGGCAACAAAGCGAAAATATCTCTATATCGCGATAGGTAGATATTTATGGATCTGGAAGACTGGTCAACCCGTCTGAAAGTGTTCGCCGATGCAACGCGTGTGCGCTTGCTGACCCTGCTGGAACAGGAAGAACTGACCGTGGCCGAGCTGTCGGCCATCACCACGCTGGCGCAGCCGCGTGTCTCCACCCACTTGGCGCGGCTCAAGGAAGCCGGCCTGGTCCGCGATCGTCGCGCCGGCGTCTCGGCGTATTACCGTTTCGACGAGGCGGCATTGGACGCTGCGCAGCGTGCATTGTGGCATGCCCTGAGCACCGGCAGCGACGATCCG
Organism: Stenotrophomonas sp.; assembly: GCA_032112995.1. Taxonomy (GTDB): domain Bacteria; phylum Pseudomonadota; class Gammaproteobacteria; order Xanthomonadales; family Xanthomonadaceae; genus Stenotrophomonas. The sequence goes on along the minus strand of DAMCTY010000022.1, from coordinate 31,422 downwards.
CTGCTGCGCCAGGACGCCGAGCGCGTGCCGGCAGTGCTGGCCATGCGTGCCGCTGACCAGAACTGGGCCGACAGCGTCGCCGGTGACATGGAGCGCCATTACTCGCCGGGCCGCACCTGGGAAGCGATGGCGCGCAGCGCGCTGCCGCTGCTGGAAACCGGCGACGTGCTGGACATCGCCTCCGGCGACGGCGTGCTGGCCGAGCTGCTGGCCCCGCATGCACAGCGCTATGTCTGCATCGACACCAGCGCCCGCGTGGTGGCCGCCGCCAGCGAACGCCTGCGCAAGCTGCCCAATGTGGAAGTGCTGGAAGGCGACATGCACAAGCTGCCGTTCGCCGATGCCAGCTTCGACCTGGTAGTGCTGATGCACGCCCTCACCTACGCCAGCCAGCCGGCCAAGGCCGTGGCCGAGTGTGCACGCGTGCTGCGCCCGCAGGGCCGGCTGATGCTGTGCAGCCTGGCCCGCCATGAACACAAGGTCGCGGTCGAGGCCTATGGCCACGTCAACCTGGGTTTCACCGGCAAGGAGCTGCGCAAGTTCGTGGAGAAGGCCGGCCTGGAGGTCTCCAGCCTGGAGACCGTGACCCGCGAAAAGCGCCCCCCGCACTTCGAAGTGATCTCCCTGATCGCCCACCAACCCTGATCCACCTTTTCGGCCCGCCCTATGCAAGCCCTCCCCTGGCTACACCCCGATCGCGTCGGCAAGCTGCTCGACGCACTGGCCCAGCGCATCCTCATCATCGATGGCGCGATGGGCACCATGATCCAGCGCCATCGCCTGGAAGAAGGCGACTACCGGGGCGAGCGCTTCGTCGACGGGTTCGACAGCCAGCACGTGCATGGGCCGTCCTGCGGGCACGACCTGAAGGGCAACAACGATCTGTTGCTGCTGACCCGGCCCGACGTCATTGCCGGCATCCACACCGCCTACCTGCAGGCCGGTGCCGACCTGGTCGAAACCAATACCTTCAACGCCACCTCGGTCAGCCAGGCCGACTATCACCTGGAACACCTGGTCTACGAGTTGAACAAGGCCGGCGCCCAGGTCGCGCGCCAGTGCTGTGACGCGGTGGAGGCGACCACGCCGGACAAGCCACGCTTCGTGATCGGCGTGCTGGGCCCGACCAGCCGCACCGCATCGATCAGCCCGGACGTGAACGACCCCGGCTTCCGCAACACCAGCTTCGACGCGCTGCGCGCGACCTACCGCGAGGCCATCGAAGGCCTGATCGACGGTGGCGCCGACACCTTGATGGTGGAAACCATCTTCGACACGCTCAATGCCAAGGCCGCGCTGTTCGCCATCGAGGAAGTCTTCGATGCGCGCGGCGGGCGCCTGCCGATCATGATCTCCGGCACCATCACCGATGCCTCCGGCCGCACCCTGTCCGGGCAGACCGCCGAAGCCTTCTATGCCTCGGTCTCCCACAGCCAGCCGCTTTCGATCGGCTTCAACTGCGCGCTGGGCGCCACCGACATGCGTCCGCATGTGGAAACCCTGTCACAGGTCTCCACCGGCTACGTCAGCGCCCACCCCAATGCCGGCCTGCCCAACGCCTTCGGCGAGTACGACGAGACGCCCGAGGAAATGGCAGCCACGCTGAAGGAGTTCGCCCAATCCGGGCTGTTGAACCTGGTGGGCGGTTGCTGCGGCACTTCGCCCGATCACATCCGTGCCATTGCCGAAGCCGTTGCGGGCTTGCCGCCGCGTGCGTTGCCATTGGCTGCAGACAAGGCCGCATGAGGAGGCAGCGATGAAGAAGATCCTGCTGGTCGGTGCCAGTGGCACCCTGGGCTCGGCGGTTGCACAGCATATGCGGCAACAGCATCAGGTCATCACCGCCTCGCGCTCGGACCCGCTGCACAGCGTCGATCTGGGCAGCGATGACAGCGTGATTGCGCTGCTGCAGACAGTGGGCGCAATCGATGCCATCGTCGCCACCACCGGCAGCGTCCACTTCGGGCCATTGCCGGAAATGAGCACGGCACAGTTCGCACAAGGGTTGCACGACAAGCTGCTGGGCCAGGTGCGTCTGGCCTTGCTCGGCCAGCACCATCTGCGTGACGGTGGCAGCATCACCTTGACCACCGGCATCCTCACCGAACAACCCATCGCCCAGGGCGCCAACGCCACCAGCGTCAATGCCGCCATCGAAGGTTTCGTCCGCGCCGCCGCCCTCGAATTGCCGCGCGGCCTGCGCATCAACGCGGTAAGCCCCAGCGTGCTGAGCGAAGCGCTGGATGCCTACGGCGACTTCTTCCCCGGCTTTGAACCGGTTTCCGCCGCCCGCGCCGCACTGGCCTACCAGCGCAGCATCGATGGCATCGCCAATGGACAGGTTTTCAAGGTCTGGTAATGAGCAACGACACCGCAACCCACTACACCCGCCTGTCCGGCCTGGAACCGCTGGTCATCACTCCTGACCTGTTGTTCATCAACGTCGGCGAGCGCACCAACGTCACCGGCAGCGCGCAGTTCCGCAAGCTGATCAAGGAAGAGCGCTACGAGGAAGCCGTGGACGTCGCCCGCCAGCAGGTGGCCAGTGGCGCGCAGATCCTCGACGTCAACATGGATGAAGGCCTGATCGATTCGGAGAAAGCGATGACCCGCTTCCTCAACCTGATCATGTCCGAGCCCGACATCGCGCGTATCCCGGTGATGGTCGACTCGTCCAAGTGGAGCGTGATCGAAGCCGGCCTGAAGTGCCTGCAGGGCAAGAGCGTGGTCAACTCGATCTCGCTGAAGGAAGGCGAAGCGGCCTTCATCGAACACGCCCGGCTGGTGCGCCGCTACGGCGCCGCCGCGGTGGTGATGGCCTTCGACGAAGTGGGCCAGGCCGATACCTGCGAGCGCAAGGTGGAGATCTGCAGCCGCGCCTACCGCATCCTCACCGAAGACGTGGGCTTTCCGCCGGAAGACATCATCTTCGATCCCAACATTTTTGCCGTGGCCACCGGCATCGAGGAACACGACAACTACGCGGTGGACTTCATCGAGGCCACCCGCATCATCAAGCGCACGCTGCCGCACTGCCATGTGTCCGGCGGCGTGTCGAACGTGTCGTTCTCGTTCCGTGGCAACGAGACCGTGCGCCAGGCCATCCACTCGGTGTTCCTGTACCACGCCATCAAGGCCGGCATGGACATGGGCATCGTCAACGCCGGCGCCATGCCGATCTACGACCAGCTCGACCCGGAACTGCGCGAGCGCGTGGAGGACGTGATCCTCAACCGTCGTGCCGACGGCACCGAGCGCCTGCTGGAGATCGCCGAGCGCTACAAGGGCAAGAAGGGCGAGAAGAAGGTCGAAGACCTGGCTTGGCGCGAGCGCCCGGTGCGCGACCGCCTGGCCCATGCACTGGTCCACGGCCTGGACGCCTGGGTGGAGGAAGACACCGAGGAAGCCCGGCAGCAGGCCACCCGCCCGCTGGACGTGATCGAAGGCCCGCTGATGGACGGCATGAACGTGGTCGGCGACCTGTTCGGCGCCGGCAAGATGTTCCTGCCGCAGGTGGTCAAGTCGGCACGGGTGATGAAGAAGGCGGTGGCCTACCTGCTGCCCTTCATCGAGGCCGAGAAGCTGCGCACCGGCGACGCCGGCAAGAGCAACGGCAAGATCGTCATGGCCACGGTCAAGGGCGACGTGCACGACATCGGCAAGAACATCGTCGGCGTGGTCCTGGCCTGCAACAACTTCGAGGTGATCGACCTGGGCGTGATGGTGCCGGCGCAGAAGATCCTGGACGCCGCCCGCGCCGAGAACGCCGACATCATCGGCCTGTCTGGCCTGATCACGCCGTCTCTGGAGGAAATGAGCCACGTCGCCAGGGAAATGCAGCGGCAGGGCTTCGAGATGCCGCTGATGATCGGCGGTGCCACCACTTCGCGCGCACACACCGCCCTGAAGATCGATCCGTTCTACAGCGCACCCACGGTGTGGGTGAAGGACGCCTCGCGTGCGGTAGGTGTTGCGCAGTCGCTGATCTCGCGCGAGTTGCGCGACGGCTTTGTCGCCGCCAACGACGCCGACTACGCCGATATCCGCCAGCGTCACCGCAACCGTGGCGACGCCAAGCGTCTGGTATCGCTGGAGCATGCACGCGGCCAGCGTTTCACCTGCGACTGGAGCCAGTACACCCCGCCGACGCCGAACCAGCCGGGCGTGCATGTCTTTGACAACTATCCGCTGGAAGACCTGCTGCCGGTGATCGACTGGACGCCGTTCTTCCAGGCCTGGGAACTGGCAGGCAAGTACCCGGCCATCCTCACCGATGAGATCGTGGGCCCGCAGGCCAGTGATCTGTTCGCCGATGCGCAGGCGATGTTGAAGCGGATCGTGGATGGGAAGTGGCTGACGGCGCGGGCCGTATTTGGGATCTGGCCGGCGAATAGCGATGGCGACGATGTACTGGTATCCCTTCTCCCACCGGGAGAAGGTGCCCGAAGGGCGGATGAGGGCGCGGCATGCCAACCATCTCTCAACCCTCGTACCCTCACCCCAACCCCCGCTCCGCGCCCCGGCCCTTGCGCTGGCGCAAGGGCGTTCGAGGAGCAACGAACCAATGGTTCGCCAGCTGCTCCTCTCACCCCGGAGGGAGAGGGGCTTGAGCAAGAAACCCTCCACTTCCTCCGCCAACAAGTCGACAAACCTGCCGAGCGCCCGGACTTCTGCCTGGCCGATTTCATCGCGCCCGCAGACAGCGGCAAGCAGGACTGGATCGGCGCTTTCGCGGTTACCGCCGGCATCGGCATCGATGAACATGTTGCCCGCTTCGAAGCCGACCACGACGACTACAACGCCATCCTGCTCAAGGCCCTGGCCGACCGCTTGGCCGAAGCCCTGGCCGAGCGCCTGCACCAGCGCGTACGCACGGAATTCTGGGGCTATGCCAAGGACGAGCAGCTCGGCAATGAGGCCTTGATCGCCGAGAAATACAGCGGCATCCGCCCGGCCCCAGGCTACCCGGCCTGCCCCGAACACAGCGAGAAGCAGACCCTGTTCCAACTGCTCGACGCCGAGGGCATTGGCATGTCGCTGACCGAAAGCTTCGCCATGCTGCCCACCGCCGCGGTATCCGGTTATTACTTCAGCCACCCGCAGAGCCAGTACTTCGTGGTCGGCCGGGTATCGCGCGAACAGGTCACCGATTACGCCAGGCGCAAGGGCGTGGAGCGCGCGCAGGTGGAGCGCTGGCTGGCCTCCAACCTGGACTACGATCCGGAATGATCGGCCGCTGCCAGCGTGCACAGGCGCGCTGGCAGCCACTATCCTGCAGCCATCCTCCCAGGCGCCCTGCCCCATGCAAAGCCGCAATGCCGAGCTGATCCGCAAGCACGCCGCGCCAGGCCGCATCGGCCTGTGCGGCACCGACGACTGGGTGGGCAAGGCCATCCGCAAGGCACAGGCACCGCTCACCCAGGATGGCCATCGCAGCCTGTGGTCGCACGCCTTCCTGTTCAGCGAGCAACGCCTGGACGGCCATTGGTGGGTCCTGGAATCGGACCTGGACCTGCGCAATCGCCAGCTCCGCCTCGGCGCGCAGGAGAACCGCGCCGATCGTTACTTCGACGATGAGGCCTTCCCCAACCTGGCCATCCTCGATTTCGGCCTGGATGCGGCACAAACCCACAAGGTGCAGGTAGCCGCGCTGGACCTGCTGTCCGGCCTGTCCAGCTATTCGCTCAGCGAGCTGGTCGGCACCTTGTTCGCCATGCACAGCACCCGCCTGCGTCGGCGCAGCAACCTGCTGTCCAAGGAGGGCGCGCTGTACTGCTCGGCGATGGTGCAACACTGCTATGCCGCTGCCGGCATCGACCTGATGCCCGGCGTGCACGGCAAGAACGTCGCGCCGCAGGACATCTACGACTCGGCCCTGCCACACGGCACCCATTCACTGATCCGCGACCTGGGCATTTCCAGCCTGCGCCGCTTCACCCACAGCGCCAAAGAACTGCTGGATACACCGGTCGAAGACCTGTTCTGAGGCGGCGCACTCAGCCCGCCACACCGTCCTGCGCCAGCATTTCAATCAGCAAGGCCGCCAACGCCTTGGCCTCCGGATCGGCCGAGGGCCGGTGCAGCAGCGCAAGCTCGATGCCGTCAATTGTCGGCAAGCCGCTGTCGGCGCCCAGTACCACATGGCCACTGCTGACCGCACGCGCAGGCAGCAGGCTGATGCCCAGCCCATCACAGACCGCGGACTGGATGCCGCCGAGGCTGGAGCTGGTGAAGCTGATCCGCCAGCGTCGGCCCATGCCTTCGATCGCGTCGATCATGTCTTCCCGATACATGCCTCGCGGCGGGAAAGCCACCAGCGGCACTGGCTCAAGCGCATAAGCAGGACTCGAAGCACTGTCCACCCAGCACATCGGCTCGGGCCAGCAGGCCACCGCCTCGCGACTGCCCCGCCGCTGCTTGACCAGGATCAGGTCGAGCTCGCCGCGCTCGTAGCCTTCGGCCAACGCCCGGCTCAGGCCGCTGCTGACCTCCAGCTTGACCCGCGGATGCAGCCGGCTGAACTCGGCCAGCACCCGCGTGGTGCGGCCGGCGGCGAAGTCCTCCGGCACGCCCAGCCGGATCACCGTGGCGGCACCGCTGCCGGACAGCACTTCGCCAAGCTGTTCGTTCAAGGACAGCATGCGCCGCGCATAGCCGAGCACGGTCTCACCGATATCGGTCGGCCGCACATCGCGCACCCCACGGTCCAGCAGGCGGTGCCCGGCCAGATCTTCCAGCCGCCGCAGCTTCTGGCTGATGGTGGACTGGGTGGAATGCAGGCGCGCCGCTGCTGCGGTGAAACTGCCGCAATCGGCCACCATCACCAGCGCCCGCAACAGGTCCAGATCGAAATAGGCCCTATTTGTTTTTGGAATGGAATCGACCATTACATTTAATTTTACGATAGCTCTATCCACTTGTAGCATCGCCTGCAGGCTCGGGCAAACACCGCAGCCACGCCGCAGCACATGAACTGGAACAAAGGCAGGCAATGATCGTGAACAACTGGATGGCTGCCCCGGCCTTGGCCGCAACCCTGCTCACTTCCTGCAGCGCCAGCAGTGGCGCGATTGCAGCGGAACAGCTGCAGCAGGCAGCGGAGAAAGGCGACAGCCGCCGCGTCGAGGCCCTGCTGGGCCAGGGTGCCGACATCGACAACCGCGATGCCGATGGACGCACCCCCTTGCTGATCGCCGTTCGTGCGAAACAGATCGAAACCGCCCGGACGCTTATCGACGCAGGCGCCGACGTCAACGCCAAGGACCGGATGCAGGACAGCCCCTACCTCTATGCCGGTGCCAGCGGGCAGAACGAGATCCTGCGCATGACCCTGGCCCACGGCGCCGACCTGCGCAGCACCAACCGCTACGGCGGCACCGCCCTGATACCGGCGGCCGAGCGCGGCCACGTCGCCACGGTGCAGTTGCTGATCGAGGCCGGTGTGGACGTCGACCACATCAACAACCTCGGTTGGACCGCCTTGCTGGAGACCGTCATCCTCGGTGATGGCAGTTCGCGCTATGTCGACATCACCCGCCTGCTGATCGCCGCCGGCGCCGACGTCAACCTCGCCGACGCAGAGGGCGTCACCCCGCTGGCGCACGCCCGGCAGCGGGGCCAACACGTGATCGAGGACCTGCTGCGCAAGGACGGCGCCCACTGAACCCCGCCCTGTCATCGCCCCACACGGCAATCGCTTACCACTGGAACCTCCTGATGAAGAACACCCTCGGCCTGCTGCTGACGACACTGGCAGCCAGCATCTCCCCCGCCATCGCCGCGCCCTCCCAGGCCGATGTCGTGATCCGCCACGCCACCGTGATCGATGTCGAGCATGGCCGCGCCGTGCCCGCGCAGACGGTGGCTATCCGTGACGGCAGCATCGTTGCAGTAACCGACGACGCCGGTGCAGGCGCGCAGTGGCAGGCCAGCACCACCATCGACGGACGTGGTCGCTACCTGATCCCCGGGCTGTGGGACATGCATGTGCACTTCGGTGGCGGCCCTGCGCTGATCGAGGAGAACAAGGCCCTGCTGCCGCTGTATGTGGCCCATGGCATCACCACCGTGCGCGATGCCTCCGGCGATCTCGCCGAACAGGTGCTGTCCTGGCGCGGGCAGATTGCCAGCGGCCAACTGTTCGGGCCGCAGCTGTTCACCTCCGGCGCCAAGATCGAAGGCCTGGCACCGGTATGGAAGGGCACGCTTGAAGCCGGTGACAAGGCCGGCGTGGATGCCGCCCTGGACCGCGAGCAGCGCGACCAGGTCGACTTCGTCAAGATCACCGACAGCACCCTGAAGCCGGAGCTGTTCCTGTACGCGGTCAGCCAGGCCAAGGCACGCGGCCTGCGCAGCTCCGGCCATGTACCGATGGCGCTGACCGTGGGCCAGGCCATCGAGGCCGGCATGAGCTCGATCGAGCACCTGGACTACGCCTTCAAGGCCGGGGTCAAGGACGAGGCTGCAATCGCCGCCGATTTCGCCGCCGGCCGCATCGACCGTGCCGAAGCCAACCGCAGGCTGCATGCCGGCTTCGACCGCGACACGGCCATGGCAGCCTATCGCCGCTTTGCCGAACTCGGCGTCGCCGTGACCCCGACACTGGATGGCGGCCGCATCATCGACTTCCTCGATGTCGAACCGCACGACAACGATCCCTACCTGGCCTACATCGGCCCGGGCCTGCGTGATACCTATGCCTGGCGCGTGGAGCGCGCGGCCAAGGCCACGCCCGCGCAGATCGAAGCCCGCCACGCCCATTACGCGCAGGTAGCCGCCGTGTTGCCGATGCTGCAGGAAGCTGGCGTACGCATCATGGCCGGCACCGATGCGGGCTTTCTGAACTCCTACAACTTCCCCGGCATCGGCCTGCACAACGAGCTGGCGCTGTATGTGCGCGAAGGGCTGACGCCGCTGCAGGTACTGCAATCGGCTACCCGCACCGGCCCGGCCTGGTTCGGCAAGCTGGATCGCTACGGTGCGGTTGCCGCAGGCAAGGCCGCCGACCTGGTGCTGCTGGACCGCAACCCGCTGCAGGACATCACCGCCACCCGCGCGATCAATACCGTTGTGATGCGCGGCAAGGTCTACGACCGCGCCGCACTGGACGCGATGCTGGCCCGGACCAAGGCCCTGGTCGCCGAGTGGAACGCGCAGGCCAAGCCCTGAAAGATACGCCCCGGCCGTTCATCGGCGTGGCAGGTCCGGGCCGGTGGACACCGGGCTGGCGTAACCCGGGTAAGCGCAGCGCACCCGGGGCTGCCATTGCCGCGACGCCAGCGCCCTTGGTCGAATCCGACTTCCCGAAGGCGTTGCGCTTGCCGATGCGGGATCAACGACGCGCAGGCCTGCATCCCGCGAACTGCCATCCGGGGCCGGCAAAAGGCACAATAGGCGGCAGCGGCACACCCCGCTCCCCCCTTTGTCTGCCCAGCGCGTCCCGCGCACCTCCATGACGCCCGTTGCCCTGCCATCGCAGGCCGTGCCTACCGCACGGCTGTCGAGCTTCTACTTCTTCTATTACGCCGCGCTGGGTGCCTTCACGCCGTACTGGAGCCTGTACCTGCAATCACGTGAGATGAGCATCACCGCCATCAGCGTGATGATGAGCCTGTGGTATGCCACGCGTGTGGTTGCCCCCAGCACCTGGACCTCGCTGGCGGCGGTATCGCCCCACCCGATCCGCTGGCTGCGGATCGGCTGCGTACTCACCATTGCCTGCTTCGCCGGCTTCCTGGTGCCCGCGCCACCGTGGACGCTGTATGCAGTGATGATCGCGTTCTGCTTCTTCTACAACGCGGTGATGCCGCAGTTCGAGTCCATCACCCTCACCCACCTGGGCGCGGACAGCCATCGCTACGGCATGATCCGGGTCTGGGGTTCACTGGGCTTCATCGCCGTGGTCACCCTGTTCGGCTGGCTGATCGAAAAGCATGGCGCCAGCCGCTTGCCCTGGATGATGTTGCCGCTGTTCGTGCTGATGACCGGCTCGGCCTTCCTCAACCGCTATGCACGCAACATCGGTACGCACAGCCATCACGACGGCGGCTTCTGGAGCATCGTGCGGCAGAAGCCGGTGCTGGCGTTCTTCATCGCCGCGTTCCTGGAACAGCTCTCGTTCGGGCCGTATTACACGTTCTTCTCGCTGTACATGGACCAGCACGGCTACAGCACCTCGCTGCTGGGGCTGATGTGGACGGTGGGCGTGGTCTTCGAGGTGGCGGTGTTCTTCCTGATCGCCGGCTTCTTCCGCCGCTGGGATGCCAGCTGGCTGCTGATCATCTCCATGGCCAGCGCCGCGCTGCGCTGGTGGGTCACCGCGCTGTGGCCGGAGAACCTGCCAGTGATGCTGCTCGCGCAGACCACCCATTGCCTGGGCTTTGCCGCATTCTTCGCCTCGGCCATGCAGCTGCTGGCGCGCTACTTCCCGGGCAACCTCAACGGCCACGGCCAGGGCCTGTTCTATGGTTTCTCGTCCGGCCTGGGCGGCGTGCTGGGCGCGCTGATCGCCGGCCAGCTATGGCAGTTCGGCGACGGCAAGGTGGCCTTCATCGTCGGCGGCTTCTTCGCCCTGCTGGGTTCGGTGATTGCCTGGTATTGGCTGCCACCTTCACGCCAGGCGCGCCGCGCTGGCCAGGCCGCAGCCGAGGCCCACGGTTGATGACGCAAGGTCACCTGCGGCTGCAACCCGCCGCGCTCTAAAGTACGAGCGAACCTGTCTTCATTGCAGCAGCGGCCAATTACCCAGCGCTGACCGCAACAGCATGCAGCTCAGTGCTGGCCTTGCTGCAGCATTGCGCGGAACGCCGGCAACAGCACCCGGTTGCCCTGCCCGCTCAGGTGGTCTCCGTCGAAATACAACGGCCTGCCCTCGGCAGCGGGGCCACAGACCTTGCCCGGGCATAGCACCGGCAACGGGTCCCAGACCACCGCCCCCGGCAAGGCCCGGGACAGTTGCTGCAGGCTGGCCACGGCCGGTGCCCGCAGGGTTTCCATTTCGGCGCGCGTAATCGTCAAGCCATTGGCACAGATCGGATTGTGCCGGTTGAACACATCCGAACAACGAAAGGGCGGCGCTGGCAGAACCGGCTTGGGCGCCTCCAGCACAATCCGCAGGCCTCGCCCGGCCAAGGGCTGCAGCTGCGCGGCAACGCTCCGCAGCTCCGCCTGCCGCTGTGCTGCGACAGCGGGATCGGCCACCCCCGCAAACGCCTGCTTCCGGTCCAGCAACCGGTCCTGGTCCACCAAGCGCGGCACGCGCAGGCCGGGCAGGAACAACACATCACCGGGGCGTGCCTGCTGGGCCACATCGGCCAACGCATCGCGCAGATAGCCCTCACAGCCTGCCGCCTGCCAGCCTTGCAAACCCAGCAGCACGCAACCACCTGCGCCGTACAGGCGAACCTGGCCGCCGTCCAACAAGGCCACGCGGCGCAGCATCTCGGTATAGCCCAGGGCGTGCGAATCACCAACCACGAACAGGCGCCTGCTGGTGCCCGCCGGCATCGCACACTGTCCCCGCTCGAACACCTGCGCCTGACCGCCTGTGAACGCCTGCCGGGAGACCGCCAATTCGCACTGCGGGAACTCCTTGCCCAACCCCTTGGCATACGGGTACCAATCCTGCGGATGCCGGCTGACCGTGCTTGCCGAGATGTACTTGGCCGCTTTCTCAAGCTGCCGGTGCAGGCCCATGCCCAGCAACAGAACCAGCAGCCCACCCACCACCCAGCGCAGGTCGCTTGCCCGCCACCGCTTGCCATAGCGCAGCGGCTGCTCCACCCAGCGCCACGACATCCATGCCAACAGCACGGTGCACAGCAGCGCCAGCAGCGCGTTGAGTGCGGAATCCAGGCCCACGGTCCAGCGGAACAACACGAACACCGGCCAATGCCACAGATACAGCGAGTACGAAAGGCGGCCGATCTTCACCACCGGACGCAGCGCAAGCGCCTGTCCGATCCAGCTGCCGGCGTGGGATTGCAGCGCGCCCAGCAGGGCCAGCGTGCCCAACACCGGCCACAGCCCATCGATCCAGGGCGAATGTCCAGCGCGCGCCGCCCACAGCCCGTAACCCAACAGGCCAAGGCCAAGCAGTTGCACCGGCAGCTGCCAGCTACCCGCGGCGGATGGCGTCCCGGCGCGCGCGCCGCGCATGTCCAGCAACTGGAACAACAACACGCCGGCACCGAGTTGCCAGAAACGCGTGGTGGTCTGGTAGAAGGCTTCCACCTCATGCCCGCCCTGCAGCGCGCGGCTCACCGCAAACGCCAGCGACACGCCGCTTGCCAGCGCGAACAAGCCCATCGACAGCGCGCGTCCACGCCCGCCGCCACGCCACGCGAGGAACAGCAGCGGGAACAACAGGTAAAACTGCTCTTCCACACCCAATGACCAGGTGTGGGTATAGGGATTGAAGTCGCTGCGCGGTGAAAAATAGTCGTTGCCGGTGCCGGCCAACACCCAGTTGCTGAGCCCGACAAAGGCCATGCGAGCCGTCTTGCCGCTGGTTTCGCTGAGCCAGGATTCGGGAATGAACAGTGCGCTCAACAAGCCCGTTGCCAACAGGCAGACCAGCAAAGCCGGCATGATCCGGCGCATGCGCCGCGCATAGAAGGCCACCGCCCCCCGCCACCCCAAGGGCGCGCTTGAGCGCGCCACCGAGGCACTGACCACGAAGCCCGAGATGACGAAGAACACGTCGACACCGGTGAAGCCACCGGGCAACCAGGCCGGATTGAGGTGGTAGGCGATCACCGCCAGCACGGCGATGGCACGCAGGCCATCGATATGGGGGAAATATCCGTCGTGTCTCGGCTGGCCCTGCATTGCCCCCCCTGCAAGAAAGCGGGCGCCATCGGCGCCCGTTGATCCATCAATCAGCTGGTTCTTACCAGACCAGGTCGTCCGGCACCTGGTAGGCGGGGTCGGCGTAGGGATCATCCTGAACCGGCGCGTTCGGGTCCACCTTCAAGGCCACCGACGCGGCGAACACCTGCTCGGCCTCGGCCAGCACGGCGGCGGTCACCAGCAGGTAACGCCCGTTCTGTTGCAGCACGCCAAGCTCACCGGCGTTGAGCGCCTTCAACTGATCGGCGTTGACGTAGATGCGCTTGATCTTGCCGCCGTAAGGGAAATGACGGGCGATATCGGCATTGGGGTCATTCAGCCCCTTGTCCTTGATCAGCTCGTCAAGCTTGGCGCGTGCTTCGCGGCGCAGGCGTGCTTCTTCCTGCTTCTGCCGCTCGGCCTCGATGCGCTCGTCCTTTTCCTTCTGCGCACGGATCGCATAGGCCTTGGCCAAGTCGATGTCTTCCTGCGAACGCGGCTTGCGCGGACCTTGCTGGGGACGGCCCTGGCCGGGCTTGCCCTGTGGACGCGGCTTGTCCTGCTGACCCGCCTTGGCGGCATGGCCAGGCTTGCCTGCATGGGTCTTTGCTGCGCCTTGCTTGCCCTGCGGCCGGCCATCGCGGCGCGGCTCGGGCTTGCGCTCGGGTTTGGGAACGGGCTTGAAACCCAGCCCAAGGAGCTGGTCGCGGAGAGTATCGCTCATGGTCAATGCTGTCTGCTTGTATCAGTAGTGCGGGGGCGGCGGTTCGCTGGCAGCGTCGGCGTTCAGTGCCGACCGCACCTTGCCCAGGTCTTCCAACAGGACGCGCAATACGTCGGTATTACGCGAACCTTCCATGCGCGCATCGGCCAAGGCTTCGCTGAGCTCGGCCAAGGCCTGTTCCTGGAAGGAAACACGCATTTCAAGTTCGATGAGTCGCTCTTCCAGCGCCTGCTCGCGGGCGCTGGGGATCAGGTCATGCTGCATGGACTGAACGCCCCCGGCCGATGCCGTAATAAGCCAGGCCAGCCGCTTCAATCTCGGCCGGCTCGTAAAGGTTGCGCCCGTCAAACACCACCGCATCGCCCAATGCTTCGCGCATGCGCGTGAAGTCAGGGCTGCGGAACTGCTTCCATTCGGTGACCACCACCAGCGCATCAGCACCCTGCAGGGCATCGAAGGCCGAGTCACAGAAGGTCAGGTCGTCTCGCTCGCCGAAGATGCGACGTGCCTCGTCCATGGCTTCCGGGTCATAGACACGCACCTTGGCGCCACCTTCCCACAGCTGGGCGAGCACGCGCCGGCTGGGGGCCTCGCGCATGTCGTCGGTGTTGGGCTTGAAGGCCAGGCCCCAGACGGCGAACGTCTTGCCACGGATGCCCTCATCCTCGCCGCGGTCGTAGTGACGCTGCACCAGCTCGAACAAATGCCCCTTCTGTGCGGCATTGACGGCTTCCACCGCATCCAGCAGTTTCGGCTGATGGCCGTACTGGGCAGCGGTGCGGGCCAGCGCCTGCACGTCCTTGGGGAAGCAGGAACCGCCGTAACCGGCACCTGGGTAGATGAAGTGCCAACCAATGCGCGGGTCCGAACCGATACCCTGGCGCACCTGCTCGATATCGGCCCCCACGCGCTCGGCGATGTTGGCGATCTCGTTCATGAAGCTGATCTTGGTGGCCAGCATGGCGTTGGCCGCGTACTTGGTCAGTTCCGCCGAACGCACGTCCATCTCCACCACGCGGTCGCGGTTGCGATTGAACGGTGCATACAGCCGACGCAGCGTCGCTGCGGCCTGGGCATTGCGTGCACCAATGACAATACGGTCAGGGCGCATGCAATCGGCCACCGCGTCACCTTCCTTGAGGAACTCAGGGTTGGAGACCACGTCGAACGCGATCTGCTGGCTGCGGGCAGCCAGCGCGTCGCTGATGGCCGCCTGCACCTTGTCGGCGGTGCCTACCGGCACCGTCGACTTGTTGACCACCACCGCAGGCCGCTGCAGGTGGCTGCCGATGGTACGGGCCACCGCAAGCACATACTGCAGGTCGGCACTGCCGTCCTCGTCGGGCGGCGTGCCAACGGCGATGAAGATCACCTCGCCGTGTTCGATGGCCTTGGCAGCATCGGTGGTGAAGACCAGGCGCCCTGCGGCGTGGTTGGCCTTCACCAGCGGCTCCAGCCCCGGCTCATAGATCGGAATGATGCCCCGCTCCAGCCCGTTGACCTTGGCCTGGTCGATATCGACACAGACCACGTCATGGCCCACTTCGGCCAGGCAGGTCCCGGTAACAAGGCCCACATAACCGGTACCAAAAATAGCTACGCGCATGGCAACAACCGCTCCGAGGCGAATGGATTACTTCTCGACGCCCAGCAGCTCGACGTCAAAGGTCAGCGTGGCATTCGGGCCGATCGGACCACCCGGGGTGCCGTTTTCGCCGTAGGCCAGCTCACCGGGGATCCAGAAGCGGTACTTCGCGCCCACCGGCATCAGGCCAACGCCCTCGGTCCAGCCCTTGATCACCTGGTCCAGGCCAAAGGTGATCGGCTCGCCGCGCTGGTAGCTGCTGTCGAACACGGTGCCATCCAGCAGCTTGCCTTCGTAGTTCACGCGCACACGGCTGGTCGGTGCCGGGTGCTCGCCGCTGCCGGCGCGGATCACCTGGTACTGCAGGCCCGAGGCAGTGGTCACCACGCCCGGCTGGGTCTTGTTCTTGGCCAGGAAGGCATTGCCCTCTTCGCGGTTCTTGCCCGCCACCGCCGACTGCTTGGCGGTGCTGAAGGCCTGCAGCGCGGCCTTGGCCTGCTGGTGGTCCATCAGCGGGGTGCCCTTGCTGAAGATGGTGCTGATGGCCTGGAACACCGAATCCAGATCGATCTCATCCTTGATCGGCGCCAGCGACGGGCCCACGGCATAGCTGCCCAGCATCAGGCCGACCTTCTCACGGTCGACGGACGGCGGCTGGCTGCCCGGGGCCATGCCCGGCACCTGCTGGCCTGAACGGGCCATCATCACCGTACGCAGGGCCTGGTCGGTCTTCTGCGCATCTTCCTGCGACAGCAGCGGCTGGCCGCCGGCAAAGGCATTCTCGATGCCGCGGCGCAGTGCTGCCACGTCCACTTCCGAAGCGATCGGCTCAAACGAGCTGGCAACGTCAACGCCGATGGCGTAACCGATTTTTTCACGATCCGAGGTCAAAACAGACTTCTCCTTGGTTGCCGCCGGAGCGGCAGGTTGTTGCGACAGCACGACCCCTGGGGCTGCCATCGCCAGAATCAGAAGCGACGCCACTGCGCCACGCTTTCCCATCTTCATTCGCTGCTTTCCTGGATAGTGAACAGACGCCACCGGTGGCGCGAGGGGCGACATTGTCGCATGCACGCCGCAGATGTCGAGGTAGGTCAGTGCCGGGGCACGGGCGCGGCAAGTTCGCGTTCAATGGCCGCGCGCAGCTCCGGGTCGTCCGGCCGCACCTTGCTGGGAAACTGGGCAACCACCCGGCCATCGCGGGAAATCAAATACTTGTGGAAGTTCCAGGCCGGCGCCACGCCGGTGGCACGGGTCAGATCACGATACAACGGCGTTGCTTCCTCACCCACCACATGCACTTTCTCGAACATGGGGAACTTGACCCCATAGGTAAGGGTGCAGAACTCCTGGATCTGCGCCTCGGTGCCCGGTTCCTGGCCCTTGAAGTCGTTGGACGGAAAACCGAGCACCGCAAACCCGCGCGGCGACAACGTCTGCTGCAGCGCCTCCAGACCTTCGTACTGCGGCGTGAATCCGCATTTGGAAGCGGTGTTGACGATCAGCAGCACTTTGCCGCCATAGCTCTGATTCAGGTTTACCTGCCCCTGGCCCGCCAAGGGGCGGAAGCTGCGTTCAAGCAAAGGCCCCGCCCAAGCACTGCCCGCCAGTCCAATCCCCGCAGCAATAACCATTGCAATCAGTGAATTACGCATTTTCATCATTCCACTCCCGGACCTCGTTGTAGCCCTGCACGGCATAGGCCATCAGTTGGGTGTAACAAAAGTTGCAAGTTGCCGTGTCGGTGTTATAGTTGCATACAACACCAGCCACCCTACACAGGGAGCCGCGATGAACCTCAAGCATGGCAGACACACACTGCACGCCCTGGTTACCGCCAGCGCCTTGCTGTTGCTCGGTTGTACGGCCCCTGTTGGCAGCGGTCGCACCGATGCCGGCGATTATGCCGCCGAGCTGGCTGGTGGTGAGCAGGATGCGAACGATCAACCCAAAGCGAAACGGCAGGCCCGGCGGATGCGGACCAGTCTTTCACTGCCTTACTTCTCTTTCGCACCGTCGCTGAACCCGCGGAGCTGACTCATGACCGATATCACGTGGAGCGATGGCGCTCCCATTTACCGCCAGCTCAAGGATCGCGTCATCGCGATGATGCTGGACGGCCTGTTGAAGCCGGGCGATGCCCTGCCCTCGGTACGTCAGGTGGCGGCCGAGTACCAGTTGAACCCGATCACGGTATCGCGCGCCTACCAGGAGTTGGCCGACGAGAACCTGGTCGAGAAGCGTCGCGGCCTGGGCATGTTCATGACCGAGGAGGCCGCGCAGAAGTTGCGCGGCAACGAACGCGAGCGCTTTCTCAATGAAGAATGGCCGGCCGTACTGGAGCGCATCCAGCGCCTGGGCCTGACCATGAAAGATTTGCTGCCACCGGGGACCACTCTATGAACGCCGCCGTCGAAGCCGTCGTTTCCGCCCAGGGCCTGCGCAAGGCCTACAAGCAGAAACCCGCACTGGACAACACCAGCTTCAGCATTGAACCGGGTCGCATCGTCGGCCTGATCGGCCCCAATGGCGCCGGCAAGACCACCGCGCTGAAGGCCATGCTCGGCCTGACCGCGTTCGAGGGCGAGCTGCGCGTACTGGGCATGGACCCGCGCACCCAGCGCAATGCCTTGATGAACGATGTCTGCTTCATCGCCGACGTTGCGGTGCTGCCGCGCTGGCTGCGGGTCAAGGAAGCCATCGACTTTGTCGCCGGTGTGCACCCGCGCTTCGACCGCGCCCGCTGCGAGCGCTTCCTGGCCAACACCAAGCTGCAGCCAAAGCAGCGCGTGCGCGAGCTGTCCAAGGGCATGGTGGTGCAGCTGCACCTGGCCCTGGTGATGGCCATCGACGCCAAGGTGCTGGTGCTGGACGAACCCACCCTGGGCCTGGACATCATGTACCGCAAGGAGTTCTACCAGCGCCTGCTGGAGGATTACTTCGACGAGCAGAAGACCATCATCATCACCACCCACCAGGTGGAAGAGATCGAGCACATCCTCACCGACGTGCTGTTCATCCGCGATGGCCGCATCGTGCTCTCCACCGACATGGAGACCCTGGCCGAGCGCTACACCGAGCTGCTGGCCTCGGCCGAGACCCTGGACGCGGCCCGCGCGCTGGGCCCGATCGACGAACGCGCCCTGCCCTTCGGCAAGACCGTGCTGCTCTACGACGGCGTCGACCGCAGCCGTATCGCCGCCCTGGGCGAAACCCGCAACCCCGGCCTGGCCGATCTGTTCGTGGCCACCATGAAGGGAACCTACGCATGAACGCCGTCCACCACATCACCCCGCTGCGCAAGTTCAAGTGGCTGCTCAAGCGCGAATACTGGGAAAACCGCGGCGGCTTCCTGTGGGCACCGCTGATCGCCGGCGGCGTCTCGCTGCTGCTGTCGCTGATGGCCATCGTCGGTGGCCTGTGGGCGGCCAACCGGGCGGCCAGGAACGGCGATCTGCATATCAACGGCGTCAACGTCAACGGCCTGGACCTGCAGATGCTGACCTCGCAGATGACACCCGAGGACATGGGCAAGTGGGCCGACGGGATGAACTTCACCCTGCTGCTCAGCGGCGGCTGGCCCTTCATCGTGCTGGGCTTCGTGGTGTTTTTCTATTGCCTGGGCGCGCTGTATGACGACCGCCGCGACCGCAGCGTGCTGTTCTGGAAGTCGATGCCGCTGTCCGATACCCAGACCGTGCTGTCCAAGCTGACCAGTGCCCTGCTGGTGGCGCCGCTGCTGGCCACCCTGCTGGCGATCGCCACCATGCTGTGCTTCATGCTGATCATCAGCATCGTGGTGCTTGCCCACGGCGGCAACCCGGTCACCCTGATCTGGGGCCCGGGCAACCCGCTGAGCATGGCCGCCGGCTTCATCTCCCGCATCCCGGTGTACGCACTGTGGGCGCTGCCCACTGCCGGCTGGCTGTTGTTGTGCTCGTCCTGGGCCAAGAGCAAGCCCTTCCTGTGGGCGGTCATGCTGCCCGTGTTTGCCGGCATCATCGTCAGCTGGTTCGGCATGATGAAGCTGTTCGGCCTCAATGCCGGCTGGTTCTGGGGCCATGTTGTCGGCCGCCTGCTGCTGGGCACCGCGCCGGGCATCGACCTGGCCTACAGCGCCAATGATGTCAGCGGGCACAAGCTGCAAACGATGGTCAGCGGCTTTTCCCCCGAGGTGCTGTTCGCCTCGCTGGCCACCCCGGAGTTGTGGATCGGTGCCGCGGTCGGCGTAGTGTTCATCGTGCTGGCCATCTGGCTGCGCCAGCGTCGCGACGAAATCTGATTCTGCAAACGCAAACACGAGGATTCCTGATGAAGATTACCCCCGTCCTGCTCGCCCTCGGCCTGTTGCCCGGTGCCGCCTTTGCCGAGGACCATTGCAAGTTCAGCCAGCCCCAGGCCATGGACCTGCAGCTGGCCGGCGCCAAAGCCGTCGTCTTCGAGGTCAACAGCCACGACCTGCGCCTGCAGGCCAGCCCCGGTGCCAAGGCCGCGCTCAGCGGGCGCGCCTGCGCCTCCACCCAGGACATGCTGTCCCAGCTCTCACTGAGCCAGCAGAAGGTGGGCGACAAGCTGGTAGTCACCCTCAAGCGCGAAAGCCGCGGTTTGAACATCAACCTCAGCGGCAATACCTATGCCTACCTGGACCTGACCGGCACGCTGCCGGACAACATCCTGGTCCAGCTGAAGGTCGGCTCGGGCGATGCGGCGCTGACCGGCGCTGATTCGATGAGCGCCGACGTCGGCTCCGGTGACGTGGTTGCGCGCGACATCAAGGGCTTGGCCACCGCCGCGGTGGGCTCGGGTGACGTCGAACTGCACAATGTCGGTTCGACCTATGTCGTGTCGGTCGGCTCGGGCGACGTCAAGGTCAACGGCGTGCGTGGCGATGCGCGCGTCGGCAGTGTCGGTTCCGGTGACATTGAACTGCACGGCGTGCAGGGCACGGTGCGGGTTGAAAGCATCGGCTCAGGCGACGTCGATGTACGCGATGCCGGCGGTGCGGTAAGCCTGGGTTCGCTGGGCTCCGGCGATTTCGAAGTGCGCGGTGCCGCCAGCCTGACGGTGGACCGCGTCGGCAGCGGCTCGGTGAACCATACCGGCATCCGCGGCGCCGTCGACCTGCCCAAGAAGCGCTGACTCCTTCCCTGACGCAACGGAACGCATGCCATGAAGATCCTCAACGCCTCCCTGCTTGCCCTGGCCCTGGCCCTGCCCCTCAGCGCCTGTGGTGAACGCCCGCAGGCCAATGACACCAGCGGTGAAACCACGCTGGGCCAGAAGGTACGCGAAGCCACCAACGACGCCCGCAAGAAGATGCAGGAAGGCAACATCAGCATCACCAGCGATGGCGCCAAGGTCGAGATCGCCCCCAACGGCGACCTGCTGATCAACAACACGGCCGTGGCCCTGAACGACAGCCAGCGTGCCATCACCCAGCAGTACCGCAAGCAGATGATCAGCATCGCCGAGGCCGGCATCGAGATCGGCGTGCAGGGCGCCAATCTGGGTAGCCGCGCCGCCGGTGAAGCCATCAAGGGCCTGCTGTCCGGCAATACCGACCAGATCGAACAGCGGGTCAATGCCGAGGCCGAGAAAATCAAGGCCAGCGCCAACCAGCTGTGTGACCAGTTGCCGGCCCTGATGGCCACCCAGCAGCAGCTGGCGGCAGCGGTTCCGGAGTTCAAGCCCTACGCGAAGATGGACCAGGGCGACATCGACGACTGCCGTGCCGGCAACGTCCAGTTGCCCTGAGCAGCCAGTCGGCGGGGGGCGTTAGAATGAGCGTCCCCCGTCGTCGTTTCCATCGCCATGAAAAAGCTGCTGTTGTTGATCCTGGTTGTCCTGGCCACCCTCGCCACCGGCTGTGACCGCGAGAAGTACGCCGAGCACCGCAGCGAGCGCAGCAAGCCCAAGACCGAGGTGACGCTGGAACGCATCGCGATCCGTCGCGCGCCCTACCCGAACCTGGACATCCTGCCCGACGGCCGCCTGCGCGTGGATGACATCGTCATTCCCTTGAATGCCGAGCAGCAGGCGCTGCTGCAGACCAGCTTCGTCAAGCTGCAGATCATGCGCCAGAACACCCTGGTGGACGCCGACCCGGCCTCCGCCGCCGAGCGTAGCCTGCCCCTGCAGGTGCCGGCGGGGCAAAGCCCATTCCCGGCCGACCTGGCACAGCAGATCCACGAATTCGAGAAATACGACGAAGCCCTGGCCAACCTGCGCGCCGTGCGCTGAGCCAGCCGCCCCCTGGGAAACGCCAATGTAGTGCCGAGCCATGCTCGGCAGAGGCTTTACCAACAAAGCCTGCAGAAGCGGCATACGCCGCGAAACTGCCAACACCCGAAAGGCTCAAAAGCCAACCCCTCCCCGGCCCTCCCCTTCGCTGCGCGAAAGGGAGGGGGTAAAGCGGGGCGATGCCGACCATGGCCGGCACTACCTGCCTCAATGGTCGTGGATACCGCCCAGCGTCAGCGCCGCCGGGTCCAGCAGCCGCTTCAGCTCGGCCTCTGACAAGCCGCTGTCTTCCAGCGCCACGTCCAGCACCGGCCGCTGCTCCTTGTAGGCACGCTTGGCAATCGCCGCCGCCTTCTCGTAACCGATGATCGGGTTCAAGGCCGTCACCAGGATGGGGTTGCGCGCCAGCGCCTCCCGCACCCGCTCCTGCTTGACCACCAGGCCGGCGAACACCTTGTCGGCCAGCAGGTTCATCACATTGGACAACAACTGGATCGAATCCAGCAGGTTGGCCGCAATCAGCGGCAGCGCCACGTTCAACTGGAAGTTGCCGGTCTGCCCGGCCACGGTGATCGCCGCGTGGTGGCCGATGACCTGCGCGGCCGCCATCACGGTGGCTTCCGGAATCACCGGATTGACCTTGCCCGGCATGATCGAGCTGCCCGGCTGCAGCGCCGGCAGCTCCAGTTCGCCCAGACCGGCCAGCGGCCCGGAATTCATCCAGCGCAGATCATTGGCGATCTTGATCAGGGCCACCGCCAGCGCATTGAGCTGACCTGACAGCTCCACCGCATCGTCCTGTGCAGCCAGGCCTTCGAATTTGTTGGCCGCGCTCTCAAACTTGACCCCGGTACTGGCCGACAGCGCACGCGCGACCTTGCCACCAAAGCGCGGGTCAGCATTGATGCCGGTACCAATGGCCGTGCCGCCCAGCGGCAGCCGACGCAGGCGCTTCAAGGCGTCCTCGATGCGCCCTTCGGCCGAGGCCAGCTGGGCCGACCAGGCGCCGAACTCCTGGGCAAAGGTCAGCGGCATGGCATCCATCAGGTGGGTGCGGCCGGTCTTGACGATCTTGCCCAGGCCGCGCGCCCGCTTGTCGATGGTCTTGCGCAGGTGCTTGAGCGCCGGCAGCAGCGATTCCATCGTTTCCAGCTGGGCCGAGACGCGGATGGCAGTAGGAATCACGTCATTGGAGCTCTGCCCCAGATTGACGTGGTCGTTGGGGTGCACCGCCGTCTTGCCGGCCTTGCCACTGTGGTTGGCCAGGGTGGCGATGACCTCGTTGGCATTCATGTTGGATGAGGTGCCCGAACCGGTCTGGTACACGTCGATCGGGAAATGCTGGTCGTGGGCGCCAATGGCCACCTCGGTGGCCGCGGACTGGATCGCCTTGCCCACGCCCTTGGGCAGCAGGCCCAGGCCGGTGTTGACCTCGGCAGCGGCGCCCTTGATCAAGCCAAGCGCGCGGATGAAGGCGCGCGGCATGCGCTGCCCGGATACCGGGAAGTTCTGCACCGCGCGCTGGGTCTGCGCGCCCCACAGGGCCTCGGCGGGCACCTGCAGTTCGCCCATGCTGTCGTGTTCGGTCCGGAAACCTGCTTTGGAAACCTTGCTCATCATCAACTCCGCACAATCTCATTGTTGGGGAAGGGAAAGCTGCGGCTGGCGGTGGGCAGATTTCCCGGGCTGGCGGCTACGCCCACCATACCCGCCTGCCCGGGCAAACACATCCGCGGCCGATGGGACAGAACGGCCCGGCAACGGCGAGGGCCCGGGGAGCGTAGAATATGCGCCCCCGCCACTGCCCAACTGCACGCCGCCATGACGGATACGTCCCGCCAAGAAGCCGCCCTGCTCGCCCTGTCCCCGCTTGATGGCCGTTATGCCGGCAAGGTCGACGCACTGCGCCCGATCTTTTCCGAGTACGGCCTGATCAAGGCCCGCGTCAAGGTCGAGATCGAATGGCTGCTGGCGCTGGGCGCCGAGCCGGGCATCGGCGAGCTGGCTGATTTCTC
The DNA here is from genome assembly GCA_032112995.1 of Stenotrophomonas sp. Lineage (GTDB taxonomy): Bacteria > Pseudomonadota > Gammaproteobacteria > Xanthomonadales > Xanthomonadaceae > Stenotrophomonas. The sequence continues at coordinate 8,030 of DAMCTY010000022.1, read as the reverse complement.
GGCCAGCGGCAAGGCCAAGCTGCGTGCGCTGGCTGATGGTTTCTCGGTCGACAACGCCGCCCGCGTGAAGGAAATCGAGCGCACCACCAACCACGACGTCAAGGCCGTGGAGTACTTCATCAAGGAACAGCTCAAGGACGATGCCGAGCTGGCCCCGGCGCTGGAGTTCGTGCATTTCGCCTGCACCAGCGAGGACATCAACAACCTGTCCTATGGCCTGATGCTGGCCGAAGCCCGCGAAAAGGTGGTCCTGCCGGCCTATAGCGGCATCGCCGCCGCGCTGCGCCAGCTGGCCCATGCCCAGGCCGCGCAGCCGATGCTGTCGCGCACCCACGGCCAGACCGCCTCGCCAACCACCCTGGGCAAGGAAATCGCCAACGTCGTGGCCCGTCTGGAGCGCCAGATCCGCCAGATCGGCGCGGTCGAGCTGACCGGCAAGATCAACGGCGCCGTTGGCAACTACAACGCCCACGTCGTGTCCTACCCGGACGTGGACTGGCCTGCCTTCGCCGAGCGTTTCGTCACCTCGCTGGGCCTGGTGTTCAACCCCTACACCACGCAGATCGAGCCGCACGACAACGTTGCCGAGATCGGCGACGCCGCGCGCCGCGCCAACACCATCCTGATCGACCTGGCCCGCGACATCTGGGGCTACATTTCGCTGGGCTACTTCAAGCAGAAGCTCAAGGAAGGCGAAGTCGGCTCCTCGACCATGCCGCACAAGGTCAACCCGATCGACTTCGAGAACGCCGAGGGCAATTTCGGCATCGCCAATGCGCTGTTCGAGCATTTCAGCGCCAAGCTGCCGATCAGCCGCTGGCAGCGTGACCTGACCGACTCCACCGTGCTGCGCGCCGTGGGCACCGCCTTCGGCCACACCCAGGTGGGCCTGGAGTCGCTGGCCAAGGGCCTGGGCAAGCTGACCGTCAACCCGGAGCGCCTGGACGCCGACCTGGATGCGGCCTGGGAAGTGCTTGCCGAAGCCGTGCAGACGGTGATGCGCCGCCACGGCCTGCCCAATCCCTATGAGCAGCTCAAGGCCCTGACCCGCGGCCACGGCATCACCGCCGATTCGATGCGCGAGTTCATCGAAACCCTGGAACTGCCGGCCGATGCCAAGCAGCGCCTGCGCGAGCTGACCCCGGGTGGCTATGCCGGCCTGGCTGCGGATCTGGCCAAGGCGATCTAATCCACCGGTAATATTGGATTGAGCTGCGCCCCTCTTTGACCTTTGAGGCGAGAGGGGCCATCCGCGAAACCGGGCGGGGGCAAAAGCTGCCCTCATCCGCCCTTCGGGCATCCCCGCCTTCGCGGGGACAGGCTCTTCTCCCGTGACCGGGAGAAGGGAAAGAGTCGGCACCTCGGCAACGCCCCTGGTCACCGCGCGCCCGCAACTCCCACCTTGGCCGGGCCTGCTCGTCACAGCGCCCCACCCACGTAATGAAACCTTCGCAGCCGCTCTGACAGCATCGGACTGACCCCTCAGTCCGGAAATCGCTGATGAAGCAGCCCGTGTTCTACATCGTTCTTGCCAGCGCCCTCAGCCTGACCGCCTGCAACAAACCGGCGCCCGCAACGGCAACAGTCGCGCCGGCGACCACCAACGGCCCGGCAGTCAGCACCCTCACTGACCCTGGCGCGGGCGCACTGTGCGACGGCAAGAACCTGCGCATCAGCCACGACAACAGCAGCCAGGTCATTGACGGCGAATGTGGCGATGTCACCGTGACGGCCTCCAATGGCTCGCTCAATGTCAGCAAAGCCCGCTCCATCACCGTGGAAGGCCGCCAGTTCACCGTGCTCAACGAACAGGTCGACACCGTCCGCGTGGTCGGCAGCGACAACGTCCTCAACCTGACCAATGCCCGCCGCATCGACGTCAGCGGCAACAACAACATGATCCTGGTCAACGAGACCGCCGAGGTCAGCTTCAGCGGCACCGGCAATACCGTCAACGCCAGCAGCGAGCCCAGGATCGAGGACAGCGGCACCGGCAACCGGGTCATCTGACCATCCTACGGGTAGTGCCGAGCCATGCTCGGCAAGGGCTTTCCCAGCAACAACACCGGTGCTACTAAGGCATGCCCGACAGCGCCACGGCGGCGGGGGCCTCCGGGCAGGCCAGTGCCGAGCATGGCTCGGCACTACCTGATTGCCCCGCCGATTTGATCCAGATCAGTCGCCTACGGTGCGCATTGGCGCGAACAAGGGGACAATGGAGGTCTGCGCAACATCCGCGCCCCTGTTCGACCTCCGCTGCAAAGGATTTCCCCCATGGCTGCACGCAAGCAAAAGACCTATCCGATCGAAGTCCAGGCCAAGCCCGGGCTGCCGCTGGGCATGAACCCGGCCACCTTCCTGCGCGACTACTGGCAGAAGCGCCCGCTGCTGATCCGCGCCGCCTTCCCGGACTTTGAAACCCCGGTGATGCCCGAAGACCTGGCCGGCCTGGCCTGCGAGGAAGGCGCGCTGGCCCGTATCGTCAGCCACGACCGCGCCACCGACGGTTGGACCCTGCGCACCGGCCCGTTCCAGGAAGAAGATTTCCCCGGCATGCCCGACCACGACTGGACCCTGCTGGTGCAGGACGTGGACAAGTGGGACCCGGAAGTCCGTGCGCTGACCTCCTACTTCAACTTCCTGCCGCGCTGGCGCATGGACGATGTGATGATCAGCTTTGCCGCCACCGGCGGTTCGGTTGGCGCCCATGTCGACCAGTACGACGTGTTCCTGCTGCAGGCCCACGGCCAGCGCCGCTGGCAGATCGACGCCAGCGAGTCCACCAAGGGCAAGCGCCCGTCGCTGGAGTTCCGCCCCGACGTCGAGCTGAAGCTGCTGAAGAAGTTCAAGGCGACCCACGACTGGGTGCTGGGCCCGGGCGACATGCTGTACCTGCCGCCAAACGTGCCGCACAACGGCGTTGCCGTGAACCCCTGCCTGACCTTCTCCTTCGGCATGCGTGCACCGTCCTCGGCTGAGCTGATCAGCGATTACCTGGACGATCTGGTTGCCGATGCCGACGAATCCATCCGCTTCCAGGACCCGGACCTGAAGCTGCCGGAAGACCCGAACGAAATCGACGCCGCCGCCATGAAACGTGTGGTTGCCGCGCTCAATGCGTTGCGCATGAACGATCCGGACCGCCTCGGCAACTGGTTCGGCCGCTTCATCACCACCTACCGTGCCGCCGGCGACATCCTGCCCTCGCAGGCACCGCCGTCACCGGAAGAGGTCCAGGCCGAGCTGGAAAACGGCGGCGTGCTCGAACGCCATCCCTGGGCCCGTCTGGCCTGGCGCCGCGCCACCCGTGGCGCCTCGCTGTATTGCTCGGGCCTGGCCTTCCAGCTGTCGATCAAGGACGCGCAGGCCCTGGCCGGCGCCGAGCAGATCGATATCGGCCTGTTCAACAAACTCAGCAACAAGGGCCGCGATGCTTTGATGGAGCTGATCATCGGCGGCCATTACCAGTTGCTGGACGTGGACACCATCGCCGCCATGCTGGCCGAACAGGACGCCCTGGAAGTGCTGGAAGATGCCGAAGAAGCGGACTTCGAGGAGGACTTCGACGACGAAGCCGACGCCCCGGAAGTCGAGATCGAGGTCATCGAGTACAGCGAAGCCGGTGACGGCGAGCCGTCCAGCGCCAGCATCGAGACCGTCATGGTCAACGAGGAAGGCGTCGAAGTGGTGGTGATCTGCGACGACGAGGAAGACGCCGAAGACGACGCGGAAACCCCGTCTGCATGAACCCCAGCGCGGCCTTCCATGTAGAGACCGCCGACTACGCCGTGCAGCAGGCCCTGCTGCACGGCGTCCGTCGCGCCGTGTTTGTCGAAGAGCAGAAGGTGCCCGCCGAGCTGGAGACCGACAGCCTCGACCCGCTCAGCCGCCATGCGCTGGCGTTCGATGCACAGGGCCAGGCCATTGGCGCCGGCCGCCTCACCCCCGACCAACGAATCGGCCGCATGGCCGTGCTGGCGGCCTGGCGTGGCCAGGGCGTTGGCGAGGCCTTGCTGCACAAGTTGCTGGAACAGGCCCGCGCCTTGGGCTGGGGCGAGGTGAGCCTGCACGCACAACTGGCCGCCCGCGACTTCTATGCCCGCAACGGCTTCCTGCCGCAGGGCCCGACCTTCGTGGAGGCCGGCATCGAGCACCAGACCATGCGCCAGCGTCTGGACGGTGCCATGCGGGTTCAGGATCCGGAACAGGCGGCGGCAGCCACCACCGCGGTCATCCATTCGGCGCGTCGGCACCTGCGCTGGCAGATCCGCGGTAACGATGCCCTGCTGGCCCAGCCGCAGGTACTGGCCGCGCTGCGGCGTTTTGCCACCGCCCGCCACGACAAGCAGGTGCAGCTGCTACTGCACGCATCCGACCTGTCCGCCCTGCCCGCGGCCTTCATTGCCCTGGTGCAACGGCTGCCCAGCGTGTTCCAGTTGCGCGAACCGGTGGACCCCGCCGACTGCCAGGTGGCCTCGGCCGGCCTCGGCAGCGACAGTGGCGCCTGCTACTTTCGTCCAATAGGCGCGCGCTGCGAAGGCGAATTCGCGCTGGCCGCGCAGGCACGGGCCCATCAGCAGGAAGAACTGTTCCAGCGTATATGGGAGCGTTCACGCGATTGTGCCGAACTGCGCGTCCTCGGCGTCTAGGTTCTGTCACAAGCGGACAAAGCCGAGTCAGGTATTAATGCAGGGGACAGTGAGCGTGCCCCTTCCTGTCCGGTGAGGGGTATAATTTGGTGGTTAGAACACGCCCGCGCGGGATGCTGCAACCAGGTCCCCCGGTTTCCCAGAACTACCCCACAAGCGAATCCGACTCTCCATCGTGGACAATCTACTGAAGCAGTTTGCGCAATCATCGCAGCTCGCCGGCGGCAACGCCTCCTATGTCGAGGACCTGTACGAACAGTACCTCGTCTCCCCGGACAGTGTGGACCCCAAGTGGAAGTCCTACTTTGACGGCTTCAAGGGCCGCGAAGCTGGCGACGTGCCGCACTCTGCCGCCATCGCCCACATCACCGAAGCCGCCAAGAATGCCTTCAACGCAGGCGTCAGTGCAGGTGAAGGCGACGAGCGTGAACGCAATGTCGGCCGTCTGATCACCGCCTACCGCTCGCGCGGCCACCTCGGTGCCAAGCTCGACCCGCTGGGCCTGACCCCGCCGGTCAATCCGCCGGACCTGGGCCTGCCCTTCCACCACCTCAGCGATGCCGACCTCAACGACGAGTTCAGCACCGGCGGTGTTGGCGGCCAGCCGCGGATGAAGCTGCGCGATCTGGTTGCACGCCTGAAGGCGACGTATACCGGCTCGATCGGCGCCGAATTCATGTATATCGCCGAAGTCGAGCAGCGTCAGTGGCTCTACCAGCGGCTTGAAGCTGCAGGTGGCAACTACAACCTGGATGCCGACACCAAGCGCCGCACCCTGGAGCGCCTCACCGCCGCCGAAGGCCTGGAGCGCTACCTGCACACCAAGTACGTCGGCCAGAAGCGCTTCTCGCTGGAAGGCGGCGACTCGCTGATCCCGATGATGGACACCATCATCCGCAGCGCCGGCAAGGATGGCGTCAAGGACGTGGTGATCGGCATGGCCCACCGCGGCCGCCTGAACGTGCTGGTCAACACCCTGGGCAAGAACCCGCGCAAGCTGTTCGACGAGTTCGAAGGCAAGTTCGAGCACGACGACCGCGCCGTTGCCGGTGACGTGAAGTACCACATGGGCTTCTCGGCCGACGTGGTCAGCGACGGCGGCCCGGTGCACCTGGCACTGGCCTTCAACCCGTCGCACCTGGAAATCGCCGACCCGGTGGTTGCCGGCTCGGTGCGCTCGCGCCAGGAACGCCGCAACGACACCGCACGCAAGCAGGTGATGCCGATCCTGATCCACGGCGACGCGGCATTTGCCGGCCAGGGCGTGGTGATGGAGCTGTTCCAGATGTCGCAGGCCCGCGGTTTCACCGTTGGCGGCACCGTGCACATCGTCATCAACAACCAGGTGGGCTTCACCACCTCCAACCGCGACGACTCGCGCTCGACCCTGTACTGCACCGACATCGCCAAGATGGTCGGCGCGCCGGTCCTGCACGTGAACGGCGACGACCCGGAAGCGGTGGTGTTCGCCGCGCAGCTGGCCTACGACTTCCGCCAGCAGTTCCACAAGGACGTCGTGATCGACCTGGTGTGCTACCGCCGCTGGGGCCACAACGAGGCCGACGAGCCGGCGATCACCCAGCCGCTGATGTACCAGGTGATCCGCAAGCACAAGACCACCCGCGAGCTGTATGCCGAGAAGCTCGAGGCCGCCGGCGTGATCCCCGCCAACGGCGGCAAGGCGCTGGTCGATGCCTACCGCGACAAGCTCGATTCGGGCGAAGTCACCACCGAGCTGGCGCAGGTCGAGAAGACCCCGCCGACCAGCAAGCTGTACGTGGACTGGCCGAAGCTGCTGGCCGGCAAGCTGTCCGACCCGGTCAGCACCCAGGTGCCGATGGCCGAGCTGGCCCGCCTGGCCAGGCTGATCAACACCATCCCCGAGGGCGTGGAGCTGCACTCGCGCGTGGCCAAGGTCTATGACGACCGCCGCAGGATGGCCGCCGGCGAGATCCCGGGCGACTGGGGCTTTGCCGAAAACCTGGCCTACGCCACCCTGCTCGACCAGGGCCATGGCCTGCGCCTGGTCGGCCAGGACGTCGGCCGTGGCACCTTCACCCACCGCCACGCGATCCTGCACGACCAGAAGACCGACGCCTATTACCTGCCGCTGCGCCAGCTGGTGCAGTCGCCGGAGCAGGCCACCGTCATCGACTCGCTGCTCAGCGAGGAGGCCGTGATGGCCTACGAGTACGGCTTCTCCACCACCGATCCCAACACCCTGTGCATCTGGGAAGGCCAGTTCGGCGACTTCGCCAACGGTGCCCAGGTGGTGATCGACCAGTTCATCGCCTCCGGTGAAGCCAAGTGGGGCCGTATCTCCGGCCTGACCCTGCTGCTGCCGCACGGCTATGAAGGCCAGGGCCCGGAACACAGCTCGGCGCGCCTTGAGCGCTTCCTGCAGCTGTGCGCGCTGGAGAACATGCTGGTCTGCGTGCCGTCCACCCCGGCCCAGGCGTTCCACATGCTGCGTCGCCAGATGCGCATGGACACCCGCAAGCCGCTGATCGTCATGTCGCCCAAGTCGCTGCTGCGCCACAAGCTGGCCGTGTCCAGCCTGGACGAAATGGCCAATGGCGAGTTCCAGCACCTGATCGGCGATGCCACCGCGGACGCCAAGAAGGTCAAGCGCGTGGTCGTGTGTTCGGGCAAGGTCTACTACGACCTGCTGGAAGACATGACCAAGCGTGGCCAGGACGACGTGGCACTGGTACGCGTGGAGCAGCTCTACCCGTTCCCGCGCCCGGCGCTGGCCGCCGAGCTGAAAAAGTACGGCAAGGCCACCGACGTTGTGTGGTGCCAGGAAGAGCCGATGAACCAGGGTGCGTGGTACCAGATCAAGCACCACCTGCAGGCATGCGTGGCCGATGGCCAGTCCCTGCACTATGCCGGTCGCCCGCGTTCTCCGTCGCCTGCCGTTGGCCACATGTCCGATCACCTGCGCGAACTCGCACAGCTGCTCGCCGACGCGCTGGTCAATAAGATCGACGACAACTACGCCGAATAAGCCCCCTTTTCCACAAGAAAACGAAACCAGGAAATCAGCCAAATGGCCACCGAAGTCAAAGTACCGGTACTGCCCGAATCCGTCTCCGACGCCACCATCGCCAGCTGGCACAAGAAGGCAGGCGAAGCCGTCAAGCGTGATGAGAACCTGCTCGACCTGGAAACCGACAAGGTCGTTCTGGAAGTGCCGGCACCGGTTGATGGCGTGCTGAAGGAAATCAAGTTCAAGGAAGGCGACACCGTCACCTCGAACCAGATCCTGGCCATCATCGAGGAAGGCGCCGTCGCCGCTGCTGCCCCGGCCGCCCCGGCTGCTGCTGAAGCTCCGAAGGCTGCTGCCCCGGCCGCCGCCGCTCCGGCTGCCGCTGCTGCTCC
>DAMCTY010000021.1:0-54705 GCA_032112995.1 Stenotrophomonas sp. | reverse complement strand
GCTCGGCACGGCCGGTGAATCGGCGCAGCTGCGCCGTCACTTCCGCGTGCAGCCGGCCGAATGGTCGGCGGCCGCCTTGACCCGCCAGACCGATGCCGGCGATGCCGCCGGCAGCTTCTGGCTGCGCGCGGACCCGGCCAACATCGTGCCGGACATGCAGGGCGCGCGGCTGATGGCATCGGCCGAAACCCTGCGGCTGGAGCCGGTGGACGTGGAGGCGCTGTTGCCCGCCTTGCAGCCGTTGTTCGCAGGCTTTGGTTACCAGTTGGATGCGCCCACGCCGTCACGTTGGTACCTGCGGCTGCCCGAAGACACGCCGCTGCCGGCCTTCGCCGCACCGGAAATCGTGCTGGGCGATGACTTGTTTCCGCATCTGCCCGACGGTGACAACGGGCGCCAATGGCGGAGCCTGATGACCGAAGCGCAGGTGGTGCTGCACCAGCATCCGTGGAACGCGCAGCGCGTTGCCGACGGCAAGCGTGCGGTCAACTCGCTGTGGTTCTGGGGGGCAGGGCGTTTGCCCGATTCTGTCAGCACCTCCCATGCGCAGGTGCGCAGCCGCGATGCGCTGCTGCAGGGGCTCGCCACCCTGGCCGGTGTGCGGCTGGGCGGGGAGCAGACCGTGGATGCCCTGGTGGACCTGCGCCAGCTGCGCTCGCTCGAGCAGTTGACCCGCGATGCGATCCTCCCGTTGCTGGACGCCATCGGCCGCGGTGAACTGGCCGAGCTGCAGCTTGATTTCGAGGATGGCGCCAGCTATCGCATCCGGCGTGGGCAACGCTGGCAGTTCTGGAAAAAGCCGGTAAGCAGTCTGCTTGATGAGTGAGGCCATGAAGATCGTCCGCCGCGTTGCCGCTGCCGAAGGGCAGTGGGGCGATGACACCTTGCCGTTGTTGCGACGCATCTATGCCGCACGCGGTGCATTGACGCCGGAGCAGGCGCAACCGCGGCTGGCGCAATTGCACGCCCCCGATCTGCTGGGTGGCATGCAGCGCGCGGTGCAGTTGCTGGCCGATGCCATCGCTGCCGACAAGCGCATTCTGATCGTCGGCGATTTCGACTGTGACGGCGCCACTGCCTGTGCGGTGGGTGTGCGTGGCCTGCGCATGCTGGGGGCCCGCGACGTGGTGCATGCCGTGCCCAATCGCATGGTGCATGGCTATGGCCTGTCGCCATCGCTGGTGGCCGAGCTGCAAGCCTTCAAGCCGGACCTGCTGGTGACGGTGGACCACGGCATTGCCTGCCATGCCGGTGTACATGCGGCCAAGGCGCTGGGCTGGCAGGTGCTGGTCACCGACCACCACCTGCCGGGCGAGCAACTGCCCCCGGCCGATGCCATCGTTGACCCGAACGTGGACGGCGATGCGTTCCCGAGCAAGGCGCTGGCCGGTGTCGGGGTGATCTTCTACGTGCTGATGGCGCTACGCCGGCACCTGCGCGAGCAGGGTGCCTTCAGCGCCGGTGCCGAGCCCGACCTGCTGACCCTGCTGGATCTGGTTGCGGTTGGCACCGTCGCCGATCTGGTGGCATTGGACGACAACAACCGTGCACTTGTTTCGGCCGGGTTGCGCCGGCTGCGTGCGGGCAAGGCCTGCGTCGGCCTGCGTGCGTTGATCGAAGCCAGCGGCCGCGACGCGGCGCGGCTGACCGCCAGCGACATCGGCTATGCGCTGGGGCCACGCCTGAATGCCGCCGGGCGGCTGGAAGACATGGCTTTGGGCATCGAACTGCTGCTGACCGAAGACCCCCGGCAGGCACGCGATATTGCGACCATGCTTGAGGAGATCAACGCCGAACGCCGCGCCGTGCAGCAGCAGATGACCGATGATGCCGAGCGTGTGGTTGCGCGTGCGGTCGTGGACGCGTCCATGCAACGGCCGGTGGCGGCCTGTTTGTTCGACCCGGATTGGCACCCTGGTGTGGTCGGTCTGGTGGCGTCGAAGATGAAGGATCGCCTGCATCGGCCAGTGATCGCGTTCGCACCTGCCGAACCAGGTGGCCAGGCATTGCGCGGGTCGGCCCGTTCGATCGCCGGCTTCCATATCCGCGACGCGCTGGCAGCGATCAACGCCAGCCATCCCGGCTTGATGGAGAAATTCGGCGGCCATGCGATGGCGGCCGGTCTGAGCCTGCCGCTGGCACAGCTGGAAACCTTCAAGGCGGTATTTGCCGCGCAGGTGCAGGCCACCCTGGACCCGGCCTTGCTGCAACAGCAATTGCTCAGCGACGGTGAATTGACTGCGGCCGAGCTGGACTTCCAGCACGCCGAAGCACTGCGACTGGCCGGCCCGTGGGGTCAGGGCTTTGCCGAACCCCTGTTCGATGGCGTGTTCGAGGTCGTGGAGTGGCGCGTGCTCAAGGAGCGCCACCTGAAGCTGGTGGTTCGTGCACCCGGTGGCCGGGCGCGCATCAATGCCATCCATTTCAGTGGCTGGACCGGCGCCGCGCCAGAATCCCGGCTGCACCTGGCCTACCGGCTGGTGGGCGATGACTACCGGGGTGGTCAGGCCATCCAGCTGATCGTCGAACACTGCGCCCCTGCAGGGGCGGCGTAAGCGGCGATGCGGGCCTGGCCTTATCTGTCGCCGTATGCGGTAGCGCCAGCCACCTGATCAACACTGGGCACCTCTGGCCGCGCTCGGAGGCCGAACAGCGGCCGCAGCAACGCGCTGCGTTTTATCAGCTCGTAGGCCACCAGGCACAGCGCGAACGTCGCCGTGATCAACAACGCTGCTTCCCAGCCTGCCGGTATGTGCAGCGGCTTGAGCTGGTGGGCCAGTACCACGATCACCGTCTGGTGCAGGATGTAGAGCGGGAACACCGCCAGGGTGAGGTAGCGCAGCAGCGGGCTGTCGGCCGCGCGCCAACGGTAGGCAAAACCCAGCAGCGCTGCGATCGCCGTCCACTGGTCCACCGCCCAGGCCACGCGCAGGCACAGCCGCAGCCACATGGGGGGCGTGTTGTCGTCGTTGTAGCCGGCGAAGTACCAGCTGTAGATCAGCAGTGCATAGGTGATGGCAGCCAGCAGCAGCGCTGCCCAGCGCAGCCGTTGCAGTGATTGCCAGAAGCCGGTGCTGAACGCAGCCAGGAAGCCGATCAGGAACACGGCACCATACTGCGCATGGTTGTACCAGTCGTCCACCAGCGCATGGCTCTGCTCAAAGCGGGTGACCAGCAGCAGCCGCGCCAGCGCCAATATCACTACCGGCACCCATAGCGCCCCCCAGCCCTGCAGTACGCGTCCGCAGGCGGCGCGCAGCCCTTGCAGCGCCCCGTCCGGGAGCAGGCGCCACAGCAGCCAGGCCAGCAAGGTGTAGCACCATAGATAGGGCAGGAACCACAGATGGTTCCAGGTAGGCAGGCGCAGGCAGCCATCGGCGTCGCAAAAACCGTGATAGCCGGTCAGGTACTTGCCGTAGAACGTCCAGTAGGACCCGTCGTAGCCGCCGGGCAGCTGCTCCACCACTTGGTAGTAGGCCTGGGGCGGCACGATCAACAGCATGCCGAACAGCAGCGGCCACAGCAGCTGCCGTGAGCGGCGGCGCAGCAAACCTTGCGGGCGGGACTGCAGCATGTAGGCGGTAGCCACGCCGGAAATAAGGAACAGCAACGACATCCGCCAGGGGCTGGTGAGCAGCATGAACGGCTCGGGTGCGATGTTGGCGGCCGGGCTTTTCACATGCCAGTCCCAGCTCACGTAATACATGCCGACGTGGTAAATCACCAACAAGGCAAAGGCGATCACGCGTAGCCAGTCCAGATCGTTGCGGCGGGTCATGTGGTTGCCTGTGCGGTAGGTGTCGGGTACTTGGCATTGAGCCCTGTGCCCGCCCGGATTTGGCCGGAAAGGGATGATTGGCAGGCGCTTTGGGACGAATGGCGGTGGTGGCGGGACGAATCGGGCGGCCCTGGCAGACGGCTTGGCCTACACTGCGCGGATGAGTGAACGAGCTTCGCGTGACCCCTTGCAGCGCTTCCGCCCCTGGCGGCGGGGGGCGGAAATCGGCTTCTGGTTGGTCGTGGTGGTGCTCAACTGCAGTGGCAATGCCATCACCACCTGGATGGATGCCAACCGGCATGGCGACCCGGGCATGCATGCGTGGGAACCCTGGGTCTGGGAGTTCTCCAGCGGCCTGGTCTGGCTGGTGCTGTTGGTGCCCCTGGTGGCCTGGCTGAGCGAGCGCTTGCCACTGCACCTGGACAACTGGCGGCGGCGACTGCCGTGGTACCTGCTGGCGAGCCTGCCGTTGTCGGCGATGCATGTGCTGCTGATGGTCGGCCTGCGCGTGCTGGCATACCGTGCGCTGGGCCACGGCTATGATTTTGGTGATTGGGGCCGGGAGTTTCTGTATGAGTACCTCAAGGACGTGCGCACCCTGGCGATCATCCTGATCAGCGTGGAGAGCTATCGCTTCCTGCTGCGCCGGCTGCAGGGTGAGGCACAACTGCTGGCGGCGCCGGACGAGGGCCCGCCAGTGGAGCCGATCGAACGGCCGGAGCGGCTGCTGGTGCGCAAGCTGGGGCGGGATTTCCTGATTGCCACCGCCGATATCGAATGGGCGCAGGCTGCCGGCAACTACGTCAACCTGCGCGTCCGCGGGCATGACTACCCGCTGCGCAGCACCATGGCGGCGCTGGAGCAGCGCCTGGATCCGGCCTGCTTCATCCGCAGCCACCGCAGCTGGCTGATCAACCAGCGCCACTTGGTATCGATTGAGCCCTTGGACGGTGGTGAGGCGCTGTTGCACATGGACGACGGTCAGGCGGTGCCGTGCAGCCGACGCTACCTGGCCGAGGTGCGTCTGACACTGGGCGAGGGCGAGGAGCGCGTCAGCGCAGGCTGAGCCCGAAACTGCTGCCATCCCGTTACGATGTGATCGGCGACGCACGGGGAAGGGGGCCAAACCCCATTGCCTGTAGTTGGACGTTTACTCCCCCGACCCTTGGACGGAGCAGTGCGATGGCAGGCATGCAGTGGCAGCGATGGATGGCGGTTGCGGTATTGGTGGCCTTGGCGTTGCCGGCAACCGCGCAGCGGCAGGCGGCGGTACGGGTGGTGGGCAATCCACCGGTGTTGATCGCCGCCGCCGAGGCCGAGCAGCCTATTGTGCTGCGCAGCGCCAGCATCACTGGCGAGGTGCAGGCCGGTGTCGCCCAGACCCGCATCGAGCTTGAGTTCCACAACCCCAACCGACGGGTGCTGGAGGGCGAGCTGCAGTTCCCCTTGGCCGATGGCCAGCAGTTGACCGGGTTTGCCCTGGACATCGATGGACAGCTGCGCGACGCGGTGGCCGTGCCAAAAGAGCGCGGCCGCCAGGTGTTTGAAGCAATAACCCGGCGTAGCGTCGATCCTGGCCTGCTGGAGCAGACCGCGGGCAACCAGTTTCGCCTGCGTATCTACCCCTTGCCCGCGGGTGGCAGTCGCCGCGTACAGCTGACGGTGCGGGAGGCCTTGCCGGTGCAGGCTGGCAATTGGCAATGGCGCCTGCCGTTGCAGTTTGCCGGCGGCGCCGATCAGGTGTCCCTGCGGCTGCAGGTCGGCGGCCGCGCCGAGGGCGGCGGCGCGCCGTTCGGCTTCAAGGGGCGTAACTTGAACTGGCAGGGCAGGGGCACGGCGCTGCCAGCGCAACTGCAGTGGCAGCTGCCGATGGATGGTGCGGCGGGCATGCATTCGGCCAGCCTGGACGGGCAGCACTATCTTGTAGCCCAGGTCCCGGTGCCGGCGCCTGCAGTACGCGGGCTCCCCGACCAGGTGGGGCTGCTGTGGGATGCCTCGGGCTCGGCCGGGCAGCGGGACCGCAAGGCCGAGTTCGCCTTGCTCGACCGCTATTTCGCCGCGATGGGCGACGGCCGTGTGGCCCTGACCGTCCTGCGTGATCGCGCTACTGCCGTGCGCCGTTTCGAGGTGCGCAAGGGGGACTGGAGCGCACTGCGCCGTGCGCTGGAGCAGGAGCCGCTGGATGGCGCCAGCAATCTGACCGGTTGGACGCCGGACCCGGCTGTCGGCGAGTACCTGTTGCTCAGCGACGGCTTGTCCAACTGGGGCGCGGACACCCTGCCTGCGTTGGGCCAAACGCAGCGCCTGTTTGCGATCAGCAGTGCCGGCGCGAGGACGGACAGCGTTCGGCTGCGGGGGTGGAGTGAAGCCAACGGCGGGCGTCTGGTGCTGCTTGACGGGCAACCCCAGGGCGCCGTGCAGGAACTGCTGGCGGAACCTGTCGCCGTCGAGGTCGCCGAGGCCGCCGGCCTGCATGAGGTGGTGGTCGACAGGCGCAGCCAGGCGCAGGGCTGGGTCTGGGTGCATGCGCGCGCCGACAGTGCCCGGCAGGCAATGCGGCTGAGGATCAACACTGGCCCGTGGCAGCAGTTGCAGGCAGAGCGCGACGCCGCTGATCCGGGGTTGGTGGCCGGACTGTGGGCGCAGGCGCGGTTGCAGCAGCTGGCGCTGGAGCCGCGTCGCAACCGCGAGGCGATGCAGCTGCTCTCGCAGCGTTTTGGCCTGGTCAGCGCAGCAACGTCACTGATTGTGCTGGATGGCATCGACGACTACCTGCGCTATGCCATTCGCCCGCCTGCGCCGCTGCGCGCCGAGTATGACCGCCGTTATGCGCGTTTGCTGGAGGACCGTGCACTTGCCCGTCGCCAGCACCTGGACGCGATCGCCGGGCAGTGGCAGGAACGTGCCCAGTGGTGGGCAAAGACCTGGCCGAAGGATGCGCCAGCGCTGGCCGCACCGGAAAAGCAGGCCGCGCGGCTGCGGCGCGCCCAGGCGATGGCCGAGCATGCGGGACCGGAAGCGATGGCCTTGGTGGTTCCACCGCCTGCGGCACCTGCGCCGCCGGCACCACCGGTCGCGGCGGATGTGTTGGACAGCGTGGTGGTAACGGCAGGCACTGATGCCCAGCAGCCGTCAGCCAATGACGGCACCTTGGAAATCAGGCTGGGTGCATGGGAGCCTGATTCGCCGGTGGCGCGCCGTTTGCGCCAGGGCCCGGCGGCAACGGTCTACACCCGCTATCTTGCCGAGCGTGCTGATAACGCCAACAGCAGCGCTTTTTTCCTGGACGTGGCGGACATGTTGTTGGAGCACAAGCAACGCGAGCTGGCGCTGCGGGTGCTGTCCAACCTGGCGGAGATGGATCTGGACAACCGCCATCTGTTGCGGGTGTTGGGCTATCGCCTGCTGCAGGCCGACGCGGCGCAGTTGGCGGTGCCGGTGTTCGAGCAGGTGCTGGCGATGGCCGAGGACGAGCCCCAGAGTTTCCGTGATCTGGGACTGGCGCTGGAGGCCGCCGGACGCCCGCAGGATGCGGTAGGACCGCTGTACCAGGTGGTCGAGCGGGAGTGGGACGGCCGTTTTGACGGCGTCGCCCTGATCGCATTGGACGAGCTGACCAACCTTGGCAAGCGCACCAACAGCACGCTGGACCTGTCCACGGTCGATCCGCGCCTGCGCAGGGCCTTGCCGTTGGATCTGCGGGTGGTGCTGGCCTGGGACAGCGACAACAGCGACATGGATCTGTGGGTGACCGACCCCAACGGTGAACGTGCGTTCTACGGCGACCGCCTGACCTACCAGGGCGGCGCCATGTCGCAGGACTTCACCGGTGGCTACGGCCCCGAGCAGTTCTCGCTGCGTGATGCCAAGCCGGGTATCTACAAGGTGGAGGCGAACTATTTCGGCAGCCGGCAACAACTGGTTACCGGCGCCACCACCCTGATGCTGCGCCTGAGCACGCATTGGGGTAGCACGGCACAGCAGGACAGGGCGGTGACCCTGCGCCTGCAGGAGAGTGACGACACCGTGCTGGTGGGCGAGTTCGAAGTGCGCTGAGTGGCGCAAACAAAAGGGGCCGGCAATGCCGGCCCCTTCTGTGTGTTGCGGTGCTGCGTATTACTTGCGACGGGCCAGCAGGCGGTAACCGCCGGTGGCGCTGGAGTCGAAGCTGTGTGCCAGCACCACGTAGCGGCCGGCGTCCAGTTCCACTTCCAGCGACGGATCCAGGCTGTCCTCGCTGTCATCCTGCTGGGCGACTTCCTCGCCGTTGCGCATGACGGTGATCATGCCGTCCAGGCCGTTGGCACCGACCATGCTGATCAGGTACTTGCCCTTGCGCGGAATCTCCAGCGTGTACAGGTCGCGGTTGCCGGCGCGCAGCTGGCCCTGGACCTCACGGCCCAGCTTCAGTTCCTGGCGCGACGGGCCTTCCGGTGCCGCCGAGGTGCTGGTGGACAGCTGGAACACGCCGCCACGGCTGTTCACCGAACGCACCGAGACGTTGTACTGGCCGGCTTCCAGCACCTGCGACAGCCGTGAGTTGACGTTGCCGCCACCGTCGTCGTCGGTCAGGATGATGTCATCGCCCTGCAGGGTCAGCAGGGTGTCCAGCTCGCGGCTGCTGGCGTCGAACTGCACGCGGCGGCGCTCCGGCAGGTTGAACACGAAGCTGCGGGTATCGTCGGCGTTGATGAAGCCACTGGCCTTGCCATCGATCGGCAGGTTGGTGCCGTCCTCGAATACCAGGCCTTCCGGGAAATCGGTACGTTCCACGCCCAGGTAGAACGCGCCGTTGGCATTGGAGACGCTGTTGGCGGTGAGGGTGTAACGGCCTGGCTGCAACGGGGCCACCAGGCGCGCGTTGAGCTGGTTGCCGCCGTCATCGTCTTCCATGTTGACGCCGTTGCCGCTCAGTTCCAGCCGCGAGTCGAACTCGGTCGAATCCATGGTCAGCGTGTACAGGCCGGCCTTGTCCACCTCCAGCGTGTACTCCTTGCTGTCGTCACGCAACCAATCGGTCACTCGGCGGCCAGCCACCAGCGGCTTGCCGTCGTAGGCCACGATCGGTTCGACCGAAAGCTGGAAGGGGCCGAAAGCACGTGCGTCCGCGCCGCTCACCGAAACCAGGTATTGGCCGGCCTTGTCGGCACGGATGCTCAGCGTGGTCGGGCCTTCGCCGTCGGCTTCCGAGCGGCCGACCAGGGTGTCGCGGGTGAACACCGCCAGCGAACCATTGAGCGGGCCTTCCAGCGACAGGCTGACGGCCTGGCCGGCAGCCAGCTGCAGCGAGAACAGCTGGCTGCGGGTGCCATCGCTGTGGTTGATCGGGGTGGACGAGGTGATCTCGCCCGAGGTCTCGCCGTTCATGGCAAGCGGCCGGGCCGACGGGGCGGCATGCGCGGGGGCGTGCACGGCGGCGGCAATGGCAAGGGACAGCAGTCCTGCTGCGAATCGCTTCACTTCAACTCCTCAAGTGTTGGAACCAGGGTGCGGCATGAAGCGCCCGCCGCATCGGGGGATGTGGCGGGCGCGAGACGCCGGCTGCCGCCGTGGCAGCCGGCGTGGATGGATCAGTTGCTTGCTTCGACCGCTGCGGCGGCATCGGCCGCAGCAGCGCTGGCTTCGCTGGCAGCGTCCTTGCGATTGCTTTCGCCGGGCGCCGCCACATCGCCGCCCATGTCGGTGGTCTCCAGCTCGAACACGCCCTGCTGGCTGCCCAGGCTGGTAACGGCCACGATGTAACGGCCCGCACGCAGCGACAGGTTCAGGCGAGCGTTGGTGCCGTTGCCACCGTCGTCGTCCTCGGCATCGGTACCCGGGCCGGTGACATGCAGCACCGAGTCGAAGCCATCGGCGATGGCATCGAACTGGATCTGCTTGGGCGCGTCCAGGTTGAGCACGAAGGTGCGGCGGCCACGCGAATCCATCATCGACTGCGCGGTCTGGCCGATGGTCAGGGCGGTGCCATCGCGGTTGACCAGGCCATTCGGGGTCGGGGTCAGGGCGACGTTGAGCTTGAAGGAGCCGGTGTTGCCGTTCACCGACGAGGCACCGATGGTGTATTCGCCCGGCTCAAGATAGGTGCGGATGCGGGCATTAAGGTTGCCGCCGTTGTCGTCGTCCTCCAGCTCCACGTTGCGGCCGTTCAGGTGCAGGTAGGTATCGAATGCACTGGATTCCATGGTGATGGAGTACAGCCCGGCCTTGTCCACCTTCAGCTTGTATTCCTGCTTTTCGCCCATCAGCCAGTCGATGGCCTGGCTGTCGGCGCCCAACGGCTTGCCGTCATAGGGCACCACCTTGGCGCTCTTGAGTTTGAACGGGCCAAAGCTGTCGGAGCTGGCGCTGTTGACCGCGACCACGTAGCTGCCGTCCTTGGGCGCACGGAAAGCCAGGTTGACCGCCGAGGCGGACCCTTCCTCCGTGCCGTTGCCGCTGGCGTGGGCCAGCATGGTCTGGCCGTCGAACACGGCGATCTGGCCGTTGAGCGAGCCGCCCAGTTCCAGCGAGACCGCTTCGCCGTCCTTCAGGGTGATCTTGTAGGCCTGGTGACGGCTGCCGTCGTTGTAGTTCAGGCGGCTGCCGGAGGTGATCTCGCCCGAGACCGTGTCACCCACGGCCAGGTTGGGGGTGTTGTCGCCGGCGCCGGCGACGCTACCCAGCTTCTGGCAGGCGCCAAGAGCCAGGGTCATGGAGATGGCTGCAAACAAGCGGGCAGTGCGCGTATTCAAGCGTAGGTCCTTCATCATTTGAGGGGTATCCGTTCCCCGCACGGGCGGGTAGTGGGGCCGATTCTAACGGCAAGCCGTGTTCATGCTGCGAGAACAGCCTGAATGCCCGGTGGATGCTAGAATTGTCCTCTTGTCTGCCTGTCCATAGACCGACCATGATTGAACTGAATCCCATCCGCCAGCGAATCGCCGATCTGATTGATCGCGTGGTATCGCTCAGGGGGTATCTTTGACTACGACGTCAAGAAAGAACGTCTGGAAGAAGTAACCCGCGAACTCGAAAACCCGGATATCTGGAACAACCCCGAGTATGCCCAGACCCTGGGCCGGGAACGTTCCCTGCTGGACAAAACCGTCACCGGCATCGCCGATGTACTGGACGGCCTGTCCGAGGCCACCGAACTGCTGGAGCTTGCTGAAAGCGAGCAGGACGAAGACACCGCGTTGGCGGTGGTGGCCGACCTGGACAAGTTCCAGTCGCATATCGAGAAGCTGGAGTTCCAGCGCATGTTCTCGGGCGAAATGGACAGCTGCAACGCCTTCGTCGACATCCAGGCCGGTGCCGGCGGCACCGAAGCCCAGGACTGGGCGGAAATGATGCTGCGCATGTACCTGCGCTGGTGCGAAGCGCGTGGCTGGAAGACCGAGCTGATGGAAGTGTCCGGCGGCGACGTCGCCGGCATCAAATCGGCTACCTTCCGGGTGGAAGGCGAGTTTGCCTATGGCTGGCTGAAGACCGAGATCGGCGTGCACCGGCTGGTGCGCAAGTCGCCGTTCGACTCGGACAACCGCCGCCACACCAGCTTCACCTCGGTGTTCGTGTCGCCGGAAATCGATGACAACATCGAGATCACCATCAACCCGGCCGACCTGCGCACCGACGTGTACCGTTCCTCCGGTGCCGGTGGTCAGCACGTCAACAAGACCGAGTCGGCGGTGCGTATCACCCACATCCCGACCAATACCGTGGTTGCCTGCCAGATCGGCCGCAGCCAGCACCAGAACCGCGATACCGCGATGAAGATGCTGGCCGCCAAGCTCTATGAGCTGGAAGTGCAGAAGCGCAACAGCGAGCGTGACGCCCTGGAAGCGACCAAGTCCGACATCGGTTGGGGCAGCCAGATCCGCAACTACGTGCTCGACCAGAGCCGTATCAAGGACCTGCGCACCGGCGTTGAACGGACCGATACGCAGAAGGTGCTGGACGGCGACCTGGATGAATTCATCGAGGCCAGCCTCAAGTCCGGCCTGCAGGCCGGCGCCAAACGCAGCGACGCGTAATCCGGAATGGCCCTGCGCGGGCCATTCCCTTGTTGTACGGTGCGGTTTCGCCAATGGGTGGCCGCACCTTGTCATCTCCCCCAAATTGAATGAAAGCCATGACCGAACAGACCCCTGAAACGCAGCAGCCCCCCGTCGACGAGAACAGCCTCATCGCCGAGCGCCGCGCGAAACTCACGGCGCTGCGCGGGCAGGGCATTGCCTACCCGAACGACTTCCGCCGCGAAGACTTCGCTGGCAAGCTGCAGGCCGAGTACGCTGATGCCGAGGCCTGGACCAGTGAAGCGCTGGAAGCCACCGGCCGCACGGTAAAGATGGCTGGCCGTTTGATGGCCAAGCGCATCATGGGCAAGGCCAGCTTCGCCCAGATCCAGGACGAAAGCGGCCGCATCCAGCTGTTCCTGCAGGCCACCGCGCTGGGTGACATCTATGCCGCGTTCAAGGGCTGGGACGTGGGCGACATCATCGCCGTCGAGGGTGGGCTGACCCGCACCAAGACCGGTGAGCTGTCGGTCAAGGCCACCAGCATCCGCCTGCTGACCAAGTCGCTGCGCCCGCTGCCGGACAAGTGGCATGGCCTGGCCGACGTCGAGCAGCGCTACCGCCAGCGTTACGTCGACCTGATCGTGACCCCGGAATCGCGCGCGGTATTCATCAAGCGCTCCAAGATCATCCGCGCCATGCGCGCGTGGCTGGACAACCGCGACTTCCTGGAAGTCGAGACGCCGATGATGCATTACATCCCCGGCGGCGCCACGGCCAAGCCATTCACCACCCACCACAATGCGCTGGATCTGGACCTGTACCTGCGCGTGGCACCGGAGCTTTATCTGAAGCGCCTGGTGGTGGGTGGCCTGGAGCGCGTCTACGAAATCAACCGCAACTTCCGTAACGAAGGCGTCAGCACCCGCCACAACCCGGAATTCACCATGATGGAGCTGTACGAGGCCTATGCCACGTACAACGAAGTGATGGACCTGACCGAGGGCGTGATCCGTGACGTGGCGCAGCGTGTGCTGGGCACCACCCAGGTGGAATGGGACGGTGCGCAGATCGACCTGGCCCCGGCGTTCCGCCGCTGGCGCATGGACGAGGCCGTGCGCCACCACAACCCGGAAATCAGCGTGGCCGATTGCACTGATCGCGAAGCGCTGCTGCGCCATTGCGAGCGCCTGAAGATCCGCGTCAAGCCGAGCTACGGCTGGGGCAAGCTGCTGCTGGAAATCTTCGAAGCCACCGTCGAACACACCCTGATCCAGCCGACCTTTATCACCGATCACCCGGTGGAAGTTTCGCCGCTGGCCCGCGCCAGCGACACCGAGGCCGGCTATACCGACCGCTTCGAGCTGTTCGTCAACGGCAAGGAACTGGCCAATGGCTTCTCCGAGTTGAACGACCCGGAAGACCAGGCCGCGCGTTTCCAGGCGCAGGTGGAAGCCAAGGACGGTGGCGACGACGAAGCCATGCATTACGACGCCGATTACATCCGTGCGCTGGAATACGGCATGGCACCGACCGGCGGCCTGGGCATCGGCATCGATCGCCTGGTGATGATGCTGACCGGCCGCGCCTCGATCCGCGACGTGCTGCTGTTCCCCTATATGCGTCCGGAAGCCTGAGTTTTCGGGCTGATGAGCTTGAAGGCCCCTGCGGTGACGCGGGGGCCTTTTTTGTGGCGTTGACGGTGGCCTCGGTGGTGACGCTGGTTTTGGCGTTGGCGTTGGCGTTGACCTTGAACCTTGAACCTTGAACCTTGGACCTTGGACCTTCGACCTCGCCGATGGCCTTGGACCTTGGCCTTGGTGTTGGTGTTGGACGTGGCTCTGGCATTGGCCCTTATGCCGTCATTCCCGCGCAGGCGGGAATCGCTCTGGCTCTAGCTTTCACTGTGGCAGTCGCACGCAGCTGCCTCTATCCCGCGGCGGTGGGAATAAAGGAGGAAGGGCGAACGACGAAGGCCGGAGCGATTCCCGCCTGCGCGGGAATGACGGCTCAAGGGCAAACGGCCAAGGTCAGAGCGATTCCCGCCTGCGCGGGAATGACGGCTCAAGGGCAAACGGGCCAAGGCAGGAGCGATTCCTGCCTGCGCGGGAACGACGGCTCAAGGGCAAACGGCCAAGTCAGGAGCGATTCCCGCCTGCGCGGGAATGACGGCTCAAGGGCAAACGGCCAAGGCCGGAGCGATTCTCGCCTGCGCGGGAATGACGACTCAAGGGCAGACGGCCAAGGCAGGAGCGATTCCCGCCTGCGCGGGAATGACGGCTCAAGAGTGCTGCACAAACAAAAAACCCTCCCGGTAAGGGGAGGGCTTTCAGTCAATTGCCTTCAAACCAACCGGTTTCCGGGTCGATCAGGCTTCCGGCTTGGCGTCACGCAACTCACGGCGCAGGATCTTGCCAACGTTGGTCTTGGGCAGCTCCTTGCGGAACTCGACAATGCGCGGGTGCTTGTAACCGGTCAGGTTGGCACGGGCAAATTCCTTTACCTGCTCCTCGGTGAGGTTGGGGTCCTTCTTGACGATGACGACCTTCACCACTTCGCCGGACTTCTCGCTGGGTGCGCCAACCGCGGCTACTTCCAGCACGCCAGGCATCATCGCAATGACGTCTTCGATCTCGTTCGGATACACGTTGAAACCGGACACCAGGATCATGTCCTTCTTGCGATCGACGATGTAGAAGAAGCCGTTCTCATCCATGCGCGCCATGTCGCCGGTATGCAGCCAGCCATCGGCGTCCATCACCTTGGCGGTTTCATCCGGGCGGTGCCAGTAGCCCTTCATCACCTGCGGGCCACGGATGCACAGCTCGCCCACTTCGCCCATCGGCACCTGCTGGCCATCATCGTTCTTGACGCAGGCATCGGTGGACGGAATCGGCAGGCCGATCGCGCCGTTGTAATCGGCAAGATTGAGCGGGTTGATGCACGCGGCCGGCGAGGTTTCGGTCAGGCCATAGGCCTCGACCAGGGTCACGCCGGTGACCTTCTTCCATTTGTCCGCAACGGCGCGCTGCACGGCCATGCCGCCACCCAGCGCAACCTTGAGGTTGGAGAAATCCACCTGCTCGAAACCTTCGGTGTTCAACAGACCGTTGAACAAGGTGTTGACGCCGGTGATGGCGGTGAAGCGGTTGTTCTTGAGCTCCTTGACGAAGCCCTTCATGTCGCGCGGGTTGGTGATCAGGTAGTTCAAGCCGCCGAGCTTCATGAAGACCAGCCCGTTCGCCGTCAGTGCGAAGATGTGGTACAGCGGCAGTGCGGTGATGATCACCTCTTCGCCGGGCTTCACGCCCGAGGCGCTGATCCACGCCGAGGCCTGCTGCATGTTGGCGATCAGGTTGCGGTGGGTCAGCATGGCGCCCTTGGCCACGCCGGTGGTGCCGCCGGTGTACTGCAGGAAGGCGATGTCGTCGTGGTCCACTTCCACCGTGGGCAGCGCGTGGCGCTTGCCCAGTGCCAGCGCCTGCTTGAAGCGGATGGCGTTGGGCAGGTCATAGTCCGGCACCATCTTCTTCACGTACTTGAGCACGAAGTTGATGATGCTGCCCTTGGGGAAGCCCAGCATGTCGCCAAGGCCGGTGGTGATGACCTGCTTGACGGGGGTGTCGGCAATCACCTGCTGCACGGTGTCGCCGAAGTTGTCGACCACCAGCAGTACCGCGGCTTCGGCATCGATGAGCTGGTGCTTGAGCTCACGCGCGGTATAGAGCGGATTGACGTTGACCACCGTCAGGCCGGCACGCAGGATGCCGAAGATGGCGATGGGGTATTGCAGGCAGTTGGGCATCATCACCGCAACGCGGTCGCCCTTCTTGAGCTGCAGTTCGCCGAGCAGGTAGGCCGCGAACTGGGAGACCAGCACGTCGGCTTCGCCATAGGTGAGGGTCTTGCCGAAGTTGGAGTAGGCAGGCCGATCACGGAACTTGGCCACAGACGTATCAAACACGGCGGCAACGGAGCGGAACTCGTTGACGTCGATTTCAGCCGGGACACCGGCCGGGTAGCTCTGCAGCCAGGGACGTTCCTGATTCATCTTCCCCTCCAGGAAATGGAATGATCTATTGGGTCAGGCGCGGCATTGGGCACCGGCGCCGTTGCTGTCAGCATACCGTTCCGAATTGAAAAGGCGAAGAGGCTGAGATGACCCGAACTGTACTCAACTACATGCTTATGGTGGCGATCGTGCTTGGCATGGCCGCATGCAAGGCAGATCCCCCTGAGCAACGCCTGCGGCAGACGATTGCTGCGATGCAGGAGGCGGTGGAGGCGGGCAGACCCAAGGACTTCATGGCCTCGGTGGCCCCCGATTTCGTCGGCAACGAGGGCCTGGATCATGCCGGGCTGCACAACCTGCTGAAGGCGCAGTTGCTGCTCAACAGCAAGGTGGCGGTCCAGACCGGCCCGTTATCAGTGGATGTACAGGGGGAGGTCGCATCGGTGCGTTTCAGTGTGCTGCTGGCAGGCGGCAACCGCGGCCTGCTGCCGGAGCGGGGGCAGATGCAGGAAGTCGTCAGTGGTTGGCGCGAGCAGGACGGACAGTGGCAGCTGTACAGCGCCAGTTGGGAGCCGGTGGGGCGCTGATCATCGGCTACGCAGGCAATTGGTCGCGGGCGTATGCCGTGAAGCGGCTGGCGGACTGTCTTGCTGTGGCTACAGGCTGTGCAGGTACGGCTCCTGCCGAGCATGGCTCGGCACTACAGGGGCCTATGGATTGTCGGTGGTTGGCGAAATCGCGGCCGTATGCTGCGCAGGTACGGCTCCTGCCGGGCATGGCTCGGCACTACAGGGGCCCGGGATTATCGGTGGTTTGCGATATCGCGGCCGTACGCTGCGCGGGTGCGGCTCTTGCCGAGCATGGCTCGGCACTACAGGGTGCTAGATGGTGCTGCACTGGCGCCAGCGCACCGGCTCCTCCACGCCGGGGCGCGGGTTGAGCTGCACGCGGGAGGTGCGCAGCGACGGATAGCGCTGCAACACCGCGCAGATGCGCGGCCAGGTATCGGCAGCTTCACCCGTGCGTTCGACCGACAGCGTCGAGCGCGTCAGCCAGATGCCGCTGACCACACCGGGGGTGGCAGCCAGCGCCCGTGAAACCTCCTTCTGGTAACGGGCCAGGGTTTCCGGATCGGGATCCTGGATCTGGTTGCCGGGATCGACAGGCTCGCTGTTGGCTGCGGCGGCAGGGCTGGCTGCGTCGGTCTCGTCGGCGGGCGTGCCCGCGACCGGCGCGGTAGCCGCTACGGGAGCTGTTGTTGCAGCCGGTTCGTTGGCGTCGCCCTGCAAGGTCATGTAACCCATGCCCGCCAGCAGCCCCAGGGTGATGGCGGCAAGGATGGCAATGCCGGTATGGCGTACAGCTTCGCGCCGGGCGATGCCGGTGACCATCGCATCGGTATCGCTGGTGACGTAGGGTTTGAGCAGGTCCCAGAGCTGCCTGTCGGCGATGATTTCGATGGCATGCTTGGCGGCCACGGCCTGGCCGTCGCGCTCAACCTGTCCTTCGGTGATCAGGATGCCGCCCTGGGCGCCAGTCAGGTCGACCGCGGAGACCAGTTCGTTGATTGCCGCTGCGCCAAAGCGGTATGCACGGCCGTGTTTGCATGACACCAGCCAACGCTGCCCGTCGCGCTGCAGCAGGAAGTCACTGCTGGTGCCGCGGTCGCTGTCCTCGCTGTCCTGCAGCGGCTGCAGGCCGCGTTGCTCGGCCATCGCCTGGTGGACGATGCGCGAGAACTCGCGCCAGCGCATGCCGGCAAGTGCGGCCAGCCCGTGCTGTACTTCGGTCTGCCTGCGCTTGACCAGCCAGAGGTAGGCAGACGCCAGCCCACCGAGAAGCAATGCCAGTGACAGCGCCAGGAACCAGGAGAACATCTATATGCCTGAGGAAAGGGTTACAGGAAGGAAGCTTATGGTATTCCCCCGGGCCATCGTAAGAGTGGACGCGTGGCGCTTTTTCGGGTGCCGTGCAAACAGCGTTCAGCGGGTGCCGGCAGCGTCCGGCCAGTAGTGGCTGTCGGGTACGGAGCGGGCGCCGAAGATGGCCTGGCCGACCCGTACCACCGTGGCACCTTCCTCGATGGCGATCTCGAAGTCACCGGACATCCCCATCGACAGTTCATCCAGCTGCACGGCCGCCGGAGCGCTTTGGCGCAACTGTTCGCGCAGTTGGCGCAGCCGCACGAAACACGCGCGTACCTGTTCGGGCGCGGCGGAAAAGAGCGCCAGGGTCATCAAGCCGCGTACCCGCAGATTGCTGAAGCGGGGCATGGCCTGCACGAAGGCGGCGACTTCACCGGGCGGCAGGCCGAACTTGCTCTCTTCGTTGGACGTATTGACCTGCACGAAGACGTCCAGCTGCCGGCCTTCGATCTGCAGACGGCGGTCTAGGGTTTCGGCCAGACGCAGGCTGTCCAGCGCCTGGAACTCACTGGCAAAGCGTGCGACCAGCTTGGCCTTGTTGGTCTGCAGGTGGCCGATCACCGACCAGTGCAGGTCGCCGAGGTCCTGCATGGCTTCCCATTTGTGGTGGGCTTCCTGCACCTTGTTCTCGCCCAGCAGCCGGCAGCCGGCAGCATAGGCCAGACGGATGTGTGCCTCGTCCATGGTCTTGCTGACCGGCAACAGGCGGACGCCGGCGGGGTCGCGGCCCACACGCTGGCAGGCAGCATCGATACGCTGCTGTACCGTGGCCAGGTTGTGGCGGAAGTCTTCCACGCTCTCGGCGCGTGGGTAGCGGCCGTGCTGGTCGTGACGGGTCTGGGTGGGGGTAGTGCTCATGCTGTACTCCGGTGCGCGCGGCCGGTGCTGCGCAGCAGCCGTATCGGGCGCGCAGGCGAGGATCGGGCCATCGTTCTACCACGTTGGCTGCTGCCCGCGGCGCAGGCAAGCGAAGGCGCTTGCCACTGCGGGTGCCTGGGCCGGGATCCGGCGGCACGGGCGCGCAGGGCAAACGCCGGGCAAGAAAAACCCGCCATCCGGAGCCGTGAGGGGAGGGAGACTAACGGCGCGGTACTGCTGGCGGGTAGGTTGATTCTTGCGCAGCTTTTGCTGCTTTGCAACATCAGTGTTCTTCAGGTCCTGCCTCGGCGTGTGCGCTGCGGCTTTCGGCCCGTGTCAGGCGCCGGTTGAGGGCGTCCAGGCGCTCGTTCAGCGCCTCGATGTCGGAGCGGCTGGGAATATCCATGCGTCGCAGTACCCGGTGAACGCGGTCCTCGAAGCTGCGTTCCACCCGGTCCCAGGTGCCGGCGGCGCGGTCGCGGGCCTGGCCCAGGGTGTTCTCGACGGTATCGCGGATGCTTTCGCCGCGGCTGGACTCGTCGCGCGAACGCTGCTCCACGCTTTCGCCTTCCTTGACCAGGGTGTCGAACAACTTGCTGCCTTCATTCTGTGCCCGCGACAGCGCACCCAGCCCTGCAAGCCATACCTGCTGGGCCGATTCGGTCATCCTGCGGCCCAGTCGTTCGGCCTGTTCCTGCAACCCCGGGCTGCCATGGTCGCGGTCTTCGGGGCGGTGTTCATGTGTCGTCATGAGGGGGCTCCTGTGCGGGACTGTCCAGGAGACCACCGTAACGGCTCAAATGCTTGCGTGGTGTGACGGCAGTGCGTCAAACGAGCTTTTCGGCAAGCACGCGCTGGATTTCCGATTCCACCATGCCCTTCATGGCGGACAACAGGAAACCCAGCTCAGCCTTCACCCGCACGGCCCCCGGCAGCAATTCGATTGCACCGTCAACGCCGGAGCGGGCGAAATGCAGCACCTCGCCTTCCCAGCGGGTGGTGACATCAAAGCGGTCCTGCAGCTTTTCGGCTACTTCGGCGATCGCAGTGCGGGCCTTGTCGGCGGGCAGGGAATGGGCATGCTGGATATCGATGGTGGACATGGGGGCTGGCCTGGATGGCTTGCGGATAAGAGGAGCGGCATTGTGCGTACCCGGGGCGCGTAGTCCAAGCCCTACGTACTGCTTCTGCATGCCGGAAGGACCTGCTAGTCTGCTGCGGTGCGTACTCTGCAAGTTCATTTCAGCAACCGTCAGCAGCCCGATCAGACCTTGTCGCCGGGGGTGCAGCGCATTGTGCGCCATGCATCCGGCCAAGTGCGTCTGGGCGACGGCAGTGTTGGGCCGCTATTGCTGGCCCAGTTCTGCACCGACCAGCGCGGGGTATGGCTGCAGGTGGCCAGTGGTGTACGTGGCATCCATGTCAACGGTCGTCCGGTACGGCGCATGGCCCTGCTGCGCGCCGGCGACTCGGTCTATGCCGATGGTACCGAGATGCTGCTGCGTGGTGAATGCGAGCAGTTGGCGCAGGCCCCCGAGCTGCCTGTCGAGCCCGGCGAGGACATGCGGGTGCTGCTGCGCGGTGTCGGCGGGCGTCACCATGGCCGCAGTTTCACCTTGGACAAGCCGCGCATCATCGGTGGCGACGCGGGCAGTGACATCACCATCGACGACCCGGCATTCGCGTCGCAGCATGCCCGTTTGGAGCGTCATGGTGAGCGCGTGCTGTTGCGGGACCTTGGCTCGGCCGAGGGCAGTGTGGTCAATGGCGTGCCGGTCCGGCATTGCTGGCTGCAGGCCGGCGACCAGGTAGTGCTGGAAGGCAACCACCGGTTTGTGCTTGAGGTTCCACTGGGCCCGGCCAATGCCGCCCAGGCCTTCCCCGAGCTGGATGAGCCGGCGGCAACCGCGCCCGCCGAGACGGCCGAGATGGTCCGCCCGCGCAGGCCGCGGCGTTGGCCGTGGCTGCTGCTGAGCGCTCTGTTGCTGGGGGCGGCAATCAGTGCATTGCTGATGTTTGGCGCCCGCTGAACGCACCGCTGTCGGCGGCGTATCGCCGGGCAATGCTCTACCCGCTGATTGGGTGCAGATGCAACTTTTTCTGCAGCCCCCAAGGCTGTTGCGCTGCGGCATACTAGGGGTTCTGCCCAACAGGTGTGACATGACGCGCGCATTCAATTTCAGTGCCGGCCCTGCGACTCTGCCGGAATCGGTCCTGCGCCAGGCGCAGGCGGAGATGTTGGAATGGAATGGCGTCGGCGCGTCCATTGTCGAGATCAGCCATCGCAGCGCCGACTTCATGGCCGTTGCGGAGCAGGCCGATGCCGACCTGCGCACCCTGATCGGCATCCCCGACGACTACGCCGTGCTGTTCCTCGGTGGCGGTGCCACCACCCAGCAGGCGCTGATGCCGCTGAACTTCGCTGCCCCCGGTCAGCGTGCCGATTACGTGGTCACCGGCCACTGGGGCAAGACCGCGGTCAAGCAGGCCAAGCCTTATGTGGACGCGCAGGTTGTCGCCAGCGGCGAAGCCGGCGGCTTCCGTGACATTCCGGCGCAGGACCAATGGCAGCTATCCAAGGACGCGGCCTATGTCCATATCACCGCCAATGAAACCATCCACGGCGTCGAGTTCCGCGACGTGCCCGATGTGGGCGATGTGCCACTGATTGCCGATTTCAGTTCCTCGATCGCGTCCGAGCCGATTGATGTGTCGCGCTATGGGGTGATCTATGCCGGCGCGCAGAAGAACCTGGGCCCGGTCGGGGTGGCGGTGGTGATCATCCGCCGCGACCTGCTGGAACGTGCAGGGCAGCCGCGCGCGGACATCTTCGATTACCGCTCGCATGTGGCACGCGACTCCATGCTCAACACCCCGCCGACCTGGAACTGGTACCTGGCCGGGCTGATGTTCAAGTGGATGCTGGCCCAGGGCGGTGTCGAGGCGTTTGCCAAGCTGAGCGCAGCCAAGTCCGCGGCCATCTATGAGGCCATCGATGGCTCGGGCGGCTTCTATCGCAATGACGTGGCCACGGCGGTGCGCTCGCGCATGAACATCCCGTTCTTCCTGGCCGATGACGCGCTCAATGCGCGCTTTGTCGCCGAATCCAAGGCCGCCGGGCTGCTGGCGCTGAAGGGCCACAAGGCCGTCGGTGGCATCCGCGCCTCGCTGTACAACGCCATGCCGCTGGAAGGTGCGCAGGCGCTCGCAGCCTTCATGCGCGAGTTCCAGCAACGCAACGGCTGATCCAACCCCGTCGGCGCCATCGCGCCGGCCTGCAACAGGTAGACGACCCATGGCATCAAAGCCAAGCAAACCCGCCGGCAAGAGCAAGCCGGCTCCGGCAAAGAAGGCCGCCAAGGCCAAGGCCGAGGCACTGCCGGTGGCCAAGCCGGTGCTGTCCGACGTGCGCGCCAAGATCGACCAGATCGACCGCAACATCCAGGCCCTGATCGCCGAGCGTGCGCAGTTCGCGCACCAGGTGGGCAAGGCCAAGGGCAAGCTGGCTGCGGCGGTGGACTATTACCGTCCCGAGCGCGAGGCGCAGGTGCTGCGGATGGTGGTGGACCGCAATGAAGGCCCGCTCAGCGATGAGGTACTGGTGCATGTCTACCGCGAGATCATGTCGGCCTGCCTGGCCCAGCAGGAGCCGCTGAAGATCGGCTACCTCGGCCCGGAAGGCACCTTCAGCCAGCAGGCCGTGCTCAAGCACTTCGGCCGCTCGGCGATGGGCCTGCCGATGGCCAGCATCGAGGAGGTCTTCCAGGAAGTGGAAGCCGGCAATGCCGACTTCGGCGTGGTGCCGGTGGAGAATTCCGGACAGGGCACCATCCAGATCACCCTGGACATGTTCCTGACCTCCAACCTCAAGATCTGTGGCGAGGTCGAGCTGCGGGTGCAGCAATACCTGATGTCGCGCAGCGGCCGCATCGAGGACATCGAGCGCATCTATGCGCACCCGCAGTCCTTCATGCAGACCTCGTCGTGGCTGCGTGCCAACCTGCCCAAGGCGGAGAAGATCCCCGTTTCCAGCAATGCCGAAGGCGCACGCCGGGCCCGCAATGCCGACGACGCGGCTGCCATCGGTGGCGAGAGCGCCGGCCATGTCTACGGCCTGAAGAAGGTGGTGACCAAGCCGATCCAGAACGACGCCGACAACACCACGCGTTTCCTGGTCATCGGCCGCCAGCTGTTCCCGTCGTCCGGGCATGACCGCACCTCGGTGCTGGTCTTCATCCATGACAAGCCCGGCGCGCTGTTCGATGTGCTCAGCCCGTTTGCCCGCCACGGCATCAGCATGAACCGCATCGAGTCGCGCCCCTCGCACCAGGCCAAGTGGGAATACGGTTTCTTCATCGACCTGGCTGGCCACATTGAGGACGAATCGATGCAGGCCGCGCTGGCCGAGCTGGAATCGCACTCGGCGCAGATCAAGGTGCTGGGCTCCTATCCGGTCGCCGTGCCCTGAGTTTCGAGTCCCTCTCCCTGCCGGAGAGGGGTGAGGTGGGCGGCAGGCGCTGTTGATGCAGTGCAGACAGGTGCCGCCAAGCCCTCATTCGCGCCCCGGCCTTAGCGGGGGCAGGCCCTCCGGGCAGTTCTCCCGTAGGGAGAAGCTTTGCTGACGCGCTCCGGCGCACTGAATACTAGAGAGACCGCATGAGTTCCCAGCCGTACTGGATTGCACACAAAGGTTCCGCCCTGCAGGGCACGCTGGCCATTCCCGGCGACAAGTCGGTCTCGCACCGCTCGGTGATGTTTGCCGCGCTGGCCGATGGCGTCTCGCACATCGACGGCTTCCTGGAAGGCGAGGACACCCGCGCCACGGCCGCGATCTTCGCGCAGATGGGGGTGCGCTTCGAGACGCCGTCACCGTCGCAGCGCATCGTCCATGGCGTGGGCGTGGATGGCTTGAAGGCACCGCAGGCGGTACTGGACTGCGGCAACGCCGGCACCGGCATGCGCCTGCTCGCCGGTCTGCTGGCGGCGCAGCCCTTTGATACCACCCTGGTTGGCGATGAATCGCTGTCCAAGCGCCCGATGCGCCGGGTTACCGGCCCGCTGGCGCAGATGGGGGCGCGCATCGACACCCAGGACGATGGCACGCCGCCGCTGCACATCCATGGCGGCCAGACCCTGCACGGCATCGATTACGAACTGCCGGTGGCCAGTGCCCAGGTCAAGTCTGCGGTATTGCTGGCCGGCCTGTACGCGCAGGGCGAAACCTCGGTGGTCGAGCCGCATCCAACCCGCGACTACACCGAGCGCATGCTGCGTGCGTTTGGCGTGGAGATCGATTTCGAGCCGGGCAAGGCCCGTCTGCGCGGCGGCCAGCGCCTGCGCGCTACCGACATCGCGGTGCCGGCGGATTTCTCGTCCTCGGCGTTCTTCATCGTTGCCGCCAGCATCATTCCGGGCTCGGCAGTGCGTTTGCGCTCGGTCGGTTTGAACCCGCGTCGCACCGGCCTGCTTACGGCATTGCGCCTGATGGGTGCGGATATCACCGAGGAAAACCACGCCGAACACGGTGGCGAGCCGGTAGCCGATCTGGTGGTGCGTTATGCGCCGTTGAAGGGTGCGCAGATTCCGGAGGACGTGGTGCCGGACATGATCGATGAGTTCCCGGCGCTGTTCGTCGCCGCAGCAGCGGCCGAAGGCCAGACCGTGGTGCGTGGTGCCGCCGAGCTGCGGGTCAAGGAATCCGACCGCCTGGCGGCCATGGCCACCGGCCTGCGTACGCTGGGGCTGCGGGTGGACGAAACCGAGGACGGTGCCACCATCTTCGGCGGCCCGCTGGGCAGCGGCACCATCGAAAGCCATGGCGACCACCGGATCTCGATGGCCTTCGCCATTGCCGGCCAGCTCAGCACCGGGGAAGTGCGGATCAACGATGTGGCCAACGTGGCTACCTCGTTCCCGGGCTTTGACAGCCTGGCGGGTGGGGCAGGTTTCGGCCTCAGCGTTCGCGCCTGAATTCCACCGGCACCTGCACCACGCTGCTGACAGCATGGCCTTCCCGCACTTCAGGGCGGAAGCGCCATTGCTGCAGCGCCTGCAGGGCGGCTTCTTCGAAGCGGGCATCCACGGCAGCGTCCCGCGCAGGCACGCTGGCCTGGGTCACCGCGCCATTGGCGTCGATCTGCAGGCGGACCACCACGTCCGCCTCCAGCCCTGCGGCCAGCAGTTCGGCCGGGTAGTGCGGCACGGCATTGCCCGCCAGCGGCTCGGCCTGCTGGTTGAACACCGCCGGCACCTGGCTGGGGAGCGTGGCGGCGGCAGGTTCCGCAGCGGCAGTGCTGTCACCCTTGTGGATGACCTCGTTGACATGGGTGCTGCGGTAACCCAGCACTACCATTACGCCCAGCAAGGACACCAGCAGCAAGGCCCACAGCAATACCGTCGGCGTGCCGTGGGCACCTACCGTCGTACTGGATTGATTGTGTGGAATGCTGCCCATTGACGTGACCGCCATGCGTTTCGCGTTGGCGGCCAGTCTGGTGCCTGACGCGTCACGGGGGGTGACTTGGGCTTAAACCCGACCCCCTTGTGGGGCCGGGGTTCATGTTACTGAGCCGGTTTGAAATCGAACGGGATTTCCAGCCCTGCCTGCATCGGCTGGCCATTGTTCATCGCTGGCTGGAAGCGCCAGCCACGTACCGCGTCCAACGCTGCGCGATCAAGATCGCGCGAGCCGCTGCGTTGTACCAGGGTGGCGTCCAGCGGCGTGCCATCAACGCCCACTTCAACCCGTACCACCACCGTGCCGCTGTCGCCGCGACGCAGTGCGGCGGGCGGATAGCTGGGCGGCGGACTCTGGCCGGGCAGGGGGACAGGGCGGTCGGTCGGCGTGGCCGCCACCGGGGCCGGGGCAGCAGGGTCAGGTGCGGCCGGGAGCGGCGCCTCGGCGATGGGCTGCGGCGGTGGGGGCGGAGCGGTCTCCACCAGTTCCGGTTTTTCCTCGACGGCCTCGGGGCGTGCATCGGGCATATCGCTTGCGCCGGCACCGGCGGGCAAGGGTGCCGGCAGGGGCGCCAACTGGGCGGTATCGGTTTGCGGCTGGGCCGGGTCGGCGCGGTAGAACTCGTTGTGGCGACGGGCGTTCAGCCACACCACCAGGAACAGCAATACACCGAAACCAAAGGCGATGCCGGCGATCTTCAGGCTGCTGCGTGGCAGCTGGAAAGTGACGTTCTGGTCGGAGCGGGAGCGGGGAGCGGGCATGGGACTGACCGGTTTGAACGCGTCGATTCTTGCACAGGAACACGAATGCGAGGCAGAAAGTCGCGGTTCGCGCGATAATCCCCTTTCACATCCGTACACAGTGCCCATCCATGCTTGATCCAGCCCTTCTTCGCCAGCAGCCCGCCGAACTCGCCCAACGCCTGCGTGACAGCCGCGGCTATGAGCTGGACGTGGCCGCGTTCGAATCCCTTGAGGCGGACCGCAAGCGTATCCAGGTGCGCACCCAGGAACTGCAGAACCTGCGCAACAGCCGCTCCAAGGCCATCGGCCATGCCAAGGCCAAGGGCGAGGACGTGTCGGCGATCATGGCCGAAGTTGCCGCCTTTGCCGACGAGCTGAAGGCTTCCGAAGCCCAGCTTGACGTGCTGCGCGAGAAGATCGAAACCCTGTCGATGGGCATCCCCAACCTGCCGGCGGCCGATGTGCCGGCGGGCAAGGACGAAAACGACAACGTCGAGCAGGCACGCTGGGGCACCCCGCGCAGCTTCGACTTCGAGGTGAAAGACCATGTGGAACTGGGCGCGCGCAACGGCTGGCTGGACGCCGAGACCGCGGCCAAGCTGTCGGGCGCCCGTTTCACCGTACTGCGTGGCGAGATGGCGCGCCTGCACCGTGCACTGGGCCAGTTCATGCTCAATCTGCACAGTAACGAGCATGGCTACGAGGAAACCAACGTGCCGGTGCTGGTCAACGCCGACTCGCTGCGTGGTACCGGCCAGCTGCCCAAGTTCGAGGAAGACCTGTTCAAGACGGCGCTGGGTGAATCCACGCGGTATCTGATCCCGACCTCGGAAGTGCCGTTGACCAACATCGTGCGCGACGAGATCGTCGACGCCGAGCGTCTGCCGCTGCGCATGACCGCCCATTCGATGTGCTTCCGCTCCGAGGCCGGCAGCGGCGGTCGCGACGTACGCGGCATGATCCGCCAGCACCAGTTCGAGAAGGTGGAACTGGTCAGCATCTGTACTGCCGAGCAGAGCGAGGCCGAGCACCAGCGCATGACCCAGTGCGCTGAAACCGTGTTGCAGAAGCTGGGCCTGCCCTACCGCAAGGTGTTGCTGTGCTCCGGTGACATGGGCTTCTCGGCCATCAAGACCTATGACCTGGAAGTGTGGCTGCCGTCGCAGCAGACCTATCGCGAGATTTCCTCGTGCTCCAACTGCGGTGATTTCCAGGCCCGCCGCATGCAGGCGCGCTGGCGCAACGCGGGCGGCAAGCCCGAGCTGGTGCATACCCTGAATGGCTCGGGCGTGGCCGTTGGCCGCGCCATGATCGCGGTGCTGGAGAATTATCAGAACGCCGATGGCTCGATCACCATCCCCGAGGTGCTGCGCCCCTACATGGGTGGCGCCGAGCGCATGGGCTGACGCGCAGTTCCCAGGCAACACACCGGTAAAGGCCCGCAGCGATGCGGGCCTTTGCTTTTGACTTCAACCACATACAGGACCGTTTGTGGCCTGATTTGTAAATTCAGGACAAAGGTGGTTGAATTGCGCGATTCGTTCCAGTTCTGGGATTAATCCATGCAGGATCTCAACGACCTCTATTACTTCGCCATGGTCGTGGACCACGGCGGATTTGCCGCCGCCGAGCGCGCCCTGGGCATTCCCAAGTCGCGACTGAGCCGGCGCATCAGCCAGCTGGAAACCGACCTGGGCGTGCGCCTGCTGCAGCGTTCCACCCGCCGTTTCGCAGTCACCGACGTGGGCATGAGCGTGCACCGGCACGCGCAGACCATGTTGGCCGAGGCGCAGGCCGCGCGCGAGGTAGTGGACCGCCTGAGCGCCGAGCCGCGCGGGCTGGTGCGCGCCAGCGTGCCGGTCTCGCTGGCGCAGATGCAGCTGCCCAAGCTGCTGCCAAAATTCCTTGAGCAGTACCCCAAGGTGCGGTTGCAGCTGAACATCAGCAATCGCCGCGTAGACATCATCAACGAAGGCTATGACGTGGCCCTGCGCGTGCGCTCGCGCCTGGATGATGATGGCAGCCTGGTGATGCGCAGCTTTGGCCAGGTGCAGGAACTGCTGGTGGCCAGCCCGGCGTACCTGGACCGGGCCGGGCGGCCGTCCTCGCCGGAGGACCTGACCAGTCACGTGACCTTGAGCATCAGCGAGGACGAAGCGCGCCAGCGCTGGGAACTGCATGGGCCGGGGGGCGATGTGCGCCGGGTGGACCTGCAGCCGCGCGTGGCCGGCTTCGATTTCCCGCTGCTGCAGTCGATGGTCAAGGATGGGTTCGGCATCACCATGCTGCCGGAAACCGTCTGCGCCGAGGCCGTGCGCAACGGCGAGCTGGAGGTGGTGCTGCCGGACTGGTCGCTGCCGCAGGGCATCTGTCATGCGGTGTTTGCCTCGCGCCGGGGGTTGCTGCCAGCGGTGCGCGTGTTCATCGATTTCCTGGCCGAGCACCTGCCGCCGCAGCTGGAGGCCTCACGTCTGGATTGTGGCGGTGCCTGCGAACGCGCCAAGGAAAAGATCCGCGCCTCGATGGCCGGATCGCTGGCGATCGAAGCCGGTTGAACAAAAACCGGGGCAGGCGTGCGAGAATGCCCGCCCCGGCCGTCACCGCAGCCGGGTCAGCAATAATGGACAGATGGCCGAGCGGTTTAAGGCACCGGTCTTGAAAACCGGCGAAGGGTTAAACCTTCCGTGGGTTCGAATCCCACTCTGTCCGCCAAGCTCGCTGAAAAAACCGCTGACAACAGCGGTTTTTTTATGTCGCAAGCAGGCAGCGCACTGGTCGCCCGGCGGACAGCGCGCAGGCATGCCGTTTGCTACAGGCCATGGAGAAGGCCGTGGATCGGTGGTGTGATCGCGCTCGGGGGGGCTGCGTACCCGGGTGGCATGGGTTCAATCGCGGCCTTACCTTCAAGCTTCGCATTGGATCATGGATCTACGAAAACTCATTCTGGTGCTGACCCTGATCGGGGCCCTGGTGCCGTTCGCCAACACGTTCTATGCCAGTTACACCGTACAGCGCCAGCAGCTGGTGGATACCACGCTGGATGGCAACTATGCCTATGCGAACAAGCTGGCCAAGAGCACCGAGGATTTCCTGCAGTCGGCGCAGCTGCAACTGGCCTATACCGCGCAACTGCTGGCGGTGAAGATGGGCGATGTGGCCCAGCTTGAGGACGAGGCGGCGCGCTTGCGGATGATGAGCAAGAGCTTCAATTCGATCACCATCTTCGATGCCAGTGGCACGGTACTGGCGACGTCGCCAGAAGCACTGGGCCTGCAGGGCAAGGTGTTGAACAGTGAGGCAGTGAAGGCAGCGCTGCGGGAGCGGCGGCCGTTGATCAGTGCACCGTACCAGTCGGCTACCGGCAACTTCATCGTCTTCATCAACCATCCCATCGTGTCCGGGTCCGGCGAGTATCTCGGCGCGGTGGGTGGTGCCATCTACCTGCAGAAGGAAAACATCCTGGATCGCCTGCTGGGCCAGCACTTCTACGTGGATGGCTCCTACCTGTTCGTGGTCGACAGGCACAAGCGCATCATCTATCACCCCGACCCGAACCGGATTGGCGACTTCGTACAGAACAACGCGGTGGTCGATCGCGTCGCGGCGGGGGAGTCTGGCATGGGCCCGGCAGTCAACTCGCGCGGCATCAAGATGCTGGCCGGTTATGCATCGGTAGCTTCCACCGGCTGGGGCATCGTCGCCCAGCGCCCGGAAGAAGCCACGCTTGCGCCGCTGACACAGCTGATGAGGAGCACGCTGTACAAGGCGTTGCCGGCGACCTTGCTGACCTTGATTCTGATCCTGTGGAGTGCGCGGCTGATCTCGCGGCCGCTGCGGCTGCTGGCCGATGGCGCGCGCAAGATGGAGGATCCTGCCGCGGCCAAGGACATCCGTGCCGTGCGGTCGTGGTATTTCGAATCCCGCGAACTGAAGAAGGCGCTGCTGATCGGCGTGGATGCCATCCACAAGAGTTTCAGCAAGCTGCGCGAGGACAATGCCACCGATCCGTTGACCAAGCTCGGCAATCGTCGGCGGATGGACGAGGCGCTGGCCAATTTCGAGAGCCAGGCCAATGCCTTCTCGGTGATCACCATCGATATCGATCACTTCAAGGCGGTCAACGACACCTACGGACATGATGCCGGCGACGTTGCGTTGCAGTATCTGGCCAAGTGCATGCGCGAGGCCTGCCGGGCCTACGATGTTCCACTGCGGGTTGGTGGCGAGGAGTTCGTGATCCTGCTGCCTTCGACCACGCTGACTGCGGCAGCACAGGTAGCCGAGCGGCTGCGGGTGGCGGTGGAGCAGATGGTGGTTCCCAAGGTGGGCCGGCTGACGGTGTCGTTGGGTGTGGCGAACTGCCCGCAGAGCGGCTTCGAGGTTGAAGCGGTGCTGAAGGCCGCCGACGAGATGTTGTACGCGTCAAAACGTGGCGGCCGCAACCGGGTGACGGTGGACCAGCGCGAATCCGCCCGGCTGCGGTGATGCCTGCGTTGGACGTACATCATCTAAGCTACGCTTTGCCCACCTGTTGCCTGCATTTGCCGCATGTCTTCCGCTGATCTCAAGCAAACCGATGAACACTGGATGCGTCACGCGTTGGCCCTGGCCGACCGTGCGCAGCGTGAGTTCGACGAGATCCCCGTCGGTGCGGTGCTGGTGGGGGCCGAGGGGGCGGTGCTGGGCGAGGGCTGGAACCTCAACATTGCCAGCCACGACCCGAGTGCCCATGCCGAGATCGTGGCGATGCGCGCTGCTGGCAAGGTATTGGGCAACCACCGGCTGATCGGCAGCACGTTGTATGTGACGCTGGAGCCCTGCGCGATGTGCGCCATGGCCATGGTGCATGCGCGTGTCGCCCGCGTGGTGTTTGCCGCGGCGGACCCCAAGACCGGCGCCTGCGGCAGTGTGTTTGATCTGGTGGCCGACCCGCGCCACAACCATCGCGTGCAGGTGCACGGTGGCGTGCTGGCGCAGGAAGCCAGCCTGCGCCTGACCAACTATTTCCGTGCCAAGCGTGGCCGCCCGCTGTTGACGCCCGACGATCTTTGACGCGGGCAGAGGCGGTGGCAGGGGTATCATTGGCGCTTCGTATTTCAGGCTGGCGCCGATGGCGCAGGCCCCCAGCAAGAGGCATGACATGGCGGACAACAGCGCAGGCAATGATCGGTTGATCTGGATCGACCTGGAAATGACCGGGCTCGACACCGACAACGACTCCATCATCGAGATCGCCACGGTGGTCACGGATGGCCAGCTCAACGTGCTGGCTGAAGGCCCTGAGTTCGCCATTGCGCACCCGTTGGCCACGCTGGAGGCGATGGACGAATGGAACCGCAACCAGCACCAGCGTTCGGGTCTGTGGCAGCGCGTGCTGGACAGCACCACCACCGCAGGCCAGGCCGAGGCACAGACCATCGTGTTCCTGCAGGACTGGATCAAGGCTGGCGCGTCGCCGATGTGCGGCAACTCGATCTGCCAGGACCGGCGCTTCCTGCACCGGCAGATGCCGCGCCTGGAGCGGTACTTCCACTACCGCAACCTGGACGTATCCACCATCAAGGAATTGGCCAAGCGCTGGTCGCCGAGCGTGGCGGCGGGGGTGAGCAAGACCTCCAGCCATACCGCCCTGAGTGATGTGCACGATTCCATTGCCGAACTGCGCCATTACCGCCAGTTCATGGGCACCCTGGCCGGTCTGCCCCTGTAATGCCGAGCCGTGTGGCGGCCGCGCAGATTGGCTGGCCCGTCCTGTAGTGCCGAGCCATGCTCGGCAATGGCGTTCCCGGTAAACCCGCAGCCGAGCACGGCTCGGCTCTACCGTGTGGCGGCTGCGCAGATTGGCTGGCTCGCCCCTGTAGTGCCGAGCCATGCTCGGCAATGGCATTCCCGGTAAGGCCCCAGCCGAGCATGGCTCGGCTCTACCTGCTGTCGGCGGCATACGTTTCGTTCAATGGCCGGCCGCTATGATCGCGGGCATGAACGATCTGATCCCTGCGCCGCGCGATATCCAAACCCACGATCAGGACTGGGCCGACCTGCAGCGTGCAGTTGCCCTGCTGGAGTCGCCCACGCTGACTGCGCGCATGGCTGGCATCGTCGGGGCGCCGTTGGAGTTCGCGGTCAGCCGCCTGCCCGCAGCGGTATCCAAGCGCATGCACGGTGCGGTACAGGCTGCCCTCACCAAGGCAACCCAGGCGGCGCTGTGGAGCATGGACAACGCGCCGCACAAGGCAGCCTCCACCCGTTGGCACAAACTTGCCGCCGCCACCTCTGGCGCGGTTGGCGGTGCGTTCGGCTTCACGGCCTTGTTCGTGGAGCTGCCGGTGTCGACCACCATCATGATGCGGGCGGTGGCCGACGTGGCCCGTAGCGAGGGCTTTGACCTGGCCGAACTGAGCACCCGCCAGGCCTGCCTGGAAGTCTTCGCATTGGGCGGTAACTCCTCCAGCGACGATGCCAGTGACACCGGCTACTACCTGGCACGTGGTTTCACCACCGATGTCATGCGCCACCTGTCGGCCGAACTGGCCGGCCGGGTGATCAGCGGACGTGACCTCACCCTGGGGGTGGCGCCCAAGGAGGCGGGCAAACTGCTGGCCAAGGTGGTGGAGAAAGTGGCCGCAAGGTTTGGCGTGGTGGTGACCGAGAAGTTCGCCGCGCAGGCCGTGCCCATCATCGGTGCGGCAACCGGTGCCACGCTCAATACCATGTTCACTGATTACTACCAGGACATGGCCCGCGGGCACTTCATCGTGCGCCGGCTGGAGCGCAAGTACGGTGAGCAGGCCGTGCACCTGGCCTACACCCGGATCAACGGACGTCTGGCTGGGTGACTGCAATGGGGAGGCTCGTCGGGACGCCTGGGCCGCCGTCGTGATTTTGTTGATTTGAATTCAACAATCTTTTCCCTTGGCAGCATCTAGTGCAAGGCTGATGGGCGGTCGAAGATGCGTTTCCTTCCCTGCGTGTCCCGTACAGATGAATTCAATGCTGCCTGTTGTTGCCTCGACCCTGATGGCGGGGATGGGCGTGGTTGCGGCCGCCGAAGTCGCTGAAGCGCCTTCCAGTCTGCACTGGACGAGCAGTTGGACCGCAGGGCCGCAGGCTGTGTGGGATGACGGCTTTCTGTTCCCGAGCAATGTGCCGCCCGTGTTGCAGGATCAGACGGTGCGGCAGGTGGCGCGCCTCAGTGCAGGTGGCCGACGCTTGCGGCTGCTGTTTTCCAATGCTTACGGCACGCAGCCCCTGCAGCTGGGGCGGGTGACCGTGGCGCTGGCGGGTGAGGGCGATGCGCTGGTGCCGGGCACAACCCGTCAGGTGCTGTTTGCCGGCTTGCCGACGGCGACCTTGGCTGCAGGGGCGCCCTTGGTAAGTGATGCGATCACGCTGCCCGTAGCGGCCTTGGCAAGGGTGACGGTCAGCATCCATTTGCCCGGCCCGGCACCTGTGCAGACCTTCCATTGGGATGGTCGCGAGAATAGTTGGATCGTGGCGGGAGATCAGACGTCGGCAGCTGTATTGGCCCGTGATGACGCAATGGATCAGCTCACGACCGCCCGCCTGCTATTGAGCGGCATCGAGGTGGATACCGGCGCACCGGCACACAGCATTGCGGTGATCGGCGACTCCATCACCGACGGCGCTACCGCCAGCCTCAATGCCGACAGTCGCTGGCCCGATGCGCTGGCCGAGCGCCTGGCGGTACGTGGGGTTGGCGTGATCAATGGCGGCATTTCAGGCGGCCGCCTGCTCAGTGATGGCATGGGCGAGTCCGTTCTGGCCCGCCTGCAACGTGATGCGCTGGGGCAACCGGGCGTGCGCACCGTGGTGGTGATGGTGGGCATCAATGACATCGCCTGGCCGGGTACTGCGTTTGCACGTGATCACGCCATGCCCACGCTTGCCGCGCTGCAGGCGGGCTACCTGCAGCTGATCCGCCAGGCCCATCGACAAGGCATCCGCGTGATCGGGGTGACGCTGACGCCGTTCAACGGGGCGTTGCCGGATACACCGTTGTCGGACTACTACCAGCCGCAGAAGGATGCCCTGCGGCTTGCACTGAATGACTGGATGCGCCGTTCGGATGCGTTTGATGCCGTCATCGATGCGGACCTGGCACTGCGTGATCCACGCGACCCTTCACGTTTGCTGCCACGTTTCGACTCCGGCGACCACCTGCATCCCAGTGATGC
The DNA here is from genome assembly GCA_032112995.1 of Stenotrophomonas sp. GTDB lineage: Bacteria > Pseudomonadota > Gammaproteobacteria > Xanthomonadales > Xanthomonadaceae > Stenotrophomonas. The sequence continues at coordinate 20,743 of DAMCTY010000021.1, read as the reverse complement.
CGGCAACCGCGCAATCGCCGAGGCGGTGGATCTGGATGCCCTGTTGAGGCCGGGCATCCACAAAGGCGCCGTTTCCCACCCCCCACGCAAGGATTGACCATGTTGTTCACCCCGTATCGAATGGGCGCGCTGGAGTTGCCCAACCGCATCGTGATGCCGCCGATGACGCGCTCGCGGGCAGCTGCAGGCAACGTGGCCACGCCCTTGATGGCGCGCTACTACGCCCAGCGCGCAAGTGCCGGGCTGATCGTCAGCGAAGGCACCCAGATCAGTCCGCAAGGCCAGGGCTATGCGTGGACACCGGGTATTCACAGCCAGGCGCAGATCGCCGGGTGGCGCGGTGTGACCGATGCCGTGCATGCGGCGGGCGGGCGGATGTTTGCCCAGTTGTGGCATGTGGGCCGGATCTCGCACGTGGCCCTGCAGCCGGGTGGTGCCGCGCCGGTTTCGTCCTCGGCCCTGCTGGCCGAAGGCGTCAAGGTGTTCGTCGATCCGCTGGGTGCCGGACCGGAGCAGGGCGTGGGTGAGATGGTGCAGCACTCCCTGCCGCGCGCCCTGGACGTTGACGAGATCCCCGCCGTGGTTGCCGACTATGCGCAAGCGTCACGTAATGCGATGGATGCAGGCTTCGACGGCGTCGAACTGCACGGCGCCAATGGCTACCTGATCAACCAGTTCATTGACTCGCGGGCCAACCTGCGCACCGATGCCTACGGCGGTTCGTTGCAGAACCGGTTGCGGTTCCTGCGCGAGGTGGTGGAAGCGGTTGTCGCCGAGGTTGGAGCGGGGCGGGTCGGGGTGCGGCTGGCGCCGCTGACCACCCTGCAGGGCGCGGTGGACGATACGCCGCAGGCAACCTATCTGGCGGCGGCGCAGGTGCTGGAGCGGCTCGGCGTGGCCTATCTGCACATCGCCGAGGCGGATTGGGAGGACGCGCCGGAAATGCCGGTGGCGTTCAAGCAGGCCTTGCGGATGATCTATTCCGGTACCTTGATCTATGCGGGCAAGTACGACCTTGCGCGCGCGGAGCAAGCCCTCGGATCCGGATGGGCTGACCTGATCGGGTTCGGGCGGCCGTTCATCGCCAATCCGGACCTGCCAGCGCGATTGCAGCACGGGGTGGCATTGAGCGCGGCCGACGTCAGTACGTTCTTCGGTGGTGGCGCGAAGGGCCTGGTGGACTATCCCCGCATGGGCGAGGTGCTGTCTGCGGTGGTTTGAACAGCGTAGGGCCACAGAACCAGGCTCCTTCCACCGATCTTCTTCCTCAGCAGTGAGCGGTGGGCAGCCCGATGCCCCCTGAACCGTGAGCTCCGGCGCTGCTGAGCTGGGTAGCCATGCTCGGATTCCGGAAAGCAGAAAGCCCCGCTTTGCGGGGCATTCTGCTTCAGGCATTCAAGCGGTCTTGGCTCAGGCGGACGCCTTCAGCTTGGCCAGGCGCAGCCAGGTGTCGACCACGGTGTCCGGGTTCAGCGACACCGACTCGATGCCTTCCTGCATCAGCCATTCGGCCAGGTCCGGGTGATCGGACGGGCCCTGGCCGCAGATGCCGACGTACTTGCCCTTGGCGCGGGCCGTCTTGATCGCCATCGACAGCAGCTTCTTCACCGCCAGGTTACGTTCGTCAAACAGGTGCGCGACGATCGAGGAATCGCGGTCCAGGCCCAGGGTCAGCTGGGTCAGGTCGTTGGAGCCGATCGAGAAGCCGTCGAAGATGTCCAGGAACTCATCGGCCAGCAGTGCGTTGGACGGCACTTCGCACATCATGATGATCTTCAGGCCGTTCTCGCCCTGCTTCAGGCCATTGGCGGCGAGTACGTCCACCACCTTGCGGCCTTCTTCCAGGGTGCGCACGAACGGGATCATCACCCACAGGTTCTCCAGGCCCATTTCGTTGCGCACGCGCAACACGGCCTGGCATTCCAGTGCGAAGGCCTTGGAGAAGCTCGGGTCGACGTAACGGCTGGCGCCGCGGAAGCCGATCATCGGGTTCTCTTCGTGCGGCTCGTAGTTGCTGCCGCCGATCAGGTTGGCGTACTCGTTGGACTTGAAGTCCGACAGGCGCACGATCACCGGGTTCGGCGCGACCGAGGCGGTGAGGGTGGCGATGCCTTCGGCCAGGCGGTCCACGTAGAAGCTCACCGGGTCCTTGTAGCCGGCGATCTTCTCGTCGATCTTCTTCTTCGTGGCCGCGTCCTGGCGGTCGTATTCCAGCAGCGCGTTCGGGTGGATGCCGATGTGGCTGGCGATGATCATTTCCAGGCGGGCCAGGCCGATGCCGGCGTTCGGCAGCTGGCCGAAGTCGAAGGCACGTTCCGGGTTGGCCACGTTCATCATGATCTTCAACGGTGCCGGCGGCATGTTGCCCAGATCGGTGGTGCTGCGCTCGAAGTCCAGCTTGCCGGCGTAGATGAAGCCGGTGTCGCCTTCGGCGCAGCTGACGGTCACTTCCTGGCCGTCCTGGATCACCTGGGTCGCATTGCCCGAGCCGACCACGGCCGGCACGCCCAGCTCACGGGCGATGATGGCGGCGTGGCAGGTACGCCCGCCCCGGTTGGTGACGATGGCCGAGGCACGCTTCATCACCGGTTCCCAATCGGGGTCGGTCATGTCGGCGATCAGCACGTCGCCCGGCTGCACGCGGTTCATGTCGTCCAGCGACTTGACCACGCGGGCCACGCCCGCACCAATCTTGGCGCCGACGGCACGGCCTTCGGCGATCACTTCGCCTTTGCCCTGCAGCGCGTAGCGCTCGATCTGGGTGGCCTTGGCGCGCGACTTTACCGTTTCCGGGCGTGCCTGGACGATGAACAGCTTGCCGCTGACGCCGTCCTTGGCCCACTCGATGTCCATCGGGCGGCCGTAATGCTTTTCGATGACCAGCGCCTGCTTGGACAGTTCCTGCACGTCCTCATCGCTGATCGAGAAGGTGTTACGCACCTCGACCGGGGTGTCCTCGATCTTGACGCGCTCGCCCGGGACGTCCGAATAGACCATGCGGATGGCCTTGGAGCCCAGCGAACGGCGCAGGATCGCCGGCTTGCCGGCATGCAGGCTGGGCTTGTAGACGTAGAACTCGTCCGGGTTGACCGCGCCCTGCACGACCATTTCGCCCAGGCCGACCGAGGAGGTGACAAACACCACGTCGCGGAAGCCGGACTCGGTGTCCAGGGTGAACAGCACGCCCGACGAACCCACGCCCGAGCGCACCATCAGCTGCACGCCGGCGGACAGGAACACGTCTTCATGCTTGAAGCCGTGGTGCACGCGGTAGGCGATGGCACGGTCGTTGTACAGCGAGGCAAACACTTCCTTGACCTTGTGCACGACATCGTCGGCACCGGTGACGTTGAGGAAGGTTTCCTGCTGGCCGGCAAACGAGGCATCCGGCAGATCTTCGGCGGTGGCCGAGGAGCGCACGGCCACGGCGATGTCGCCGCCGCCGTTCTCGGCGCTCAGCTTGGCATAGGCATCGCGGATGTCCTTGTCCAGCTGCGGCTGCAACGGGGCGTCGATCACCCAGCCACGGATTTCCTTGCCGGCAGCGGTCAGGGCAGTGACATCTTCCACGTCCAGCGTGGCCAGCTTGTCGAAAATGCGCTTGGACAGGTCGTTATGGGCGATGAAGTCCTTGAACGCCTCGGAGGTGGTGGCATAACCACCGGGGACGGACACCCCCAGACCGGCAAGATTGCCGATCATCTCCCCGAGCGAGGAGTTCTTGCCACCTACGCGGGCCAGGTCGGCCAAGCGCAGCTCATGCAACCACAGGATATTCTCGTTCAAGCGCGATGCTCCGTTGAGGCCATCGCCCGAGGCGGGCTTGGGATGGCCACGTCCGTAGGAAGAAGCCAATATGATGCAGTGCACACCGAAGCCGCACAAGCTTGTGACAATACTTTGTCTTGTGCTTGTCTTTTCCGGGACAGGCGCTGGTCATCGTCCTGACCCCTGGTCAGGAACACACTTTTGAAGGGGATCCCATGACGGCAATCCGGCCGGTTTTCTATGTTTCCGATGGTACCGGCATTACCGCCGAGACCGTGGGTCACAGCCTGCTAACGCAGTTCAATGGCTTCAGTTTCGTTACAGATCGCATGTCGTTCGTTGACGATGCCGACAAGGCCCATGAGGCGGCGGCGCGTATCCGGGCGGCCGGGGAGCGCTACCAGGTGCGTCCGATCGTGGTCAGTTCCTGCGTGGATTCCAGCCTGGGCCTGATTCTGGAAGAGAGCGGGGCGCTGGTACTGGATGTCTTCGCCCCGTTCATCGGGCCATTGGAACAGGAGCTCAGCGCTGCCCGACATTCCAAGGTGGGCCAGGCGCACGGCATGGTCGACTTCGATACCTACCATCGCCGTATCAATGCGATGAATTTCGCGCTCAGCCATGACGATGGCATCGCGGTGAACTACGACGAGGCTGATGTGGTGCTGGTGGCGGTGTCGCGTGCTGGCAAGACCCCGACCTGCATCTACCTGGCGTTGCACTACGGCATCCGCGCTGCCAACTACCCGTTGACCGAGGAAGACCTGGAGCAGGATCGCCTGCCGCCACGGCTGCGCGCATACCGCAACAAGCTGTTCGGTCTGACCATCGACCCGGAGCGGCTGCAGCAGATCCGCCAGGAGCGCCGGCCCAATTCGCGCTACGCCAGCCTGGAGACCTGTAAGCGCGAGGTGGCCGCGGCCGAGACCATGTTCCGCATGGAGCGCATTCCTACCCTCAGCACCACCCACACCTCGATCGAGGAGATTTCCAGCAAGGTACTGGGCACGTTGGGGCTGCAGCGCGAAATGTTCTGACGCGCAGGCGGGCAGGCTGCACGGGCCGTCACGCCGGGCCAATCACGTTGCGCGCCCGGCGCGGCCTGTCCAGGCCTCCGTCCGGCAGGCCGTGGCGCCGCGTCGGCCGATGCGGCGGGTGCCTGTTCGTCGTGTAGGATCAGCCCATGGCACAGGCACTTTCCCGCATCGATCGCATCCCACGGCTGAGCCGGCTCAGCTGGCTGATGGGACTGTATGCGGAAAACTATGTGCACCTGATGCGGCTGTTCGCACCTGACCGCCTGCAACAAGGCCACTACGTGTCCAGCATCGGCGATGGCCTGGACCTGCGCCTGGACGTGATCGAATGCCATCGGTACACCGTCGAGCTGCGGCTCACCTACGATCTGTGCGATCCCTTGACCGGTGAACCCGATCCGTCGGCCTATGTGCGCCTGTACCGCGATGCGCGCCAAGCCGAAACCACCCATTGCTACGTGGGGCGGCGCTGGCAGGACGTGGTGGGCATGTACCCGCCGGCCGACGCGCTGATCAGCCATCGCATGCGCATGAACACCTTCCTGGGCAAATGGATGGCCTACCTGGCCGAGCGCGGCCACGGCGTGGCCACGCTGCAGCGCACATCGGCGACGGTGCTGCAGTTGCGCAGTCCCGGCGCTGCCACGGACTGAGTCGTTGGCCGGATCGGTCATACTTGCAGGCCCCAAGGTTTCTGGTTGTCGCTGCTGATGCCGTATACCCCGATCATGGCCACGCTTGGCTACGTACTGTCCCCCGATGGCAGCAAGGCATTGATGATCCACCGCAATACCCGCCCCGGCGACATCCACCTGGGCAAGTACAACGGTCTGGGCGGCAAGATGGAGGCTGACGAGGACATCCTGGCCTGCATGCACCGCGAGATCCGCGAGGAGGCAGGTGTGGAATGCGGCACCACCCGCCTGCGCGGCACCATCAGCTGGCCCGGGTTTGGCAAGAACGGCGAGGATTGGTTCGCCTTCATCTTCATCATTGACGACTACACCGGCACCCCGCTGGAATCGAACCCGGAAGGCACGCTGGAATGGGTGCCGGTAGACCAGCTGGAATCCTTGCCGCTGTGGGAGGGCGACCGCCACTTCCTGCCGCTGGTGTTTGATGACGACCCACGCCCGTTCCATGGCGTGATGCCTTACCGTGACGGCCGCATGCAGTCGTGGAGTTACTCCCGCGTCTAGGTCGATGCGGTGCCAGCGCAGGGCGCATTCACTCCAATCGCGCTAGGCTGCGCGCAACAAGGCCCAAAGAACCGATATGAAACGCCATTTCTCGATGCTCCGCGAATTCCAGCTTGCGGACTGGTTCACCCTCGGCAATGCGTTCTGCGGCACCGGCGCGGTGTTCGCGGCGATGCGCTTTCTGCAGGACGGCCAGCGGGGTTTCCTGTTGTTCGGCATGGCCTTGATCCCGCTGGCTTTCATCTTCGATGCCCTGGACGGACGGGTGGCGCGCTGGCGCCAGTCCTCCTCCACGCTGGGGCGCGAGCTGGATTCGCTGGCCGATGTCATCTCCTTCGGCGTGGCGCCGGCAGCACTGGCCTATGCCTGCGGCATGCAGGGGGGCTGGGACTGGCTGGTGCTGAGTTACTTCGTCTGCTGCGGTGTCAGCCGGCTGGCGCGCTACAACGTCACCGCCGAGGAGATTGCCGGCGAGTCGGACAAGGTGCCGTACTTCGAGGGCACGCCCATCCCGACCAGCCTGGCGCTGGTGGTGGTGCTGGCGTTGGCCGCGCACTTCCAGGCCATTGGCCCGGCGCTGTGGGGCGGCAGTTGGCAGCTGGGTCCGTGGCAGCTGCATCCGCTGGTCCTGCTGTTTGCACTGTCCGGTTCGCTGATGATCAGCAAGACCCTGCGCATTCCCAAGCCCTGACGCTGCGTTCCCGCCCGCGTTGCTATCATCGGCGGGTATTGGGAGAGGCAGACGATGGCGGCACCGGGCAACAACGACAACAACCCGTTTGAAGCGCAGATGCGCGGCTACTGGGACGCCCTGGCACAGTCCATGGGGGGGCAGGACGCTGCTGCTTTCCCTTGGCGCGAGAGCATCGCGCAGTGGACCCGGCTGGTGACCACCGATACCCCGCCCGAGGTCCAGGAGCTGGGCGCGCGTTTCCAGCATCAGGCCGGTGATTGGTTGAGCACGATGCAGGCGGTGGCCGCCCGTTTTGCCGGGCGCGATACCAGTGCCGCGGAAGTGGCCGGTGCCTGGCGCGAAGCCACGCAGGGGCAGGGCGATGCGCTGCTGCACTGGATGCTGGGCGCTGCGCGCGGTGGCAGTGCACTCAACGACCAACCCTGGGTGCGTGAATTCGCGCGCGCGGTGCAAACGGGCCTTGGGGGCAGTGACTGGCTGGATGCACCCGCCTTCGGCCCCGCACGCGAGCACCAGGCGCGCTGGCAGACATTGCTGAAGATGCAGCAGGACTACCAGGCCCGTGCCGAGCACTACGTGGATGCGATCCGCACGGTGCTGGACGACGCATTCAAGCGTTTCGAGACCAAGCTGGGCGAGCATGAGGTGCCCGGTGGCCAGCTGACCAGCGCCCGCGCCATGTTCGATCTGTGGATCGATGCGGCTGAGGAGGCCTATGCGCAGATGGCGCTGTCCGAGGACTTCCAGCGTATCTATGGCGAGCTGGCAAATGCGCAGATGCGCCTGCGTGCGGCGAGCCAGGGCGAGCTGGAGCGTGCCTGCGAAGCGATGGGCGTGCCCACCCGCAGCGAGATGGACGCCGCCCACCGTCGCATTACCGAGTTGGAGCGGCAGCTGCGGCGCCTGATCGCGCGTACGGGGCAGATGGCCAGCGGCGCTGCGCAGCCGCGCGCCGAGGATCAGGCTGCAGCGTCGCCAGCCCCGGCAAAAGCGGCGCGTGCGGCAACCGGCAAGGCAACTTCCGGCAAACCTGCGGCCAGAAAGACCGCAGCGGAGAAGGTGGCCGGAAACAAGTCGGCAGGCAAGAAACCAGCCGTCAAGACGGCGGTGGTCAAAAAGGCCAGCGCCAACAATAACGCCCGTTCCATCAACCCGACGGCTGCAACCCGGAAAGCTGCACCCGCCAGCAAGGCGCTGGCCCGCAGCAAACCTGCAGCAGCGCGCCGTGGAGGCCGGGCATGAAGGGGCCGCTGGGGTTTGGTAATGACGACCTGCTGCAGGAAACATTGCAGTGGCAGCGCAAGCTGGTTGAGGGGCTGAAGCTGCTGCCGGGGGTGGAGGACGTCAATTACGGCGTCACCGAGCGCCAGGAAGTATGGAGCGATGGCAAGGTCAAGCTGTACCGCTTTGTCAGCGAGCACCCTGGCAACGGCCAACCGCCGCTGCTGATCGTCTATGCGCTGGTCAACCGGCCCTATATGGTCGACCTGCAGGATGGCCGTTCTCTGGTGCAGAAGCTGCTGGCCCTGGGCCAGGACGTCTATGTGCTGGACTGGGGCTACCCGGATCGGTCCGAGCGTTACCTCACGCTGGAGGACTACCTGCTGCGCTACATCGACGGCGCGGTGGACCACCTGCGTGCGCAGCATGACGATCAAGCCATCAACCTGCTGGGCATCTGCCAGGGCGGGGTGTTCTCGCTGTGCTACAGCGCGCTGCGCCCGCACAAGGTGCGCTCGCTGATCACCATGGTCACGCCGGTGGATTTCCAGACGCCTGACAACATGCTCTCGCACTGGGCGCGGCAGGTGGACGTGGACCTGTTCGTCGACACGCTGGGCAATATCCCGGCCGACCTGATGAACGCCAGCTACCTCATGCTCAAGCCGTTTCGCTTGAACGTACAGAAGTACGTGGGGCTGATGGACATTCTGGACGACAAGCAGGCGCTGGAAGATTTCCTGCGCATGGAAAAATGGATCTTCGACTCGCCGGACCTGGCAGGCGAGGCGTTCCGTGAGTTCGTCAAGCAGTTCTACCAGGGCAACGGCCTGATGCACGGCACCATCCGTATCGGCGAGGAGGCGGTGGACCTGCAGGCCGTGCGCATGCCGGTGCTGAACATCTATGCCGAGCAGGACCACCTGGTGCCGCCAGCCGCCTCGCGGGCGATGGCGGGCCGGATCGGCAGCAGCGATTACACCGAACTGGGTTTCCGCGGTGGCCATATCGGCATCTATGTTTCCGGCCGCGCGCAGCGCGAGGTGCCGTCGGCAATCGACCAGTGGCTGAGCAGGAACCGCTGATGCATAAACATTCATTGCTGGTCGCGTTGTTGCTTGCTGCCACCAGCGCTACGGTGCAGGCGGCGCCAAGTGCCGCCACCCAACGCGAAATCAGCGACCTCATGCAGGCGCTGGAGCGCTCTGGTTGCCGCTTCCAACGCAACGGCAGCTGGCACGATCCGGCCCAGGCGCGCAGCCACCTGCAGCGCAAGTACGACTACCTGCTCAAACGCGATCTGGTCGACAGCAGCGAGCAGTTCATCGAGCGTGCGGCCAGCCGCAGCAGCATCAGTGGCAAGGCCTACCGGGTGGCTTGTCCCGGCAGCGCGGAACAGGATGCCGCAACCTGGTTTCTCGCCCAGCTGCGGCAATTGCGCGCAACGGGGCACCAGGCGCGGGAATGAACGAGGGACTGCCGGAGTGGGGCAAGCGCCTGTTGCAGGCCGTGGGCGGCGTATGGACCCTGCCCAATACCCTGATCGGCATATTGGCTGGCCTGGCTGGGTGCCTGGCCGGGGCGCAGGCCTACTGGAGTCGCCGCGAATGCGCGCTTGTATTCCGGCATTGGCCATGGGGGCCTGGCGGCGCCATTACCCTGGGCATGGTGATCCTGCATACCGGGGCCGATCTGGATGGGCTGTGCATGACCTACGAACACCGTGCGGGGCGATGCCAGCATCCGCGCGTGCGCCTGGGTGATCATGAGCGTGCACATGTGTACCAGTACATGGTGCTGGGGCCACTGTTCCTGCCGGTGTACCTGCTCAGTGGCGGGGTGAGTGTGCGCAATCCCTTCGAGCGTGCAGCCGATCGCTATGCAATGCAGGGCAGGGGCTGGTTTCCCGGCGTTGGCTGAGCCTGTCTTCAGTCGGCAACGCCGTGGTCATGGAGTGAAAACTTTTTGTGTACATCCTTCTAACGCAGGCCCGCGTAGTGTGGCGGCGTTATAGATCCAACAGGAGTACCAACCACCATGGCAATTGTTCTTTATATCGGTGGCAGCAAGGATGGCGACAAGGGCGTGGTGCCCTACGGTTTCAGCAAGACCCGCGCGGACACTGAAGACGGTCCGGAGTTTTATGTGGAGCGGATGATGAACGTCACCGGCCGCGGCCGGATGCGCGTGATGGTGCTGGAAGACCTGCGCGATGACATTGCCTGCCAGCGGTTGAGCCAGCACCTGGCCTGAACCTGTACCTTCCGTGCCGGGCTGCATGCCCGGTGCAATGGATTGTCAAGCTTCCGTCGCAGCGCCAGCGTTGCCAGAATGCAGATTCCCCAGAACGTGGTTTCCGCACCCGGCAATGCAAGACATCAAGCTCGCGCAGCAGATCGCGCAGACCATCGCCAACGAGATCGGCGCCCAGGCCGCCCAGGCCAAGGCCGCCATCGCGTTGCTGGACGAAGGTGCCAGCGTCCCGTTCATCGCGCGCTACCGCAAGGAAGTCACCGGCGGGCTCGATGACACCCAGCTGCGCAACCTGGAGGTGCGCCTGACCTACCTGCGGGAGCTGGAGGACAGGCGCAAGGCCGTGCTGGCCAGCATCCAGGAGCAGGGCAAGCTCAGTGATGCGCTGCGCGAGGACATCCTTGCGGCAGACACCAAGAGCCGTCTGGAGGACCTGTACCTGCCGTACAAGCCCAAGCGCCGTACCAAGGCGCAGATTGCCCGTGAGGCCGGGCTGGAACCCTTGGCCGATGGTCTGCTGGCCGATCCCGGACTGGATCCGCAGGCCTTTGCTGCCGGGTTTGTCAGTGCCGACAAGGGCGTTGCAGACAGCAAGGCAGCGCTGGAGGGCGCGCGCGCCATCCTGATGGAGCGCTGGGGCGAAGACGCCGCGCTGGTCGGCGAGCTGCGCCAGTGGCTGGCCGAGCAGGGCGTGATCCGGGCACGGGTGGCCGAGGGCAAGGAGGCCGAGGGTGCCAAGTACCGGGATTACTTCGATCACGCCGAGTCGCTGGCGCGTATTCCCTCGCACCGCCTGCTGGCGCTGTTTCGCGCACGCCGCGAGGAAATCCTGTTTCTCGAGCTGGACCCCGGCAAAGAGGCCGAGGCCGGTCACCAATATGCCGAGGGGCGGGTTGCCCGCAATGCCGGCATCGCCGACCAGGGGCGCCCAGCTGACCGCTGGTTGCTGGATGCCTGCCGCCTGACCTGGCGCGCCAAGCTGCATATGCACCTGCTGCTGGACCTGTTCAACCAGGCCCGCGAGAAGGCCGAGGCCGAGGCGATCGGCGTGTTCGGCGACAACCTCAAGGACCTGTTGCTGGCCGCACCGGCCGGCCCCAAGGCCGTGCTTGGCCTGGACCCGGGCATCCGCACCGGCTGCAAGATTGCCGTGGTCGATGCCACCGGCAAGTTGCTGGCCACGGATACCATCTATCCGCACGAACCCAGGCGGCAGTGGGAGCAGTCGCTGCAGACGATCAAGCAGTTGTGCAGCAAGCACAACGTGGAGTTGATCGCGATCGGCAACGGCACCGCCAGCCGCGAAACCGACAAGCTCGCGGGCGAGGCGATCAAGGCCTGCAACAATCCCCGGCTGCAGAAGGTGGTGGTCAGCGAGGCCGGTGCATCGGTGTACTCGGCGTCGGAATTCGCTGCCAGGGAGTTCCCGGGCCTGGACGTCTCGCTGCGTGGTGCGGTGTCCATCGCCCGACGCCTGCAGGATCCGCTGGCCGAACTGGTAAAGATCGAACCCAAGGCCATCGGTGTGGGCCAGTACCAGCACGACGTGGACCAGTTCCGCTTGGCCAAGGCGCTGGATGCGCGCGTGGAAGACTGCGTCAACGCCGTGGGGGTGTACGTCAATACCGCCTCGGCGGCGCTGCTGTCGCGCGTGTCAGGCCTGTCCTCCACGGTGGCCGAGAACATCGTCCGTCACCGGGATGAGAACGGCCCGTTCAAGCGCCGCAAGGAGTTGCTGAAAGTGCCGCGACTGGGTGAGAAGACCTTCGAGCAATGCGCCGGCTTCCTGCGCATCGCCGACGGCGACGAGCCGCTGGATGCGTCGGCGGTGCACCCGGAGGCCTACCCGGTGGTCGAGCGCATCGTGGCTGCCGCCGCGCGCCCGATCAAGGCGGTGCTCGGTGACGGCAGCTTCCTGCGTGGGTTGAAGCCGGAACAGTTCACCGACGCCACGTTTGGCGTGCCGACCGTGCGTGACATCCTGAAGGAGCTGGAAAAGCCCGGCCGTGACCCACGCCCGGAGTTCAAGGCAGCACGTTTCGCCGACGGTGTGGAAGACATCAAGGACCTGCGTGAAGGCATGATCCTGGAAGGTGTGGTCAGCAACGTCGCTGCATTTGGCGCCTTTGTCGATATCGGCGTGCACCAGGATGGCCTGGTCCACATCTCGGCGCTGTCCGACAGCTACGTCAAGGACCCGCGTGACGTGGTCAAGGCGGGCGACATCGTCAAGGTCAAAGTGCTGGAAGTGGATGTCGCACGCAAGCGCATCGCCCTGACCCGGCGGCTGGAAGATGCGCCGGTAGCGAAGAAAACGGAGCAGGGTGCAGGGCAGGGCGCCTCACCGCGCCGCGACGGCAGCGGGCAGCGCGGACAACCGCGCCAGGCCAATGGCGGCGGCCGCCCCGGCAATGCCACCCCGCGCTCGGCGCAATCGGCTGCACCTGCCAACAATGCCCTGGCAGAAGCCTTTGCACGGGCTCGGAAGGGCGGCTGACTACAGGCTTAGCGTTGAGGCCCTGCATCGCGGGGCCTCTGGCTGGGCGACAGGCGCTGTCAGCTGATCGCCAGCGAGTGGGCCAGTGCCTGGCTCAGGTCGGCCCCGGTATAGGGCTTGGCCAGCTTGATGCCAGCGTCGAATACCGGCGGCAGCTGCGAGGTGTCCATGCCGGTAGCGACCAGGAAAGGGATGCCGCGCTGCTGCAACCGTTCGGCGACAGGCGTGCTGGTCTCGGTATGTGACAACCAGTAATCCAGAAATGCCAGCTGCGGTTGCATTTCATCCAGCAACTGCAGCGCCTCGGCGACATTGCAGGCAACACCGACCACGCAAAGGCCCTCTGCCTCGAGCTGCAGCTGCAGCAGCATGGCGTTGAGCTCGTCGTTCTCGACGATGAGCGCGCGCGCTCCCTGTAACGATGCCATTGATCGTCCCCATTTCCGTTGGCGAGAGTATAGCCCCGGTGGAAATCGGCATTACAGAAAAAATTGGCCCTGACCCCTGCCCAACTGAACAAAGCTCCGCTATACTCGCCGCCTTGCCAGCCGAAGTGGCGGAATCGGTAGACGCAGCGGATTCAAAATCCGCCGCCCTTAAAAGCGTGTGGGTTCGAGTCCCACCTTCGGCACCAAGAAAAAACAGGCACTTAGGTGCCTTTTTTTGTGGGCGCAGTTCGGCGAAGTGTTCCGCAATTTGAGGGGTTGTTCCGCAATTCATCGCGCCGGGGCGTCATTTGGTGCGCGCGAATTCGCCGAACCTTGCCTTGGCGGCCTTTGCATACGCTGCGTGTGCCTCTTCCTTTGTGGCGTGGAGCCCGAGAGAAATTTGCCTTCCCGAATCCATGATGCGGGCGCGCCACTTGCCGCTTTGCTGGTGAAACGTCACTCCCTTGAGCCCGCACCGCGCTTTGCATCGCATATTTGCCGCATTCCCCCTCTTGTCGGTGATGCGAAGGTTCTCGCGCCTGTTGTCCAGTGGGTCCGAGTTCGCATGGTCGACAAGCCCGGCCGGACTGTTCATCAGCCGCCGGTGGAGGTATTCGATTCCTTTGGCTGGGCGCGGCAAGTTGCGCGCGGGGTATCCGCAGGCGGACAGGTGCCACTTGAATCGAGATACGTCGGCGTAGTCTTCGTCATCGACTATCGCGAATGTTTCGGGATACATGGGCGTAGAGATATCAAGGAGTTTCATCGTGTCGGCGTGACCTTTGAGCCTCGGCGAGACCTTACGTAGGCCTCGGTCATGACTACCGAGGTGTGCCCAAGTTGTTGTTGAGCCTGTCGGATGTCACCTGTGGAGTCGGTCTTGTCGGTGCCAGCCTTGGCGCGCAGATCTCGGAACTGGATACCTTCGATCTTGGCGGCCCTGCAGGCCTTGAGCCAACGGCGGGACATGGCCGCGACCGTCATGGACCGGCCATGCTCGTTCACCACCAGGCGCGTGCTGTGGACGGTGAAGGCCCTTTTCCTCTCCCGGATGCGCTCCAGCAGCGCAGCGAGTTCGTTGCTGATCTCGACCCGGAGCTTATGGGCGGTCTTGTTCTGACGCAGGTGCACGGCGCCGTCGCGCACGTCCATCTCGGTCAGTTCCAGCACGTCAGCCGGCCGCTGCCCCAGCAAATAGGCCAGGTCCATGGCATCCCGCACGCAGGTATCAGCAGCCTTCCACACGGCCTCGAACTGGGCGTCCTCGATATACACGTCCCGACCATCCTCCTTGAAGCCTTTGATGCCGGCGCAGGGGTTTGGCAGGGCTGTGTAGCCGCGGTCACGGGCGTAGTTCCAAATGTGGGAAAGGAGCGCTTTCTCGCGATTGGCCCTGACGAACCCCGTGCCGCCAGAAGTCCGCCACGTCAGGTACTCGCGGACGCTGACTGGCCGAATCGCTTCAAGCGGCGCGGGCGGATCGCAGAAGAAGGCCTTGAGCTTGATGACCTCCTTCTGGTTGTCCTCGAACGTCCTGGCCGACTTCCTGGAGGCCACCTCGGCCATGTACCTGCCGCAGACCCAGTCGAACATCACCTGCGGCGCTTCCGGCGTATGCGCCGCGCGTTCGAGTTCAGCCCAGCGCTGGATGGCAAGGCCATAGTCGCTGCCCAGGGCTTCTTCTCGCCTTGGACTGCCGCCGTGATCGTAGAAATAGTAGGTTTTCGTGCCGCGTACCCGCGCCCGGAAGCGGGGGATAGCGCCGGCCTTGGTTGGCTTCCTTCCCATCACGCCGCCTTGTTGGACTTCCAGGTCTTGATGACCTGCTGATCCTGGGGCTGGGTGCCATCGATGGTAGAGCGCAGCACAACCGGGAATCCGTGCGCGTCCAGATAGTGCCTGATGCCATTTTGCAGCAGGAAGGCGATCTGCCGGACCTTTAAAGGGGTCCGGCACAGCTGCGCAACCTCCTTCTTCGAGAGCGCGATTTGGTCAGCCATGTTGCTCTCCTTCGAGCGCCACGCGGGCGCTCTTGGTTCGGTTGTTTCGGGGTTCTGTGACGCAGGTCCGGCGTTCTAGACACTTGGTCCCATTGCGGCCATGCCGAAGAACGGCGATGGTCAGATCAGGAGATTTAGCAAAGGAGTGAAGGGAATTGCGACCTGGTGAAAGAGCATTAATGTCATCGTTGTGCGCCGTTGAAGACGGGGATAAGCCGGACACACCGCCGTTGCTAGGTGACCTTGTTATGTGGGGATATGCGACTGGAACGCCCGTAGCGTTGACGGCAATCGGCAGGCAGGTCCTGAACGAACTGCAGGAGCGCATAAATATCGGCGAGGCGCGGTAGCTATAAACGACTGGGAATAGCTGCGGGGCGCTCATCGGCGCTTCCTCGCAAACGGCGCCATGATCTTGGTGGCCTCGTCCAGATCGCCGCGGGCGAGGGCAATCACGGCCAGGCCGCGCGCCTCCCACATGCGGCGGGTCTTCGGCCGGACCTTGTCCAGGTTGACGCCAACCTTGCGCGCCAGCTCATGGCCGACGGCGATGTGATCAATGAATTCGGCCAGATCGCTCATGCGGCGCGCTCTTGGTCCAAGGTGGCGAACAGGTCAGGCATGGCCATCTCACGCTCGGCGGCCTGCAGGTATTTCACGCCGTCCATGAAGTAGGCGGTGGACAGCTCGGCGGCGCGCCCGCGGCGGCCGAGTTTCAGGGCGCGATAAGCGACCGTGAACAAGCCGCCGAAGGGATCGAACACTAGCTCACCGGCGTTGCTAAACCTCTCGATCAGTCGGTCCACGATGTCGAACTGGAGCGGGCAAATGTGGTTTTCCAGCCCGCGCTTGGTCTGCTCGCCATTGAGCGTGATCATTCGATTCACGTCATGCCACACGTCCGGGTGGTGACTGCCCGGCGCCAGGGACATGAAGGTGGAGGGCAGGGCGCCACGGGCCTCCAGCTCCTCCCCGATCCGAACATGCGTTTCGAAGTCGTAGACGTTAGCCAGGCTGTACTGGGTGAACAGCTTGGCCAGCTTGTCCGGCCCCAGCTGTGCCAGCTCGTCGGCAGTGAGCATGCGTTGTCCGCTGGAGCGCCAGAACGCATGGGCATCCACCTGCCACCGGGCACGCGTGTAGTTCGCCTTGTCCTTGCGGACAGGCTCATCGGCATAGCCGCGGCTGCGGTCTGTCTGCGGCTTGTGCAGCAGGACGATGTACTCGGGCGAGCCGACCCCCATCTTCGTGCCGTCCTTGCACTGCTCCGACCAGCCAAGGCGATAGGTTTGGTTGTTCTCGCGCACCACGTCGGTGATGACCGTGATCAGGCCCATGTAGTCGAAGCCGTGCGAGCGGTAGTGGAAGATCGCTTCGGCATGGAATGGGCTCACCGTCGGCACGCCGGCGCCGGTCACCGCGCCGAACTGGATGCGGTCCTTGACGTGGATGGCGGCGATGCGTCCCGGCTTGAGGACACGCAGCAGTTCTTTGGACAAGTGATCCATCTGCGCCCAGAAGTGCGTGTTGTCGTCGGTATGGCCGAAATCGTTGTAACTGGGGCTGTATTCGTAGTGGTTGGAGAAGGGGATCGAGGTGACCACCAGGTCAACGCTGTTCGCCCCCATGCTGCGGGTTTCCAATACGCAGTCGTTGTTGGCCACCGTCCATCCCTCGCCGCTGGCCTCGATACGCTCCACGCCAATGGAGCGGGTCAGTACCTGCGACATGGCGGCCTTGCTCAGTCCGTATTCCCTGATGATCTCGCTCATCTTTTCCACCATCTGTTCGTGTCGCTTCCACTTCGCCTGCAGGCTCGCCAGCACTTCGCGCTCGCTTTCGGCGTGGACAATCCATACCTCCACTGGGTGCTGCTGCTGAAACCGCTGGATACGGTGAATTGACTGAATGAAGTCGTTGAACTTGAAGCCGATGCCGGCATACACAGCGAGGTGACAATGTCGCTGGAAGTTGCAGCCGCTGCCGGCGATGACCGGCTTTGCCGACAGGATCCGGGTGCGGCCTTCGCTGAAGTCGATGACCGACTGTTCCCGCTCGTCCAGATCCTGGTCGCCGTAGATGCTCACCGCTTCCG
The DNA here is from genome assembly GCA_032112995.1 of Stenotrophomonas sp. GTDB lineage: Bacteria > Pseudomonadota > Gammaproteobacteria > Xanthomonadales > Xanthomonadaceae > Stenotrophomonas. The sequence continues at coordinate 3,551 of DAMCTY010000021.1, read as the reverse complement.
GTACCGCCGTGGCGATGGCGTGACGCTCGGCTTCTAGGTCGTGCCAGATCAGCCAATGATCATCTGGCCGGGTACCGACGATCGACTGCACTGCAGCGACGCGGGCCGGTAGGGTGTCACGCTTCTCGCGCGCAGCATCGATCACTCCCAGCGCCGCATCGCGGAACATCTTCATCTGGCCGTCGCGGTTGGTACCGGCGCTGCTATGGTCGACCGGCACTTCGTGGAAGTGGACGCTCAGCTCCGGCAGGTCGTAACCCTCATCGCTGTAGCCGAGGTCGGACGGGCGTTGCAGGAACAGTGCCCAACTCGCCACCCAAAGCCAGAACTCTCGTTCCTTGTGTGGGTATAGCGTCAGGTTGTTGGCCTTCGTGCTGTCGCGCTTGAACCAGCGAGTAAGTGCTTGGCCGGTGTCCATCACGCCCAGGAAGCCGGCGTAGTGGATCAGCTCCTTGTATCGGTTCGGGCTCGGAGTGGCCGTGGCCACAAAGCGGTACCGGACCTCATCGAACAGGGTCAGGAACTGCTGATAGGTCTTCGAGCCGAAGCTGCGCAGCACCGAGGCTTCATCAAGGCTGGCCACTGTGAACAGGTTGGGGTCCAGCTTCCCGTCGCGCACCGACTCGTAGTTCGTCAGGTGGACGCCGTCGAACTCCGGATCGATCTCGGCGCTGGTGCGCACGAAGCGGGTTTCCATGCCGAGCATCGCTGCGTCGCGGCGGAACTCTTGCCGGACGCCCAGCGGAATCACAATGCCGGCGGCACCGCCGGCATGGCGTCGGGCCAGCCGGCAAACTTCCAACTGCTGCACGCTCTTGCCCAAACCGAAACGCTGGAACAAGGCGCGGCGACCACCCGTGCAAGCCCACACGACGGTGTCGCGCTGGTGAGGCTTGAGAATCGGGTTCACATCTTCGGGCGAAACGTCGAAGCCCAACGACGGGGCAACCTTGACCTTTCGCTCAAGGAACTGGCGGTAGGGGTCTGCTGTGGTCATACGGCATGCCTCGGCTGCGGCCGCACAGGCCCGAACCACAGGGCGGCGGCGTTGTTGATGCGGACCTGCTCGATGTCAGGCACCTGGTCGGGCAGCGGAGCGCGAAGCCTGCGCATGTCGTTGGTGCACGGCACGCACACGCCGGACCGGCCTTGCTTCCCTGCGCGGTTGAACTGCTGCAGCGGAAGGGAGCGGACGCATTTGGTGCAGGTCTTACGCATCGCTGCCGCCCTTGGGGCTGTCCGGCAGCCCGTGTGCGCCTGCGCCGACATGCTGACCTTCCTCCAGCTTCGCCATACGCAACGACCAGTCACGCATGCTTTCGCCGCCCTTGGAGCTGGCGTCGATCAGAGTTTCAACCCAGTTCCGGATTTCAAGCAAAGCCGTGAACCCAGCATCGGGTTCAAACCCCGGCCATTTGGTTTCCGGCCACAGCTTGCATTTGTCGTGTGCTTGCTTGATGCGGTCCGGAATAGTCAGGTCGATCCCCGGCGCTGCGGGGGTGCTGCGCGGCATCTCGGCGATGCTGTAGGCGCGCGTGATGATTTCCTCAGCCACGTCTGCCCCGCCGATCTCGTTGCAGGCCATCATCCACTCAACTTCGGTCGGGCCATCAACCGGCGCTGCGGCGACCATTTTGTTGGCGTCACCAATATGGTTGATCATGCTGCTTCCTCCATAGCTTCCAGATCGATCTCGTCCACGCGGTCGCGCAGCTGGCGCTTCAAACTGCGCAGGACCTTGGCGATGTGAGCCGGCTCGCTGCCGGTGAAGAACGTTCGAGCCTCCATGTGCAGCTTTCCGCTCAGCTCGCGGCGGAAGATGCGGTACACCACGGCCGAGCCGTCGTCGGTAGGAAGCCTGCCCCAGCTCAGGCCCTGATTGCGCTTCGGTGCGCGGCGGGCGAAACGGTTGCGGTCAGTCATGGGCCTGCTCCATCAGAAATCGCGGATCGATCGCCCAGCCGGCCTCGCGCGCGGCACGTAGCCGCAACTCGTTGGCGTCGAACTCGTCCAGGGAGAGGGCGGTAATCGCGCCCTCGACGTGATGCGGCTGCAGAGGTCGATCGGTGCGCTGGAAGATGCGCCACACGCTGAAGCGCCTGCAGTTCCATGCAGTGGCCAGCGAGTCCAGATTGCGGCCCGCGTCGTGCAGGTGTCGGCGCAGCATGTCCCGAGCAGTGATGTGCGCGGGTTGCGGTCGGCGCAGCTTGGCGAGCATGCCGGCGGTGCGGTAGGTGGCGCGATCCATGGTCAGGCGGCCAGCGGGTAGTTGTTCTCGGCGTCCACGATCAGCCAGCGCAGGGCCTCGTAGATCCCCGGCAGCTGGCCAACGTCGTACAGCTTCGCGCTGCGATCCGTCGCCACCGGGCGGAAGCCGAGCAGTGCCAAGCCATCGGCCGTAATCGAGAGCGGGGCGATGCGCGCATTGATGTCGCCCAGCTTGATGCGCTGGTCAGCAACAGCCGTGCTTGCCGCTGGTGCAGGTGTTCCAGCGGCTGGAACATTGGCGCGCGTCTGTTCCGCCGGGGACGGCTGAGGCGCAGGTGCCTGCGCCTGCTGCAGCTTCGCCGCTTCCTCGGCGCGGGTCCTCTCGCGCTCGGCTTCGAGCTTGTCGGCCTCGCGCTGATCGTGCTCGGCGATGCGGGCCTTGGCCAGGTTGCGCAGGTCGTCCGGCGCCTTGTTGGCGCACAGCTGTACGCGGTCGGCGAACAGGGTGGCGTGCTCGGCATGGCCATCCAGAATGGCGATGTTGGCGCGGATGCGGTCGGCGGCCTGGCTCGCGTCGATCTTGCAGGTGGCCACCGCGCCAGCGACGGCATCCTGCATGCTGCTGATCGACTTCTTGCCCTTGATGACGGCAGCCATGTCCAGCTGCAGCGACTGCGGCGGCTGGATGCGGTGCTCGCCCAGGGACGCGTTGATGTTGTCGTAGTGGACCCGCACCGCCTTGGCGCCATCGGCAACGATCTGCGCGCGACGGTTCTCCTTCTCGACCTTGACCGCCTTTTCCAGCACCAGCCGCGCCTGACGGATCGCTTCGCTGACCGAGCTGGCGGTGCGGAGCAGGGCATCGATGTCGATCATCTCGCCCAAGGTGGATTCCGTCGCGGCCTTGATGCGGGCCTCGGCCTCGCTGCATGCCTTCGCCGCAGCCTCGGCGTCCACGAAGTCCTGATCGGTCTGCAACTGGTCGGCGCGGGGCAGCTGGGCCAGGAACGCCTCGGCGTTGGCCTTGAACGCGTCCATGTTCGAGGCCAGCACGCGGCCCTCTACGCGAATCGTCAGCGCGCCGAAGCCGGCGATGGGGGCGGCTACCGGCTCGGCCTTGGCTGCCTCGGGCTCATAGGCGGCCACATCGGCTTCAAACTGTGCCCAGCCGGAGACGATCTTGTCGCGCAGCTCGGCGTTGCTGACATACCAGCAGTGGCGTTCCTCGACCAGCTGATCACCGGCCCACTTCGAGGCCATGAAAAGCACGCGAGAAGCATCACTGACCGCCAGCTGCTGCTCCATCTGCACCTGGTACAACAGCGGCAGATCAGCACCGGTGC
>DAMCTY010000020.1:0-60566 GCA_032112995.1 Stenotrophomonas sp. | reverse complement strand
ACTACGCCCCCTCCCTTTGCCGCAGGCAAGGGGAGGGCTGGGGAGGGGTTGGCTTCCGCGTTGCCCTGTCGGCAAAACCCCTGCCAAACAGAGCCCAGCGCAATCTGTTTTTGCCGAAATGCTGCGCCGCAGAATGCGTTGGGTGAAAAGCTCATGCTTTACTTGGATCGATCTAAATTTCTGGCAATGTGAGTCGGGGAAAGCAGTAGGGGCAGCCCAGGGCGCGCTCCTGCCCTCTGCAAGTCACTGAAAACATTGCTGGAAGCCGCCTTGAATGGCCCGTTGTTCGGTGCCTGCTTTCATCAGCCGCTGTCGTGACGGCTGCCGGGGGCTTGCGCCAGGGTCGCCCGTTTTGCTGATACCCGGCATCTCTCCCCCGTCCCCCAGGACGGGCTGGGTATCAGCGGCCCGGCTGGTCCGGGCCACCCTCTGCCGTAACGCCATCCACGCCACACCGACCGACCCAAGGATCCAACGCATGAGCCGATCGCCGACCTTTGCACCTCCCCGCCGCCTGCTGGCAACGGCTGCCTGCCTGCTGGCGCTCGGTATCGCGCCGCTGCAGGCCGCGCCCTCGGCCGCGCTGGAGCGCGAGGTCAATACCTTCATCGGCAGCAAGGACGACGGCAATACCTTCCCGGGTGCCTCCGCGCCATTCGGCCTGATCCAGGTCAGCCCGATCGGCAGCCATTACTCGGGTTGGCGCTACGACGATGAAAAGATCCGCGGTTTCGGCCATTCCTTCATCTCCGGCGCTGGCTGCTGGGAGCAGGGCGGGCAGGTGTCGGTGTTGCCGGTGACCGGCAGCATCGGGCCGGGCGGTGATTTCGATACCCAGGACCCCAAGCGTTTCGACCACAAAAATTACGCCTCGGCCTACAGCCATGACGGTGAAGTCGGTCAGGCCGGTTACTACAAGGTTCGCCTGACCGACTACCGCGGCATCGACGTGGAAACCACCGCGCTGACCCGCGCCGCCGCCGAACGCTACACCTTCAGTGCCGGCGTCAGCGAAGGTCAGGTGCTGGTCAACGTCGCCCAGGCCAACGAGCGCCATTCGGTGATCGGTAGCGTTATCGACGTGGTCGGTGATCGTGCGGTGGAAGGCAAGCTGGTCACCAAGAGTTTCTGCGGTGGCCACCAGTACACCACCTGGTTCCGCATCGAGTTTGATCGCCCGTTCAAGGCCCATGGCACCTGGGGCGAGGAAGGCGGTCTGCCCGGCGCACGCCACAGCATGGAAGGCGAGGCCAAGCCCAATGGCGCGTGGCTGAGCTTTGACCTGGCCGATGGCCACAGTGTCACCGCCACCAGTGCGATCTCGCATGTGGATGCTGAAGGCGCACGCAACAACCTGCGCAGCGATGGCATGCAGGGCGGCAAGCTGCTGAGTTTTGATCGCATGCGCGCGCTGTCACAGGCGCAGTGGCGCGAACAGCTGGGCAGCGTCAAGGTCGAAGGGGCGAATGCCGATGATCGTACTGTGCTTTACACCGCGCTCTATCACGCGCTGCTGCAGCCGATGACCGGCAGCGATGCCGATGGCCGCTATCGCGGCTATGACGACGTCATCCACCGTGCCGATGGCTGGACCTACTACGAGTATTTCTCGCTGTGGGATACCTACCGCACGCAGAACCAGTGGCTGGCACTGACCCGCCCGGAAGTGGCACGCGATATCGGTCGCAGCCTGCTGGCCATCAACGAACAGGGTGGCTGGTTGCCGCGTTGGGGCTATGCCAACTTTGAAACCAACGTGATGACTGGCGACCCGGTGACGCCGTTCATGGTCGATCTGTGGCGCTTTGGCGCGCTGAAGGGCCGTGAGGCGGAAGCCTGGGGTGCGCTGCGCCGCAATGCCTTCGAGATGCCGTCGATCGATTCGCGTATGGCCGGCCGTTCCGGCAATGCCAGCTATCTGGCCAATGGCTATGTGGCCTATGACCGTGCCTTCCCGTCCAAGGGCATGGACGTGGACCCGCACCACGGCGGCTCGGCAACGCTGGAATACGCCCTGGCCGATTGCGCGCTGGCGCAGATGGCCGATGGCCTGGGCCACGCCGATGATGCTGCGACACTGCGCGCGCGAGGTGGCAACTGGCACAAGGTGTGGGATGCCGATGTGCGTGATGCGGAGACCGGCTTCAGCGGCTTCCCGCGTCCGCGCGATGAGCATGGCAACTGGTATACGCCGGCCAATGGCCAGTACAGCCCGCGCTCGCAGCATGGCTTCCACGAAGGTACCGGCTGGCAGTACCAGTGGCTGGTGCAGCAGGACGTGCCCGGCATGTTGCAGGCCATGCACGGCCGCGAGCAGGCCGGCAAGCGTCTGGATGCGTTCTTCGCCTATGACGCCCTGCTGCAGTCACCGCTCACCGCCGCGCGCAAGGAATGGGTGGTTGGCCCGTACAGCTATTACAACCAGTACCGCTACAACCCCAACAACGAGCCTGACCTGCATTCGCCGTGGATGTATACGCTGATCGGCCAGCCGTGGAAGACCGCCACCGTGGTCCGCGCCGCGCAGCAGCTGTTCACCAATGCGCCGAACGGCGTTACCGGCAATGATGATCTGGGCACGATGTCGGCCTGGTATCTGTTCAGCGCGCTGGGCCTGTATCCGGCGGTGCCGGGCAGCGGCCAGTTCCTGCTGCATGCACCGCGCTACAGCAAGGCCGAGATCACCCTGGGCAATGGCCGCACCCTGCGTCTGCTGGCCCCGGGCGCTGATCCGCGCAGCCTGCAGTACATCCAGAGCGTGCAGGTCGACGGCAAGCCGCAGCCGGCCGTGTGGCTGGATTGGCAGCGCCTGCAGCAGGGCGGTGATGTGCGCTTCGCCCTGGGCGCGCAGGCGCCGGAGCAGGGCTGGGGCACCGCCTCGGCGGACCTGCCGGTGTCGTACTGCGCCACCCCGGGCAGCGCCCAGCCGTGAGTTCGGGCAGCGCCAAGGCCGGAAAGAAGGGAACGGGCAGCGCAGGCGCTGGCCGTGATCCTTTAGGCTTGGCGCATCCCGCAACCGCAGTCGAGCCGATGAAAGACACTCCCCCCGGCGCCAAGGGCGCACGCAAGGCCGGCCAACGCGCCGTCACCGTTACCGACATCGCACAGGCGGTGGGCGTGTCGCGGGCGACCGTGTCGCTGGTGCTGCGTGGCAGCCCGCTGGTCAATGTCGATACCCGCGCCAAGGTCGAGGCCGAGCTGCGCAAGCAGCGCTATGTCTACAACCGCACTGCCGCCAACCTGCGGCGGCGCACCTCGTCGTCGATCGCGCTGGTCATCAATGACTTGTCCAACCCGTTCTTCGCCGAATTCGCTTCGGGCGTGGATGAGGCGCTGGGCGGCAAGGGCTTCGTGACCCTGCTCGGCAGCACCGGCGAATCGCCACAGCGGCAGCAGGCGGTGTTGAGTACCTTGATGGAGCACACGCCCACCGGCTTCATCCTGTCGCCGGCCGAAGGCAGTGACGCCAATGCGCTGCGCCAGGTACTGGGCGCGCATGCGAATGTGCTGCTGTTCAACCGCGAACTGGCCGGCGCCGAATGGGATTTCCTCACCCTGGACAACCAGCAGGGCGCGTACATGGCCACGCGCCACCTGATCGAACGCGGCCACCGTGATATCGCCTTCTTTGGTGGCCATGCGGCGTCCAGCTCCTGTGCGCAGCGCCGCCTGGGCTACCAGCAGGCACTGGCTGAGGCGGGCCTGCCGCTGCACGCCGACTGGATGATCGAGTCGGCCCCCAACCGTCTGGAAGCGGCTGCGCGTACCGGCGAATTGTTCGATGGCGCACAGCGGCCCAGTGCGGCGGTCTGCTACAACGACACGGTTGCGTTGGGCCTGATGCTGGGCCTGACCTCGCGTGGCATACGTCCGGGCGGCGACTTTGCCGTCACCGGCTTCGACGATATCTCCGAAGCCGCGGTCGCGGTGCCGCCGCTGACCACGCTGACCGCTGATCCGCGCGAACGTGGCCGGCAGGCCGCAGCACTGCTGCTGCAGCGCCTGGACAATCCCGATGCGGCACCGATGCGCACCGTCGCACCGGTGCAGCTGCGGATCCGCGAAAGCAGTGCAGCAAGGCCCAGTTGAGTCCGTCCCCCCCCTCTTCCGACTACCGCACCCAGGCAGCCCACATGCACATACCAACATCGCCGTCATCTACATCAAGCCAGTCGGCGCCCGTGGTCAATACGCGCGTGGCGCTGGCGGTGGCGACCACCATTTTCTTCATGTGGGGCTTCCTGACCTGTCTCAATGACATCCTGATCCCGCACCTGAAGTCGGTGTTCGAGCTGAACTACACCCAGGCCATGCTGGTGCAGTTCACCTTCTTTGGTGCGTACTTCCTGATGTCGCTGCCGGCCGGTCGGCTGGTGGCCAAGCTGGGTTACAAGCAGGGCATCGTTGCTGGCCTGGTGATTGCAGGCATCGGCGCCTTGGGCTTCTGGCCGGCAGCCGAGCTGCGTGTGTATGGCGCCTTCCTTGCGGCCCTGTTCGTCCTGGCCACCGGCATCACCGTGCTGCAGGTGGCCGCCAATCCCTATGTCGCACTGCTGGGGCCCGAGCGCACCAGTTCCAGCCGTTTGACGCTGGCGCAGGCATTGAACTCATTGGGCACGGCGATTGCGCCGATCTTCGGCGGCATGCTGATCCTCGGCAACACCGTCAAGAGCGCCGACCAGCTGAAGGCATTGCCGCTGGCCGAGCAGGTGGCTTACCGCGCGCAGGAAGCGCAGTCGGTACAGGGGCCGTACCTGGGCCTGGCCGTGGCCTTGTTCCTGCTGGCGCTGTTTGTATTCCTGTTCCGCCTGCCGGCGCTGAGCGAGAACAGCGAGCAGGCCGATAACGCCCGCCACAGCTATGGCGATGCGCTGCGTCACAAGCACCTGCTGTTCGGCGTGCTGGGCATCTTCTTCTACGTGGGCGCCGAGGTGTCGATCGGCAGCTTCCTGGTCAACTACCTGTCGCTGCCCAATATCGGCGGCTTCAGCGAGCAGCAGGCCACGCACTACGTATCGCTGTACTGGACCATGGCGATGATCGGTCGCTTTGCCGGTTCGGCGCTGCTGGTGCGGTTCTCGCCGCGCAAGCTGCTGGCCCTGTTTGCCCTGATCAATGTGGGCCTGCTGGCCTTGACCATGGGCAGCGAGGGCAAGCTGGCGCTGTACTCGGTGGTGGCGATCGGCCTGTTCAACTCGATCATGTTCCCGACCATCTTCGCGCTCGGTATCGAGCGCCTGGGGCCGTTGACCAACAAGGCTTCCAGCCTGTTGATCATGGCCATTGTCGGCGGCGCGGTGGTGCCCTTCCTGCAGGGCGTATTGGCCGACCGCATCGGCGTGCATCACTCCTTCGTACTGCCGTTGCTGTGCTACGGCTACATCATTTTCTACGGGCTGGTCGGGTCACGTACCAGCACCGGCGTTACCCAACAGGATTAAGGCCAGATGGGCAAGATTGTTTGTTTCGGCGAGATTTTGATCGATCTACTAGCGCAGCCGCCGGCCACGGCCGATACCCCGCGCGCCTTCCTGCAGTACGCCGGCGGTGCCCCCGCCAACGTCGCGGTGGCCGCCGCGCGGCTGGGTGCCAGCAGCCATTTCGCCGGCATGCTGGGCCGCGACATGTTTGGCGACTTCCTGCTGGAGAGCCTGCAGCAGGCCGGGGTCGAGACCGACTGCATCGTGCGCACCGACGCAGCCAAGACCGCGCTGGCCTTTGTCGCGCTGGACGCACATGGCGAGCGCAGCTTCAGCTTCTACCGGCCGCCGGCGGCGGACCTGCTGTTCCGCGCCGAGCACTACCTGCCGGCCTGCTTTGATGGCACGGCCTGCTTCCATGTCTGCTCCAACAGCCTGACCGAAGCGGATATTGCCGAGGCCACGTTCGAGGGCATGCAGCGCGCCCGCGCCGCCGGTGCGGTGGTCAGCCTGGATCTGAACCTGCGCCCGGCGTTGTGGCCGGCGGGCTTCGATCCAAGCGAGCGCCTGTGGCAGGCGCTGGAACGCGCCGACCTGATCAAGCTCTCGCGTGAGGAGCTGGATTATCTGGCCGCACCGCTGGGCGCCGATGGTGAGGCCCAGGTGCTGCAGCGCCTGCTGGCCGCGCAGGCACAGTGGGTGATCATCACCGATGGTGCCGGCACGCTGCGCTGGTATACCCGCCATGGCCAGGGCGAAGTGCCCAGCTTCCGCGTGCAGGCGGTGGATACCACTGCCGCCGGCGATGCCTTTGTTGGCGGTGTGCTGGTGGGCCTGGTCGAGCGCGGCGGTGCCGGCGCGGGCTTTGCCGCCTTCTGCCAGACCCCGAACGCGATCAATGGCACGCTGCGCTTTGCCGCAGCGGTGGGCGCATTGGCGGTGACCCGCAAGGGCGCCTTTGCGGCAATGCCAAGCTTGAACGAAGTGCAGCATCTGCTGCAGCAACAGGACGCCATCGCATGACCACCACGCCCGATTTCCGCTCCCCGGCCTTCCTGCGCGCGCATATCGCCGACACGATGGCCTTCTACCATCCGCATTGCATCGATCCCGATGGCGGCTTCTTCCATTACTACCGCGACGACGGCAGCATCTACGACCGCAGCCATCGCCACCTGGTCAGCAGCACCCGCTTCGTCTTCAACTATGCGATGGCCTACCGCGAGTACGGCACCGCCGAGTATCTGGATGCGGTGAGGCATGGCGTGCGTTACCTGCGCGAGGTGCATCGCAATCCGGCCACCGGCGGCTACGCCTGGACCTTGCGCGATGGCAAGGTCGAGGACGACATGAACCACTGCTACGGCGTGGCCTTCGTGCTGCTGGCCTATAGCTGCGCGTTGAAGGCCGGCATCGAGCAGGGCCGTGAATGGATGGACGAGACCTGGCAGCTGCTGGAGCGCCACTTCTGGGAGCCGCAGCACGGCTTGTACCGCGACGAAGCCGACGCCAACTGGAACTTCACCGGTTACCGCGGCCAGAACGCCAACATGCATATGTGCGAAGCCATGCTGGCCGCGTTCGAGGCCAGCGGCGAACAACGCTACCTGCAACGCGCACTGCAGCTTGCCGACAACATGACCCGCCGGCAGGCGGCCAAGGCCGGCGGCCTGGTCTGGGAGCATTACGACACCGATTGGAACATCGATTGGGACTACAACCTGGACAATCCCAAGCACCTGTTCCGTCCCTGGGGTTTCCAGCCCGGTCACCAGACCGAGTGGGCCAAGCTGCTGATGATCCTCGATCGTCATGTCGATGCCGATTGGCTGGTGCCCACGGCAAAGCACCTGTTCGATACCGCGGTAACCCGTTCCTGGGATGCGCTGCGTGGCGGCCTGTATTACGGCTTTGCACCGGAATCGCGTCGCCAGCCCAACATGGACGGTGCGGCGATTGGCGGTGACAGCTTTGTCTGCGACGACGACAAGTACTTCTGGGTGCAGGCCGAGTCGCTGGCCGCCGCCGCGCTGCTGGCCAAGCGCACCGGCGATGCCGGCTACTGGGAGTGGTACGAGCGGCTGTGGGCGTACTCATGGCAGTACTTCGTTGATCATCGCTACGGCGCGTGGTTCCGCATCCTCGATGCCGACAACCGCAAGTACGACGACGAGAAGAGCCCGGCCGGCAAGACCGATTACCACACCATGGGTGCCTGCCACGAAGTGTTGAATGTGGTGCGCGAGGTCTGACGAATACTGTTCGTGCAGTGCTCGCAATAATCCAGTCGTCATCCCCGCGAAGGCGGGGATCGCTCTGGCTCCAGGCTCCAGTAGTTGAATTCAGAGCAAGAACAGCTTTTGTTTTTTGGTTTGTCGGCCGTTGCTACTCGGTTTAAAAAAGCGGAAGCAGCACCAGGGAGGAGATGGCATGCAGCAAGCGCACACGAAGTTTGGATCGATACAAATTCTCGCTCAACGCGCATGCCGTGGCCTGTTGCTGTGCGCGTTGTCGCTGGCTTCCAGCGCAGCCGTAGCCGCACCATTGCAGGCGCAATGGAGTTTCCGTCTGCTACCCGGTGATGCGCAGCTGCAGGCGCATCCGGGCATGGATGCATGGAAGCCGGCCACGGTGCCGGGCAGCGTGCATACCGACCTGATGGCGGCCGGCCTGATTGCCGATCCCTATGTGGGCGCTGCGGAAGCGGGCCTGCAATGGATTGGGCTGGGCGACTGGGAATACCGCGCCCGCTTCGACGTGGATGGCGCAACCCTGGCGCGTCCGCATGCCGAGTTGCGTTTCGATGGCCTGGACACCTTCGCCGAGGTTCGCCTGAACGGCCAGCCGCTGCTGAAGGCCGACAATGCGCACCGCACCTGGCGCGCCCGCGTCGATGGCCGCCTGCGCGCGCAGGGCAATGAACTGCAGATCGTGTTCCGCTCGCCCATCCGCACCTTGCTGCCGCAGGTGCAGGCGATGCCGCACAAGATCGCCGGCAACTATCCCTCGCCCTATGGTGATGAGCCCAGGGACGCGATGGTCGGCAACTTCGTCCGCAAGCCGGCCTACCACTTCGGTTGGGATTGGGGCCCGCGCTATGTCACCGCCGGTGTCTGGCGACACGTGCACCTGGATAGCTGGGATCAACAGCGCATCACCGATCTGGCCGTACGCACCGAGGCGCTGGATGCGGACCAGGCCCGCTTGAATGTGATGTTGCAGGTGGAGCAGGCCGATAGCGCCGCCACCGCTCAGGTCGTCATTGATGTGCGTGACCCGGACGGCAAGCCGGTGGCGCAGATCACCCGCGCTATCGCCTTGAAGCCCGGTGAAAACAGCGTGTCGCTGCCGCTGCAGATCGACAAGCCGCGCCGCTGGTGGCCGGTGGGTTATGGCGCGCAGGATCGCTACGCCGTGCAGGCGCGCTTGGGTGAGGGCAAGCAGGAGGCCTTGCAGTCCAGCATCCGTATCGGCCTGCGCAGCGTGCAGCTGCAGCGTGACGAGGACAAGGACGGCGGGCAGGGCTTCGGCTTCGTCATCAATGGCGTGCCGGTGTTCGTCAAGGGCGCAAACGTGATTCCGTTTGATGCCTTCCCGGCGCGGGTGACGCGTGAGCGCCTGCGCCGCGACCTGCAGGCCGCACGCGATGCCAATATGAACATGCTGCGCAACTGGGGCGGCGGTTACTACGAAGATGATGACTTCTTCGACATCGCCGACGAACTCGGCCTGCTGGTCTGGCAGGACTTCATGTTCGGCGGTGGCATGCAGCCCGGCTACGACCCCGCGTTCCGCGCCAATGTGGTGGCCGAGGCACGCGACAACATCCGTCGTCTGCGTCACCACCCCAGCATCGTGCTGTGGTGTGGCAACAACGAGGAAGAAACTGCGTGGAAGGATTGGGGCCACGGCAAGACCTTGAAGGAGGCCGACCCGGTGTTTGCCGAGAAGGTCTGGCAGGGCTATGTGGACCTGTTCGGCACGGACCTGCGCAAGGTCGTTGCCGAGGAAAGCCTGGGCGTGCCGTACTGGTCCAGCTCGCCCAGCAATGACCTGGACAGCAAGGCCAACGACTCGCGCCGCGGTGACAAGCATTACTGGGAAGTCTGGGGCAACCCGGCGCTGCCGCCGACGGCCTACCTGAAGGAAACCCCGCGCTTCATGTCCGAGTACGGTCTGCAGGCCTGGCCGCAGCTGTCCACGGTCGACGCCTTTGCCACCGCGGACGAACAGCGCATTGATGGGCCGGTGATCCAAGCCCACCAGAAATTCCTCGCCGGCAAGGGCAATGAGCGCCTGCTGCACTACATCGAGATGGAGTTCGGCACGCCGCGCAACTTCGCCGACTTCGTCTACCTGAGCCAGATGATGCAGGCCGAGGGTATTGAGCTGGCGGCACTGCACCACCGTGCCTCGCGTCCGTACACGATGGGCTCGCTGTACTGGCAGCTCAACGATGTGTGGCCGGGTGCGTCCTGGTCCAGCGTGGATTACTACGGCAACTGGAAGGCGCTGAACTTCCACGCCCGTCGCTTCTTCGCCGAAGTGGCGGTGGCGGCGCTGCGCGATGAAGGCAGTACCCGCGTGAGCCTGCTCAACGATGGTGCTGACGCAGTGCAGGCGCAGTGGCGTGTACGGGTACTGGATTTTGCCGGCCGCCCGTTGCAGCAACAGCACAAGGCCATCCGCTTGCCGGCCGGCTCGGCCACCGAGGTGGCGCGCTTCAGCGATGCCGAGCTGCTGCAGGGCGCCGACCCGCAACGCACTGTGGCGGTGTTCGAGCTGCTGCGTGGCGACACGCTGATCGCGCAGCGCCTGGTCTATTTCACCGCCGCCAAGCAGCAGGTGCTGCAGCCAGCGCAGCTGCACAGCGCGCTGCATGCCGAAGGCGATCACTACCTGCTGGAGCTGCGCGCCGACACGCTGGTGCGTGGCATCTGGATCGGCTTTGACAAGGCCAACGCCAGTGTCGAGGACAACGCCTTCGATCTGCTGCCCGGCCAGACCCGCACGCTGGTCGTGCGCAGCACCGCACCGCTTTCCACCCTGCGCACAGCCCTGCACCTGCAGACGCTGGGCGACACCCTGCAGTCCCGTCCCGTTGCATCGCAAGACAACGCTTCCGTCGAGAGGATTCACTGATGACCCGTTCCCTGCGTACCGCCCCCCTGGTCGCCGCGCTGATGCTGGCGCTTTCCGCCTGCAACCAGCAGGCCGCCGCACCCGCCGCCGCCCCGGCTGCCCCGGCCACAGCTGCTGCACCGGCCGATGCCGCCCTGCCGGCCGTCGATGACGCCGAAGCCGCACGCATGGCCGAGCAGGTCCGTGAAGCCACCCGCCACGCCTGGCAGGGTTACATGCAGTACGCCAAGGGCCATGACGACCTGAAGCCGCTCAGCGGCCAGCCGCGCGACTGGTATCCCAAGCCGCTGCTGATGTCGCCGGTCGATGCACTGGATACCTTGTTGCTGCTCGGCCTGGACAAGGAAGCCAACGAAGCGCGCGAGCTGATCGTCACCCAGCTGTCCTTCGACCAGGACATCGACGTGCAGAACTTCGAGGTCACCATCCGTCTGCTCGGTGGCCTGCTGTCGGCCTACCAGATGACCAACGATGAGCGCCTGCTCAAGCTCGCCGATGACCTGGGCACGCGTTTGTCGCCGGTGTTCGACAGCCCGACCGGCCTGCCGTACACCCACGTCAACCTGCACACCGGCAAGACCAGCGGCAAGATCAGCAACCCGGCCGAAACCGGCACGCTGCTGCTGGAGTTCGGCACCCTGGCCAAGCTCACCGGCAAGCAGGCCTATTACGACAAGGCCAAGCGTGCGCTGGTGGAAACCCACAAGCGTCGCTCCGAGATCGGTCTGGTCGGCCTGAACATCAACGTCGAAACCGGCGAGTGGACCAACAAGGATGCGTCCATTGCCGGCGGCATCGACTCGTACTACGAGTACCTGTTGAAGTGCTGGAAGCTGTTCGGCGACGAAGACTGCAAGAAGATGTGGGACGAGAGCATCGGCCCGATCAACCAGTACCTGGCCGATGAATCGCGCGAAGGCGAGCTGTGGTATGGCCACGCCGACATGGATACCGGCGCCCGCACCTCCACCACCTATGGCGCATTGGATGCCTTCATGCCCGGCCTGCTGGCCCTGGGCGGTGACCTGGATCGCGCCAAGCGCCTGCAGGAATCCAACCTGAAGATGTGGCGCCTGCACGACATCGAGCCGGAGTCGCTGGACTACGCCAAGATGGAAGTGCGCTCGCCGGGCTACGCCCTGCGCCCGGAAATTGTCGAGTCGGCGTACTACCTGCACCATTACACCGGTGATGCACGCTACCGTGGTATGGGCAAGGAGTTCTTCGACGACTTCGTGCGCTACACCCGCACCGATCACGGCTTTGCCGCGCTGAAGGACGTGCGCAGCAAGGAGAAGGACGACTCGATGGAGAGCTTCCTGTTCGCCGAGACGTTCAAGTACTACTACCTGCTGTTCGCCCCGGCCAAGACCCTGGACTTCGAAGGCATCGTCTTCAACACCGAAGCCCACCCGCTGCGCCGTACCTGGTAAGAGCGAGAGCCACGGCTCTTCCAGATCCATCCGAAGCCAGGCTTCCTCCCCTCTCCCGCTTGCGGGGTGAGGGGGGGCAGCTTGCGAACCGCAGGTTCGCTGCCCAACGAACGCCCTTGCGTCAACGCAAGGGCTGGGGCGCGGAGCGGGGCAGGGGGTGAGGGAAGCTTGTGCCCTTGGACTTCCTCCCCTTGGTTGCCAATGTGGAAAGGCTGGGTGTTGCAAGACTGCCCCAACCAGCTCAAGCGCCTGCCCCCCCTCACAACCCAACCGTAAGAGCACGCTAAACTCCGCCACAACACGGACCATGGCGGGGGCCGATGGAGCTGTCTTCCATCCTGATCATCGACGACGACACAGCTTCGCTGGCGAGGCTGGTCAGGCTCGTGTCCGAATTACTGACGGACCAACAGACACGGATTCACACCGCCGACAGCCTCGGCAGCGCCCTTGCACTCCTGCAAGCCCATCAGTTCGACCTTGCCCTGGTCGACATGCAACTACCCGACGGTACCGGCATCGAACTTGTCGGTTGGATGCAGCAGCACGTACCGCAGCTGCAAGCAGTGATCGTGTCCGCATTCGCCGAGGAAGAGAGCATCTTCGCTGCATTGCGCGCCGGCGCCGCAGGCTACCTGCTCAAGGACCGGGAGGACATCGAGCTGACGGTTGCACTGCGCAGCCTGCAGCGCGGCGGCGCGCCGATCGACCCGATGATCGCGCGGCGCATTCTGTCCTTGCTGCCCGTTGTGCAGGCACCGGTTGCTGCACCAGCTACGCCAAGCGTGCACCTGTCCGAGCGCGAACTTGGCATTCTCAACCATGTCGCGCAAGGCTATGGCAATCGCGAGATCGCCGAGTTGCTGGGGCTCTCCCGGCTGACCATCGAGGCGCACACCCGCAATATCTATCGCAAGCTAGCGGTGGGCTCGCGGACCGCTGCGGTATACGAGGCGCGCGCGATGGGACTGCTGCCTTGATCCGCTGGCTGTTGCTGCTGCTGTTGGCCGCTTGTGTGGGCAGTGCCAGCGCGCAGACAGCTGGCATCACCCGCATCGCCCAAGCAGAGGCGGTGCGCGCGGACTGGCAGTCGCCCACAGCGCCCGCGCAAGGCTGGATGCAGGTGCTATTGGCTGATCAGTGGCAGACCCGCTGGCCGGATCATGATGGCGTGGTCTGGTATCGACTGCGTTGGCAGCAAGGGGACGCGGACCAGCCCACTGGATTGCTGTTGGATTACACCTGCATGGCAGCGGCCGTCTACCTCAACGGCAGCCTGATCGATCGCGACCCGTCGCTGGTCGAACCGCTGTCACGCAGCTGGCACGTGCCGCGTTACTTCCTGCTGCAGTCGCCGCTGCTGCGGCAGGGTGAGAACGAGTTGCTGGTGCGTGTGTCCGGCCTGGCGGCTTACCAGCCCTCGCTCGGGGTGGTGGATGTAGGCGATCCGACGGAATTGCAGGCGCGTTATCGCAAGGAGATTTTCGTCCGCCACGACCTGCAGGTCCTGGATAGCGCCATCGGCTTGGTGCTGGCGGCGGTGATCGGCCTGTTCTGGCTGCTGCGGCGCAAGGAGTCGATGTACGGCTGGTACGCGCTGAGCGCAGTGTTTGGGCGCCTGTACGACAGCAACTTCTTTGCCAGCAGCCCGTGGCCGTTCGCCACCACCGATGCATGGCAGGCCTTCATTGGCGCCTGCTATGTGGCCGGCGCCGCCGCCCATACGGTATTCCTGCTGCGCTTCTGCGAGCGGCGCTGGCCACGCTTGGAGCGCGTGTTGCTGGCCATTACAGTGCTGGTGATGGCGGGCGCCCTGCTGTGGCCGCAATGGATGGGGCCGCATCGCAACGTCTATCTGGTACCCACCATCGCCTTCCTCTACTTGGTCTCGTTCACCTTCATGGGCTATGCGCTGCGCAGCGGCCGGCGTGACTACCAGGTGCTGGCGCTGTGCATCATCCTGCCGATCGCGGTATCGCTGCATGATCTGGGCGTGTACATGGGCTGGTATGGCGGTGTCAGTTATCTGGGATCGTTCACCTCGCCGCTGATGCTGCTCGGCATGGGCTTCGTGCTGGCGTACCGCTTCGCCAATACCATGCAGCGGGTGGAAGGCTTCAATGCCGAGTTGCGCCATGAAGTGCAGCAGGCCACCACGCAGTTGGCGGATACCTTGCAGCAACAGCATGCGCTGGAGTTGTCGCATAGTCGCGCCGGTGAGCGCCTGCAGCTGGTGCGTGACCTGCACGATGGCTTTGGTGGCACCCTGGTGGGCGCAATCGCGCGCCTGGAGCAGGCGCCCGATGACATGCCACGGCAGAAGGTCATCGGTATGCTGCGCGAGATGCGTGACGACCTGCGCCTGGTCATTGACAGCACCGCTCGCGAGCAGGCGGATCTGGCCGAGCTGCTGGTGCCGCTGCGCCACCGTGCCAGTGGCTTGCTGGATGCGGTGGACATCCAGGCCCACTGGCACCTGCAGGACATCGATGGCATCGAGCTTGGAGCCAGCCGCAGCCTCGACCTGTTGCGGTTGCTGCAGGAAGGCCTGACCAACGTGTTCAAGCACAGCCACGCGCGGCGCGTGGATGTCTACCTGCGCAGACAAGGTGACCAGTTGCAACTGCATATCGACGACGACGGTATTGGGCTGGTGCAAGGTGCCAGTGGCAAGGAGGCATCGGGCACTGGTGCTGGGCTGGCCAGCATGCACCTGCGTGCACGCAGGCTGGGCGGCGAACTGCAGGTATCAGCCGCCGCCAATGGCAGCGGCACGCGGCTGGCGTTGCTGCTGCCACTGATGGCGTGATCAGGTGACGGTCCGGCTGGCTGCCGACTACCTGATTTCGTGGATGCGGGACATGTAGGCTCAACGGTAGGTTTGTCCCTTGCTGATTCGGGGGATCCTTCCATGAACCGTCCTGTCCTTGCCAAGGCTGCGCCGCTGGCCGTGCTTGCCATGCTGGGCCTGCTGCCGTTCTCGCCAGCGCAGGCTGCTGAAGTTGTTGGCGGTACCTCGCCAACCACGCCCTGCACCCAAGACGCCAGTACTGGTGCCATTGCCTGCCAGGAAGGCAGCCGGGTCGGCACTGATGGCAATCCGGGGCCGTCGCAGCCGGGCTGGACCAGTTCTGCTGGCGGATTGGGAAATGCCACCGGCAACACCGCCTTCGGGCAGGGCAGTTCGGTCGGTATGGGGGGGCAGGGCTCGAATGGGACCGCAGGGGGGACCGGCGGTACTGGTGGTAATGGCGGTGCCTACAACCTGGCGTTCGGCACCAACAGCAGTGCGGGTAACGGTGGCAGGGCCGGTCAGGGCAGCGCGGGTGGCACAGGCGGCAATGGTGGTGCCGGCGGCAACTACAACATCGCGTTGGGCAATGGCAGCCAGGCCGGCAACGGCGGCAACGGCAATGATATGTGCTGTGGTTTCCCGGCCCCCACGGGTGCTCCGGGCACGGACAACAACGTCGCCATCGGCAGGAACGCGATAGCCGCCGGTGGTGGCTCGGTGGCGCTGGGCTCTGGCAGCAGCGACGGTGGTCTTGCCGATGTGGTGTCGGTGGGGTCGGCTACATTGAAGCGGCGCATCACCAACGTTGCCGCCGGCACCGCTGGCAATGACGCGGTGAACGTCACCCAGTTGAACGCGGTGTCTGCATCCACCAGCAGTGGCTTGTCGGGCGTGGCGGCCTGGCTGGGCGGCGGTGCTGCGTACAGTGGGGGCGTGTTCACCGCACCCAACTATGCGATCCAGGGAGGGGTGCAGCACAGCGTGGGCTCTGCGCTTGGTGCGCTGGATACTGCGTTGACCAACCAAGGCGCGGACCTGCAGAACTACATCGACGCCGAAGCGGGTGCTGCGTTGGCAACGGCCAACCAATACACCGATACGCGTGAAGCAGGCATCCGCGCCGATCTGCTGGGCGCGGACGCAGTGTTGTTGACCACCGCCAACAGCTATACCGATGGCCGTGAGGCCGCCGTGCGGAGCGACATGGCAGCCAGCGCCAACACCACGCTGGATGCCGCGATTGCGCACGCCGATGCGCGTGAATCGGTGATACGTACGGACATGGCCGGCGCGGACGCGGCGACGCTGACCAGTGCCAACAGCTATACCGATACGCGTGAGGCGGCCATCCGCAACGACATCGCCGCCGGAGGGGACGCCACGCTGGATGCGGCCAACGCGCACACCGATACGCGCGAGGCAGCGATCCGCACCGATATGGCCGATGCGGACGCGTCGACCCTGGCCAGCGCCAACAGCTATACCGATGCGCGTGAGGCGGCCATCCGCGACGACATCGTCGCCGGTGGCGCGGCCACCTTGGATGCGGCCAATGCGCATACCGATGCGCGCGAGACGGTGATCCGCACGGACATGGCAGCGGGCGATGCGGCAACGCTGGCTTCGGCGAATGCATATACCGATACGCGTGAGACTTCGCTGCGTGGTGACCTCGCGGCCGGCGATGCGGCCACGCTTGACTCCGCCAACCAGTACACCGACCAGCAGGTCGCCAACAGTCAGGCGATGGGGCTGCAGGCCGCGCGCGCGCATGCCGATGCCGGTGACGCCGCGACCTTGGCCGCGTCCACGGTTTACACCGATGCCCAGGTGGCGACCGTGCGCGGTGAGGTCAGTGCGGGGGATACGGCGACGTTGGCTTCTGCAAACCAGTACACCGATACAACCGCAGCCCAGACCCTGACCAGTGCCAATGCCTATACGGATAGCGCGCTGGCCGCGTTCAGCGACGACTTCACCCGTTTCCATGACGGCGTGGAGCAACGCCTGCGCAATCAGGACCGACGCATCGATCGGATGGGCGCGATGACATCGGCGATGACCAACATGGCGATCAACGCGGCCGGTGGCCAGAGCGCGCGCGGGCGCGTTGCGGTGGGCGCCGGTTTCCAGGGTGGCGAGCAGGCGTTGTCGATCGGTTACGGCGTGCGGCTGGGGGCGCGCGCTTCGTTCTCGCTGGGCGGCGCCTTTGGTGGCGGTGAGAAGTCCGCCGGTGTTGGCTTCGGCGTTGACCTGTGATGTCGACGATCGCGGACGCGTAGCGTGACAGCCCTTGCATTGCCGCTGGGGATACGCCTGGTGCCAGCGTTTGCTATCGAGGCGAGCGCGAATCCACAGCACCGCCGCATCCGCAACGGCTCATGGATCATCAACGATGCAGGGCTGCGTCGCGAGGTTGAGCTGTCCATCGGGAGTGCGGCGTGGCACGTCGTCATCCGCGAGCAGAGGATGATGCAGCAGAGGCTGCAGCATTCCGGGCGCTGAGGTGCGGGGCTCAGCCCAGTCGAGGCAATGGCGAATGCCGGGTGCGGGTGATCGCCGGTTTAAACCTTTTGCCCGTTGCATGCATCCAAGTCTGGAGTCGGTGATCGCGACAG
Source organism: Stenotrophomonas sp. (assembly GCA_032112995.1). Lineage (GTDB taxonomy): Bacteria > Pseudomonadota > Gammaproteobacteria > Xanthomonadales > Xanthomonadaceae > Stenotrophomonas. Next base: position 43,159 of record DAMCTY010000020.1, on the reverse strand, counting down.
CCGCGATCCTACGCATTTCCGCCAGCCACGACCGGAGCCAGACGATGCGACGTGCAACCTCCCGATACCTGTTGTGCCTGGGTGTGCTTCTCTGCGTGCTGCCTCTTCAGTTGGCCGCGGCGACGCTGGAGGCTGCCAATGAGGCGACACGGCGCTTCATTGTTGCCACCATGGAGGACAGAGGCATACCGGGGCTGCAGGTTGCGGTGGTCAAGGACGGCAACGTGGTGTTCTCGACGGCGGTGGGGCTGGCCAATGTCGAGAACAAGGTGGCAGCCACGCCTGCCACCCTGTTCCCCATCAACTCGGCGACCAAAGCATTCACCGGCGTGGCGGTCATGCAGCTGGCCGAAAGCGGGCAGCTTGATGTTGATGCGCCAATCTCCGCTTATCTGCAGCAACTGCCAGCCGCATGGCAGGCGATCCGTGTACGCCAGCTGCTGGCGCACACCTCCGGCCTGCCGGATATCGTCGATGCGCAGGGCCTGGTTGGTGGTGGCTCCGAAGCAACGGCATGGCAGCTGGTTGAGCGGCAGCCTATGCAGGCCTTGCCGGGCGCGCGGTTCGCCTACAACCAGACCAACTACGGCTTGCTGGCCAGGATCATCGCTCAGCGCAGTGGCAGGACCTATGAGGACTATCTGGCGGACAACCAGTTCAAGCGTGTTGGCATGACGCACGTCGGGTTCGGTGACAGCTACGATCTGCTGCCGAACGCAGCGACCATGTACAGCTTTTTTCCACGCAGCAGTGATGCTGCCGGTGCACCGAAGCGACTTTCGCACTGGTTCTACGACATGCCACAGGGCTTGTGGGCCGGTGGTGGCATCCAGACCACTGCCGATGATCTGGCGCGGTGGTTGGCGGGCTTGTTGCAGCAGCGCGTGCTGCGTGCTGACAGCTTGGCGCAGATGTGGACGCCAGAGCGTCTGAACGATGGCAGTGAAGGTGATTGGGCCGCAGGCTGGCCAGTATCGGGGCCGGCGGGAAAGCGCCAGATCAGCAGCTTCGGTGGCGCACGGGCGGCGTTCGTGGTCTATCCGGACGAAGGCCTGGCGGTGGTGGTACTGACCAATCTTGTGGGTGCCAACCCGCAGCAGTTCACCGATCAGATTGCCGATTTCTACAGATAAGAGCGTAGTGCCGAGCCATGCTCGGCAGAGGCTTTACCGGTAAAGCTCCAGCCGAGCATGGCTCGGCTCTACCGGGATCACGTGCATTTTCAGCTTCGCGGCTCGGGTCGCTCCTGCAAAGCACCAGATCAGTACAGATCCATCGGGTCCACGTCCAGCGACCAGCGCACGCGGCGCGCCTGCGGCAGGCCATAGGCCTGCACCATCAACCCATCCAGCGCTGCGTGCAAGGGGCGCCGCTGCCCGGCCGACAACAGCAACTGGGTGCGCTGGAAGCCGGCACGGCGTGGCATCGGTGCCGGCATCGGCCCAAAGCGTTCGACGTCGTTCTGTTTGGGCAACAGTTGCTTGAGCGCGCCCAGGAATTCATTGGCCTGCTCCACCTGTTTGGCTTCGGCCCGCAGCAGCGCCATATGCGCGAACGGCGGGAATCCAGCCGCTTCGCGCTGTAGCAGCTCGGCATCGGCAAAGGCGTGGTAGCCGCCGTTGACCAGGGTGTGCAGCAAGGCGTTGTCCGGATGGTGGGTCTGCAGCCAGACCTCGCCGGGACGCTCGGCACGGCCAGCGCGGCCGGCAACCTGGATCAGTTGCTGGGCCAGTTTTTCGCTGGCGCGGAAATCGGCCGAAAACAGGCCTTCATCGATGCCGACCACGACCACCAGGGTCAGCTTGGGAAGGTCGTGGCCCTTGGCCAGGATCTGTGTGCCAACCAGGATGCCAGGCTGGTCGCCCAGCGTTGCCAGCGTCTGTTCCAGGGCATCGCGGCGGCTGGTGGTGCTGCGATCGATACGCAGCACCGGGTAGTCCGGAAACAGCTGCAGCAAGCGTTCTTCCAGGCGCTCGGTGCCGATGCCCTGTGGTTGCAGCGCCAGGCTGGCACAGTCGGGGCAGGCCAGGGGTACCGGTTGGCGGGCGCCGCAGTGGTGGCACTGCAGGCGGCGACCGCCACCGTGCACGGTCATCGGCGTGTTGTGCAGCGGCGTGCTGCAGCGCTTGCAGGGGGCGGTCCAGCCGCAGTCATGGCAGAGCAGCACCGGCGCATAGCCGCGACGGTTCTTGAACACCAGGACCTGGCTGCCGGCTTTCAGGTGCTGCTCGATGCCGACCAGCACTTCCGGCGACAACCCATCCTGCAACGGGCGCTTGCGCACATCGAATACGCGCACGCCCGGTGGTTTGGCATCACCGGCGCGCTGTTGCAGGCGCAGATGCGTGTAACGGCCGCTGCGTGCGTTGTGCAGGGATTCCAATGATGGCGTCGCGCTGCCCAGTACCACCGGTACATTCAGTGCCTTGCCGCGCACCAGGGCGAAATCGCGCGCGTGGTAGCGGATGCCATCCTGTTGCTTGTAGCTGCCGTCGTGTTCCTCGTCGATGACGATCAAACCGGCCTGCGGCAATGGCGTGAAAATCGCCGAGCGGGTACCCACGATGACCCGCGCCTCGCCGCGCGAGGCGGCGGCCCACACGCGCGCACGTTCGTTGTCGTTCAAACCCGAGTGCAGCGCGTGCACGGGAATGCCCAGGCGGCTGCGGAAACGCTGCAGGGTCTGCGGGGTCAGGCCGATCTCCGGCACCAGCACCAGCGCCTGTTTGCCTTGTTGCAGACAGTGGCAGATCGCCTGCAGGTAAACCTCGGTCTTGCCGCTGCCGGTGACGCCGTCCAGCAGGAAGGGCTGGAAACCCTCGGCGCCCTGCAGGGCATCGATCGCCTGTTGCTGCTGCGGGTTGGGGGACGGGCCAGGGCGTGGTTGCGCCTGTGGAATCAGCGCCGGCACCGCCACCCGGCGGGCGAAATCACGCTTGGCCAGCGCGCGCGCCGCCGTACGCCAGTCATCCAGCTGGGCGTCGAGCAGGTCCTCGTTCACCGGCCCTGCCTGCAGCAGCAAGGCCAGCCGCTGCGGCCGGGTGTTGGTACGCAGCCGTGACAGGCCGGCGGCGCCGGCGTCGGTCAATTCCCAGGCCCAGCCGTGGGTATCCGGCAGGGGTTCACCACGCCGTAGGGGAGCTGGCAAGGCGTTGGCCAGCACTTCGCCCAGTGGTGCGTGGGTGTAGCGGCTAAGCCAGCGTAGCGAGGTCAGCAGTTCCCCCACCAGCAGCGGGCGGTCGTCCAGCCATTCCTGTGCCGGGCGTAGCGCCTGCGGGTCATCGACCTGCCCCAGGCCTTCCACCACGCCGACCAGTTCCCGGTTGCCAAAGGGCAGGCGCAGGCGTCGCCCGATGTCGCCAACGACAGGGGCCGGGCTGGCGGGAGGGGGCAGGTAGTCGAAGCTTTGCGGCAGCGGCACCGGCAAGGCGACGCGCAGGGTGGGGCAGGCGGGCATGCGTCCAGTTTAGCTGCCCAGACAGCGCGGCCGCGCGGTATTCACGTGTGTGCGCAAGCTGTGAGACTGTCCATAAATGCTGCGTAAACGCAGGCCCCGCTTGAGGATTTGGGCTTATCCACATTTCCTGTGGATAACTCTGTGGGTGAGCGCGGTGCTCCACGCGCCTTGGACGATGGATCAAGCCTTTGGGTCAACTTGGACAAAAAATAGCCACATTGTTTTTTGTTTTAAAAACAACAACTTGTCCGTGAAACAAAAACGAAATGCAGCCTTGGCATGGCATTCGCGCGGAATTTGTTACGGCGTATTGACGCTGTGCACAAGTTGCGGCAGGGCCTACTCCGCCACCGTGATGAGGACGTGCAGGCCGTCGGCAGCTTGCCATGCGCTGGGTATCATCACGGCATGACGGAGTTCACATGATGGCTGCACCAGCCCCTATTTCCCCGGCCGCAGCCAATGCTCTGTCCGCCTTCCTGCGGGGTGCTGAACGCCGCGCCCTGGTCGTGGCCGAGCTGCAGGCTGGCGATGCGGCCATTGCCGAGCGCGCGGTGGCGGTGGCCATGCGTGCCTTCGCCGGGCACGCCGCGCAGCTGCCCATGGCCGATTGGCCTGCCCGTTTCTGGGGCCTGTTGTGCAGTACCCCGCAATTGCTCAGCCCCCCGGCGACGGGGCAATGGGAGCCTGCGTTGACCCATCTGGGGACGTTGGCGCCGGCCGAACGCCTTGCCCTGCTGTTGCGTATTGGTGGCGGATTGGACGAAGAGGCTGCCGCAGCGGTGCTGGGGGTTGCTTCGGCGGCCTATCGGCAAGCGCTGGCCGGGGCCTGCCCATTGGATGTGCACGGCCAGCCCGATGCCGGGGCATGGCGGCAGCTGGCCGAACAGGTGCAGGCGCGGGTCCGTGACCTGTCGGCGCCCCGTCTGCAGCAGCTGGAGCAACTGCGGGAATCGGTGCTGACCGGGGCAATGCCGGCCAAGCCGCAAACGCCGGCCCGCGCACCCGAACCGTTGGCTCGGCGCCGCCCTGCGGCACCGCGCAAGCCGCGTGCGCGCTGGCCCCTGCGTACCTGGTTGTTGTTGTGCCTGCCCTTGCTGTTGCTGGCACTGGTTGCCGGCTGGTGGTGGCGCAGCCAACACCCCGCTGGTGTTGGCCCCGGGATTGGCAGTGGCCTGGGCGATGACAACCCGGTGCAGGTGGAAACCCTGGCGGACGACAGCAGCACCGCGGCGCCTGGCACGGATCCCGACACCGCTGCCGATGCGGCCATGCTGGCCGACCCGGAGCTGGCGCTGGCGCAGGATGCCGATCTATTGGCCTGGTATGCGGCCGGTGGCCCATTGCCGGTGGATGAATCCGAACCGCAGCCAAGCCGGCCCGAGCCGGCCGGCGCAGCCCTGGAGACGGTCGATGCGGAAAACTGAGTGGCTGCTGCCCGTGTTGTTGCTGGTTTTGGTCGCGCCGTTGCAGGCGGCCACGCCGACCGCGCTGCCGGGTATCCCGGCACCGCCGCCCACCGTGCAGGCAGCACCGGCGCAGCCCGCCTGGGCCAGCCAGTCCGCCGCGCAGAAACGCGATGCGCGCGCCCGCTATGCTGCCTGGCAGGCGCTGCCGGACAGTGAAAAGCAGCGTCTGCGGCAGGCCGCTGCGGCGCTGGCGGCCATGCCGCCCGCACAGCGGGACGCATTGCGCGCGCGCTTTGCCGGCATGGACCAGATGCACCGGGATGCATGGCTGCTGGGCCCACAGCTGGGCGTGTTCTACCCGCGCCTGCAACCCTTGCTGGGCTTTGTACCCGAGGCCGAGCGCGGCCCGGTGATGGCCTTGTTGCGGGCACTGGATGCCACCGAGCTGGAGCAGCTGAGCCTGATTTCGTTGCGTACGCCGCCGCAGGAGCGTGACGCTGTGCGTGCGCAGCTGCTGGGCCTGGCGCCGGCGCAGCGCGGTGCCTGGCTGCGCGAGAAGGTCGGCCGGTAGCCGGCCGGCGTGGCGGCAGGTCAAACATTGCGTTCACCACAGGGCAGGGCGGTCACGGTCCGGCCACGGTAGAATGCGCACACTCCGCGACCCGGCAACCGCGCACTTCCTGCGCCGGCCGCAGTCCGCGTCTTCTGTTTTATGTCCACTGCTCCCGCTACGCCGCGCTTCCTGCAGGAAGTGCGGTCGACTGGTCTCCTCGCTCTGCCGTTGGTGCTGGGCCACGTCTCCACCGGCCTGATCGCCTTCGTCGACAACACCATCGCCGGCCATCATGGCACTGACACGTTTGCCGCGGTCAGCATTGGCACGGCCTTGCTGTGGCTGCCGATGCTGGTGCCGATCGGCACCCTGATCTCGCTCACCGCCTCGGTGTCACAGCTGCACGGTGCCGGCCGCGAGCGCGAGATCGGCCCCCTGTTCCGCCAGGCGCTGTGGTTGGGCGTGGGCTTGAGCGCGCTGATGTTCCTGTTCCTGAGCGTGGTGCCCGCGTTCCTGCCCGCGTTCGGCATCGCCCCCGAGATCGTGCCTGGCGCCACTGACTTCCTGCATGCCATCCGCTGGGGCGTGCCGGCGCTGACCCTGTACTTCTGCATGCGCTATCTCAGTGAGGGCATGCATTGGACCCTGCCGACCATGTTGATCGGTTTTGGTGGCCTGCTGGTGCTGGGGCCGCTGGGCTATGCCTTGTGCAACGGCAGGTTCGGTTTCCCCGAGCTGGGTGCCGAAGGCCTGGGCATCGCTTCGTCGGTGACCATGTGGGTGCAGGCGCTGGCCTTTGCCACGTACCTGTGGACCACCAAGCGCTTCGCCCACCTGCAGTTGTTCACCCATTTCGAGCTGCCGCGCTGGCAGGCGATCTGGGACCTGCTGCGGACGGGGCTGCCGATCGGCATCACCGTATTGATGGAAGGCGGTCTGTTCATCATCACCGCGCTGTTGATCGGCCGCATCGGTGCAACCGAAGCCAGTGCGCACCAGATCGCCATCAACGTCGCCCAGTTGTGCTTCATGATCCCGATGGGAGTGGCCGAGGCAACCACCGTGCGCGTCGGCCATGCGGTGGGCAGCAACGATCCACTGGGCGTGCGCCGGGCGACCTGGGCCGGTTACGGCATCGTGCTGGTGACCCAGCTGGTGTCCATCACCGGCCTGCTGCTGGGGCACAACGCCGTCGTGCGCCTGTACACCGATGACCTGGCGGTGGCGGCGTTGGCCTCCACGCTGTTGCTGTACGCAGCCACCTTCCAGATCCCCGATGGCATCCAGGTGCTGTCGGCCGGTGCGCTGCGCGGCCTGAAGGACACCCGCGTGCCGATGTTCATCGCCATGTTCGCCTACTGGGGCGTGGGCATGCCGCTGGGCGCCGGCCTGGGCCTTGGCCTTGGCTGGGGCCCGCAGGGCATGTGGGTTGGCCTGATCATGGGCCTGACCGTGGCCGCCGTGCTGCTGGGCTGGCGCCTGCGGGTAAGCAGCCGGCGCCTGCTGTATCCGGCGGCACCCTGACTTAAAGGCCATACTGCGAGCCTTGCCAATGCGTATCCTTACCTGCAACAAGCCCGGACAGGAGTGTTCATGAATCCCCCCCCCGTACCACGTCGCAATCCCATTGCCACCTTCTTCGTGGGCCTGTGGGATGTAATGAACTTCACCCGCCGGTTGATCCTCAACCTGCTGTTCTTCGGCCTGTTGTTGCTGATGCTGGTCGTGTTCCTGGTGGTGCTGGGCAAGGGCGCGTCCTCGGCCAAGGTGATGCAGGACCGCACCACGCTGGTGATCGCGCCGGAAGGCCGCCTGGTCGAACAGTTCAGCAGCGACCCGGTGAGCCGCGCGCTGGCCAAGGCGCTGGGCGACACCAAGGGCGAGGAGATCCAACTGCGCGACCTGGTGCGTGCCATCGAGGCGGCCAAGGACGACAAGAAGATCGAGCGCGTGGTGTTGCAACTGGACAAGCTGCAGCCCAGCGGCTTTGCCTCGATGCGCGAAGTGACCGCTGCGCTGCAGGAGCTGCGTGCGGCCAAGAAGCAGGTGGTGGCCTTCAGTGAAAACATGGGCCAGTCGCAGTACCTGCTGGCGGCGCAGGCCGACGAGATCTACCTGGATCCGATGGGTGGGTTGCTGCTGGAAGGCCTGGGCCGTTACCGCCAGTATTTCCGCACCGGCCTGCAGGAAAAGCTGGGCGTGGACGTGCACCTGTTCAAGGTGGGCGAGTACAAGTCCGCTGCCGAGCCCTACGTGCTGGACGCGGCCTCGCCGCAGGCCAAGGAAGCCGATCTGTTCTGGATGAACGACGTGTGGCAGCGCTACCTGGGCGATATCGCCAAGGCGCGCAAGCTGGATGTCGCGCAGCTGGCCGCCGGCATCGATACCCTGCCCGAAGGCATCGCCGCCGCTGAAGGCGACCTGGCCCGCTTCGCCCTGCAGCAGAAGCTGGTCGATGGCTTGAAGACCCGCGAGGAAGTGGACGCGCTGCTCACCGAGCGCGGCACTGCCGACAGCGATGCCGACGGTGGCTACCGCCAGATTGGCCTGAATGACTACCTCACCCAGATCGACGCCCGCCGCTCGCCGGTGGATTCGCGTCCGCAGGTGGCGGTGGTGGTGGCCGAAGGTGAAATCGCCGGCGGCGATCTGCCTGCTGGCCGCATTGGCGGCGTGTCGACGTCGGCCCTGCTGCGCGAGGCGCGCGACGATGACGACGTGAAGGCCGTGGTGCTGCGCGTGGATTCGCCGGGTGGTGAAGTCTTCGCTTCGGAGCAGATCCGCCGCGAAGTGGAAGCGCTCAAGGCCGCCGGCAAGCCGGTGGTGGTATCGATGGGTGACATGGCTGCGTCCGGTGGTTACTGGATCAGCATGAATGCCGACCGCATCTATGCCGACGAATCCACCATCACCGGTTCGATCGGCATCTTCGGCATGATTCCCAACTTCTCCCGCAGCCTGGACAAGATCGGCGTGCATACCGATGGCGTGGGCACCACCCGTTTCGCGGGTGCGTTCGACGTGACCCGGCCGATGGATCCGGCCGTGGGCCAGGTGATCCAGTCGGTGATCAACAAGGGCTATGCCGACTTCACCGGCAAGGTGGCTGCCGCGCGCAACAAGCCGGTTGAAGCCGTGGATGAAGTCGCTCGGGGCCGCGTGTGGAGTGGTGCGCAGGCCAAGGAACGTGGCCTGGTGGATGCATTTGGTGGCCTGAAGGCTGCCGTTGCTGATGCCGCTGGCCGCGCCAAGCTGGGTGAGAGCGACAAGTATCGTGTGCGTTACATCGAGAAGGCGGCCACGCCGTTCGCGCAGTTCATGACCGGCTTTGCCGGCAGCCGCGCCGGTGCCTGGATGCTGGCCGACTCGGGTATCGCGCGGATGATGCTGGCCAAGCAGATGCCGGAGCTGGACACCCAGCTGCGCTTCGTCGAGGACGCAGTGAAGGACCGCAATGGTGCGCCGGTGAAGTCGCTCGCATACTGCTTCTGCGGTTTGTAAGCGCGCGGGTGCAATGCATGGCAACAACGCCGCCCCAGGGCGGCGTTGTTGTTTACAGGGTAGTGCCGAGCCATGCTCGGCAAGGGATGTCGCAGGTAAAGCCCCTGCCGAGCATGGCTCGGCACTACCGCCGTTGCTCCCTCCCTTTCGCGTAGCGAAGGGGAGGGTTGGGGAGGGGTTGGTTTTCGCTGGTAAAGCCTCTGCCAAGCGTGGCTCGGCACTACGGATTTGCGGTGTCGGCTGTGCCTGCCGCGGCATCCAGCTCGGCCTGCTGTGCCTTGCTGGCCTGTTCGGCGGCTGCGGCTGTCGCCTTGGCTTGGTCCAGGTCCTTGCTCATCGCCTCGCGCAACGCCGTTGCCTGTGGATCAGGGCGACGTTCGGTGTCCGGCGGCTGTGGCTTGCCACAGGCGGCCAGGGTCAACAGCAAAAGCGCGATCAACAGGAGATGGGGTTTCATCGGCATGCTCCATTGGGCTCAGGCCGTTATCCTAGTCCCATCCCCACGCAGCGTCCTTCCGCGGCGCCGCACCGAGCATCGACGAGGAAACGCAATGAACCCGCAGCGCTGGCGATTGGATGGACAGACCGCTTTGGTAACCGGAGCTACCGCCGGCATCGGCCTGGCGATCGCGCGCGAGCTGATGGGCTTTGGCGCGGACCTGCTGATCGTCGGCCGCGATGTCGATGCACTGGAAGCCACCCGCGACGAGCTGGCCGACAGTTTTCCCGACCGCAGCGTCCATGCGTTGTCCGCCGATGTCAGCGATGACCAGGACCGGCAGGAGATCCTGGATTGGGTCGAAGACCACAGCGATGGCCTGAACATCCTGGTCAACAATGCCGGTGGCAACGTCACCAAGCCGGCAACCGAATATTCCGAAGACGAGTGGCGCGGCATCTTCGAGACCAACCTGTTCTCGGCGTTTGAACTGTGCCGCTACGCGCACCCGCTGCTCACCCGGCATGCATCATCGGCCATCGTCAACGTGGGCAGCGTGTCCGGCATCACCCATGTGCGCAGCGGCGTGGTCTATGGAATGACCAAGGCCGCCATGCAGCAGATGACCCGCAACCTGGCCTGCGAATGGGCAGAGGATGGCATCCGGGTGAACTCGGTGGCGCCGTGGTATATCCGCACCCGTCGTACTTCCGGACCGCTGTCGGACCCGGATTACTACGATGAGGTGATCGCGCGCACGCCCATGCGGCGTATCGGTGAGCCTGAAGAAGTCGCTGCCGCAGTGGGCTTTCTGTGCCTGCCGGCATCGAGCTATGTCACCGGCGAATGCATTGCGGTGGATGGCGGCTTCCTGCGCTACGGCTTCTGAGCGGCGCAGTCACTGGCGTCCCACAGCGCCTGCAGGCGCTGGTAGCGTGCTAACGCGTCCGGTTGTGCCAACGAGGTGAAGCGCGCCGCGGCTTCCGCATCGTGCACGCGTTGCTGCCAGGTGCTGCACAGCTGCGTGGGGTCAACGGCGGTGCAGGTGTCGCGCTGTACCTCGCAGGCTTCACCAGCACCCTTGGCGGGATTGCCGTCCAGCCCAACCACGCGCATCGGTACGCAACGGCTGGGTGGGTCGGCGGTTTCGCTGAGGTAGTCATCGATGCCGCGGCCCTTGCACAGGAACAGCGCCGGCAAGGCAACCGGTGTCGGCTTTTCCACCGGAAGGGGAGCTACGGGTGTGGTGGGCGCGGTCTGGGCCGCCAGTGCTGTCGGTGCTGCAGGTGGCGCTGGGAGTGCAGGCAGCGGTGCCAGCATCGGTGGCGGTGCGGCAACGGCCTGCATCACCTTGGTGGTCTGTTGCATGCCCTTGGGGCAGGGCATGTTCTGGATGGTCAGCGCGCCGCTGGCGTCGGTGCAGCGGTAGAAGGTGATGTCACCGGCGTGGGCCGCAGCGGGCAACAGCAGCATCAGCAGGAGCAGTCGACGCATCAGTGGCCACCACAATCCTGGTCCAGCCGCGCTTCAATACCGCGCTGTTCGCGCACGAGCTCACGGCGCTCGCTCTGCAGGGCGCTGTTGTAGCGCCGGATCAGTTCCCAACGGCGATCGCGCAGGCGCGCGCAGACTTCCTGCGGTGGCAAGGCAGTGCAGCTGTCGCGCACCAGCACCGAGCCCATTGGAACCGCTACGCCGGCTCGCCATGGGATGCCACCGCCGGCGGGTGGGCGCGGAGGGCGCGGCCCCCCATGGCCGGGTCCGTGGTGGCTCGGATAGGCATAGCCCCATGTCGGCACCCAGCGTGGATTGCCGTCGTTGTTGTCACTGGTATAGCGCTCGCCTTCGCTGGTGACGCACTCGTACATCGGCTGTGGCGGCTGCACGGTGACCACGCGCACTTCGCGCTGGATGACCGGTGGGGGTGCGGGTACCGGTGTTGTGGCAGGGCGCGCCGGTGGGTCCTTCGGTCGCGCCATGTCCAGCACCTGTTGCTGGTGTGCCTTGGTACAGGGCGCATCCTGCAGCGACACCGCCCCGTTGCTGCCAACGCAGCGGTAGATGCGCACGTTGTCTGCGGCGGGCGGATCAACCGCCAATGCGGCGGTCGGCCACCAGATCAGGTAACCGAGCAGGTAACCAGGCAGGAGTGGGCGAGGACGCATGCGGACAGTGTGCCATGTCCCCAGGGGTGGTGCTGTGGGAGTGGCATATGGGCCGTGTAGCGTCGAACCACGCTTGGCTGAGGCTCTAGCGGTGAAGCCCCTGCCTAGCATGGCTCGGCACTACAGGTGACGCTTGGCGCTCAGTCGCGCAGCACGTCGCCGGTGGCGGCCACGCGGATGCGGGTGGGCTGGGCCAGGCCACCGGTGGCACCGTCCAGCAGGCCATCGAGGTGCTTCAGCAAGGCCGGGTCCAGCTGCGCACGGCTGCGTGCCGGGGGCTCGCCGGCCAGGTTGGCACTGGTTGATACCAGCGGGCCGCCCCAGGCCTCGCACAGCGCCTGCACCAGCGGGTGGGCGCTGACCCGGACGGCGATGCCGGTGTGCTCGCCGGTGATCCAGCGTGGGGCTCGTGGGCCGGCTGGCACGATCCAGGTATTGGCGCCGGGCCAACTTTCCAGCACCGTTTGCCGGCGATCGGCGGGCAGGGCATCCAACTGCACCCAGTCTTCCAACTGCGCCGGACTGGCGGCGACCAGGATCATGCCCTTCTCGATGGGCCGCTGCTTGAGTGCAAGCAACTTCATCACCGCTGTTTCGTTGGAGGGATCACAGCCCAGGCCCCAGACCGCTTCGGTCGGGTAGGCGATCACGCCGCCGGCTTTGAGGGCAGGGACGACGCTGTGCAGGTCGAGTTCGAGCATGGTCAGCACCAGTGGAGGGCTGCTGCGTTCGCTACGCAGCGGCCCGCGAAAGGGACGCAAAGCAAAGGCCGCCCGGTGGGCGGCCTGCTGCGGGTGCTGCTGATTATCCGCCTGTTGGCGGGGGAGGGGAGATGAAAGCAGTAGCAGTGCTGGTTCCCACCCTCGGGAGCAAAGCCTACCCTCATCCGCCCCCCGCCTTCGCGGGGGCAGGCTCTTCGGACACCTTCTCCCGGAGGGAGAAGGAAGTGCAGGTTCAGAACGGCGGTGCGTCGTCGGCGGCCGACTTCTTCACGGCCTTCTTGGCGACGGTCTTCTTGGTGGCTTTCTTGGCAGCGGTTTTTTTGGTCGCGGCTTTCTTGGTGGCGGCCTTCTTGGCCGGCGCCTTCTTCGCGGCGGCCTTCTTCGGTGCCGCTTCCTTCTTCACCGCGGTCTTTTTGGCGGCCTTCTTGGCACCAAAGCCCTTGCGTACCGGCTTGCCGGTCTCGGCCATCAGCTGCTCGACTTCGGCCAGGCTCAGCGAGGCTGGCTCGCGATCCTTGGGGATCTTGCCGTTCATCTTGCCGTCGCTGATGTAGGGCCCAAAGCGGCCGTTCAACACCTGGATGTCCGAGCCTTCGAACTCCTTGATGATGCGGTTGCGGGCAATCTCTTCCTTCTGCTCGACCAGGAAGATGGCACGGGCCAGGTCGATCTTGTAGGGATCATCTTCCTTGGTCAGCGAGGCATAGGTGCTGCCGCGCTTGGCGAATGGGCCAAAGCGGCCGATGCCGACGGTGACTTCCTCGCCATTGGCGTCGGCGCCAAGCTTGCGCGGCATGTCGAACAGCTTCAGTGCTTCGTCCAGCGAGATCGAGTAGATGCTCTGGCCCGGCTGCAGCGAGGCGAACTTGGGCTTTTCCTCGTCATCGACGGTGCCGATCTGCACCATCGGGCCGAAGCGGCCGATACGGGCGGTGACCTCCTTGCCGCTGACCGGGTCCGGGCCCAGCACGCGCGCGCTGCCGGCATCGGTGCGGTCCAGCGATTCGCTCTTGTCGGTGACCAGGTCCTTGAATGGGCCCCAGAAGCGCTCCATCAGCGGCACCCACTCTTCCTCGCCGCGCGACACCGCATCCAGCTCGTCCTCGAGTTTGGCGGTGAAGTCGTAGTCGACATACTGTGTGAAGTGGCTGGACAGGAACTTGCTCACCGCACGGCCAACGTCGGTTGGCTTGAAGCTGCGGCCTTCCATCTCGGTGTACTTGCGGAACAGCAGGGTCTGGATGATCGAGGCGTAGGTCGAGGGACGGCCGATGCCGTATTCCTCGAGCGCCTTCACCAGCGCCGCTTCGGTGTAGCGCGGCGGCGGCTGGGTGAAATGCTGTTCGGCGCCGATCCGCTCCAGCGGCACGTTGTCGCCGGGCTTCATCGCCGGCAGCTTGCGGCCCTCGTCCTCGTCCTCGGCGTTCTTGCTGTCCTTGCCTTCCTCGTAGACGGCCAGGAAGCCGGGCACCACCACGGTGGTGCCGCTGGCGCGGAACACGTGCTCGCTGCCGGCCGACAGATCGACACTGACGGTGTTCAAGGTGGCCGGGATCATCTGGCAGGCGACGGCGCGCTTCCAGATCAGTTCGTACAGCTTGCGCTCGTCGTCGGTCAGGTACTTGCCCACCTGCGCCGGTGTGCGCAACGCCGAGGTCGGGCGCACGGCTTCGTGGGCTTCCTGGGCGTTCTTGGATTTGGTGGTGTAGGTGTTGGGCTTGTCCGGCAGCGCGCTGATGCCGTAGTCGCGGGCGATCACGTCGCGGATCTCGGCCAGCGCGTCCTGCGACAGGCTCACCGAGTCGGTACGCATGTACGAGATCAGGCCGACCGTGCCTTCATCTCCGATCGCCACGCCTTCGTACAGTTTCTGCGCCACCTGCATGGTCTTGCGGGTGGTGAAGCCGAGCTTGCGCGAGGCTTCCTGCTGCAGGGTGGAGGTGGTGAACGGCGGCGCCGGGCGGCGCTTGCGCTCCTTGCTGGCGACGTCGGTGACGTGCAGGCGGCCCTGCGCGGCCTGCTGGATGCGCAGGCGCGCGGCCTCGGCGGTGTCGCCGTCGGTGATGGTGAACTGCTCGAACTTCTGCCCGTCCAGCTTGATCAGCTTGGCATTGAAGTGCTGCGACGGGTGTGCGCACTCGGCGGCGATCGACCAGTATTCGCGGGCGATGAAGGCTTCGATCTCTTCCTCGCGCTCGACGATCATGCGCAGCGCCGGGCTCTGCACGCGGCCGGCGGACAGGCCACGCTGCACCTTGCGCCACAGCACCGGCGACAGGTTGAAGCCGACCAGGTAGTCCAGCGCACGCCGTGCCTGCTGGGCATCGACCAGGTCCGAGGCGATCTCGCGCGGCTGGGCAATGGCTTCCTTGATCGCACGCGGGGTGATTTCGGTGAACACCACGCGCTGCATCGGCTTGCCATCGGACAGGCCGCGCTGCTTCAGGATCTCGGCGATATGCCAGCTGATGGCTTCACCCTCGCGATCCGGGTCGGTCGCCAACAGGATGTCATCGGCGCCCTTTGCGGCTTTTGCGATGGCTTCGACGTGCTTCTCGTTCTTCTCGATCAGGTCGTAACGCATGGCGAACCCGTTCTCGGGGTCAACCGCGCCCTCCTTGGGAACCAGATCGCGCACATGCCCATACGAGGCCAGGACCGTGTAGTCCTTGCCGAGGTATTTATTGATCGTCTTGGCCTTGGCGGGCGATTCGACGATGAGCAGGTGCTTGGGCATGTCAGTACATTCTTGGGGCGGAACGCCCTTGGGGGGCGCTAGGGTGGCTTAAACCGGGACGATAGTGAAGCCGGTGTGTGGGTTGTGCATAAGCCGACGCCCGGGTTACGGCCCGGGC
The DNA here is from genome assembly GCA_032112995.1 of Stenotrophomonas sp. Classification (GTDB taxonomy): domain Bacteria; phylum Pseudomonadota; class Gammaproteobacteria; order Xanthomonadales; family Xanthomonadaceae; genus Stenotrophomonas. Next base: position 28,058 of record DAMCTY010000020.1, on the reverse strand, counting down.
GTTCAGCTTGGTTCCTTATTTAGAGGAATCATGCCGGGGTGGCCGCTGTCAAGCCACCCGGGCGTCTCAGTTGAAGTTGGACGAGGCGATACCGATCACCGCCAGCACCGCCACGATACCCAGCAGAGCCAGCAGACCAAAGATCGACAGCACCACGATGGTGACCGTGCCCAGGCCGCGCTGCTGCCATTCCGGGTTGTCGGTGAAGGCCCACTTGTCCACCACCAGGGTGTCGCAGACCATGTCGTGGACACCCTGCTTGCGCTGGGTGAAGGCCACCATCAGGCCGGAGATCAGTACACCAAGGCCGCAGGTGACCACGGTGAACAGGACCAGGGCGATATAGCGCAGGAAGCCGCGCCAGAAGGTAAGGCCTTCGCCATTGCCGCGCACCACCTTGATGCCGACCGCCATCTTGCCGAGGCTGGCCATGTTGCTGGTGGAGTACATCCAGCCGAAATAGACCGCCGGTACCAGGATGCTGATGGCGTAGTTGAGGGTGTAGAAGGTGACCATCACGCCGGCGCTGGCGACGTCCGAGCCGGACAGCGAGGCCATGCTCACGCCCATCACCAGCATCAGCGGGATCAGCAGCGCGTAGCTCAGGATGCCGGTGACGAAGCTGTCGATGATGGAGGCGGCAAAACGACGCCACAGCCCGGCATGGACCACTTCGCCGCCGTGCACCACGTTGCTGTAGTCGCGGCTGACCGTGCCGGGGGCGGCATACGGTGAGTCCTGGCGATCAGCGGCTGCGGCGGCGGCAGCCGCCACCGCGCTGCCGTCGGCGATGGCGGTGTAATCCGCGCGCAGGTCGATGCCTTCCGATGCCGGTGCGGTCACCAGCAGTTGCAGTTCTTCGGCGGCCGCCGACAGCGGCTGCCATTGCGACATGCCTTCGCGCCAGACCAGGGTGGTCAGGTCGAGCTCACCCTTGCGGAACAGGTCACGGATCGCCCCGGCTTCGACCGGGCCATGCCGCTCGCGCTGGGCATCGGCGTAGTACCACTCACTCATCGGTTTCCCCTGAGAAATTTCGCCTTCGGCAATCAGCCGCGGCAGTTGGCTGGCAGGTATTTGTCATCCACGTCCGAGCTGCATTCCCAGGTCGCGGCCTGCATATCGTAGTCGAGCCAGAGGGTTTTGCCGTGCAGGGCGGGTTCCTGGGGGCTGTTGAACTGCGCTTCCAGCCCGCAGTGACCGTCCTCGAAGCGGCCAACGCGCACGCTGCCGAGGTTGCCGCTGGCATAGCTCTCGGGGCTGCCGAAGCCATCTTCGCTGTTCACCGGGCAACGTTCGTTGGCGGCGGCGAAGCCGGCAATATCCGAGCTCAGGGGCTGCAGCTGGGTGTAGACCATGCTGGTCCTGGCACGTTGCTGGTAGTCCTTGTAGGCGGGAAGGGCAATGGCGGCAAGGATCGCCAGAATGGCCAGGCCAATCACTGCCACAACCGCAGCGATGATGGCGGCAATGGCGCAGCCGGACAGGCCCTGCTTGGGCGGAGCCGTCGCAGCAGGGTAACGGGGCACCTGCTGCAGCGGCGGTGGCATGGGGGCGGCGCTTGCCGGGGCATCGGTATCGGCAGCAGGCGGGGTGATGCCCAGTTCGGCTGCAAAGTCGCGCAAGGGCCGCCAATCGCCGGCGCCCTCGCGCCATAGCAAGGTGTCGGCATCGATGCGGCCGGAACGGTGCAGTTCGACGATGTTTTCAGTCGGCAACGGGCCGCGCCGTTCGCGGTTGCCTTCGGCGTAGAACCATTGGCTCACGTGGGTTTCCTCATGCGTCCCTGCATGCCGCGTGGGCTCAGTGCAGGGGTTCGGGTTCGTCGACGAACATCTGGGTTTCCATCCAGGCGTAGGCAGCTTCGGCACCGGGTTGGTTGAACAGCACCATCAGCACCACCCACTTGAGGTCGTCCAGGTCCAGTTCGTCCTGGTCCAGGGCCATGGCACGGTCCAGCACCAGCTCGCGCTGGTCTGCGTCGAGGATGCCATGCTGTTCCAGGAACAGCAGGAAACCCCGGCAATCCACGTCCAGTTTGTCCAGCTCGGGGCCGTGAAAAATGCGTACGGGCCCGTCAACGCGGGGCCGTGCGACTGCCGGGCGCTGTTCGGCCAAGGCATCGAGCCAGTCGAAGGCCTTGCTGATTTCGGTGGGACTGAAACCGGCCTGGATCAGGCCGTTCTGGAGCGAGTCGCGGTCTCGGATGAGATCGGCATCCTCGCTGAAATAATGTTCAAACAGGTACAGCAGGACGTCCAGGATGCTCTCTTTCATTGCCCCTCGGCCTGCGCCAACGGCGCTGTGGAGGTGAAGGAACCTTCAGGTGCGGCTGTAGCGTCCGTGTGCGGACGACACGCTCCCTTGCAGTTCCATGAGCAGCAGCATGGATGACAGCTTGGCGGCCGTCAATCCAGAGCGCTCGATCAGTGAATCCATACCGGTTGGGTCATGGCCCAGTGCTTCCCACAATCGCTGGTAGTCCGGGTCCGGCAGGTCCGGGACCGGGGAGGGCCCGGTCACTGCGGTCGAGATGGGGGTGTGCAAGCGGTTTTGCAAGGCGTTGCCCAGTTCGCCAGCCAGATTGGCCACGCCTTCAAGAATGTGGTCGGCATGTGTCACCAATGTGGCACCGTCGCGGATCAGACGGTGGCAACCGCGGGCCATGGGGTTATGGATGGAGCCGGGCACCGCGAATACCTCGCGGCCGGCCTCGCTGGCCAAGCGTGCGGTCAGCAGGGCGCCAGAGCGTTCGGCGGCCTCGACCACCACCGTCCCCAGGGTCAAGGCCGCCAGCAGGCGGTTGCGTGCGGGGAACTGGCCGCTGCGTGGCACCGTGCCGGGTGCGTATTCGCTGACCACGGCGCCGTGCGCGGCCAGCTCGGCCTGCAGTTGGCGGTGGTGGCGCGGGTAGGCGATGTCCGGTCCGGTGCCGATGACGGCATAGCTCGGCGCTGCTGCGGCCATCGCTGCACGGTGGGCCGCAGCGTCGATGCCGGCGGCCAGTCCGCTGGCGACGGTCAGGCCGCAGCGGGCCAGCTCAGCGGCCAGATGGTGGGCGATATCGCGGCCGCCGGCGCTGGGGTTGCGGCTGCCGACCACGGCGATGGCGGGTTGCCAGAGCACGCCGGGGTTGCCGTCCACGAACAATGCGACGGGTGGATTGGGGGCCTGGCCCAGCAACGGTGGGTAGTCGGCGGTGGCCCAGCCCAGCAGCTGGTGGCGGGGCTCGGCCAGCCAGTTGAGCCCGCGTGCCAGGGCTGCCGGGTCCGGGTGGGCAAGGGCGTGGCATTGATCGGCCGTGCAGCCGGCCGCGCGCCAGGTGGCGGCACCAGCTGCCAGCACAGCCGTGGCATCACCCAGCTGATCCAGCAGTTGCCGCAGCGGCAGCAAGGGGCCGCCGGCCAGCACCAGTATCAGCAGCGCCTGTGTGTCGGTCCGCCACGTTTCGGGAGAGGCTGTCATGGCCTGGGAGCATCAGGCCAACATGACAACGGCGCCCTCGGGCGCCGTTGTCATGGTCTATCAGGCTTGTACGCTTACTGTGCGTCCGGATGCTTCAGCTCGTAACCCACGCGGGCTGGCTGGTTGCCTTCCATGATCAGGGCGTAGCTGACCTTGTCAAAGGTACGGAATACCATGGCATGGGCGGCATATTCCTCAGGCAGCGCCACCCGGCCAACGCCGTCGTGGAAACTGCTGTCGATACGCGAGCTGTCGCGACGAGCCACGCGGTCGCTGACATGGCTGCCGCTGCGCCAGATCGAGAACACCGTGCCATTGTCGATGCCTTCGCGTGCACCTGCGGAGATGGCAATGACGTCACGCGGGCCACCGCTGGTAAGGGTGTCGGTCACCGCCAGCACGCGGATGTGGCCCGGCAGCGGGTTGCTGGCCGGCGCGTGCGGGATGAACTGCAGGTCATACGGCTGGGCCTGGACCGGTACCAGGCGGTCGCCGGCGCGTACTTCGCGACCGCTGTCTTCCAGGCGCAGGGTCGAGGCCTGGCCTTCGTCGGCACCGACCTTGGTCACCGTGCCGATGTTGACCTGGGCCAGTTCGTAGCCAAGGAACTCGTTGCGATCACTGCTGGCAACGTAGTCCTTCCACAGGTTGCCCTGGCCCGGCAGCGTGTTGCCACGGACTTCCAGGTCGGTGCTGGGCTTGGGCTGGCTGTAGCTGACCGTCGGCCGCACTACCATGTAGCGCTGGCCCGGCTGGGTGCCCTGCAGGCCCACGATATACGCCAACTGACCGGCGCTCGCGCGCAGGCGGTCTTCTTCCAGGCCGACCACGTAGGGCAGCTCCTTGAAGCTGTCGACGATGTTCAGGTTCTTCAGGAAGGGTTCGACATCGGCCAGCGGTATGGCATTGATCGGCGCTTCCTGGCGTGGGCCGGGCTGGGCGGTCACGCGGTCCAGGTAGGCCAGGCTCAGGATATCGCCCGGGTAGATCAGGTGCGGGTTCTTCACCTGCGGGTTGGCTTGCCAGATCTCCGGCCAAAGCCACGGCTTCTTCAGGAAACGTGCCGATATATCCCACAACGTATCGCCCTTGCGCACCACATAGGTGTCAGGGTGCGAGCCGTTCATTTCCACGGCGACAGCATAGGTCGTCACGGTCAGCAGCGCCGCGGCGGCGACCGTACGTATTTGTTTCAACATGGTTGCGATCTGCCTGATTCCCCAACAGGTTGGCGCACTATATTGCAGAAATGGGCGCGCCGGGCAAGCGCAAGCGGTAGAATTGCGACATCTTGCCGGTTTAAGCGGCATCCCCCACAGGTATTGCTATGGCCCTCCTGCCCATTCTCGAATTCCCCGACCCTCGGTTGCGCACCAAGGCGGCGCTCGTTGATGCCGCCGAAGTGACCACGCCGGCGTTCCAGCAGCTGCTCGACGACATGTTCCAGACCATGTACGAAGCGCCCGGCATTGGCCTGGCCGCCAGCCAGGTCGACGTGCACAAGCGCTTCATGGTCATCGACGTCAGCGAAGAGCGTGACGCGCCGATGGTGTTCATCAACCCGCAGATTGCCAGCGCCAGCGAGGGCGGCCGCGTCTATCAGGAAGGCTGCCTGTCGGTGCCTGGCATCTACGCCGATGTCACCCGTGCCGACTCCATCGTTGTGCGCTTCCTCGACCGTGAGGGCAAGCAGCAGGAACTGGCGGCCGATGGCCTGCTGGCCACCTGCGTGCAGCATGAGATGGATCATCTTGATGGCAAGCTGTTCATTGATTACCTGTCGCCGCTGAAGCGCGAGATGGTGCGCAAGAAGCTGGCCAAGTCGCGCAAGCACGTCGCTTGATTCAAGAGCGGGATCGGGGAGCCGGAACCGGGGATTGGCTGGAGCAGGCTGTGCCGCGCCTCCCCGATGTCCTGGCGCTCTGTCCTGCGTCCTTGGTCTGCACGCTCCTTTTTTGATTCGCGATTGGCCACAGCCGCCGTTGGCTTGCTGTTGCCAATCCCGAATCCCGAACAGCGAATTCCCACCCAATGAAAATCATCTTTGCCGGTACCCCGGAATTTGCCGTTGCCTCGCTGGCTGCCGCTGCGCGCCAGCATGAAGTGGTGGCTGTCTACACGCAGCCGGACCGTCCGGCGGGCCGTGGTCGCGGGCTGATGCCATCGCCGGTCAAGCTGGATGCGATCGCACGGGGTATCCCGGTGTTCCAGCCGGAATCTCTGAAGACGCCCGAGGCACAGCAGCAGCTGCGCGATCTGCAGCCGGACCTGATGATCGTGGTGGCGTATGGCCTGATCCTGCCCAAGGCCGTGCTGGCCATCCCTACCCACGGTTGCTGGAACGTACATGCTTCGCTGCTGCCGCGTTGGCGGGGGGCGGCGCCGATCCAGCGCGCGATCGAGGCCGGTGATGCCGAAACCGGTGTCTGCCTGATGCAGATGGAGGCGGGCCTGGATACCGGCCCGGTCCTGTTGCGCCAGCACACCCCCATCAGCGATACCGATACCGGCGGGCAGTTGCATGATCGCCTGGCACAGATGGGCGCGCAGGTGCTGTCCGACGGCCTGGGCCTGCTGCGTGCCGGCCTCAAGCCCGTGCCGCAGGTGCAGCCGGAAGCCGGCGTGACCTATGCGCACAAGCTGGACAAGGCCGAGGCACGCCTGGATTGGAGCCGTGATGCGGCCGCCTTGGCGCGCACCGTGCGTGCGTTCAATCCCTGGCCGGTGGCCGAGGCCAGTCTGGCCGGGGAGCGCGTGCGCATCCACGGCGCGGTGGCCATCGCCGACAACCTGGGCAAGGCGCCGGGTGCCGTGATCGGCGCCTCACGCGAAGGCATCGACATCGCCTGTGGGGAAGGTGCATTGCGCTTGCGCGTTGTGCAGCGTGAGGGCGGCAAGGCGATCACTGCCGCCGACTATCTCAACGCCCGCCGTGATCTGCGGGTCGAGGGCTGAGGGGTGGCGACAACGACCTCTCCCTGGGCCGGCAAAGGAGGCAGTACGCAGGTGCCGGGCGTACAGACCCGGGCACTGGCGGCCAAGGTGCTGGCTGCCGTGCTGGGCAAGGGGCGCTCGCTGAAGGCGGAGTTGGCCTTGGCGCTGCCGCGGTTGGAAGACAGCCGCGATCGCGCTTTGCTGGAGGCGATCTGCTTTGCCGCGCTGCGCCGTCGTTTTGTCTACGAGCAGGCGCTGGCGACCTGGCTGCAGAAGCCATTGGGGCCGCGTGACGTGGACCTGCGCGGCTTGCTGATGGCCGGGTTCGCCCAGCTTGATGCCCTGCAGCTGCCTGCCCATGCGGCGTTGTCCGCCACCGTGGAAGCGGCCCGGGCGCTGGGCCGGGAGCGCCAGGCCGGTCTGGTCAACGCTGTACTGCGGCGTGCCCAGCGCGAGGGCTTTGCTGAAGCGCGCGCTGAAGACGCCTGGCCGCATTGGTTGCTGCAGCAGGTCCGACACGATTGGCCGGAGCAGGCCGAAGCCATCATCGCCAACAGCCTGCAGCCCGCGCCGCTGTGGCTGCGGGTGAACCGGCAGCAGCACGACCGCGAGGCCTATGCGCAGCTGCTGGCGCAGGCCGGTATCGAGGCGGTGGGCGAAGCGCTCAGTGCTGACGCGCTGCAATTGCCGCAAGCGGTACCGGTCGGCAGTCTGCCGGGGTTCGCGCAGGGTGCGGTGTCGGTGCAGGACCTGTCCGCCCAGCAGGTGGCCGATGCGCTGGCCCCGGCAGTGGGTGCGCGGGTGCTTGATGCCTGCGCAGCGCCGGGCGGCAAATCGGCACATCTGCTGGAACGCGATCCCTCATTGCAGCTGCTGGCGCTGGATGTGGACGCGCGCCGCCTGCAGCGTATCCGTGAAACCTTTGCCCGTACCGGTGTAGGGGCAAAGGCGGCAGTGCAGGCGGTGGATGCCGCCGATCTGGCTGCCTGGTGGGACGGGCAGCCATTCGATGCAGTGCTGCTGGATGCCCCCTGTTCGGCAACCGGCATCATCCGCCGCCAGCCCGATGTGCTGCTGCATCGGCGCCCGGCGGATATCGATGCGCTGGTCGCCCTGCAGGCGCGGTTGCTGGATGCGCTGTGGCAGGTCCTGCGCCCCGGCGGTGTGCTGCTGTACTCGACCTGCTCGATCCTGCAGCGGGAGAACGCCGCGCAGGTGACGGGCTTCCTGCAGCGCCACGCCGATGCCAGCGTGCAGCCGCTATCGGCCGCGTTTGGGCATGACCAGGCGGGCGCGCGTCAGCGCCTGCCAGCCGAGCAGGGTGGCGATGGCTTCTTCTATGCGCGACTGCTCAAGTGCGGGGACTGCTGACAGACCTGGACCTTCCCTTGTTGCAATGATTTTGTCCGGCCAGGCCAGCGAATGCTGGCCTGCTCCAGTTGCCCCGCACCGAGTCCATTGATGTCTCTTCCCCTGTCCACTCCGCCGTTGTATGTCGTCAATCTGCCTGCATCGGCGGATCGTCGTGAGTCCATGCAACGCCAAGCGGCGTCATTGGGACTGGCATTGGAATTTTTCGAGGCGGTCAACGGCCGCCAACCCCATCCGCTGTTCGCGCATGTGGATGAGGGCCGACGGGTGGCAAGCAAGGGGCGTCCGTTCAAGCCCGGTGAGCTGGGTTGCTGGGCCAGCCACTACCTGCTGTGGCAACGCTGTGTGCAGCGCGGTGAACCGATCATCGTGCTGGAGGATGACATCCGGTTGTCGCCGCGGTTTGTCGATTTGTTGCAGGCATTGCCACAACTGCCGGCGCAGGTGGGTTACTTCCGCCTGCATGCCGGTGATCGCCCCAGCACGCCCTGGCTGCAGTTCGGTGATTTCGTGCTGCACCGCTATTGGCGCAGTCCGCTATGCACCCAGGGCTATTACCTGACACCGGATGCCGCTGAAAAGCTGCTGCGTCACGCGCGGCGCTGGGTGCTGCCGGTGGATGACTACATGGACCTGGCGTGGTTGCACGGGGTGGAATGCCTGGGGCTCAAGCCCGGCGTGGTGCACAGCGATGATGACTTCGAATCGACCATCCAGGTTGGGCGTGGGCCCAAGCCTGCCCTCGGGCCCTGGGGTTGGATTACCCGGGAAGGCTATCGCGCAGGTCTGAACCTGCGCTGGTTCCTGCACAATCTTCCGCAGCGCCTGCGCAGGCGCCGCATTTAAGCAGAGCGCCAAATAAGACGGCCCGCCATTGGCGGGCCGTCCTGCATCAGTCCTTGTGGCCGCGGTGGCCCATGATGATTCCCAGCGCGCGCTCGTAGCGTTTCCACCAAGGGGCATTGCCGCGCAGCGCCAGGGACGCATAGCGCTTGCGCTCCTTGCGGGTGGGGTTGGGCTTGGTGCGGTACTCATACTTGCTCTGAACGCTGCAGCCATCATCCAGACCCACCCGCCATGCGTACTGGCGGACGATGCCGTAGTTGCGCAGGTTATTGCGGTAGATCGCGCTGGGATCCTGGCGGGTGGCCCACCAGCCATTGCTGCCGTGGGTGCGGTATTCCACGCAGCCGGTGGGCAGGTAGTACTTGCGTGCACCCATGATGCTGGCACCATGCACCACGCAGGCATCAGCGCACAGTTTCCAATGGCGGCGGAAGCTGTGCGGCAAGTCCAGCACGTTCTCGGCCCAGTGGCGGCGCAGCGAGATGGCCGAAGTGGGGGCGCCGTACCAAGGCACCAGGAAGTAGGTGCTGACCGCGGTATAGCCCAGGTCGATGGGCTGCACGCTGTTTTCGTAGCGGATGTCCATCTGGTCGATGCCGAAGGTCTGCAGGTCGCTGAAAATGAAATCGACATCGCGCCGCGTGTCGTAGACCGCGCCGATCTTTTCCAGATAGCCCGGCTTCCAGCGGTCATCGGCATCCAGGAAGCACACCACATCGGCGGTGGCCGCCGCTACACCACGCTGGAACGCGGCCAGTTGGCCCTCGTTCTTGTCGAACAACAGGGTCACTCGCGGGTCGTTGCCGTAGCGATCACGCAGCATCTGCGGCGACGCATCGGTGGAGCCGTCATCCACCACCAGCACCTGGGCGGCTGGACGGGTCTGCGCCAGTGCGCTTTCCACCGCCTCGAACACGAACTTGGCGTAGTTGTAGTTGGTGATGACCACCGCAAAGGTGGTCATGCCTTGTCCTCGGCCAGCAGGGTGCGGAAGTAGGCGATGGTTTCCTTCAGGCCGTCCTCCAGGGACACCTTGGGCTCCCAGCCCAGCTTTTCCTTGGCCAGCGAGATGTCAGGCTGGCGTTGCTTCGGGTCGTCGGAGGGCAGGGGCTGGTGGACCAGGCGTGAGCGGCCACCGACCAGGTTGAGGACCTTCTCGGCCAGTTCCAGCATGGTGAACTCACCGGGGTTGCCGATGTTGACCGGGCCGGTGAAGCCGGCCTCGGTGTCCATCATGCGGGTCATCACTTCGATCAGGTCGTCGACGTAGCAGAAACTGCGGGTCTGGCTGCCGTCGCCGTAGATGGTGATGTCCTGGCCGCGCAGGGCCTGCACGATGAAGTTGCTGACCACGCGCCCGTCATTGGGGTGCATGCGCGGGCCATAGGTGTTGAAGATGCGCACTACCTTGATATCCAGCGCGTGCTGGCGGTGGTAGTCGAAGAACAGGGTTTCCGCGCAGCGCTTGCCTTCGTCGTAGCAGCTGCGCAGGCCGATCGGATTGACCCGGCCCCAGTAGCCTTCCTGCTGCGGATGGACTTCCGGGTCGCCATAGACCTCGCTGGTGGAGGCCTGCAGGATGCGGGCATTCAAGCGCTTGGCCAGGCCCAGCATGTTGATTGCACCATGCACGCTGGTCTTGGTGGTCTGCACCGGATCGTGCTGGTAGTGCACAGGCGATGCCGGGCAGGCCAGGTTGAAGATGCGGTCGACTTCCACGTACAGCGGGAAGGTGACGTCATGGCGCATCAGTTCGAAGTTGGGATTGCCCAGCAGGTGCGCGACATTGCGCTTGCTGCCAGTGAAGAAATTGTCGGCGCAGAGGATGTCGTGCCCGTCGGCGACCAGTCGGTCGCACAGGTGGGAACCGAGGAAACCGGCGCCGCCGGTAATCAGAATGCGCTGCATTTTATCTTCTCAGGTGAATGGCTTTGCCGGACTGCTTCAGTGCCCCCCTGAGCTCGGCGGATGCCATTTTGTCATGGCCCGAATGTCATTGGTGAACCTTGCATGGCTCTGCCATGCGATGGGCAGGGGGGGGGCATAGCGGAAAAAACGTCTGGATCTGCTAAAAGGACAGAGTTTTCCTAAACTGCCCAAGGCCGCCTCGGCCCGATCGTTCAATGCCCCATCCGCCTTCCGTTGCTGCTGCGCCCCGTTTCCAGGCCTTCCGGGGGGGGCGTTGGCACGTTCTTCACGGCATCGCCAGTGTGGCTGTGTTCCTGCTGCCAGCGCTGGTGCTCAGCACACCGACCAATCTGCTGCCGTTCGGTTTGCTGCTGCTGCTCAGCAGCCTGGGTGGGGCGGACTACCTGTGGCGTGCGCGGCCGGCAGCGCATCCCTATGCCGGCTTGCTGGCGATGCTGGCAGCGGCGGTGATCGCCCTGGGGATGTGGTCGGTCTGGCATTTCAACCAGGTGGTGGAGGATGTCGACAACCGCTCGCGGTTTCTGGTGATGCCGTGGGCAATGCTCTGGGCATGTGCATTGCGGCCCTCGCAAGCGGCGTTGTGGTGGGGCGCGTTGACCGGCTTGGTGGCGACCCTGGTAGTGGCGGTGGTGCAGGTGGCGGGTGGGCTGGAGCGCGCCGAAGGATGGACCAATGCCATCGTTTTGGCGGACACCGTGCTGGTCCTGATGGTGGTGCTGGTGCTGTGCCGGCCCCCGCACAAGTGGTGGTTGATCGGGGTTGGAATGCTGGCGGGGGGCGTAGTGATCCTGCTCAGCGGTAGTCGCGGCGTATGGCCGGCGCTGTTGCTGCTGCTGCTGGTGATGGCGCTGTGCGTGCCCTGGCGTAGCGGGCGCTTCCGCCTTGCGGTACTGGCTGGCATGGTCGCCGTTGCCGCCGTGCTGGTGCTGGCAGTGCCCCAGCTGCGTGAAATGACCCGGCTGGATGAGCTGCACAGCGATGTGCAGCGGATCGAGCGCGGGGACGTGAACTCATCGGCCGGCGCCCGCCTGGAGCGTTTGCAGGTTGCCTGGGACACCCTGCGTGAACGGCCTTGGGCAGGCATTGGTATCGGCCATTTCGATACCGCCATGGAGCGTTTGCCGGAGTGCCGTCCCCCAGCCGTGGCGGTGGCCCGCTGCGACCTGGGCCATGCCCACAACGATCTGGCCGAATGGTCGGCAACCATGGGCATCCCCGGCGCCGTGTTGTTGTTGCTGGTTTACGGGCTGCCACTGTGGCTGTTTGCACGCCTGCATCGACTTGGGGGTGAGCCGGACTTCCGTGGGCCGGCCGCAGCGGGGCTCATGCTGGTTGCCACCTTCGTACTGTGTGGAATGACCCAATCGATGTTTGCTCACCAGATTACCGCCAGCGTCTATACAACGCTGGTGGGGCTGTTGGCGGGTATGTCGGTGCTGGATGCCGCGCGCCGGCGACAGGCTGCAGATCAGGGCTGAGCGCGTGGTGGGTCGACCAAGGGTTGCTGGTTGTTCAGCAGCCACAGCATGATGGTCTTCTGGCGCACGTAGTTGGCGCTGACAAAGGCTTCGATCAGGCCCGGCCAGCCGTCCAGGAAGCCGCGTTTGATCACATAGCTGCGGAAGAAGCGCCAGCTGGGGGCCAACACCAGTTTGCCCAGGGTGGCGCGCTTGCCCTTGGCGTGTTCGTACTCTGCCATCATCCGGGCATATTTCTGCTTCTTGTCCAGCAGCTGCAGGAAACTGCGGTAGGGATGATGCAGCAGGTCGCCCGGCAGCAGGGCAACCGGACCATCGACGGCGACCGCTTCATGGATCTCACGATCGCCGCGCCAGCCGCCCTGGCGGCGGTCGAACAGCCGCAGCACGCGGTCCGGGTAAGCCGTGCCGTGGCGCAGGAAGCGCCCGAAGTATTCCGAGCAACGCGCGAAGCGGTAGCCCACGGCGCGGACGAAGCCGGCATCACGCTCGGCCTCGATCGCCGCGCGCAGGTGGGCATCCACCCGTTCGTCGGCATCCAGGCACAGCACCCAGTCGTGGCTGGCCTGCTCCACGCAGAACGCCTTCTGGCTGCGGAACCCGGTGAATGCCCGCTGCACCACGCGTGCGCCTGCGGCTTCGGCGACGGCGACGGTGGCATCACTGGAGAACGAGTCCACCACCACGATCTCATCGCAGAACGCCAGCGAGGCCAGGCAGTCACCGATGCGGTCGGCCTCGTTGAAGGCGATGATGCAGGCCGACAGGCGTGGGCGCGCGCTGGGCGCGGGGGTGGTTGGGCTGGGCATGGTGATCGGTGGCGGGGGAACCGGGCCAAGCCTAGCAGCGACGGCTTCCACTGGCGATGCGATAATTGCGCCATATCCGGGATATTCAGGAGTTCCCCGCCGTGCCACGCCACTATCTGCTGTACGGGTCCGAGCGTTATGCGCTGGCCATTCTGCGTCCGCTGCAGGCCGCGATCCGCGCGCGTGGCGACGAGGCCGCCTGGTTCTTCGATGGCCCGGGCGCCGAGGACCTGACCGCCGATGAGACCCTGCTGAGCGTGCAGCAGGTGCGGGCCTGGAACCCCTGCGCGGTGATCACCTCATCCAACGCGGTGCCGCATTTCTTCCCCGGTGTGAAGGTTGAAACCTTCCATGGCTTCGACGCTGGCAAGCCGCGCCATATCTACATCCGTGGCTTCTTTGACCTGTACTGCACCACCGGCCCGCGCGATACCGCCGCGTTCTCGGAGCTGGCGGAGAAGGCTGGCCATTTCTCGGTGGTGGAAACCGGTTTCCCCAAGATCGACCCGTTCATGAGCCAGCTGCAGGATCAGCCGGATCCGGTCCGTGAGCCGCCGGTGATCCTGTACCACTCCACCTTCTCGCCGTCGTGGAGTGCCGCCGGCATCCTGTATGACGAGATCAAGCGTCTGTCGCAGACGGGCGAGTGGCGTTGGATTGTCACGTTCCATCCGAAGATGGACCCGGAAGTGGTGGCCAAGTACCGCGCGCTGGAAGGCCCCTACCTGCGCTTCGCTGACGACGACAACATCCTGGACCTGTTCCCGCAGGTGGACATGATGTGCTCGGATACCTCGTCCGCGCTCAACGAATTCCTGCTGACCTACAAGCCGGTGGTGACCTTCAAGAACCGCCGTCCGGGCCCGCAGCTGATCGATATCGATGACCCGGCGCAGTTCGAAGGCGCCATCCGCACCGCCTTGTCGCGGCCGCCGGAGTTGATGGCGGCGGTGCGTCAGTTCGCCGACCAGTTGCACCCGTATCGGGATGGCAAGTCCAGCGAGCGCATCCTGCAGGCCATTGATGATTTCATCGCCAAGGGCGGCCGCAATCGCAAGCCCAAGCCACGCAACTGGTGGCGCAAGATCAAGCTGCGCAAGCGTATTGGCTATTGGGGCCCGGCGCGGGTTTGAGTGCATGGGGGCGTTGCCCCCTCTCCCGCCCCTTCGGGGCACCCTCTCCCGCGAGGGGAGAGGGGAGGATGCGGCGAGTTGAAGCATTTTCTGCAATTGCAGCTTTACCCCTCTCCCCCTGCGGGAGAGGGTGCCCCGAAGGGGCGGGAGAGGGGGAAGCTCTTGATCCTCACCAGCGCAGCTTGCGCCGCGCCATTTCCCGCCCAAGCTGGGCCATCAGCGCGCGTGCCTGCGCCTCTTCCAGAAAGCGCAGTTGCAGTGCCGGCGAACCGGCGGCACCGGCCGTATCCAGGGTCAGCGTGGCGGTGCCAAGCCGCCGATCCAAGGGCGAGCGGTCCAGCCGCAATGCCTGCAACTTGTCCAGCTCGGCCACCCGCCACCAGCGGTTCCACCAGCCGCCGCGGATGGCCACACGTTGCGCATCGATGCTGTAGCCGATGCGCGTGACCTGGCGGTAGGCCTTGAGCGCCGACCACGGCAGCCACAGCAGCGGCAACAACCCCCAGGGGCTGTCGGTCTCATGGACCAGCAACGCCGCCAGCAGCGGCATCAGCACCAGCGCGGGCAGGCATAGGCGCCACCACCCGCGCCGGCTGACCGGCTGCCACTGTTCGGGCGGCCATTGCAGCTGCGGCAGCAGGTGCTGCAGCAGCGCATCGCAGTTGGCCGGGGGGGCCAGCGGTGCCAGTTCCTTGAGTGCGCGCCCGGCCTGTTCCTGCTGGCCGCCGCTGGCGATATCCACACGCAGCTGGCGGCGCTTGAACAGGCGGTGCAGCGCGCCTTCGCGCAGGGTCCAGGCCTGGATGCGGCGGCGGGCCACGCTGCTGCGCACGCGGGTGAACAGGCCGCGCTCCACGGTCAGGCGCTTGTCGGCCTCGCTCAGGCCGAAGCCGTAGTACTGCACGATGGCCAGGCCCACCGACAACAGCTGCATCAGCAGCAGGGCAAGGGCCAGCAACAGCAGGCTGGAGGTGATCAGGCTCAGCGTGCCCAGCTGCAGCTGGCTGGCATAGCCGAAGGCCTGGCGGCCGTGTTCTTCGATGAAGTCGGAGGTGACCCGGCGCGGGAACAACTGGTAGGCCGCGCCGATGGCGGCGGCCACCACCACCATCGCGCGGTTGGAGATCAGCCCCAGCCGCACCAGCTCGCTGATGGGCAGGCGCAACAGGACGTCGTCGGCGGGTGCGTCCTGCGTGGCATGCAGCGGCGCATCGCTGCCACGCTGGCGGATCAGCCGCTCCAGCTCCAGTGCCTGCGCCAGCTTGAGCACGCGCATTTCCGCTTCGGGCTTATCGCCACCGGCCGATTCCAGGCGCAGCTCGGCCACGCCGAACAGCCGGTGCAGCAGGTTCTGGTGGACCACCACGTTGTGGATGCGCGCAAACGGGATCTCGCGCCGGGTACGTTCGAAGATGCCGCTGCGGATGCTCAGCGCATCCTCGCCAATGCAGTAGCGGTAGCTCAGGTACTGCAGCACAGCGCTGACCACCAGCGCCAGCACGATCGCCGCACTGATCCAGTGGTGGTAGGGCAGGTCGTCATCACTGCGGCTGCCAAATACAACCAGCGCCACCAGCGGCAGCAGGAACTGCTGCACCTGCTGTTGCAGGGCGAACAGCCAGGACCAGGGGTGCAGGCGTTGTTCTTCGCCCGGCAGCGGCGGGGGTGGGGTGCTCACAGGGCGTCGTCGTCGTGGTCGAGCTGGCGTGCCAGGCGGTCACGCAGGCGTTCGGCATCGGCCTGCGCCAACCCGGCCACCGCCACGGTGTTCATGCGGCTGCCGGCGGTATGCACGATCAACGTCGCCAGCCCGGCCATGCGTTCCAGCGGACCGCGCCGCAGGTCCAGGTGCTGCACGCGCGACACAGGCACCTGGCTTTCGCTCTGCCACATATGGCCGCGGCGTACGCCCAGCGATTGTGCGTCCAGCCGCCAGAAGGTGAGCCGGTGGCGGCGCCAACCAAACCAGGCGCCGAGCAGGGCGCCCAGCGCGGCCGCTGGCAAGGGGATCAGCAGCCAGTTCGAATGCTGCGTAACCAACATGATCACCACGCTGGCGACGCCGAAAAGAAACGCCATGCTGATTGCCGCACCGGCAGCGGCGAACAGCGCACCGCGAGGTGGCAGGGGCTGCCAGGAGGTGTCGTGCGGCAGCGGGGTATCGAAGGCAGGGGGTTCAGTCATGCGCTGACGATATAACGGCCGGGCGTTGCTGTGGGAGCTGCGGGGGCTGGGGAAACTGTGGGAGCGGCGTAAGCCGCGACGCTGGCGAGGCGGTAGGCTGCTTGTTGCGGAACAGCCCTCGCTCGTGATTTCAAGCCAGGACACCACCGCTGACGTCGGATGCTGCAGTGGCTTCGCGGCTTACGCCGCTCCCACAAAAGCCGCCAGGAATCGGTGTGCCTACTGCGCCGCCATGATCAGCGCATCCACATCCAGGTGGTGGCCAGCGCGGGCGGCCTTGGTGCGCAGGTACTGCTCGTTCTCGTGGGTGATTTCACCGGTGACCGGCACGCAGCCGACGACTTCGATACCGGCCTTGCGCAGGTGCTGCACCTTGGTGGGGTTGTTGGTGAGCAGCTGGATGCGCTGCACGCCCAGCGCACGCAGCATTGCCACCGCGCTGCCATAGCGGCGTTCGTCGGCGCCAAAGCCCAGCTGCGCATCGGCGTCGATGGTGTCCAGGCCTTCGTGCTGGTAGCCGTAGGCGCGCATCTTGGCGGCGATGCCGGTGCCGCGGCCTTCCTGGTCCAGGTACAGCAGGATGCCGCCGCCCAACTCCTTGAGCGTGCGCAAGCCGCGCCGCAGCTGGTCGCCACAATCGCATTTGAGCGAGCCGAACAGGTCGCCGGTGAGGCAGGACGAGTGCACGCGCACCGGCACGATGCCGCCCATGTCCGGGTTGCCGACGATCACCGCCACCTGGTCGCGCTGGGCGACGCCGCCGCGGAACACCGCGAACTCGCTCATGCCGACATCGCGCAGCGGCACCGGTGAGCGGGTCACCAGTTCGTAATCCTGGCCGGCCTGGCCCGCACCTTCGGCAAGGGCGGCGGTATCCAGCTGCAGGCAGTCATCGAAGGGGCTGGATGCTGCATCCAGTTCCACCGACACCATCGCCGGCAACAGCAGGCCCAGCCGTGCCACTTCCACCGAGGCGGCATCCAGGGCATCGCCATCGGGGTGTGCGCCGGCCGGTGCAGTGGCGTCACGCAGATAGGCCAGGGCTGGCAGCTCGGCGAAATCGCGGCCGGCCAGCGGGATGCGGATGCCGTTGGCGGCGGTGATCCCCAGGGTCTGCGCGCGCGCAGCGGTGAGGAACAGGTAATGGCGGTTGCCGGCCGCGCGGGCAAAGGCGGCAAAGCCTTCCGGCGAGCTGCTGTCCAGGGCAATGCTGGCCAGCCGGCGCGGCCCATCGCTGATCACCACCGGGCGCCCGGCGCGCAGCTCGGCGGCGGCGCGCTCGCAACGGATGGCGGCGGTCTGGCCGAAGTAGGACGGGCTGGCGGAGCTGGGGCTGTTCATCTGGAACCTTATGGGGGCCGCTGGCCGTTGAATCAATCCAACGGCACCGGTGACGCAGTGTTGCAGAGGCGGGTTCAGTGCGGGTGACGGGCGGTGGCGTAAGGGTCGGTTTCACCGCTGCCCGGTGGCCGCAGCGTGTAGCGCTTGTAGGTCCACTGGTACTGCGCCGGGTCGCGGCGGGCGATGCGCTCGATGCCGCTGCTGAGGGTGGCCGCAGCCAGTGGCAGGTCGGGGTCGGCGATCTGCGTTTCTGCCGGTTCGATATGCAGGGCGAAGTCGAGATCCGGCCCGGTGCGTTCGCACCAGCCATACAGCAAGGTGGCGCCGGTGCGCTCGGCCAGGCGGTTGACCAGGGTCATGGTCAGCGCCTGGATGCCGAAGAAGGGCACAAACACGCCGTCGCCGTTCTTGGGTTGCTGGTCGGGCAGGATGCCGGTGGCGCCGCCCTCCTTGAGGACCTTGAACAACTGCCGCACCGCCGGGCCCTCGGCGCGCACCTGGCGCACGTTGTCGCCGCCACGGCACAGCTGCAGGAACTCATCGCCGACCGGGTTCTCCGGTGGTGCATAGACGATGGCGATGGGGCCACGCGAGGCCAGCCATTGGTTCAGCAGCTCCCAGTTGCCGTAATGCGGGGCGATGACGATCACGCCCTTGCCCGACGCCAGCGCAGCGTCGTACAGCGCTTCACCGTGGCGTTCGCGCAGGTGCCGGGACAGGTTGCGGGCCGGGTCGTGGGTCCACAGGTACAGCGTTTCCAGGGCCTGGCGGGCAGTGGTGCGCAGCACCTCGCGGTGCAGGCGCGCGCGCTGTGCCGCGTCCAGCTCGGGAAAGGCCAGCTCCAGGTTGCGCCGGGTCACCCGGCTTTCGCGGGCATTGATGCGGCGCCACAGCCAGGCCACGGTATCGGCCAGCGTCCGCTGCCAGGACCAGGGCAGGTGGGTCAGGGCGCTGGCAAGGCGGTAATAGAGCTTGGCGGTGGATTGCGGTTTCATCGGCCCAAGTTTAGCCGCTGGCGCCCGGTGCTATGGTGCCCGGCCCCCTTGCAGGAGTTGCCCATGCTTTGCCTGATCCAGCGTGTTACCCAGGCCTCGGTCACGGTTGATGACGCGGTGGTGGGGCAGATCGGCCCCGGCCTGCTGGCGCTGGTAGGGGTGGAGCCGGGCGACGACCCGGCGATGCTGTCGCGGATGGCCGACAGGCTGCTGGGTTACCGTGTTTTCGCCGACGATGCCGGCAAGATGAACCGTTCCTTGCGGGATACCGGCGGCGGTTTGCTGTTGGTCAGCCAGTTCACCCTGGCCGCCGACACCCGCTCGGGCATGCGCCCGAGCTTCACCAGTGCCGCGCCACCGGCCGAGGCTGAACGGCTTTTCAATCAATTGGTGGCGATCTGCCGTGAAAAACACGCCGCAGGGGTGGAAACCGGGCAGTTCGGTGCCCATATGGTTGTCAGCCTGATCAACGACGGGCCTGTGACCTTTCTGCTCAGACCATGACGCGCCGTGAACCCACCGCCACGGCAAGCGCTATGCTGCGCTGGTATAATGCTAGGTTCCCTATATTCACAATCGCCGGTGGCGCGAGCATTACATGGCCAACGAACGTCCTGCCCAGCAAAACGACATCAAGCTCCTGATCAGCAAGGGCCTGGAACAGGGCTACCTGACCTACGCCGAAGTCAACGATCACCTGCCCGACGACATGGTCGACCCGGAGCAGATCGAAGACATCATCGGTCTGATCACCGGCATGGGCATCGACGTCCATGAAGTTGCTCCCGACGCCGACACGCTGATGCTCAGCGACGGCAACACCGGCAACCGTGAAGTCGATGACACCGCCGCGGAAGAAGCCGCTGCTGCACTGACCGCACTGGACACCGAAGGTGGCCGCACCACCGACCCGGTGCGCATGTACATGCGCGAAATGGGCACGGTGGAGCTGCTGACCCGCGAAGGCGAAATCGCCATCGCCAAGCGCATCGAGGAAGGCTTGGGCCAGGTGCAGGCTGCACTGGGCACCTTCCCGCTGGCCGTTGAGTCGGTGCTGGCCGATTACGAAGCACACAAGGAAGGCAAGAAGCGCCTGGCCGAAGTGATCGTCGGCTTCAACGACCTGGTCGAGGAAGAACCCGCCCCGGCCGTGGCCGAGGACACCAGCGACGATGCTGATGCCGACGGCGACGAAGACGACGACGGCGACGACGTCGAGGAAGAAGCCGGCCCGACCGGTCCGGACCCGCTGGAAGTGGCTGCCCGCATGGAGCAGCTGGCCACCGACCTGGCCAAGTTCAAGAAGGCCCACGCCAAGGGCGACAGCAAGGCCCAGGCCAAGCTGCGCGAGGAAATCTCGGCCACCTTCGTGACCCTGAAGCTGCCGCTGCCGCTGACCGACGTACTGGTGCGCCTGCTGCGCGACACCATGGCCCAGGTCAAGTCGCAGGAGCGCCGCGTGCTGCACCTGGCCACCATCACCGCCCGCATGCCGCGTAAGGATTTCATCCGCTCGTGGGAAGGCAACCAGACGAACCTGGAGTGGGTGGAAGACGCCATCAAGCGTAAGCAGAAGTGGTCGTCGGCCCTGCGTGACGTCAAGGACCAGATCGTTGCCGAACAGCAGGCCACCATCGACCTTGAGAAGGACACCCAGCTGAGCCTGGACGAGCTGAAGGAAATCAGCCGCGTCATGGCCTACGGCGAAGCCAAGGCGCGCAAGGCCAAGAAGGAAATGGTCGAGGCCAACCTGCGCCTGGTGATCTCCATCGCCAAGAAGTACACCAACCGCGGCCTGCAGTTCCTGGACCTGATCCAGGAGGGCAACATCGGCCTGATGAAGGCCGTGGACAAGTTCGAGTACCGCCGCGGTTACAAGTTCTCGACCTATGCCACCTGGTGGATCCGCCAGGCGATCACCCGCTCGATCGCCGACCAGGCCCGCACCATCCGTATTCCGGTGCACATGATCGAGACGATCAACAAGCTCAACCGCATTTCCCGCCAGATGCTCCAGCAGTACGGCCGCGAGGCCACGCCGGAGGAGCTGGCCAAGGAAATGGACATGCCGGAAGACAAGATCCGCAAGGTGATGAAGATCGCCAAGGAGCCGATCTCGATGGAAACCCCGATCGGCGACGACGAGGATTCGCATCTGGGCGACTTCATCGAGGACACCAACGTGGAGTCCCCGATCGACAACACCACCAACATCAACCTGTCTGAAACCGTGCGCGACGTGCTGGCCGGCCTCACCCCGAGGGAAGCCAAGGTGCTGCGCATGCGCTTCGGCATCGACATGAACACCGATCACACGCTGGAAGAAGTGGGCAAGCAGTTCGACGTGACCCGCGAGCGCATCCGCCAGATCGAGGCCAAGGCGCTGCGCAAGCTGCGTCACCCGAGCCGTTCGGAACAGCTGCGCAGCTTCCTCGATATCGAGTGATTGTTGGCACACAGGAAAAGGCTGGCGCGTAAGTGCCGGCAAGGAAAGGCCCCGCTTTGGCGGGGTTTTTCTTTGGGAGTGTGCCGGTGTGCGTCGCCGCAGGCCACCTGCCTTCAGGCCTGCATCTGCCTTGTCATGCCGGTACCCGCACAATGCAACTGGCGTACGTCAAAAGCGGACACGTGGAAGTAGTCGCACGCAGCCGGCTCCACTACACTGTGTCGTCGCTACGGGCCTATAGCTCAACGGTTAGAGCAGAGGACTCATAATCCTTTGGTTCCAGGTTCGAATCCTGGTGGGCCCACCATTTCATAATCCAGCGAAGTCCAGTGCAGTCCGGGAAGTGGCTGAAATACAAGGTTTTATAGGTTTTTTTTCATCCAATCTAGTTCGATGTCGTCCGGCATCATCCGATTGGATTGTGAGTAACGGTGTGAGTAAGATTGCGGGGCCGGCCTCCGTTACTCACAATCGCGTTACTCACACACATGCTGACTGACACCAAGCTCCGTAGTCTAAAGCCTCAAAACAAGGTCTTTCGACTCGCAGATGCCAATGGCCTTTGCATCGAAGTGCGGACGACGGGCGCCAAGATATGGCGTTACCGCTACCGATTTGGCGACAAGGCGAACATGCTGACTATCGGGGAGTATCCGCTTGTTTCTCTGGCGGAGGCGCGCGCTGAGCGTGATAGGGCCCGAGCACTGGTAAAAAAAGGTGTGGACCCCAGTATTGTGGCGAAAGTAGAGCGCGCTGCTAAGCAAGAAGAGGCCGGGAATACCTTCGGTAGCCTCGCCGAAGAGTTGATGCTTCAGCGTGCGAAGACGCTCAGTCCTGGTTCGGTCGTTCGCGAGCGTCGAATGCTTGAGAGAGATCTGGGTGGAATCGCTGAGCTGCCGATCCGCAGTATCACCGCGCCGATGCTGTTAAAGGCACTCAGGAAAATCGAAGCGCGCGGAGCAGTGGAGACGGCGCATCGAACCAGGGCTGCCGCAGGCCTTGTTTTCCGCTATGCCATTGCCACGGGACGCGCCGAGAACAACCCTGCGCTTAGCCTTGTTGGTGCTTTGTCTCCAACGAAGACGACGCATTTCTCCAGCATGACCGAGCCTGAAGAGGTCGCCAAGTTGCTCAAGGCCATTTACGGCTATCAGGGGTCCCCTATTGTCTCTGCTGCTTTGAAGCTTTCAGCGCTTCTGTTTGTCCGCCCGGGGGAGCTCCGAGCAGCGCGTTGGTCGGACATCGATCTGCAAGCTGGAGAGTGGCGCTACACGACCAGTAAGACCCATACGGCGCACATCGTCCCTCTGGCACGTCAGGCCATCGAAGTTCTGGATGAGGTTCGTTCGTATTCGAGGCGCAGCGAGTATGTGCTTCCCAGTATTCGGAGTATTTCGAAGTCGATCAGCGAGAACACGATTAATGCTGCTCTGCGAAATCTGGGCTTCGACGGCACGATGATGACTGCTCACGGCTTCCGAGCCATGGCTCGAACGTTGTTAGACGAGGTTCTAGGATACAGGCCAGACTTCATTGAGCATCAGCTAGCCCATGCGGTTCGAGATCCTCTGGGGCGAGCATACAACCGTACGACGCACCTAAAAGAGCGTAAGAAGATGATGCAGGGATGGGCTGACTACTTAGATACGTTGCGAAATCAGAAAATTGCTTAGACGCCTGGTTTCGCTGACTGGTTGCGATGCCATCTGGGCCAAGGGCTGCGAGCAGACGTATGGCAATCCTTTTGGTGAAAAGGTGGGCTATGCGTCCTTGACACCGACAGCAATAGACTTGAGCCTACATAGATGAGCATCGATCTGAATTCACTCACTCTTCGCGAGCTGAGCTCCCTCATCAGCAATGCAAAGCAAAGGCAGAAGTCCCTCAAAGAACGTCTGCCACCTGAGAAGGTCAGAAGGCAATTGACAGCTTTGGCCGGAAAAGCTGGGTACACCATCGAAGAGCTTTTTGGCACGGAAGTGGCGAAAGCGGGGGGAGCTAAAAAATCTCGCCGGCGTAAGCGGCCAAAGATCCAGCCGAAGTATCGTGATCCCGAGAGCCCTTGGAACACGTGGACCGGTCGCGGAAGAATGCCACTTTGGCTGGCGTCCAAGATTCGCTTTGGCCAGAATCCGGTCGATTTCTTAATTCCTGGTGTTGCCAAGCTGACCACGAAGACTAAGCCGTTGACTGGTAAACGTAGGTTGTTCAAGCAAGGCTGATGGTGGCATCAGAAGAATCCGCTACCTGCACATGAAGCACTGGCGGATTCATGGAAAGTCCCAACTTCATTTCGGATGTGGCTGCAATATCGGATAGGCGGTCTCGGCGGCCAGGCTTGTAGTCCAGATGCCACTGCTCTCCTGATTGACAGTACGAAGATCGTAGGTCCTCAACATGTTCAATAGGCCAGAGTGCCCGTAGGCATTGGGTGAGAAGCCAGAGTCAGCTCTCTTGAGATACGTGCCAAAAGCATTGAGCGTGACTTTCCGTCGGGGGCACTGGCTGCAAGCAGCGAGACTGCTTCGACAACGAAACGTGGTCGGCGCTTAATGGGTGCTACAGGACCTGCCGAATGTGGCTCGGTGGCGACCACATCTGTGGGCTTGCATGAGCTAGCTGCAACCGGCTCCGCATTTATTGTCGCTTCTTTGGTCCACTCAAAGAATTGATCGCAAGCGTTACGAAGTGCTTCTGGAGTTTTGGATTCACCGACAATGAAGACTGAAGCGCCTCGTTCGAGAAGTCGGCGGCACAAGTACGCGAAGTCTGAGTCACTGGTGACAAGGCAGAAAATTTCTGCCCGGCGGTCGAAATGTACTTCGAGCGCATCTAGTGCCAAAGCAATGTCTGAGGTGTTCTTCTTTGCAGCGTATTGAAACTGGAGGCAAGGAGTGAAGGCTTGCCTAACAAGAGCCTCCTCCCAGCTGTTGGTCAGAGTGGACTTGTTCCCGTAATCACGACGCAGGGTCACTCGTCAGAAGTGCAAAGTCGATGATCTCAGCTGAGACATTATCGCAATCAATCATTACGGCTACAGATGCTTCCTGCTGATGGTGTGCCAATTCCTAGTTTTCCTTTCCGGTGTGGGGGCCTAATGTATTGCCTGGTGCTCGAACTTTGAGTGAAGTTCAACGCTAATCTATAGGTCAGAGTCGAACTCCCAGGGCATCGAGCGTAGGAGTGGTCATGGTTCCTGTTGCGGGAATTCCATGAGCTAGCTGGAACATACGCAGCGCTTGGCGTGTCTCCGGAGACAGAGTCCCGTCGATAGCGCCGGGGTCGTAGCCCTTTGAGTAGAGTGCAGCCTGCACACGCATGATCAGCAGCTTCAGAGTGTCAGCGTCCCGGCTCTGCGATGGAAGACGTGTAGTTGGACTGGGCTCCAGCGTGAGGTTGTTGCCGGTCGATGAAGGTCGGCTGGTTGATGGTTGCAAGCTCTGTACGTTTGATGTGCTACCACCACTCCCCTTGCTGCTGGCTGACCCACTCCCGATTTCCTGGTGCATTTCAAAGTGGAAAGTCCGGAATGCATGTCAACCGAGCGAGATCACAAAGCGATCCATCGGAAGGCGGACTTTCTTGAGCCGGTAGAGCCAATCAGTCTTCTCATCCCTGCGACCGAGGGCAAGTAGGGTCACAGACTTGAGGCCGTGGGCTGGCAGGTCAAGAAGCTCATCAAGGGCTTCTTTGTCGAAGCCCTCCATTGGTGTTGCGTCCACGCCGAGCTCCGCTGCCGCGGCAATGGCCATTCCGAAGCCGATGTGAGCCTGTTTGGCGGAGTGGTGGTACTGCTGCTCGTCCGTGAATGTAGCGAAGAGATTCCGCAGGTTCTGCATGACGTCCATGTTCTTGTCGAACGGAAGGCTTCGCTGTGAGTAGATGTACTGATACATCTCTTCCATGCGTTCGTTGTCCATCTTGTCCCAGGAGGCGAAGACGAGAAGATGCGAAGACTCCGTGATCTGAGGTTGGTTAAGGGCAATTGGTGAAATTTCCGCCTTGAGCACTGGGTTGCTGATCACGATGACGTTGAACGGTTGCAACCCCGCAGAGGTAGGTGCAAGTCGCGCGGCCTCGATGATCTGGTCGACTAGCGTTTCGTCCAGTTTCTAGCCGGTCATACGCTTGGTTGCATAATGCTTGTTTAGAGCTTCTAACAGTTTCATTGTTACTTCCGATTGGTGGTGTGGGCGAAGGCTTCTGCAACCATGGCACTCAAATTCTTAGAGGCGCGGCCTAGAAGCGTCTGTAGATCGCGACTCTCGATCTCGTACTGGTGATCGCGAATATCCAGCACGGTTCCCTTGGTCAAGTAGATCTCGAAGGTGCTGGCATGGTTATCCGCCATATGCCTTTGAAACTGATCGGGCCCCACCTTCTGATAGGCCAAATGGGTACCTTGAAGCTTCCCGAGCGAAGCAGCCAAATCTGAGTAGCCATAGGACTCAGATCCGACGAGGTTGTAGATTCGGTTCTCGTGCCCGGCGCTCGAAATGGCGTTTGCAGCTGCTTCGGCAAGCTCTGCGCGCAGGACGTAAGGGACGCGACCGTCCCCGCCGGGAAGCGCGATGGATGAGCCGATGAGGCCCGAGCCAACAATCTTCGGCATCGCTTCGGCGTACATCGTGTTCGTGAGGATGGTGTATTTCAGGCCACTGGCCTTGATGTAATCCTCTGTCTCGAAGTGACTTCCCATCAGTCCCCGAACATGCGAGATGTCGATCGATTTGATGGCAAGGCTTGTATAGAAGATGTGCTCAACACCAGCCTTCTTTGCAGCATCGATAACGTTCTTATGTTGTTCGGCTCGATTCTCGGCCATGGTCGAGATCAGGAGCAGCTTCTTCACGCCGACCAGTGCTGGGCCCAGGGTGTCTGGCCTATCGAAATCGGCAATGCGAACGTTGACATGGCTTTCACGCAGTCGCTTGGTCCTACCCTCATCTCGTGCAAGTGCCGTGAAGGCTGCGGTGCCGATCTTCTGAATCAGATGAGATACGACGCTGGTGCCGAGGTGCCCGGTGGCGCAGTACATTGTGGTTGAGTAACAAGATCAGCGAATGATTCGTCGCAGGCTTGCTTGATACGGCGCGCCTGCGATTTTGTCGTTCGCTATAACAATGCATTGCAGCTTCTGCCAGCGATGCCCTACGCAGCTCCTGCACCTTCGGGTGAGTGGCCGGCACCGAGTCAAGCATCGGTAGCTCATGTGGATCAAAGAGGCGGGTTTCCGCCCCAAGCTGCTCCAGCAGCCGCTGCGACTCCAGCGCCAGCTTGCGGCTGAACGACTGCGGCCGCAGCGACCCATACAGGATCAGGATGCGTGGCCGGTGTGGCTGGGCGACCGGATCGTTGAGCTTGGCGGCCGTGGGGATGTCCAAGGCACCCGAGACCACGTTAGGGATCTGCTGCACGGGGGTTGTCCTGTCATTTTAATTCGATTATTCTAGAATCATGGAACATAAAAAAGCAACCCATGCCTTGGCTGCACTGGGTCATGCCACCCGCCTGTCGATCTTCCGCATCCTGGTTCAGGCGGGGAGCGCCGGCAAGCTGGCCGGCGACATTGCCCAAGCCCTCTCTTTGCCTGGCGCCACGCTCTCCTTCCACCTGAAGGAGCTGCTGGCTGCGGGACTGATCAGCGCCGAGCAACGTGGCCGGACTATCTGCTACCGGGCCGAGTTCGTGGCGATGAACGCGCTGGTGGCCTACCTCACCGAAAACTGCTGTGCCGACGAACAGGCCTGTGAACGCCCCGCAGGCTGCTGACCCCTTACCCAGAGATCGCCAAAATGACCCGTCGTGTTCTGTTCCTTTGTACCGGCAATTCCGCGCGCAGCGTGTTGGCCGAATCAACCCTGAAAAAGTGGGGCGAAGGTCGCTATCAGTCCTTCAGTGCAGGCAGCCAGCCAGCCGGTCGGGTCAATCCGTTCGCCATTGCCCAATTGCAGCGCGAGGGCTTACCGGTGGAGGGCCTGCGCAGCAAGTCCTGGGACGAATTTGCTGAAGCGGATGCTGCTGCCATGGATCTTATCGTCACCGTGTGCGACAGCGCGGCCGCCGAGGCGTGCCCGGTTGTGTTTGGCGATTTCGTGCGCGTGCACTGGGGCCTGTTCGACCCGGCCGGTGTGGAAGGCTCGGATGCACAGAAGGCTGAAGCGTTCGACAGGGCGCATCAGATCATCAAAGCCCGCCTGAAGGCTTTCCTGGAGATTCCTGACGGGACATGGGATGACCGTGAAGCCCTCCAGGCCCAGCTTGAACCGATTGCGCAGATCAACTGACCATCCTCCCGGAAGCCCCCATGACCACTGACACCTCCCGCCTGTCGTTTCTGGACCGGTACCTGACGCTGTGGATCTTCGCCGCCATGGCGCTCGGCGTCGGCCTGGGCGCGATGCTCGAAGGCGTGCCCAGCGCGTTGAACAGCCTTTCCGTAGGGTCGACCAACATCCCAATCGCCATTGGCCTGATCCTGATGATGTACCCGCCGCTGGCCAAGGTGAAGTACGAGGAACTGCCCACCGTCTTTGCCGACAAGCGCGTGCTGATGCTCTCGCTGCTGCAGAACTGGATCGTGGGCCCGTTCCTGATGTTCGGCCTGGCGGTGCTGTTCCTGCGCGACTACCCCGAGTACATGACCGGCCTGATCCTGATCGGCCTGGCGCGCTGCATCGCCATGGTGCTGGTGTGGAACCAGCTGGCACGCGGCGACGGCCAGTACGTGGCCGGCCTGGTGGCATTCAACTCGATCTTCCAGATCGCGCTGTTCAGCGTCTACGCGTGGTTCTTCCTTTCGTGGTTGCCGCCGGTGTTCGGACTGCAGGGCAGCGTCATCGATGTCAGCGTCTGGACCATCGCAGAGGCGGTTCTGATCTACCTGGGCATCCCGTTCCTGGCCGGCTTCCTCACCCGTCGATGGCTGAAGGCTCGCAAGGGCGTGCAGTGGTATGAAGAGAAGTTCCTGCCTGCCATCAGCCCGATAACGCTGGCCGCACTGCTATTCACCATCGTGGCAATGTTCAGCCTCAAAGGCGGCGACGTGCTGCGGATTCCCATGGACGCGGTGCGCATCGCGATCCCGCTGACGTTGTACTTCATCATCCAGTTCGTCATCAGCTTCT
>DAMCTY010000019.1:0-60723 GCA_032112995.1 Stenotrophomonas sp. | reverse complement strand
GGGGCATCTATGGCCGCAACTACCGGGTCAAGAACATCGACAGCAGCGGCTCGGCGGCACGCCTGACCCATATCAACTACGCCTTCGGCAACGTCCGCAACAACCGCTGCGAGGTTGGCATCACCCAGGCCGCCGATCCGGCCAGCGGCGCCGGCGGCGACGCCTATGCCGATTACACCCGCAGCTTTGGTGCCAACGAAAGCGTGAGCGGTGTCGCCGACCAATGGAACCAGCCGCTGCGCGGCAACTGGAACCAGCTCAAGCAGCTCAAGGCCAAATACCCGCAACTGAAGACACTGATCTCGCTGGGTGGCTGGACCTGGTCACGCGGTTTTGCCAGCGCCGCGCGCCCGGAGAACCGCCAGGCCTTCGTCGCGTCCTGCATTGACGCCTATATCAAGGGCAACCTGCCGTTCACCGACAACGCCGGTGGCAAGGGCGTGGCCGCGGGCGTCTTCGACGGCATCGACATCGACTGGGAGTACCCGGCCGCCTGCGGCCTGGGCTGCGGCACGCCGGCGGACCGCGACAACTTCACCGCCCTGCCGGCCGAGTTCCGCCGCCAGTTGGATGCGGTGCGCCCCGGCCTGCTGCTGACCGTGGCGGTCGGCGCCGGCATCGACAAGATCCGCCCAACCGACCCGGCGGCGTACCACCGCTACCTGGATTTCATCAACGTGATGACCTATGACTTCCATGGTGCCTGGGCTGGCACCACCAACCACCACAGCGCCCTGTTCAACTCACCGGCCGATCCATCGCGCGGTGACGCCGCGCTGTACAACAGCAACGACGCCATCGAGGCCTACCTGCAGCGCGGCGTGCCAGCGGCCAAGTTGAACCTGGGCGTCGGCTTCTACGGCCGCGGTTGGACCAACGTGGCACGCACCAACAACGGCCTGTACCAGAGCGGGCGGCCTGCGGCAGGCAAGTACGAGGCCGGCATCGAGGACTGGAAGGTGCTCAAGAACCTGGGCTGGCCGGTCCATACCGACCCGCTGGCGCAGGCCACTTGGCTATACGACGGCAACACCTTCTGGAGCGTGGATACGCCGGAAATGCTGGGCCGCAAGATGGCCTACGTCAAAGCGCAGGGGCTGGGCGGTGCCTTCTTCTGGGAGTTCAGTGGTGATGACGCCCAGGGCACCCTGGTCAACAGCATCGGCAACGGCCTGAAATAAGCGCCGCCAGAACCACAAGGCCCCCGCCGTTGCCGGCGGGGGCCTTGTCTGCAACTACGCAGCGTCAGGGCGCAGCCTTCAGCGGCTGCCTTCCATGCGATCCAGGGTCGCCTTCAGCTGTGCCGGCGGCACATAGCCACCGAGCTGGGTGCCGTCGGCGGCGAAGATTGCCGGCGTACCGTTGATGCCCAGCTGCTGGCCGAGGTTGTACTGCATGGCCACCGGGTTGGTGCAGTTCTTGGCCGGGACCGGCTGGCCGGTCTTGGCAGCGGTCAGCGCGGCCTTGCGGTCGCTGGCACACCAGACCGAGATCATGTCGGTGGCGTCCTTGCTGGCCAGGCCCATGCGCGGAAACGCCAGGTATTCGACCGCAATGCCATTGCGGTTCAGCTCGGCGATGTCCTGGTGCAGCTTGCGGCAGTAGCCGCACTCGATATCCGTGAACACGCTGATGGTGTGCTTGGCATTCGGCGGCGCAAACACGATGCGGTCGGCATGCGGCAGGGTCGCCAGCAGACGCTGGCGATAGGCCAGCAGGCCCGCGCTGGTGGCCTGGGCCTTCTTCTCGATGTCGTACGGCGTGCCCTGCAGCAGGTAACGGCCATCATCGGTCACGTACAGCACCTGCCCGGATACCAGGACCTCGCGGAAACCCGGGAACGGCGCTGCGCCGATGTACTCGGGCTGCAGGTTGGGGTCCAGCTGTTTGAGGGCGTCGCGCACGTGCTTTTCGACCGGGCCATCGGCAACCGGGGCAGTGGCGCTGGCGGCGGCCACGGGGGCCTGCTGCTGCGCACAGGCGGTGAGGCTGATCGCGCCAAACAGCGCGGCAATGGCAAATCGGAACATGGCGACCCATCGGAAGAGAACCCCCGGATTCTCGCACACCCCCCGTGCAGGCGTAGAGACAGCACCTTTGCGGGCCTGCTGCGGCCTGCGCCGCCGCCATCGCCCGATGGCTCGGGTCAGCCCCGTGGGTGGTGCTTGCGATGCAGCTTCTGCAGGTGTTCGCGGGCAACGAGGGTGTAGATCTGGGTGGTGGACAGCGAGCTGTGACCCAACAGCATCTGCAGCGCGCGCAGGTCGGCGCCATGGTTCAGCAGATGGGTGGCAAAGCTGTGCCGCAGCCCATGTGGACTGATCTTGCCCGGATCTATCCCGGCAACCGCCGCGCTGTTTTTCACCAACAGCCAGAACTGTTGCCGGGTCAATGGCTTGCGCGCTTCATCCACGAACAGCGGAACCTGCCCATCCGGGGTGGCAGCCACGGCCTTGCCAGCGGTGAGCAGCGGGCGCGCACCGGCCAGGTAGCGCTCCAGCCAATGCTGGGATTCCTCACCCAAAGGCACCAGCCGCTCCTTGCTGCCCTTGCCGGTCACCCGCAGCACGCCCTGGCGCAGGTTCACTGCATTGGCCGGCAGGTTGACCAGCTCGCTGACGCGCAGGCCTGCGGCATACATCAACTCCAGCATCGCGCGGTCGCGCAGGCCGTGCGGCGTGGTGGTATCCGGCGCGCCCAGCAGGGCTTCGATCTGGCTTTCGGCCAGGGCCTTGGGCAGGGAACGCGGCAACTTGGGCGGCTCCAGCAGCGCGGCGGGATCGTCCGCGCGCTCGCCGCGTTTCACCGCCATGCCAAAGAAAGCGCGCAGCGCCGACAGCAGGCGCGCGTTGCTGCGCGCCGACCAGCCGTGCCGGGTACGCCAGGCCAGGTAATCAAACAGCCCCGCCCTATCCACGCCTGCCAACCCACCGTTGGCACCATCGCGCCAGCGGGCCAGCCCTTCCAGATCGCGCCGATAACTGTCCAGTGAGGCCCGCGCCAGGCCTTGTTCGGCCCAGATCGCATCAAGAAAACGCTGGATATGGCGGCCATCGGCATCGCCCAGGGGGGGCAGTTGCTGTACCAGTTGGCGGCGTTCGGCGGGGGTCATGGAAGCAGGCATCAGGCCAAGGATAGGCCGTGCACCGGCCGCTGCCCATGCCGCCGGACACCGACAGGCCGTATGCTCGGGGCATGAGCGCACCCGCCCTTGCCGACACCCCGCGACCCTCCGCCCTGCTGCTGCGCCGCCTGGCCGCACTGTTCTACGACCTGTGGCCGGTGCTGGCGCTGTGGATGCTGGTCTCGGCCCTGTTCACCGTGGGCTACACCCTGTCCGGGCATGCCAGCCGTGAAAACATCCATCCGTTCAGTGCGCTGCAATGGCTGCTGTGGCTCAGCTGCTGGCTGGTTGCCGGCCTGTATGCCACCGAAAGCTGGAAGCGCGGTGGGCAGACCCTGGGCATGCGGCCGTGGCGGTTGCGTCTGCAGACCGCCGACGGGCAGCCCGCCAGCCGGGCACTGCTGTGGAAACGCTATGCACTGGCCACGCTGTCACTGCTGCTGGCCGGTTCAGGCTTTGTCTGGGCACTGTTCGACCGCGAACGGCTCACCCTGCACGACCGCCTGAGCGGCACAAGGCTGGTGAAACTGTAGTGCCGAGCCATGCTCGGCAGGGGCTTTACCGGCAATCGACCACAAACAGCTGACCCTGCACGACCGCCTGAACGGCACAAGGCCGATGAAACTGTAGTGCCGAGCCATGCTCGGCAGGGGCTTTACCGGCAATCGACCGCCAACGGCTGACCCTGCACCACGACCGACTGAGCCGCACAAGGCCGATGAAACTGTAGTGCCGAGCCATGCTCGGCAGGGCCTTTACCGAAAAACGACAGCTCTCCCCCCACCCCGCTTACGCAGACGGCGCGCGATTCGCTGCTGCAAACCGCCAACGGCTTACCCCGACTCTGCCCTTCACAGCGCGAAATGGAGGGAGCAAAAGCAGCTGCCGAGCATGGCTCGGCACTACCGCAATCACCCCACCCTGCGTCGTGACAACCAGCTTGAGATGATCAGCATCACGATCGGCGGCAGCGCATAGGCGATGCGGTAATCAAACTTCAGCGCACCGGCCATGCGGCCGAAGAACATCTGCAACAGCAGGAAGCCGATGGCGAACAGCATGCCCAGGAACAGACGCTTGCCCATGCCACCACTGCGCAGCGAGCCGAACGCGAACGGAACCGCCGCCAGGCACAGCGCCAATACGTTCAACGGATAGAACCAGCGGCTCCAATACGTATCTTCGTAGTCGCGGGCATCCAGGCCATTGCGCTTGCGGTAGTCGATGCTGGTCTTCAGCTCCGCGGCACTCAGGCTGCGCGGCTTGGCCAGGCCCGATGCCAGTGCGGCTGCATCCAGCTTGGAATCCCAGGGCTTGCTGGCCACGACCTGACGGCTCGCCGAGCGCTCACCGAAGGTATCGGTACGCACGTTCTCCAGCACCCAGCCACGGGCGTCATGGCGGGCAGTGGCGGCATAGGTCAAGCTGGTCAGGCTGCCCTTCTGGTCCAGCGTATACAGGCGGACCTCGTGCAGCAGCAAGCGCGACTGGCCATCCTGGTCCACCTGCTCCTCACCGGTCTGGGCGTTGAGGAAGGTGGTGCCTTCGCGGGCCCACAGCCCCGAATAGCGGGCGCTGGCCATGTCGGTGTTGAAGCGGGCGCTGGTCTTGAGGACGTCGGCGCGGTTCTGCGCCCATGGCGCCAGGGTTTCGCCGTTGACCACCATCAGCACGGTCAACAGGGACAGCGAGATGGCCACCGACACCGCGATGCGGCGGCGTGACAGGCCCACTGCGCGCAGTGCGGTCAGCTCCGAGGTGGCCGCCAACTGGCCCAGGCCCATCAGCGCGCCGATCACTGCGGCCATCGGGAACAGCGTGTAGGCGCGGCGCGGCACCGTGTACAACGTCCACGCCAGCGCGTGGCCGAACGAGTAACTGCCGGTGCCGATGTTCTTGGCCTCGCCGGACAAGGCCATGATCGCGTCCAGGCCCAGCAGCACCAGCCACACCAGCAGCACGGTCGCCAGCACGGTACGGCCAACGTAGACGTCATGGATACGCGGGGTCAGCCTCATGCCTTCGCTCCTGCACGGCGGCGAACCAGGCGCCCATCACGGAAATACAGCCATAGCGCGAACGCCAGCAGAGGGAGGGTCAACCACCACATGCCGATGCCCATCGGGATCTTGCCGTCAGCCAGCCATTGGCGGCCGAGAATGCTCAGGTTGACCCCGACCATATAGGCCAGGAAGGCCATCATGATGCGGCCGTAGCGCTGCTGGCGCGGAGCACTGCGGGCCAGCGGCAGGGCCAGCAAGGCAAAAGCCAGCGCCAACAGCGGCGGGGTAATGCGCCAATGCAGCTGGGCCTTGGCTTCCGGCCGCGGGTCACTGAACAACTGGCTGGTGGGCATCATCTCGGGGTCGTCCTTGTCCCGCACCTCATCGCGGTCCGGCAAGGCCACCTCGTTGCTGGCATAGCGCATCAGGCGGTAATCCAGCTCACCGTTGGCCGGGCCTTCGACCCGGTAGCCGTCCTCCAGCCTTAGGAAGCGCTGGCGCTCGCCCTCAAAGAACATCGCGCCGCTGTTGGCCGACACCACGTCGATGCGGTCGTCCTTCTGCCGCTGCATGAACACCTGGCCCATCTTGGTGCCGTCCTCGCTCAGCGAGGACAGATAGACGATGCCGCCGCCGGACAAAGTGGTGAACTTGCCTGGCTCCAGGCCGGCAACCACCATGCTGCGGCTGGCGTCGTCCACCATTTCTTCCGCCGTCCGGTCAGCCCAGGGGCCCAGCCACAGCGAACACAGCGCCACCAGCCCCACCACCGGCAGTACCAGCATCAGGATCGGCCGCAGCAGCCGCTTGGGGCCGACGCCGACACCGGTCAGCACCGCCATCTCCGAGTCCCGGTACAGCCGCGCGATGGCCAGCGCCATGCCCAGCAACAGCGCCAGTGGCAGGATGATGGGCAGGTAGACGATGAACTGCAGGCCCAGCTGGGACAGCAGCAGGCCGGCCGGGATGCGGCCATCGGCCACCTTGCCCAGCACATCCACCAGCACACCGCCTACGCTGACGACCAACAGGATGATCAAAGTGGCCAGAAAGCTCTGGACGAAGTCGCTCAGAAGGTAGCGGTCAAGCTTTGCCATAGGGTCGGTGGTTTAAACTCTCGGTTTAGTCCGCGGCGCGCCCGGCCTGGTGGCCTGGCGTAAACAGCCTGCGATTGTACGGATTTGGCAACGGAATCTGATCAATGTCTCTGGAATTCACCCTGAACCACG
This sequence comes from Stenotrophomonas sp., assembly GCA_032112995.1. Lineage (GTDB taxonomy): Bacteria > Pseudomonadota > Gammaproteobacteria > Xanthomonadales > Xanthomonadaceae > Stenotrophomonas. Next base: position 54,367 of record DAMCTY010000019.1, on the reverse strand, counting down.
CCGCCCCGGCCTCCGCCGCGGTGGATTGCGTCATCGTTGGCGCCTTCTCTGACAAGTCGCTGTCGCCGGCTGCCCAGGCCCTGGATGCAGCCTCCGGCGGCCGCCTGGCCGCCCTGATCGAGCGTGGCGACGTTGGCGGCAAGACCGGCAACACCACCCTGCTGCACGACCTGGCCGGCGTCAACGCCCCGCGCGTGCTGGTGGTTGGCCTGGGCGACCCGGCCAAGTTCGGCGTGGCCCAGTACCTGAAGGCCGCCGGTGACGCCGCCCGCGCCCTGAAGAGCGGCAATACCCGCAGCGCGCTGTTCACCCTGAACGAACTGCAGGTCAAGGACCGCGATGCGGCCTGGAATGTCCGCCAGGCGGTGATCACAGCCAACCACGCCAGCTACCGCTACACCGCCACCCTGGGCAAGAAGAAGCCCGAAGCCCCGGGTCTGGAATCGCTGGCCATCGCCAGCAGCGATGAAACCGCGCTGCAGCAGGGCCAGGCCATCGCCGCCGGCGTGGAATACGCCCGCGAGCTGGGCAACCTGCCGCCGAACTACTGCACCCCGGCCTACCTGGCCGAGGTGGGCGTGAAGTTCGCCGGCGAGCACGACGGCGCCGAAGCCGAGATCCTCGACGAGCACCAGATGGAAGCGCTGGGCATGGGCTCGCTGCTGGCCGTGGCCCGTGGCTCGGCCAACCGCCCCAAGCTGGTGGTGCTGAAGTGGAACAACGGCGGTGACGCCAAGCCCTACGTGCTGGTCGGCAAGGGCATCACCTTCGACACCGGTGGCGTCAACCTGAAGACCCAGGGCGGCATCGAGGAAATGAAGTACGACATGTGCGGTGGCGCCAACGTCATCGGCACCTTCGTCGCCACGGTCAAGGCCAAGCTGCCGTTGAACCTGGTGGTGGTGGTGCCGGCGGTGGAAAACGCCATCGACGGCAACGCCTACCGCCCGTCCGACGTGATCACCTCGATGTCGGGCAAGACCATCGAAGTGGGCAACACCGACGCCGAAGGCCGCCTGATCCTGTGCGACGCGCTGACCTACGCGCAGCGCTTCGAGCCGGCCGCGCTGGTCGACGTGGCCACCCTGACCGGCGCCTGCATGGTTGCCCTGGGCCACCAGACCGCCGGCCTGATGAGCAAGCACGACGACCTGGCCAACGAGCTGACCGCGGCCGGTGAGCACGTGTTCGACCGCGCCTGGCGTCTGCCGCTGTGGGACGAGTACCAGGGCATGCTGGATTCCAGCTTTGCCGACGTCTACAACATCGGCGGCCGCTGGGCTGGCGCCATCACCGCTGGCTGCTTCCTGTCGCGCTTCACCGAAGGCCAGCGCTGGGCGCACCTGGACATCGCCGGCGTTGCCAGCGACGAAGGCAAGCGCGGCATGGCCACCGGTCGCCCGGTGGGCCTGCTGACCCAGTGGCTGCTGGATCGCGTTGCCTGATAGCACCGGGCTGGACGCAGACATGGCACCGGCTTGCCGCCGGTGCCAAGCGCTCCCGCCCCCCGCCCCCCGCTTGTTGAACCTCTTCCCTTCTACTTCCCCGTGACCTGATGCGTGCCGACTTCTACCTGATCGCCAAGCCGCGTTTTCTCACCGAACCGTTGAAACTGGTGTGCGAGCTTGCCCGCAAGGCCAACGACGGCGGTCTGTATACGCTGGTGCTGGCCCGCGACCAGGCCCAGGCCGAGGAACTGGACGAGCTGTTGTGGTCGTTCGACCCGGACGCCTACATCCCGCACCAGATCATCGGCGAGGACGTTGACGAGGAAGAGGCCATCGTGCTGATCGCCACGCCCGGCGCCGACGCGCCGGAGCGGCCGCTGGTGATCAACCTGCGCGACGAACCCTACCTGGGTGCCTGCGACCGGGTGCTGGAAGTGGTGCCGGCCGACCCGGCCGCACGTGAACCGCTGCGTGAACGCTGGCGCCAGTACAAGGCCGCCAACTACACGCTCAACAAATACGACATGTAAAGGAAGACACCCATGCGCCTGCTGATCGCCATCCTGCTGCCGTGGCTGGCCTTTTTCACCATTGGTCGTCCGATTTCCGGCATTGTCTGTCTCATCCTGCAGTTCACCTTGATTGGCTGGCTTCCCGCAGCCATCTGGGCTGCATATGCCGTCAGCCAGTACCACACCGACAAAAAGATCCAGCGCGCACTCGGCCGCTGATCCCCCTCCCGCTTTTACCGGTTCCCCCGCATGACCCAACTCGCCTCCAGCTACGACCCCAAATCCTTTGAAACCGCGCTCTACGAGTCGTGGGAGAAGGCCGGCCTGTTCAAGCCGTCCGGCAAGGGCGAGCCCTACACCATCCTGCTGCCGCCGCCGAACGTCACCGGCACCCTGCACATGGGCCACGCCTTCCAGCAGACGCTGATGGATGCGCTGATCCGTTACCACCGCATGCGTGGCTACGACACGCTGTGGCAGGTGGGTACCGACCACGCCGGCATCGCCACCGAGATGGTGGTCAGCCGCAACCTGGCGCTGGAAGGCAAGGGTGAAACCCGCGACTCGCTGGGCCGCGATGGCTTCATCGGCAAGGTGTGGGAGTGGAAGGCACATTCGGGCAACGTGATCGAAGGCCAGATGCGCCGCCTCGGCACCTCGGCCGACTGGTCGCGCAGCACCTTCACCATGGACCCGGGCCCGAGCGAGGCGGTGATCGAGTCCTTCATCCGCTGGCACGAGCAGGGCCTGATCTACCGTGGCCAGCGTCTGGTCAATTGGGACCCGGTGCTGAAGACCGCCATTTCCGACCTGGAAGTGGAGAGCGTGGAAGAAGACGGCTTCATGTGGTCGATTGCCTACGCGCTGGAAGACGGCGCCAGCTACGAGCACGTCGAAGTCGATGCCGACGGCAACGAGACCCTGCGCGAAACCCGCACCTCCCTGGTCGTGGCCACCACCCGCCCGGAAACCCTGCTGGGCGACACCGCGGTGATGGTGCACCCGGAAGACAGCCGCTATGCGCACCTGATCGGCAAGCGCGTGACTCTGCCGTTGACCGGCCGCAGCGTGCCGGTGATCGGCGACGACTACGTCGACAAGGCCTTCGGCACCGGCGTGGTCAAGGTGACCCCGGCGCATGACTTCAACGACTACCAGGTGGGCGTGCGTCACAGCCTGCCGATGATCAACCTGTTCACCACCACCGCCACCCTCAACGAGAACGCCCCGGAGAAATACCGTGGCCTGGACCGCTACGAGGCGCGCAAGCTGATCCTGGCCGAGCTGGAAGACCTGGGCATCCTGGTCGAGACCAAGGCGCACAAGCTGCAGGTGCCGCGCGGTGACCGCACCGGCCAGGTGATCGAGCCGTACCTGACCGACCAGTGGTTCGTGAAGATGGACGGGCTGGCCAGGCGCGGCCTGGAGCTGGTCGAGAACGGCAGCATCAAGTTCGTGCCGGGCAACTGGATCAACACCTACCGCCACTGGATGGAGAACATCCAGGATTGGTGCATCAGCCGCCAGCTGTGGTGGGGCCACCGCATTCCGGCGTGGTTCGACGAGGCCGGCAACTGCTATGTGGGCCGCAACGAGGCCGAGGCCCGCGCCAAGGCCGGGCTGGGCGCCGACGTGGTGCTCACCCAGGACAGCGACGTGCTGGAGACCTGGTTCTCCTCGCAGCTGTGGCCGTTCTCCACGCTGGGCTGGCCGGATGAGGCGGCGATGGCGCAGCGCGGTTTCGCGCGCTACCTGCCGTCGAACGTGCTGGTCACCGGCTTCGACATCATCTTCTTCTGGGTGGCGCGCATGATCATGGCCACCGACAGCTTCACCGGCCAGATCCCGTTCAAGGACGTCTACATCACCGGCCTGATCCGTGATGGCCAGGGCCAGAAGATGTCCAAGTCCAAGGGCAACGTGCTGGACCCGCTGGACATCATCGACGGCATCAGCATCGACGACCTGGTGGCCAAGCGCACCCATGGCCTGATGCAGCCGAAGATGGCCGAGAAGATCGAGAAGGCCACGCGCAAGGAATTCCCGGACGGCATCATCGCCCACGGTGCCGATGCGCTGCGCTTCACCATTGCCGCGCTGGCCACCCACGGCCGCGACATCAAGTTCGACATGAGCCGCGCCGAGGGCTACAAGAACTTCTGCAACAAGCTGTGGAACGCCAGCCGCTTCACCCTGATGAACACCGAGGGCTTCGTGCTCCCCTCTCCCACCGGGAGAGGGGCTGGGGGTGAGGGTGTGCCTGCTGCAAGCACCGATGCCGAGAAGTGGATCCTGGCGCGCCTGGCCAAGGTCGCCGCCGAAGCGCAGCAGCACTTCGCCGACTACCGCTTCGACCTGCTGTCGCAGGCCTTGTACGAATTCGTCTGGAACGAGTTCTGCGATTGGTTCCTGGAGCTGACCAAGCCGGCGCTCAACGGCGACAACGCCGCCGATGCGGCCAGCACCCGCCACACCCTGCTGTACGTGCTGGAAGCGGTGCTGCGCCTGCTGCACCCGCTGACCCCGTTCGTCACCGAGCAGCTGTGGCAGCAGGTGGCACCGCGTCTTGGCATTGCTGCCGACTCGCTGTCGCTGCGCAGCTACCCGACCGCAGAAGAATTTGCCGGCGACTACGCGGAGGCCGAAGCCGACGTGGAGTGGTTCAAGACCATGGTCAGCGCCCTGCGCCGCGTACGCAGCGAGTTGAACGTGCCGCCGTCCAAGCAGGTGCGCCTGTTGCTGCAGGGCGGCCAGGCGGCGGATCGTGCACGTGTCGAACGCTTCGCGTCGCAGCTGCGCTTCCTGCTCAAGCTGGAAAGCATTGATTGGTTGGCCGGTGATGCAGTGACGCCGCCGGCCGCGGCCGCGATTGTCGGTGAGCTCAAGCTGCTGGTCCCGTTGGAAGGCCTGGTCGATCTGGATGCCGAGCGTGCGCGCCTGGACAAGGAAATCGCCCGCGTGTCCGCCGAGAAGGAAAAGAGCGAGACCAAGCTGTCCAAGTTCACCGACAAGGTGCCGGCAGCGGTGGTCGAACAGGAGCGCGTGCGCCTGCTCGACTGGAACAGCCAGCTGGCCGGCCTGCAGGAACAGCGTGCGAAGCTGTAAGACCTGTGGTTTGTCTTGAGAAACGCCGCCTTCGGGCGGCGTTTTCTTTTGTGCTTGTTGGGTGCTGGCAAGCACCCTGCCCAGAGCGAAGAGCGCCCTCATCCGCCCGGTCGGGCACCTTCTCCCGCAGGCGGGAGAAGGGAATGCAATGCACCATGCACTTCTGCGGTGTCACTGAGCAATCGGCTTTACGTGCTTTGGCTTTGGCTTTAGCTCGGGCGTGATCGCGCGACGAACCCATCACAGCGCACAAATCGTTGCTGTCCCTTCTCCCGCTTGCGGGAGAAGGTGCCCGACCGGGCGGATGAGGGGGCTTTGGGCTTTGGGCTTTGGGCTTTGGGCTTTTTGCTCCCCCCAATCCCAGCTACCCTCCCCCAACACCCAAGCCATCACCCGCCATGTCCCTGGGCATCTTCTGCGCCGTCCTGTTCGCCGCCCTGCTCCATGCCAGTTGGAACGCCATCGTCAAACTGGGCGGCGACAAGCTGCTGACCACCATTCTGGTCACCGGCTGGGCCGCGGTGCTCTCGGCCATCGCCCTGCCCTGGCTGCCAACGCCGGCAACGGACAGCTGGCCCTGGCTGGCCGCCTCGGCGCTGCTGCAGACCGGCTACTACCTGCTGGTCGCACGCGCTTACCAGCACGCCGACATGAGCCTGTCCTACCCGCTGATGCGCGGCTGCGCACCGCTGCTGGTTGCCGTCGCCGGCACCTGCTTGTTCGACGAACACCTGTCCGCCAGTGCCTGGGCCGGCATCGCCCTGATCAGTGGCGGCATCCTGTGCATGGCCGGCAGCAGCAAGCCGGGCAAGCTCCGCTTGCCGCTGGCCATTGCCGTGGTCATCGCCACCTACACCCTGGTCGATGCACAGGGCGCACGTCTGTCCGGCAATGCGCTCAGCTATACGCTGTGGCTGTTCCTGCTGTCCGGCCTGCCGCTGCCACTGTGGGCGCTGTTTGCGCGCCGCCAGCAACTGCGCCACTACCTGCACGGCAACTGGCAACGTGGCCTGGTCGGCGGCGTCGGCACCACCGCGTCCTATGCGATCGCGCTGTGGGCAATGACGCTGGCACCGGTGGCGGTGATCGCCGCATTGCGCGAAACCTCGATCCTGTTCGCCCTGCTGATCTCGGCGCTGCTGCTGAAAGAGCAGGTCAGCCGCCGGCGCCTGCTTGCCGCTGGCCTGATCGTCGCCGGGGTGATGCTGTTGCGGCTGGCCTGACGCCGCCAGTGCCGCTTACAGCCGCGGCATCACGCTGATGTCGTCGGCCACCAGCTCCATCGCCATCACCAATGCATCTTCGCGGCCGGTGTCGGTCGGATAATAACGGGGACGCCGGCCAATCTCGTTGAAACCCTCGCTGTGATACAGGGCGATGGCCGAGGTATTGGAAGGCCGCACCTCCAGGAACACCCGTTGCGCGCCGCGCTGGCGCGCCACCCGCACCAGCTCGCGCAGCAGGCGGCGGCCATGGCCGCGCGACTGGCACAGCGGATCGACACAGACATTCAGTACGTGTGCTTCGTCGGCAGCCAGGCTCAACATGCCATAGCCCACCAGGCCATCGGCCTGCTCCAGCACCCGACCGGGGTAGCCGGCCTGCAGGCAGTCCTGGAAGATGCCGCGCGTCCATGGGAATGGATAGGCGCGCAGCTCGATTTCCATCACTGCGTCCAGATCGTCCACAAACATCGGGCGCAGGCTGGGCCCAGCCGCACTCATTGACGCATCTTCCGCCGCAGCGCACGCAGCTGCGGCCACAGCGCACGCTTGGCGGCCGGATTGGCGCGCAACTCGGCCAAGGGCCAGCTGTCCATCAGCACGCGGGTCTGTGGGTCGTTGGGGTTGCAGCCAGAAGCCCGCAACAAGGCGATCTGCAGCCGGTCAGGCAGACCCAGGCCGCCGCTGCGGCGTGCAGCCGCCGGTGCGGTGAATGCAGGCGCCGGCAGCGGCGCGGTGTCCGGCGTCTGCGGCGCACGCACGTTGGGTTCGCGCCGTACCGGCGCAGGCGCCGACCGCGACGGGGCGGCCACTTCGATTTCGATGGCAGCCGGCGCCCGCTCGGGGGCATTGACCTCGGCAGCCGGAGCGTCCAGCGCCCCGCCTTCGAGATAGACCGTATAGCCCATCGCCTGCAGCAACGCCTGCTGCTGCGCGGACCACAGCGGTGCCAGCTCCACCACGGTCATTCCACCTTGCCTGCCGGCGGCTGCCGCCACCGTTGCAGCAGCCACATCACCGGGCCGGACAAGGCGTAGACCACACCCACCACGAACAGGGTGCGCGGCAGGTCCACCACCAGGATGGCGATGATGATCGGCACCAACGCCAGCACCACGAACGGTACGCGCTCGGAACGTGGCCCCTTCTCGGCGCCCCCCTTGAAGCTCCAGAAACGGATGCGGCTGACCATCAGCAGGCCCGCCACCAGGGTGACCGCCAACGCCACGTAGCGCAGTTCTTCACCGTTCCAGCCCAGGCTGCCATCGGCGAAAGCCCAGACGAAGGACATCATCAACCCTGCCGCCGCCGGGCTGGCCAGGCCAACGAACCAGCGCTTGTCGACCGTACCGACCTGGGTGTTGAAGCGGGCCAACCGCAATGCGGCGCAGGCGGCATACAGGAAGGCCACCGACCAGCCCACCCGGCCCAGCACCTCGCCATCGAACTTCAGCGAGGACAGCGCCCAGTGGTACATGACCAGCGCCGGCGCCATGCCGAAGCTGACCAGGTCGGCCAGCGAGTCGTACTGCACGCCGAATTCGCTGCTGGTGCCGGTCAGGCGCGCCACCCGGCCATCCAGTCCATCCATCACCGCCGCCACGAAGACGGCGATGCTGGCATTGACGAAATCGCCATTGGACGCGGCAATGATCGCGTAGAAGCCAGCAAACAGGCCGGCGGTGGTGAACAGGTTCGGTAGCAGGTAGATGCTGCGCGAACGCGGTGGGGGTCTCATTTCGTCCATACCCCCCAGTTTAATCGACTTGCCAGCCACGTCACCGGGTGCTGCAATCGGCTCCTGAATCTTTGACCGTCCCCGGAGTTGCCATGCGCGCCCAGTCCCGCCTCTGCTGCCTGCTGCTGCTCGCCAGCGCTACCGCCAGTGCCGGCAACCTGTACAAGTGGACCGACGCCAACGGTGTCACCCAGTATTCCGAGCGCCCGCCGACCGGCCAGAAGTACGAAACCCGCCGGGTGACCTCCAGCGGTGCGTCCATCCCCGAGCCCGCCGCTAGCCCGGGCGCGGCCAGCGAAGACGCCCGCTGCGTGGCCGCCCGCCAGAACCTGCAGCTGCTCAATGGCAGTGGCCCGGTCACGCACGATACCGATGGCGACGGCAAGCCGGATGCGCAGCTGGACGACAGCCAGCGGGCTGCGCAGAAGCAGTTGGCCGAGTCGATGGCCGCGGTCTACTGCAAGGACGCCGGCAAAAACTGAGCGGGCTGGCACCGCAGCCGCGGCCCGGGCGCGACAACGGTATGCGACCGTTTCCGGCCTGAGCGCCCCGTCAGGCGGGAAGGCTGGCAAAATAGGCAATCGTCCGTTTTGCGAAGCCCCCTGCCATGCGTCTTTCCCGCTTCCACCTGCATACCACCAAGGAAACCCCCGCCGACGCCGAACTGGTCAGCCACCGGCTGATGCTGCGCGCGGGCATGATCCGCAAGCTGGCATCGGGCCTGTATACCTGGTCGCCGTTGGGCCTGCGGGTGCTGCGCAAGGTGGAAACCATCGTGCGCGAGGAAATGAACCGCGCCGGCGCGGTGGAACTGCAGTTGCCGACCATCCAGCCCAAGGAGCTGTGGGAGGAAACCGGGCGCTGGGAGAAATTCGGCGGCCAGCTGCTGAAAATCAAGGACCGCAAGGAGCAGGAATACTGCTACAGCCCCACCGCGGAAGAAGCCATTACCGATTTCGCCCGCCAGGAGCTGTCCAGCTACAAGCAGTTGCCGGTCAACTTCTACCAGGTGCAGACCAAGTTCCGCGATGAAATCCGCCCGCGTTTCGGGGTGATGCGCGCCCGCGAGTTTCTGATGAAGGACGCCTATTCCTTCCATCTGGACGACGCCAGCCTGGTGGCTGAATACGAAAACATGAAAGCCGCCTACAGCCGCATCTTCACCCGCCTGGGCCTGGAGTTCCGCGCGGTGCAGGCCGACTCCGGTGCCATTGGCGGCGATGCCTCGCAGGAATTCCACGTCATCGCCGATTCCGGTGAGGACGCACTGGTGTTCTCCACCGGCTCGGATTACGCGGCCAACGTGGAAGCCGCGATCGCCGCCGACCCGGCAGCGCGCGCCGCCGCCAGCGAAGAACTGCGCAAGGTCGACACGCCAACCCAGAAGACCTGCGAGGAAGTGGCCGCATTGATGGGCATCGCCCTGCTGCGCACGGTCAAATCGGTTGCGGTAATGACCAACGCGGATGAATTCGTGCTGGCGCTGGTCCGCGGCGACCATGAAGTCAACGAAATCAAACTGGCCAAGGTGGCTGGCCTTGCCGATTACCGCATGGCCAGCGAGGCCGAGATTGCCGATTATCTTGGCAGCGAGCCGGGTTTCCTGGGGCCGTTGAATCCGCGCAAGCCCATCCGCGTGGTGGCCGACCGCGAAGTGGCGGCCATGGCCGATTTTGTCGTCGGTGCCAATGAAAAGGGGCAACATATTGCCGGCCTCAACTGGGGCCGCGACCTGGCCGAGCCGGAAGTGGCTGACATACGCAACGTCAAGGCCGGTGACCGTGCCCGTGACGGCGGCGAGCTGAAGATCACCCGCGGCATCGAAGTGGGTCACGTATTCCAGCTGGGCCGCAAATATGCCGAGGCGCTGAAGGCCACCGTACTGGACGAGAACGGCAAGGCCGCGGTGATGGCCATGGGCTGCTACGGCATTGGTGTGTCGCGCATCGTCGCCGCCGCCATCGAGCAGAACAACGACGATGCCGGCATTATCTGGCCGGTAGCCATGGCACCGTGGCAGGCGGTGGTCTGCATGATCAACCCCAAGCAGGACGCCAACGTCACCGCAGCGGCCGAGGCCCTGCTGGCCGACCTGCTGGCTGCGGGCGTGGATGCCGCCCTGGATGACCGTGGCCTGCGCCCGGGCGCGATGTTTGCCGACATGGAACTGATCGGTATCCCGCACCGTATCGTGGTCTCCGAACGCGGCTTGGCCGCGGGCACTTTCGAGTACCGCGCACGCAATGCCAGCGAGGCCGAAAACCTCGACCAGGCATCGGTATTCCAGCGGATTATCGGCTAAGGAAATACCTCGAAAGGCCGGGATACACTCCCGGCCTTTTCATTTTCCGATAACGTGCATTCGATTATTCATTTGTCATTCCCCGGTCGGCGCCGTTATGCTTCCCCGCGCTGCCACGGAATGGCGCTTTCCCCTCACCATTATCCGGAGTAGTTATTCGATGAGTATTGATCTGTCGGGCCTGTCGGCCAAAGAACTGGCCACCCTTATCCGCGATGCACAGAAGCGCAAGACCGTCGTTGCCAAGCGCCAGCCCATCGCCAAGGCCCGCGCCCAGGTAGCCGCCGCTGCCAAGAAGGCCGGCTACACCATCGAGGAACTGTTCGGCACCGCCGCTGCCGCCAAGGCCCCGCGCGCCGCCAAGGCAACCAAGAGCACCGGCAAGACCGGCCGCAAGCTGCCCAAGGTGGCCCCGAAGTACCGCAACCCGGCCAATGCCGAGGAAACCTGGACCGGCCGTGGCAAGCAGCCGCGCTGGCTGGCCGAGTACACCAAGGCCGGTCGCAAGGTCGAAGAATTCCTGATCAAGTAATTACCGATCAGTGCAATTGAAAACGCCGGCGCAAGCCGGCGTTTTCAATTTGAGCCGCACCAACCACCCCGGCAGAATCCGGCTTACAGATTCTGGTTCTTGCGCGCCGGGATCAGCAGGTTGCCGAACAGAAGCCCGGCCACCAGTGCCATCACCACATTCACCACGGTCAGCAGCGCCGATTCACCGGCATTTACATTCTGCTGCTGGATCAGGCTCAGCACGCCACGCAGGCTGGTACTGCCGGGCACCAGCATGATGATGCCCGGCAGGCGCACGATGGCCCCGGGGCGATGCGCCACCCGTCCAAACAGGTTGCCGGCCGCGGTCAACACCATTGCCGCCAGGAAAATACCGGCCGGCGCACCCCACAGCTGCCCGCCATAGCGCGAGATCGCATAGCCGGCCACCGAGGCTGCCATGACCCAGGGGTAATCGCGCTTGCTGGCACGGAACAGCATGGCGAAGGCAAACGAGGCCACCAGCACCGAGCCCCACTCCACCCAGTTGGACTGCGGCCGCGACGCCTTGATCACCGGCTCCAGCCCAAGGTAGTGGGCAATGGTGACGGCGATCATCGCCCCCACCGTCAACTTCATGATGGTGGTCAAAGCGCCGGCAAAGCGCGCGGTGCCTGATACCCAGTGCTGGCTGGCCAGTTCATTGACCGAGTTGGTCAGCGCCATACCCGGCAACAGCACCACCAGCGAGGCGATGATGGTGCTGTTGAGATTCAACGGCCCGATGAAGCTGGCCACCAGCACCGCGACAAAACCAGCCAGCAACGCGGCCAGCGCCTCGCTGGCTTCGCGGGTGGCCACGCGGCGGTCGGTGTAGAACAGCATCAGGCCAATCAGCAGACCGGTGACACCGGCGGTGGCGATATCCAGCCAGGGCAGCCGCCAAAGGCCCGCCACACCCGCCGAGCCGAGGCTGAAGGACGCCAGCAGTTCGATCTTGCCGCGCAGGCCGGGATCCTTGTCCAGCTCACGCAACGCGGTATGCCCCTGGGCGATGGACATCTCGCCAGCGGCGACCGCATCGGCGATCTGATCGGCCATGGCCAGTTTATGCAGGTTGGTATCACCAGGCCCCAGGCGGATCACACGGGTGATGTCACTGGAACCGATGGCACGGGTGGGGTCACTGAAACTCAGGATCAGCCCGGTGGGATTCGACCAGGGCTCGCAATCCAGATCCAGCCGCTGCGACAAGGCAACCACCGCAGCCTCAAGCCGCTGCGCGGTGGTCCCATAACGGTGCAGACGCCCGGCCATCTCGGAAACGAAGGCCACACGCTGTGCGTAGGTTGCCCGGTTGGGGGCTGGCGCAGGAGCGGCCGGGGCGATGGTTTCTGCAGACATGGGCATTAGTATCACCTGAAGCCGGTGAATACTCATCCGGGTTGGACACTTGTCGGGTTATTCTTCAGCCGAATGCCTACAACGACCTCCCCCACCCAACCCGACTGCGTGCTGGATCCGGGTGCCGATGGCCAACTCAGGCTCTCCGGCAGCTGGACGCTGGCCACTGCACTGCGTTCGGTGGAGGCATTGAATGCGCATGCGGGCACACTGACCGCCATCGACGCGCGCGGTATCGACCAGCTCGATTCGGCTGGCGTATTGCTGCTGTTGCGTTACGCACGCAAGGCCGGGCTGGGTGAGGACGCGCTGCTGTTCCGGCAGGAGCACCAGGCCCTGGTCTGCACCATTGACGAAGTGGCCGACGAGCGCCCCAGGCCGCAGCGCGATTTCGGTTTTCTGGCGGCGCTGGAACGCCTTGGCCGTTCGGTTCAGGCCATCGGCCGCAACATCAAGGTGCTGGTCAACTTCCTGGGCGAGAACCTGGCCAAGATGGCGCGCCTGGTACGCCAGCCGCGCCGCTTCCGCCTGACCGCCACCGTCAACCAGATGGAAGAGGTAGGCCTCAACGCCGTACCGCTGGTGGCCCTGCTGTCCTATCTGGTGGGCGCGGTGATCGCCTTCCTCGGCTCCACCATCCTGCGCGACTTTGGCGCCGAGATCTATGTGGTGGAGCTGGTCACCATCGCCTTCCTGCGCGAGTTCGCGGTGCTGTTGACCGCCATCGTGCTGGCTGGACGTACCGCCAGCGCCTTCACCGCGCAGATCGGCGCGATGAAGGCGCGCGAAGAGATCGACGCGATCCAGACCCTGGGCCTGGACCCGATCGACCTGCTGGTGCTGCCGCGGGTCCTGGCATTGTTGGTGATGTTGCCGCTGCTGACCTTCATCGCCATGTTGGCCGGCCTGGCCGGCGGCGTCACCGTCGGCGCTTTCGATCTGGATATCCCGCCGCAGATGTACCTGGCGCGCATGCACGACACCATGGAGGTGCGGCACTTCCTGGTCGGCCTGGCCAAGGCCCCGGTGTTCGCCCTGATCATCGGCCTGATCGGCTGCCTGGAAGGACTGAAGGTGGAAGGCACCGCGCAGTCGGTGGGCGAGCGCACCACCTCCAGCGTGGTGCAGACCATTTCGCTGGTCATCATCCTCGACGCGTTTGCCGCGTTGTGGTTCATGCACATGGGCTGGTGAGGCGACGACTGCGATGATGGCCATCCGCTCCAACGCCGACGGGCATGACAGTGCCGAACTTGCCATCCGCGTGCGCGGGCTGGTCAACCGCTTTGGCAGCCAGACCGTACATGAAGACCTGGACCTGGACGTACGCCGTGGCGAGATCCTCGGCGTGGTCGGCGGCTCGGGCACCGGCAAGTCGGTGCTGATGCGCTCCATCCTTGGCCTGCGCACGCCCAATGCGGGCCAGATCGAGGTACTGGGCGTCGATGCCCGCTCGGAAGACCCTGCCGACCGCCTGCGCATTGAACGCAACACCGGCGTACTGTTCCAGGATGGCGCGCTGTTTTCGTCGCTGACCGTCGGCGAGAACGTGCAGGTGCCGCTCAAGGAGCACCATCCGGAGCTGGACGAACGCTGGCACTACGAGCTGGCGCTGCTGAAGGTGAAGCTGGCCGGCCTGCCCGCTGACGCCATCAACAAGCTGCCCTCGCAGCTGTCCGGCGGCATGCGCAAGCGTGCCGGCCTGGCACGGGCGCTGGCACTGGACCCGCCCCTGCTGTTCCTGGACGAGCCCACCGCCGGCCTGGACCCGATCGGTGCGGCGGCCTTCGACCGTTTGATCAAGACCCTGCAGCAGGCGCTGGGCCTGACCGTGTTCCTGATCACCCATGACCTGGACACCCTGTACGCCATCTGCGACCGGGTCGCGGTGCTGGCCGACCAGAAGGTCATCGCCAATGCCCCGCTGGCGGAAATCGAACAGATGGACCACCCGTGGATCCAGGAGTACTTCCATGGCCCGCGAGCACGCGCCGCGCGTGGCGAGCGACAGGCGCTGGAGGACACGCGATGACGGCCGCCAGCCACCCCGCTTTCACCCCGGGTTGCACCACCACCGCGCAGATTGGGCGCGGCGGTGATCCCTACTCTCCCCTTTCAGATATGGGCTGCTGAGCCATGGAAACCAAAGCCAACTACGTCCTGATCGGTGCCTTCACCCTGATCGTCGGCGTGGCCCTGCTGGCCTTCGGGCTGTGGGCGGCCAAATACTCCTCCGACCGCACCTGGCAGGAATACCGGGTGGTGTTCAACGAAGCCGTCACCGGCCTGTCGGTGGGCAGCCCGGTGCAGTACAACGGCATCGCGGTGGGCTCGATCACCGAGCTGACCCTGGCCCCGGACGACCCGCGCAAGGTGGTGGCCAAGCTGCGGCTGAACTCCACCACCCCGGTCAAGACCGATACCCGCGCCAAGCTGGCCATCACCAGCCTCACCGGGCCATCCATCATCCAGCTCAGTGGTGGCACGCCGCAGGCGGCCGCCCTGACCGCAGTAAGCAAGGAAGCCGTTCCCACCATCGCCACCACGCCGTCGGCGCTGCAGAACATCACCGACGTGGCCAACCGCGTGGTCGAACGCATGGACGAACTGCTCAGCGACGAGAACGTCAACAAGATCTCCAGCACGCTCACCCACCTGGAAGCCATCAGCGGCGGCCTGGCCGACCGTGACCAAGGCACGCAGGCGCTGCTGGTGGAAGCCCGCGACGCTGCCCGCAACCTCAATACCACCCTGGGCACCGCCAACGGTGCCATCCAGCACCTGGACCAGAACGTGCTGCGCCAGCTGCCGGCCACCCTCGACAAGCTGGATACCAGCCTCAGCAAGCTGGATTCGGCCGCTGGCAATGCCGATGCCATCCTGGGTGAGAACCGCGCGGCCATCAACAGTTTTGCCAATGATGGCCTGGCCCAGTTGGGCCCTACCCTGACTGAACTGCGCGGCCTGATCCGCGACCTGCGCCGGGTCAGTGACCGGCTGGAGAACAATCCGGCGCGCTACCTGCTTGGCCGCGACGCCCCGAAGGAGTTCGAACCGAAATGAAGCGCCTGCCCCTGCTCAAACTGCTTGCCCCCGTCTGCCTGCTGGCCGTGGCTGGCTGCTCGGTACTGGCCGGCGGCGACCGCCAATCCACCACCATCTATGCACCGCAGGTGCGGGTGCAGGCCGATCCGGCCTGGCCGCAGGTCAGCTGGCAGCTGGCCATCGCCAAGCCCAGCGCCGCGCGCCTGGTGGACAGCCCACGCATCAACGTGCGGCCCACCCCCGGCGAGCTGGAGGTCTACCGCGGCGCCACCTGGTCACAGCCGGCCACCGATATGCTGGAAGACACCCTGCTGCGCGGCTTCGAGGATTCCGGCCGTATCGCCGGCGTTGCCCGCATCGCCACCGGCATCCGCTCCGATTACAAGCTGACCATCGACCTGCGCCGCTTCGAGTCCGATTACCGTGGCACCGCGCTGCCGGCGGCGACCATCGAGCTCAATGCCAAGCTGATCCACAGCATCGACCAGCGCGTGGTGGCATCGCGCACCTTCGTTACCGTTGAAGCCGCCGGTTCCACCGCAACCGGCGATGTCGCCAAGGCCTTTGAGAGCGCCCTGCAGAAAGCCAGTACCGAGCTGATCGGCTGGACCCTGCTCAGCGGCCAGGCCGACGCCCAGCAGCTGGCGCGTACACCTGGCGGAAAGTGAGGTTGATGCGCTCGGTCGTCACTCCGGCCATCTTCGGCAAGGCATGCTGGTAGTCGCGCTGGCAGTGCCCGCGCATCACCAACAGGTCACCGTGGTCCAATTGGTAGACATGACGCTGCACATGCGCGTCAACGCGACGCAGCAGGAAGCGCCGCGTTGCACCCAGACTCAATGAGGCGATCACCGGCCGCGGGCCAAGTTCGGGCTCGTCATCGCGGTGCCAGCCCATGCTGTCGCCGCCGTTGCGATAACGGTTCAGCAGCACGCTGTTGAACTGTGCCGCGCAGGTCTGCTGCAGGCGCGCGCGTACTGGCTGCAGTGCGGCCAGCCAGGGATGCGGCGTGAAATCCGCACCGGAATAGCGGTAATGCGCGTCGGCATCGCCCATCCAGCAGCTCAGCCGGGGCGAATCAACCCAGCGCCCGAACATGCGGATGCGGTGCACCTGCCAGCAGACCTCATCGCGCAAGGCGTGCAGCAGTGCATCGGCCTGCGACACCGCCAGCCAGCCCCGCAGGTGCATGACCTCCGCAGGCCCCACAGGTACTACGTCGACGAAATCGAAGCGGGTTTGCTCGTTCATGCCACTACCCTCAGAATCACCCGCTGCACGGCCACTGCGCCGTGCATGCTCCCTTTCGATAGTGCCATGACCTCATCCCTGCAACGCCAACTCGCCCTGTACCGCTGGCGCCTATCGCGCACCAGCGCACTGGCCGTGGGACTACTGAAAAGCCTGTTCAACCGCGGCATGGGCGGCACGCTGCAGGTCATCCGCCGCCGTCTGCAACCGGTGACGGGGGCAGCCGCCATCACCCCGACGCAAGCGATCATCCCTGCGCTGCCGGCGGCAGACGGCAAGCGCCGCCTGCTGTTCGTTGATGCCGCTGCCCCCACCCCCAGCCATGACTCCGGCTCGGTACGTGCGCTGGCCCTGTTGCGCCTGTGCCGCGAGCTGGGCTGGTCGGTAACGTTCATGCCCGACAATGGCCAACTGCCGGCGGAATCGGCACCGCTGCTGGCCGCGCTGGGTATTGAGCTGGTGGGCACGCCGGGCCAACCGCGCCTGGACCGCTGGTTGCAGGCCCAGGGTGCACAGCTGGATGCGGTGATGCTGTGCCGCCACCACGTCGCCCGGCGCCACCTGCCCCTGTTGCGGGCCTTCACCTCGGCACGTGTCATCTTCGACACCGTCGATCTGCACCACGTGCGCCTGCAGCGCGCAGCGGAATTGCAGGGCGATCCGCAACTACTGCGTGTAGCACAACGCGTGCGTGCGGAAGAGCTGGCCCTGATGGCCAGTACCGATGCCACCACCGTGGTCAGTCAGGCCGAACTGGAGTACCTGCGAGCCAGCGACGTACAGGCGCCATTGTCGGTGCTATCCAACATCCACGATGTGGTCGCCGCGCACCGCGATTTCACCCGGACCGAGGGGCTACTGTTTGTCGGCGGCTACCAGCACCATCCCAACCGGGAGGCGGTGGACTGGCTGTGCCACGACATCATGCCGCTGCTGCGTCCCTTGCTGCCGGGCGTGGTGCTGCACCTGGTCGGCGACATCCGTGCCGAAGACGCCGCACGCCTGCGCGCCAGCGACGTGATCGTGCACGGCCACGTGCCTGCGATCGAGCCCTTCCTGCAGGCCAGCCGCATCAACCTGGCCCCACTGCGCAGCGGCGCGGGGGTCAAGGGCAAGATCAACCAGGCAATGAGCCACGGCCTGCCGGTGGTGGCCACCACCATCGCTGCCGAAGGCATGTTCCTGCACCATGGGCACAACGCACTGATCGCCGACAGTGCGGCCGATTTCGCTGCGCAGACCGCACGCCTCTACCAGGACGCCGCGCTTTGGCAACAGCTGTCCAGCAACGGCTACCAGAACATCGCCGAGCACTTCTCCTCGGCGCTGGCGCGCAACACCTTGCAGGCCCTGTTGCCGGCGCCTTGAGACGATTGGCGGCGGTTGCCGCCAATCGTGTTGCCCGCCGGCTCAGCGCCGGAACGGCACGCCGGTTTTTTCCTTCAACTCGTCATCGCTGACGCCCGGTGCAGCCTCCACCAGCACCAGCCCATCGGCGCTGATGTCGAACACCGCCAGGTCGGTGATGATGCGGTCGACCACGCCCACGCCGGTCAGCGGCAGGGTGCAGTCAGCCAGGATCTTGTGCTCGCCGTTCTTGGCGGTGTGCTCCATCAGCACCACCACGCGCTGCACGCCGGCCACCAGGTCCATCGCGCCGCCCATGCCCTTGACCATCTTGCCGGGCACCATCCAGTTGGCCAGGTCGCCCTTGGCGGTGACCTGCATGGCACCGAGGATGGCCAGGTCGATATGGCCGCCGCGGATCATCGCGAACGAATCGTGGCTGCCGAAGTAGCTGGCGCCGGCGCGGGCGGTCACGGTCTGCTTGCCGGCGTTGATCAGGTCGGCGTCGACTTCGGCTTCGGTCGGGAACGGACCGATGCCCAGCAGGCCGTTCTCCGACTGCAGCCACACGTCCATGCCCTCGGGGATGTGGTTGGCCACCAGCGTCGGCAGGCCGATGCCCAGGTTCACGTACGCGCCGTCGGTCAGTTCGCGCGCGGCGCGCTGCGCCATCTCGTCACGGGTCCAGGCCATTTCAGTTCTCCTCCTGACGCACGGTGCGCTGTTCGATGCGCTTTTCCGGCGTCGCGTTCAACACGATGCGGTCGACGTAGATGCCCGGCAGGTGCACCTGGTCGGGATCGATGGCGCCCACCGGCACGATCTCCTCCACTTCCACCACGCAGACCTTGCCGGCCATCGCACAGGCCGGGTTGAAGTTGCGCGCGGTCTTGCGGAACAGCAGGTTGCCGGCTTCGTCGGCCTTCCATGCCTTGACCAGCGCCACGTCGGCCTTGAGCGCGGTTTCCAGCACATAGTGCTTGCCGTCGATCTCGCGGGTTTCCTTGCCTTCGGCAACGATGGTGCCGTAGCCGGTGGCGGTGAAGAAGGCCGGGATGCCGGCACCGCCAGCCCGCAGGCGCTCGGCCAGGGTGCCCTGCGGATTGAACTCCAGCTCCAGCTCACCGGCCAGGTACTGGCGCTCGAACTCCTTGTTCTCGCCCACGTAGGACGAAATCATCTTCTTGATCTGGCGGGTTTCCAGCAACTGGCCCAGACCGAAGCCATCGACGCCGGCGTTGTTGGAAATCGCGGTCAGGCCCTTGACCCCGCTGTCACGCAGCGCGGCGATCAGGGCCTCGGGGATGCCACACAGGCCAAAGCCACCCACGGCCAGGGTCTGGCCGTCGGCAACAATGCCGTCCAGGGCCTGGGCCGCGCTGGCAAAGACCTTGCCACGGCGCCCGGCGGGAGTTGAGGGATCGCTCATTGCATCACACCCACAGTGGTAAAGATGCCTGCATTCTAGCCATACCGGCCTCGCGCCCACCTTGGACCTTCGTCCAGCCTGCGGACAGCCAACGAACGCCGGGACGACTAAACTAGGGGTCTACCCACCAGCAGGAGGCCTGCATGCCCCTTCCCGCCTTCAAGGCCTATGACATCCGCGGCCGTGTACCCGACGAACTGAATGAGGACATGGCGCGCAAGATCGGCACCGCATTGGCGGCCGAACTGGGCGAAGGCACCGTGGTACTGGGCCATGACGTGCGCCTGACCAGCCCGGCCCTGCAGGACGCACTGGCCGTTGGCCTGCGCGGCGCGGGCCGCGAGGTCATCGACATCGGCCAATGCGGCACCGAGGAAGTGTATTTCCAGACCGGGCACCTGCAGGCGGCCGGTGGCGTGATGGTCACCGCCAGCCACAATCCGATGGATTACAACGGCATGAAGCTGGTGCGTGAGCAGGCCCGGCCGATCAGCTCCGATACCGGCCTGTTCGCCATCTCCGACGCCGTTGCTGCCGACAACACGCCGGCGCAACCGGCACGCGCCGGCCAGCGTGCCGAGCACGACAAGAGCGCCTACATCCAGCACCTGCTCAGCTACGTGGACCGCGCCAAACTGAAACCGCTGAAGCTGGTGGTCAATGCCGGCAATGGCGGCGCGGGTGCCATCGTCGACCTGCTGGCACCGCACCTGCCGTTCGAGTTCGTGCGTGTATTCCACCAAGCCGATGGCAACTTCCCCAACGGTATCCCCAATCCCTTGCTGCCGGAGAACCGCGAGGCCACGGCCAAGGCGGTGCGTGAACACGGTGCCGATTTCGGCATTGCCTGGGACGGCGACTTCGACCGCTGCTTCTTCTTCGACCACAACGGCCGCTTCATTGAAGGCTATTACCTGGTCGGGCTGCTGGCCCAGGCCATCCTGGCACGCAACCCGGGCGGCAAGATCGTGCACGACCCGCGCCTGACCTGGAACACGGTGGAGATGGTGGAAGCAGCCGGCGGCGTGCCGGTGCTGTGCAAGAGCGGCCACGCCTTCATCAAGGAAAAGATGCGCGCCGAAAACGCCGTCTACGGTGGCGAGATGAGCGCCCATCATTACTTCCGCGAGTTTGCCTATGCCGACTCCGGGATGATCCCGTGGTTGCTGATCGCCGAGCTGGTCTCCAGCAGCGGGCAGCGCCTGGCCGAGCTGGTCGAGGACCGCATGGCGCGCTTCCCTTGCAGTGGCGAGATCAACTTCAAGGTTGACGATGCCAAGGCGGCCGTGGCCCGCGTGTTGGCCCACTACGCGGCGCAGTCGCCGGCGCTTGACCACACCGACGGCGTCAGCGCCGACTTCGGTGCATGGCGCTTCAACCTGCGCAGCTCCAACACCGAGCCGCTGCTGCGGCTGAACGTGGAAACCCGTGGCGATGCGGCCTTGCTGGCACAGCGCACCGCCGAGATTTCCGACCTGATCACTGCCTGAGACCCGTCATGAGCCAGATCCTGCCCGTCATTCTTTCCGGTGGTTCCGGCACGCGGCTGTGGCCGTTGTCGCGCGAAGCCTATCCCAAGCAGTTCCTGCAGCTGGCAGGCGAGCACAGCATGTTGCAGTCGACCTGGCTGCGGGTGGCCGATGTCGCCACCCAGGCACCGATCGTGGTCGCCAACGAGGCGCACCGCTTCGTCGCCGCCGAGCAGTTGCAGCAGGTGGGCACCACGCCTTCAGCGATCCTGCTCGAGCCGGTGGGCCGCAACACCGCCCCGGCCATTGCCGCCGCGGCGTTGGAAGCACGCCGCAACGGTGACGACCCCTTGCTGCTGGTATTGCCGTCGGACCACCTGATCCGCGACGTGGGGCAGTTCCACCAGGCCATCGAAGCGGCGGCCAGCATCGCCGACCAGGGCAAGCTGGTGACCTTCGGCATCCAGCCGACCGCACCGGAAACCGGCTATGGCTATATCAAGGCCGTCGCGGGCGAAGGTGCACGGGCAATCGAGCGTTTTGTCGAGAAGCCCGACCTGGACACCGCCCAGGCCTATGTGGCCTCCGGTGAGTATTACTGGAACAGCGGCATGTTCCTGTTCCGCGCATCGCGCTACCTGGAGGAGTTGCAGCGCCTGCAGCCGCAGATCCTCGACGCCTGCCATGCCGCCTGGGAAAAGGCACGCCGCGACAGCGACTTCATCCGCCTGGACACCGATGCGTTCAAGGCCAGCCCCTCCGATTCGATCGACTATGCGGTGATGGAAAAGACCGCCGACGCGGCAGTGGTGCCGCTGGATGCCGGCTGGAGCGATGTCGGCTCGTGGACGGCCTTGCGCGATGTATCCGAGCAGGATGCCAACGGCAACGCCCACCGTGGCGACGTGATCGCCATCGATTGCCACGACACCTTCGCCTATGGCGAACGGCTGATCGCCATGGTCGGGCTGGACGATGTGATCGTGGTCGAGACCGATGATGCGGTACTGGTCGGCAAGTCCGACCGCATGCAGGAAGTGAAGGACGTGGTGGCACGACTGAAAGCCGATGGCCGCAGCGAGGCCACCTGGCACCGCAAGGTCTACCGCCCCTGGGGTGCGTATGACTCCATCGACCATGGCGACCGTTTCCAGGTCAAGCGCATCACCGTCAAGCCCGGTGGCACGCTGAGCCTGCAGATGCACCACCACCGCGCCGAGCACTGGATCGTGGTCAGTGGCACCGCCGAGGTCACCCGTGGCGATGAAGTGCTGCTGCTCACCGAGAACCAGAGCACGTACATCCCGCTGGGCGTGACCCACCGCCTGCGCAACCCGGGCAAGCTCCCGCTGGAGCTGATCGAGGTGCAATCGGGCAGCTATCTGGGCGAGGACGATATCGTGCGCTTCGAGGACACCTACGGGCGTACCTGAGTCCGCAGGACGGTAAGCAGCAAAAACCCCGGGCTTGCCCGGGGTTTTTGTTTTGCTCATGCAGACCCGTTGTAGGAAGCGCGGATCATGCGCTCGCGATTTCGCTCATTACCCGCTGCAGACCCGCCTGCCAGGTCGGCAGCACGATGCCGAAATCCTGCTGCAGCTTGCGGTTATCCAGTACCGACCAGGCCGGGCGCTTGGCCGGGGTCGGGTACTGATCGCTGCTGATGGCCTGCACCTGCGGTGCCTTCGTCAGCACCCCGGCAGCTACCGCCTCGGCAAAGATCGCCTCGGCAAAGCCATGCCAGCTGGTCTGCCCCGATGCGGTCAGATGCCAGGTTCCGGACAACTGCCCGGGATGCTGCAGCACCTGCGCAGTGACATCGGCAATCAGTGCGGCCGGCGTCGGTGTGCCCACCTGGTCTGCCACCACCCGCAGCTCGTCGCGTTCGGCACCCACACGCAGCATCGTGCGCAGGAAGTTGCCGCCGTGCGAGGCATAGACCCACGCGGTGCGGAAGATCAAATGGCGGCCGCCTGCTGCACGCACCGCGTCCTCACCGTCACGCTTGCTGCTGCCGTAGACACCCAGCGGTTCAGTCGTATCGTCCTCACCGTAGGGTGCTGCGCCGTCGCCCTTGAACACGTAGTCGGTGGAGTAATGCACCATCGGCACGCCATGCGTGGCACACCACTGGGCGATTACGGCAGGCGCCTGTGCGTTTGCCCGGAACGCCGCTTCCGGCTCCTGCTCCGCACGATCCACCGCGGTATAGGCGGCAGCATTGACCACTGCCGATGGCTGCAGCCGCTCCAACAAGGTGGGCAGGCTTTCAGGTGCATTGAAGTCAGCGATCTCGCAATCACTGCCATCGGCCAGCTTGCCGCTGCGAGTGGTTGCGACAACACGGCCAAGCGGCGCAAGCGCGCGCAGCAACTCCTGTCCTACCTGCCCATTTCCGCCGAGAACCAGCACGCTCACGGCCGGTAAACCGGCAGGCGATCTTCCACGATGTCCTTCAGGAACGGCGCGTTCTCGTCCTTGGCCGACAGGGTCGGACCGCTGATCGGCCAATCGACGCCGATATCTGCATCGTTCCAGCGGACCCCGGCATCAAAGTCCTTCAGATACACCTCGGTGCACAGATAACTGAACACAGCGCGCTCGGACAGCACCGCAAAACCATGGGCAAAGCCTTCCGGGATCCAGAACTGACGCCTGTTCTCGGCACTCAGGACAACGGCCTCCCACTTGCCGAAGGTCGGTGATCCGCGGCGGATATCCACGGCCACGTCGTAGACCTCACCTTCCAGCACGCTGACCAGCTTGCCCTGCGGCCGTGGCCATTGGTAATGCAGGCCGCGCAGCACACCCTTGCTGGACGATGAAATATTGCTCTGCTTGAAACTGCTGGGCAGCCCAAGTGCAGCAAAACGCTCGGCGTTCCAGGTCTCAAGGAAAAAGCCACGCGCATCGGCAAATACCGCCGGCTCGATCACCACGCAACCCGGCAGTGCTGTTTCAATCACTTTCACGGAACCACTCCACGCTGCAGCAGCTTCTGCAGGTACTGACCATAACCACTCTTCAACAAGGGCGCCGCCAAGGCCTGCAGCTGCCCGGCATCGATCCAGCCCTGAGCAAAGGCGATTTCTTCCGGGCAGCATACCTGCAGGCCCTGTCGCGTCTGCAGCGTTTCAATGTAGTTGGAAGCTTCAAGCAAGGAGGCATGGGTGCCGGTGTCCAGCCAGGCATAACCGCGCCCCAACGGTTCCAGGTGCAATTGCCCCTGCGCCAGGTAATGCCGGTTGAGATCAGTGATTTCCAACTCGCCACGTGCCGATGGCCGCAGGCTGGCGGCGTAGTCGGACGCGTTGCCGTCGTAGAAATACAGCCCGGTGATGGCGTAATTGGAGCGCGGCTGGGCTGGCTTCTCGACCAGGTCGATCACCTTGCCACCGCCATAGAACTCGGCCACGCCATAGCGCTCCGGGTCGTTGACCCAATAACCGAACACGGTTGCACCGTGCTGCCGCGCATCGGCACGCTGCAGCAGTTCGCGCAGGCCGGTGCCGTGGAAGATGTTGTCGCCCAAGACCAGGCAGCTGGGCTTGCCCGCGACGAAATCGCGACCGATCAGGTAGGCCTGTGCCAGCCCGTCGGGACTGGGCTGCACCGCGTAATGGATATCCATGCCCCACTGCGAACCGTCACCCAGCAAGGTCTGGAACAGGACCTGCTCATGCGGCGTATTGATCACCAGCACCTCGCGGATGCCGGCCATCATCAAGACGCTGAGCGGGTAATAGATCATTGGCTTGTCGTACACCGGCAACAGTTGCTTGCTGATTCCCTGGGTGATGGGATACAGCCGCGTGCCGGAACCGCCGGCCAGAATGATGCCTTTACGCTGGGTCATTCCACCGTCTCCCCGGTGCCGATGCGCTGCAGTCGATAGCTGCCATCGAGCACGCTGTCCACCCATTGCTGGTTGGCCAGAAACCAATCCACGGTGGCGGCGATACCCTGCTCGAAGCTGTACCGTGGCTGCCAACCCAGTTCATCGCGCAGCTTGGAAGCGTCGATGGCGTAGCGCCGGTCGTGCCCTGGGCGATCGGCGACAAAGCGGATCTGGCTGCTGCGCGGTTGTCCGTCGTGGCGGGGGCGGCGCTGGTCCAGCAGCGCACAGATCGCCTCCACCACCTCAATGTTGCGCCGTTCTGCATTGCCGCCGACGTTGTAGGTCTGGCCCGGCCGGCCCTGCGCCAGTACGGTGCGGATCGCCTCGCAGTGATCGCTGACGAACAGCCAGTCACGCACCTGCCTGCCGTCGCCATAGACCGGCAGCGCCTCCCCGGCCAATGCTTTGGCGATCACCAGCGGGATGAGCTTCTCGGGGAAGTGATAGGGGCCATAGTTATTGGAACAGTTGGTGGTCAGCACCGGCAGCCCGTAGGTGTGGTGGAAAGCCCGCACCAGATGATCCGACGCGGCCTTGGACGCCGAATACGGTGAATTGGGCGCATAGGCGGTGGTCTCACTGAAGCTGCCGGTTTCCCCAAGGCTGCCATACACCTCATCGGTGGACACATGCAGCAGCCGGAACCCATCGGCACGCCCGGGCGGCAGGCCCTTCCAGTAATCACGCACCGCTTCCAGCAAGGCCAGCGTGCCGACGACATTGGTCTGGATGAAGGCCGCCGGGCCATCGATGGAACGGTCGACGTGGCTTTCGGCGGCGAAGTTCAGCACCGCGTCGGGCTGGTATTCGGCCAGCAGCCTGTCGACCAGGCCGCGATCGCCGATATCCCCGTGTATGAATACATGTGCCGGGTTGCCCTGCAGGCTGTCCAGCGTCTGCAGGTTGCCTGCGTAGGTGAGCGCATCCAGGTTCACCACACGGATACCGCGCGCCACCGCCTCCAGTACGAAATTGCCGCCGATGAAGCCGGCGCCGCCGGTTACAAGCCATGTAGGCACGTGTTGTTTCTCCTGTTGCTGCAGCCAACCAGGCCACAAATGCTGGCCGCAAGGATATACCGAGGCCAGCTGACTGGGCCGGGCGTTGACAAGCAGCGCGTGGTAGCGACAATTTGTCCGGACATTTGAATTCAAGCCGAGCCACCATACGCATTCGCATGGAACCTATATCCCGGCTAGAATCGGAAAATTCCGTCCCCGGCCCGCGCCGGCCCCCATCAGCAACCGAAGGACCCCGCAGCACATGAAAATCCTCGTCGCGTACAAGCGCGTGGTGGACTACAACGTCCGCATTCAGGTCAAGCCGGACGGTTCCGGCGTGGTCACCGACGGCGTCAAGCTGTCGCCCAACCCCTTCGATGAAATCGCCCTGGAAGAAGCCCTGCGCCTGCGCGACAAGGGCATCGCCAGGGAAGTGGTGGTCGCCACCATCGCCCCGGCCGACGCCCAGGCGCACCTGCGCAACGGCCTGGCCATGGGCGCCAACCGCGCCATCCACGTGGTCACCGACCAGGCCATCCAGCCGCTGACCGCCGCCCGCACCCTGCTCAAGCTGGTCGAGAAGGAACAACCGGACCTGGTCATCCTGGGCAAGCAGGCCATCGACGACGACGCCAACCAGACAGGTCAGATGCTGGCCACGTTGTGGGCACGTCCGCAGGCCACCTTCGCCTCCAAAGTCGAGATTGCCGACGGCAAGGCCACTGTGACCCGCGAAGTCGACGCCGGCCTGGAAACGCTGGAAGTCGATCTGCCGGCCGTGATCACCACCGACCTGCGCCTGAACGAGCCGCGCTTCATCAAGCTGCCGGACATCATGAAGGCCAAGGCCAAGCCGCTGGAAACCCTGCAGCTGGCCGACCTGGGCGTTGAAGCCGCCGACACGTTCAAGACCACCCACTACGCCGCACCTGCCAAGCGCAGCAAGGGCGTGATGGTGAAGGATGCCGCCGAACTGGTGGCCGCACTCAAGCAGAAGGGGTTGTTGTAATGGCCAAGATTCTCGTCATCGCCGAACACCTGGACGGCAAGCTCAACAGCGCCGTGGCCAAGACCGTGTCGGCTGCGACCGCCGTGGGCGGCGACATCGATGTGCTGGTGCTGGCCGCCGACCCGGCCGCCATTGCCGCCGAAGCCGCGCAGATTGCCGGCGTCAGCAAGGTGCTGACCATCGCCAATCCGGCCAATGAACACGCCCTGGCACAGGTGCAGGCACCGCAGATCGCCAAGGCCGCGGCCGGTTACAGCCACGTTTTCGGCCCGTCGACCACCACCGGCAAGGATCTGATGCCGGCCGTAGCCGCGCTGCTGGGCGTCAACCAGGTCTCGGACCTGATGTCCGTTGAAGGCAGCCACACCTTCAAGCGCCCGATCTACGCCGGCAACGCCATCATCACCGTCGAGGCCCCGGCCGACCAGGTGGTCGTGGCCACCGTGCGTGCCGCCTCCTGGCCGGAAGCGGCCAAGGGCAACAGCGCCCCGGTCGAGGCGATCAGCGTTGATGCCGCCCTGCCATCGCACACCCGCTTCGTCGGCCTGGCTGCCGGCAAGAGCGACCGCCCGGACCTGCAGAGCGCCAAGCGTGTGGTCTCCGGCGGCCGTGGCGTCGGCTCGGAGGAGAACTTCAAGGTGATCTACCAGCTGGCCGACAAGCTCGGCGCCGGCGTGGGTGCCTCGCGCGCCGCGGTGGACGCCGGCTACGTGCCCAGCGACATGCAGGTGGGCCAGACCGGCAAGATCATCGCCCCGGAGCTGTACATCGCCGTGGGCATCTCGGGCGCCATCCAGCACCTGACCGGCATCAAGGACGCCGGCACCATCGTCGCCATCAACAAGGACGGCGATGCGCCGATCTTCGAGATTGCCGACATCGGCCTGGTGGGTGATCTGTTCACCTTGCTGCCGGAGTTGGAAGCAGCGTTGTAAGCACTACCCAGCGGCATCTTGCATTCAACAGCGGCCTCTTACGAGGCCGCTTTATTTTTGCCCGATACTTTCCTTCGCAAGGTGACACTCAGGCTTGACCAGCGTCGTCAGCGTAGAATCAAGGAGAAATCGGCAATCCCGGAACCACACCTGCACGCTTTGCTGCAGGTCAACAAGGAGTTCGTCCCAACATGACGCGTCGCAAGAAGGTAATGGTGGTGTTTGGCACGCGACCGGAAGCCATCAAGATGGCCCCGCTGGTGACCGCCCTCAAACAGCAACCCGCGCTTGAAACCGTCGTGGCGGTAACTGCTCAGCACCGTGAAATGCTTGATCAGGTACTGGATCTTTTCGAGATTGTCCCCGATGAGGACCTGAACGTAATGCAGCCTGGCCAGACCCTGTCCGGCCTCACCTCACGTATCGTCCAAGGCATGGAACAAGTCATCGCAAAGCACGGGCCGGATATCGTGTTGGTGCATGGTGACACCACTACTACCTTTGCCACCTCGTTGGCCGCGTTCTACCAGCGCACGGCCATCGGCCATGTCGAGGCAGGGCTGCGTACCGGCAACCTTTATTCGCCCTGGCCCGAAGAAGCCAACCGCAAGCTCACCGGCGTGCTGGCAAACCTGCACTTCGCACCGACCGAACAATCGGCGCAGAACCTTCGCGACGAGAACGTTCCCGAAGACCATATCCACGTTACCGGCAACACGGTAATCGATGCGCTGCTGATGGTGGTCGAGAAGATCAAGCAGACACCGGCATTGCAGAGCGAATTGGCCGCCCGCTTCCCCTTCCTCGACCCCAGCAAACGATTGATCCTCGTAACCGGGCATCGTCGCGAGAACTTTGGCGGCGGCTTTGAACAGATCTGCCAAGCGCTGAAGTTGATTGCCGAGCGCGGCGATGTACAGGTTGTCTACCCCGTGCACCTTAATCCAAATGTTCAGGAGCCGGTCCACCGTATCCTTGCCAACCAGCCCGGCGTGCACTTGATTGACCCCCTCGATTACTTGCCGTTTGTATACCTGATGAGTCGCTCCCATCTGATAATTACTGACTCCGGTGGCGTCCAGGAAGAAGCACCTTCACTGGGAAAGCCGGTTTTGGTCATGCGCGATACTACCGAGCGTCCAGAGGCCGTTGTCGCCGGCACGGTAAAGCTGGTCGGCACTTCAATGACCCGCATCCTCGAAGAGGCGAACCAACTGCTCGACCGTCCGGAGGCATACGCAGCGATGGCCTTCGCAAACAATCCTTACGGAGACGGAAGCGCAGCAGCCCAGATCTCGACCCTCTTGGCAGAAGAAAACGGCGTCGCCTAATAAAATGAACATCAAGAAGCAAATCGACCTTGTTATTGGGACCCGGCCCAATATCATCAAGGCTGCGCCTCTTTACCACGCTTTGGGCGCAAGTGACTGGGCGACTCCCAGACTGGTTTTCCTGCAGCAACACACCGACCCAGCACTGTCGACTCAGACGATGGAAGATGTGGGGCTGGCGCCATCGCAAATAACTATGATCCCTTTGCACGGTCTGAACTATGGCGATAGGCTGGGATGCATGGTTTCACGTTATGCAGAGCTGCTTCATCAAAGCAAGCCTGATCTGGTGACTGTGTTCGGCGATGTTGATACAACACTAGCTGCCGCCGTCGCGGCCAAGCGCGAGCATTGCCTGCTCGCTCACGTCGAGGCAGGCCTTCGCAGTGGCGACCGCGGTATGCCAGAAGAACTTAACCGAATAATGGTGGATTCAATTTCAGACTTGCTGCTGACTACGACACATGAAGCCCGCAACACGCTGCTGCATGAAGGCCAACCAGAAAGCTGCGTACATTTCGTCGGAAATCTGATGATTGATTCTTTATTGGTCACGGTAGACGATGCACTGGGTCGATCAATGTGTGCAGCTCTGGGAGTGCTTCCACATCGCTTCCTGCTGGCCACTTTTCATAGACCATCAAATGTGGATACTGCCGAAGGCCTCTCAGCACTGATCAAAATGCTGAGACAACTGGTCCAGCGGATGCCGGTAGTCTTCCCAATTCATCCCCGCACTCGCGCAGCGCTCGAACGGGAGGGCATGCTAGGCAACATAGATCTCCCCGGTTTGATTGTGACCCCCCCTATGAGATATCGGGAATTCGTTTCTTTGCAATCGGTTGCACGCGTGGTCATTAGCGATAGTGGAGGGATGCAGGAGGAGTGTGCAGTCCTTGGGGTAAATTGCTTGACGATCAGGGACACTACCGAGAGACCAAACACTCTTACGCAGGGTAACGAGCTCTCAACCCCCGCGGAATCGGCAAGACGCCTTGATGCGCTGCTCACGGAGGAAAGCAGCGGGCGCAACTCCATCAAGTTTTGGGACGGATGTACCTCGAGCAGAACACTTCCTATTATGTGCAACTTCCTCCTTGCAAAGGGATCCAAGAATTGAAGTCTCTGCCACTGCCACTATTGATGGATAGAGGCGAGCTTATCTCGCTCAGCGCGCCGGATTCTCCTATTTCGGGTACACCCCTCATATCCGTTGTAATGACCTGTTACAACTCTATGAGGTGGCTAGACGCCGCTATCCAATCGCTTCTCACTCAAACCTGGGACAACTTCGAGCTAATACTCGTAGATGACGGAAGCACCGATGGTACCCGCAGTCACATCACCACACTCGCTCGAGATGAACCACGCATCAGGGCAGCGTGGATGCAGCACAACAAGGGAACATATGCTGCAAAAAATGCCGGAATTAGACTAGCCCGCGGCGAAGTTATAACTTTCGCGGACAGTGACGACGTATCGTCACCAGAGCGTTTAGAAGCTCAGTTGGAGATGCTACGTGCCCCCGGATTAGTTGCAACAACATGCAACTATGAGCGGAGAACCATCGACGACAAAATCGTTTTAAACCGCGGCCTCGCTGCACGTCAGGCCCTGATAAGCATGATGATCAAGCGCCACGTAATAAACGAAATAGGTTGGTTCGATGGATCAGTGCGCGTCGCTGCAGACGATGAGTTTTTCGAAAGACTGCGAGCAGTCTATGGCAGAAGTGCTCATGCCAACGTCCAGCGATCTCTTTACATTGCGCTGTACCGGGAGGGTTCTCTATCCAACGATAATAGCAAGGATGCGCGGATAGATATGCGGGGAGAGGAGCTCCCTCCAGCTAGAGCGCTTTACAAGCGTGAATCCGCGTCTTGGCATGCCGCTGAACGGTCAGCCGGACTCTATCCCTACATGCCTTATATCCAGAACTCACACCCGTTCTGGGAATAATAGAGGGCCCGCCGGTCAACCCAGCGGGCCCTTCAAATTACTGGCTCGCCTTCTTATGGGCGCGAGCAACTGCGCGATCATACCAATGAAAATCAAGCCGGGCCGTCCCGCCTTCAAGCTTGGTTCTAGCATTTTCGCTGGAGCGGCAGAGAACGGAGATATCATGATCTCCATTCCTGAAAGTCAAACGCTGCCCATTAGACACATCCGTTGACCCGGCGAGCGCATAGCCCTGCTGATTCAAGTTTCGAACCACGGCAGCCTTCACGCCTTCATAATCGACTCCCGCTGCTTCGGCTGTGAATTCGCACCCGGACGCCGTCAGTTTGGATTCGCCAACACTGATTGTAAGCCCTTCGCTAACCCAAGCAACAAGCTGTTGGGTGCAGTTGTCCACGGAGGGGTTTCCCTTCAGTGGAGTCGCAACAGCTTCCACAGACTTACTGGCCTCCTGAGTCGGGCTCGCCGCTGCGGGCGCAGAGCTTTGCTTGTCCTGACAGCCAGCCAAAAGCACCGCCACCCCTAGAACAATTACCGAACGACACATCATCTTAATTTCTCCTCAACATCGTGATTAAGCAACTTTTGACATCATGAATCTAAGGGGATGTTCCAATCCGTAAGCCAACTTAAACGACACCAGAGCAATCTGATCCCTCCAAGTCTTCAGGCTACGCTTTGAATTACTGAACGCGCTATCCAGTGCCAGCACCGATATATCATCCAAATGGACCACTTTTTCAGCACCATACGCAGCCACCAGACGTGCTTTAAACTCAACATCACCACGTGTGCGCACAGGCCTGAATCTACCAATACGTTCAAAGACCGACCTATGGAAAACACTCGTAATTGGCCCATCCCCCAGGAAACGCCCGTGGTTCTCCAACGCGAGTTTACCATCAGCGGTCACCCTTACATGCTTACTGTAAGACGCCACTACTCCGCCGGACTGCATAGCCGCTAGCTGACGTTCCAACTTCTGCGGATGCATCCAGTCGTCAGAGTCATGAGTAGCAATGAAATCACCAGTACATACATCAAGCGCTGCGTTACGTGCCGCATAAGGACCGGAGTTCTCAGCAAGTCTTAGTAACTGCACCGAGCGACCCTGATTCTGCGCCGCATATGGATCAATCGACAAAGGCGGTTCACTGCAATCATCAACCACTACGATTTCAACATTTGGATATGACTGGGCCAGGACGGACTTTATTGCGTAATCGAAGGTCGCTTGAGCATTGAAAGCCGTGATGATCACGGAGACCTTCGGCATCAGAATGCCGTTCTCGAAAGTCGCCGCTGGCGTCCGCAGAGAGCCGAAAAAGTCTTCCCCCTCTCCCTCCAAATACAATGGAACCAAGCCTTTATTAAGATATCCAGAATTAAGGGCTCTTAATGCCGCAGGCTTATTGCCATGCTTCAACTCTGTGCCCTTTGCGACCCAAAGGGCTCTCTCCTGGCCGGAAAGTCCCAGAACAACCTCTTCACAAGCATCGTCCCAGTACCCACGGGATACCAAAGTCGATACAAGATCCACGCGAAGGGCTTTGTCTACCACCCTCAATTGAGCAGAAAATGCCGCCAAGTCGAACTCGCAATCAGAAGTCCTCAATGCCTCCAGCATTCCTCTCAAGTGCCGCATTGACTTCGCAGTAGCTTTTGTATTCACAAGCAAGCTCAACACAAGGTCACCCGCCCAAGGCATGCTGCTCGACACCGCTGCCATGGCGAGCGCCAAACGGGATGCAAAGTGGCCCTTCAGCAACGCCGACGAGGAATCCAGCAAGTAATGGAGCTCACCCCGGCGCAACCGCGCCCTCATCAGTGCGCCGTGCTCTCCTTCTGTCAGCGGCCTAATCATTTCAAGCTTGGAGATTATGGGCTCGAAGATATCCGCATCTAGCGTCAGTAGCGCCGCGGGCAATACCCGCTCAAGTGTACCCAACCCTGGCCGAAGACGGAAACCCACAGCCGCCTCAAAAAGAAGGAGATCGTGCCTCCCGTGGGCGGCCAGCAGCGCAAGATCTTCCTCATTGAGAGCGTATGCTTCACCGCCTTGCCCCTGATTTACGCAAAGTACCGTGTGATCAGAAACTAAATAATCACAATAATGCTCAAGCAGACCCGCAATTTCTGCCCACTCGGCATCCGCAGCTGACCCAGTCAGCGAAATATGGGCGTTAATTAAAGCCCCGGCAAGGCCCGAAATCCTTAAGGCTACAGCACCGAGTTGCTGGGACAATCCTGCCGCCTCATCAACCCCAAATACGGCAATACCACTGGGACGTTGCCCTCTTGCCAGCGCCTCCTCGTAGCTCATCAAAAGCAGGGCTCGCTCCGCAAAGACATCCGGCAATCTATCTGCGTGATCTCGGCATTGCGCGAGGCTCCATATGTGCGCTCGAATAAACTGATCATGCACGCTATCGCGCACCTTGGTCTCTTCAAAAAGCGTGAAAGAGCTTTTCTCATGCGCCATTCCCCTAAGATATCCAGCATCTCGGGCCACTGCAGCCATGGGAATATTCTTGGACTGCAACTGCGAACCGACTATAAGATCAACCATTCCAGATTGGGAAAAACCTAGCGGGTCGGGACGATACAACTTAGTATGGAAAATTGAGGTGCCGGTCCCGAGGACGTTGACCGGCATATCATGCGCCAGTGCCCCCTCGAAATGGAAGATTGCACGGTCGCGGAAACCGCCACTACCTGCGCCGTACAAAACCCCGTGATACCCCACCATAGCGCCATTCTGGTGCCTAATTGATGCGTCCACCAGAGACGCCGCGTAGTCCGCCGGATAAAAAATGTCGTCATCTACCGACAGGAAAAATGCATCTCCCTCAAGGCAATATAGGCCAAAAAATTTTGAGTTATCTCGCCAATCGCCAAAGTCCTGGCTTCGGATAATGGATATCCCCGGGACACACAAAAAAGACGGAATCGAGACAAAGTTGTTCAGATATACATATAAATGATCTACTTGAGGCAGCATTGCATCTACAACACTTCTGAGCTTATCTACCCGGCCTGGAATGGTTGCTATCCCAGCCACAACCGGGGTACGCGTTTCATTTGCGCCCAATACAGGACGCGCATCAACCGCCGTTAGGCACCCGCGCTTCAGGAACAAGCTATCTCCTTCCACAGACAACTCCACTCGATGCGTTACCGCCCCCAGCTCCTCTCCAGCCAGATAGACAGCGATTGTCCCGCAGGGATCGGCTTTTACACGCTTTTCGAGCCATGGCTTCGCATCTGCAGACCCCGCCCGGCGAATCATTAGCAGAGCTTCCTGCCCCGGAATAGTATCGACTCGGAGAATTTGAGCATTATTATTTGCAGTCAGGTCGGCGACGACGTTGACCACACTGTTGTCCCCTTGGAATATCAGACCAGAATTAACAAACGACTGCGGCCGGGTTCCTTCTATACCCTCCCAAGCTCCAAGCTGCACCCAACGCGGGATAATTAAATTAGCAATGGCAGCGCCCATGAATTACCTCCTTCCAATATCGAGGACGCGACGCAAAAAATTTCGCAGAACGCTTCTTACATTCGATGAGTTAGCACCTGATGCCAAAGAAACGGTCAATCGGGTGCGCCTAGCCACAAAAATACCAAGACTGCTCAAGTACATAAATGCAACAGAAGCTACAAATCCAGCGAACACCCCAAACCCACTCCAGACCACCGCACCCAGGGCGATCGCCACGGCGAAGCCAGCCATTATGCACAGCTTCTCAAACCTATTGAAAATGCTGTTCAGAGCGGAACAGACCCCCAGCACTTCAAGAAGGAACGACCGACCATAGCTCTGCGGAGAACCAGATGCCACTGCGCTCATTCCAGCGTGATCAACCGCGAGATCCGCTGAAACATGAACGTCAGGTGGTTTTTGGAAACGAGCCGCTCCACCTATAGGCTCCCGAGTCAATGGTTCTTCCGACAGGAAAGCTAGGTAGCGTCTATCTGGAACATTCGAGACGAGCTCTTCAAGGCGGGCTTGAACTCCACTCTTGGCGTTGCTCACTTCCGCAACTGGAATGGACAGTTCCACGGTCAGACGTCCCAGAGGTAGTGTCGGCAGCTTATTCAAATCCTCCGATGTCAAGTTCAACTTCGAGCCGCTGCCCAAAACAAACGACGTTGCTCCCGGCAAAATGGCTTCATGATCCGTTCCAGCCGAATCTATACCGGGAACTAGTGCTCCTATCCGCGTGTTTGGCCCAAGGACAGATAGGATCAATGTAGAAATCCTGAAATAGGCTGGGGTATAGCCATACGACGATTTGAGGATCATGACGACACCAGGCAGAACCGGCCCAATACTTCCGCACTCAAGTGCGCCTGTTGTCGCCTCCACATGAGACACACAGGCGTCGTCTACAGGCGAAGGATCACCAACTACTATTACTCGGTCAAACCATTTCAATAATTGTTCTTGTGTAGTTTCTACCGGCTGGCCATCATCATAGAAAAGTACCGCAGTCCGCGAGCGAGGCTGTTGGCAGCCCCGAACCACCTGCAACTTCTCATCCACCTCGAAAGGGCGCCGCACTAACGGAAAGTCCAAGAAAGGGGCTCGCCCGGCATTCGCGAGCGCGGCGTGCCACGCAGCAACGCTATCGATATAGGCCCTGCGAGCAGGACTGAGCCCACCCGTCTCCTCGCTGAATTTTGGATTGCTAGGGTGGTGGGAAAGAGAATCATCCCTCACCCGAGCAAAATACAAAACCTCCGGGTTGAAATAGTGCGAAGAATCCCCAAAAACAGAGACGACCCTGCGCAAGAACTCTTCGTCGGCGCTGGTGCGCACAGAATCAAAAAAACCAACTAAATCACAGAGCTCTTTTCGAAACATCTGACTGATGTATGCATGGCGCCGTTTGCCTTCGACACGCCCGCCGACGAAATGGCGGCTATAGCCCACCGTAGACACCACAACACCAGGGCGGCGAAGGTCATTAACCTGATGACTGATTCGAGCAGGAGCTGATGTATCATCGGAATCCATGAAAGTTAGAATTTCGCCGTTAGCAGCGAGAATTCCGACATTCTTTGAAAAATAAGTTCCCCGATTGTATCCATATCTAACCAACCTTACGCGCGAGTCCTCCCGCATAAATGATTGGATTACTGATATGGTTTCATCGGAACTCATATCATCTACGATGACTAGCTCGATGTTCCAATACGTTTGGGTCAAAATCGAGCGGATAGCTTCACCAACGAACTCACCGCTGTTGTAAGTCGTCATAACTACAGAAACTAACGGACTGTTCGACAGCGGTTTAACAGCGGCTGCCTGCTCACGGACAGACGCCAGCTCGCGGGTGAGCATGTTGTCGGCCACGCACCATTGTGCAAGCTCAGAATTATCAATCTCATCCATCATCGTGCCTCGAGATCAGCGATGTGACGCCACGCCTTCTTCAGCGAATGGCCTAACTCCCGCACCTGCTGCTGCCCCCTCATTACCTGAAGGCAGATAAAGGCAAGCATTTCAGTACTTGTCAGCGCCTCCTTCAATCGAAGGAAAATATAGGTCGGGGTTGCGTTATAACAAGCTACAGCGCCATAGCCGAACTGAGCAAGAAACTTCGAGACCTTCTCGTAATCATCCGCATCTTGACATTCAATCACAAGAACAGGCGACGCCATCTCAATAAGCCGTTCTGCGCCCATGAGAACGTCGAGCTCCATACCCTCCACGTCAATTTTGATGAGCGACGGCAGCACCGATGCCCCCGCCAAGAGGTCATCAAGATTTGTCAACTCCAAGTCACCAACTTCAGTTGGTGTGTAGCGGGTCGCGCCAAGATTGCCATCGACTTTGCTCCGAACAATTGCTTTACCAGCGCCGCTGCCAACAACAACTGACTTAAGGCTCACTGCATCGGCAATCCCATTCGCGAGCACGTTGGCCATCAAAAACTCGCGCGCCTCCGCGTTAGGCTCGATCGCGAGTACGTTGCAGCCAAGTGCGCCAGCAAAGAAAAGTGTGTGGTTGCCGATGTTCGCTCCAACATCGACAACCAGACTACCTGGCTCCAACAAAGATGAAATGTCAATCAACATTTCTTTTTCGTAGAACGAGGAGGTTCTTTCAACAATCTTCCCGATCCAATCCCCCCCTGGCGATTTGATACTGAAAAATTTACCGTTGAACTCAAACGATGTGATCACAACCTCTCCCGTCCTTGTACTGATTGATCAGAGCCGCTCTATATTATTTGCCTGGCCCAACACGCCCTTTACGTCAAACACCACGCCACCATCTCTCAGATATGCCGTAGGCGCACCTGCCCCTCCAATAAACTGGTGATGTGCGACCGCCAACACAACTGCATCATAGCTCTTCAACTCTGGCGAACCAATAACATCAACACCGTACTCATGATTCACTTCGTTCGGATCAACCCAAGGATCGAAAATCTCGACATCAGCATTCACATCGCGCAACTCATTAACCAAATCAATCACTTTCGTGTTACGCACATCGGGGCAGTTCTCTTTGAAAGCGAACCCCAAGACCAGGATCTTCGAATCAACGATATTAATTCCAGCTCGTGCCATCTGACGCAGAATCCGTGTGGCGACATGAGGCCCCATATCATCATTAATCCTTCGGGCAGCTAGAATCAACTCCGGGTTGTATCCCAGCATGGTCGCTTTGTGAGCGAGATAGTAAGGATCTACGCCTATGCAATGCCCACCAACCAACCCTGGTTGGAAGCGCATGAAGTTCCATTTTGTACCCGCTGCCGCCAGCACCTCGTGCGTATCGATCCCGATCCGGTGAAAGATGCGGGCCAACTCATTCATCAACGCGATATTCACATCTCGCTGAGTGTTCTCGATCACCTTAGCTGCTTCCGCGACGCGAATGGAACTCGCCTTATGAGTGCCGGCCTCAATAACCATCTTATACAGTTCATCAACATAGTCAGCCACCTCCGGGGTAGACCCTGAGGTCACCTTCATTATCTTAGTTACCGTTCGATCCTTATCACCAGGATTGATTCGCTCGGGACTGTACCCACAATAGAAATCAACATTGAATTTTAGACCCGACGCCTTTTCCAAGACAGGAACGCAAACTTCCTCAGTAACTCCGGGATAAACCGTTGATTCGTAGATAACGATATCACCCCTCTTGAGAATGGATCCGATTGCGGCACTGGATTTCAAAAGAGGATCGAAGTCTGGTTGCCGTGCATTATCGATCGGGGTAGGAACGGTGACAATGAAAACATTACACTGAGCAATACCTTCAAGCGTCTCCTCAAAACTCAACATATCCGCGGACTGCAGAAGCTCTTTATCAACTTCAAGAGTACGGTCGAAACCCGAACGAAGCTCGGCGACTCGGTCACCATTTATGTCAAAACCGACCACCGAAATCTTCCGTCCGAATGCCACCGCCAGCGGCAAACCGACATACCCAAGGCCGATAATTGCAAGTCGCGTCGAAGCAATATCCATCTTTATTCCCTTCTCAATTCAGAAAATTCTAACAAGGTGCGAAATTCCCAAAATCTGAACTTCGCTGTCAATGATCATATCTGAGGAAGACTGTCCTCTAACCCGCGCGGCAGCTCCCGCGGAAAGCTTGACGAAGCGCGACGGGTCCCTTACCAAAGAAAGGTAGCCCTGCGCAAGCTCCTCCGCACTTTCTTCGGAACACAACACGCCAGAGGATTCGTCCACGAATTCAGGCACCGCTCCTGCTGGGTTCGTTACAGGCACCAGCCCAGACGACATTGCCTCATCCCTACTCACCCCCTGAGTGTCGCCCCGCGTGGGTGCCAAGAATACGCCGTGTTCGGCGTGAAAACGTGCAATATCAGCTGCACCTACAAATCCTCTCACCAAAGATACGTTCTCAAACGCCTTCAGGGAATCAAAATTCTCCTCCCAAAGTGCTCCGTCGCCCACCAACGTGAAGCGCATGCTCCCAAACTCAGGCTCCTGGGATAGCCGTACTATCGCTCCCGCCAATAGGTCATTGGCATAGATCCGACTAGCATGCGGCCTGATGGACAAAACATTGAAACGATCTTCCATGCGCTTCTGGTTAAATGCGAACCTATCAGTATCAATCGGATTATGCACAACACTGAATGAGCCCTTTCTCGGTCCAATACCGACATCTTCCTGTGCCTGCACAAGCAAATTTTTCGAAACGAAAACAAAGTGGAGATTAGCCGAGACCAATCCGAAGATAGTTCTCCAGAAAAGCAGACGCCGATCGCTGAGTTGCCGGGCTACATTTCTCTCTCTCTCGCTTTTGTAATTAAACAGCCTGCGAGTATAAGACTGGATGTCTGCGCCGTGGATCCAAACCACTGTTCGGATGCGCTCAGCCGCATTCTTCAATCCCTCCCAGATTTCTTCATCAAGAAAGTGAACGGCAATGGCGGTGTGCGCTGAGTGCGCCAATGTCTCACGCAACGTAAAGGAATCACATACATCGACGCGCACCCCATCATGTTCGTAACTCTCCCGAGGACGCTGAGATGTCACCCAGACGACATCGACACCGATTCCGCGATCCATATAGGCTCTAACGCGGCGATGAACAAAGGCGTTCCTATATAGGTCCCCAGCGCGAGGATAGCCATTTACAACAACCAATATACGCCCTTCCCCAGGAAGAACCATCGGGTTCGGCGTACTATCTCCGACAGAAATGCCCTGCCAATATCCAACGTAAGGCCCGCGAACAGTTATCGCGAGCCGAAGCGCTCCAACATTCGCATCAACTGGAATCAACCGCGTGACCCCGGGAAAGAGACGATTCCGATTAATCGCGGAATATGATCCCGCCACACCACTTAAACCATCAATATATACATCAAAATTGTTAGATGGCTCTGCCTGTAAACAGAGTGGAACAGTACCAACTGCAGCCCCCCCCCCTTCAATCACGAAGGGCGCGGAGAACAGAGCTGCTTCCCGTCTTTCCTCAAGCTTGCTCACCAATTCCATCGCGCCATTTCGATGCGCCACGGAAGTTTGTGGTGGCACCACACCGTCACGAAACAAATCAACCAGCGCCCCCCCACTTATACAAGCAGCAGATCGTCCGTTTCCGGTGTTCGCCGTACCCGATTCATTCAAATATCTATTAAGCACCGACATCGACACGCCTGTATCGATGCGATCGTCTGGAGCTGAATCTCCCAGTGAAGCTGTCTCCAAATAGGACATACGATCTGCGGAAAGCAACCCACTCCCGTAAAACCCTCCCGTCCCAATACCGGACAGAACCTCGGATAGCGTATAAGTCCAGTATGTGGCAGGAGCAAGTGATCTTCTCCAAGCCAGGGAAGATACTTTTCGGTATTCCAGACCTTCCCCAGAGATAGTCCCATCGCCCCGCTCGAAGCAGGCTTTACCGATGATTTCGCCTTGCCCGAAATGTAAGCAATCTACCAGATCGGTCAAATAGTACGCACCATAGGTATCCCTCGCGTCCCAAGCCGCCACCAATCTGTTACCAAAGAGAACGGGCACTACTGTTTCGAGATCCTCGCTGCTTAGTCGGCCCACGTTTTCGGGAACTTCGATAACTTTATCGGCAAAGACATACAACGCGACTTTTATACCCTTTTGAGTCGCGGCCATTGCCAACAGTTTGTCAAGTTCATTTACTGAGGACGCTCGCGCAATCACGACCACATCCCGCGAGCCCTGTTCCGACTCTGGGGGATGATCTGTGACCGTTGCAAGAACACTCTGTAGTCTCGCGGACCAAGTATGCTCAGCAAGAACCTTGCGCATGGCCGCCAGTCGGCGAGACCGGTTCACTTTCGAATCAGGATCGCGGAGCTCCGACCATGCCCAGTCAAAAATCTCCTGCCCATCGTCGGATGCGAGAACCAAATCACCAAGAAGAGTTTTAATTCCTCTTGAATAATTGCTATATACCGATGTGTTTGTACAGATTAACTCCAATGCTCGTCTCGCGAACATCGTTGAGCTCTGTTTAATAGTATTTAACGACAGCCCGATCCTATAGCTTCGATATAGCTTGGGAGTCATATCATATGAAACAGCTGGATGCAGATATTTTCGATAGTCTGCGGGATACTGCCTTCCAGCAGCCCCCTTTCCATCATTTCGGTCATAGATGGAGAAGGGGCCAATCAATGCCAACGCTTCCGCCAACTCTTGGAAGTCGCGGGAGCGCTCACTGAGATTTCCATACCATGCCCCAGCAAAGAAGCTGCCCTCCAATCTTCTTTCGTCGACATCCATGAACGGATGATGCAAACGGGGCTGTACTGCAAACGGCAGCACACCTACCCTGCCGTGCCCCAGCTTTCGCCTGTATGCAGGTATGGAATCAGCATCCGTTGTGAATACATGGTCAAACAAAGATGCAACAAGCACAAACGCTTCGAAGTGCAAAGGATCCTCTTTGTTCCAGAAGACTGTCGGTATACCTGCACTTCGACAGCTCATAACAAGTGAGCAGATCTCCTCGCTCGCCCCGGACACCTTCCCTTGCCACTCACCATTCAAACCAACCCAAGCCGACTCAACGAAAAGCACATGCGGCTCAAACTGCAGAATCTGCTGTGCCCAATTTGCAGGGTCCAGTGAAATCGTATTGCATTCCAATTCCAAGCTATCAGTTGTGAAACGATCCGCAACCAAAGCCATCCGCAGCTCCTTCACCTCAGCCGGGAAATCCGGCGGCTCCGGCAACCAGACAATCTCCCCTGACAGGGGAGCCAAGCTATCCGCGAAATTGACTTCAACCGCTTTCACCTGGTGCGGCACTGTGACTCGCTCAACCGCATCGCAGGCAAAGAAACGCCGTCTCACGGCACGAACACCCTTCCGCGGCCAACCTATAATCAAGCGCGGGTCCCGAAACGCATCCCCAAGCAATACTGCGACACGATATGCCTTGCTTGTCTTTACAGCACGCAGCTCTGCTTCGAGAACGGAAACTGTTTCGCGACTTTCAGTCTCCGCGCTCTCCCGCAGCAAAAGCGCGTCTCGTGCGGCTCGATAGCTACGCTCAGCCATCCGCACTCTACTCAATGCCTCTCGCAGCCGTTGGAGACAAGTCGCTTCATCGGAGGGGTTAGCCACGCGATCCTCCGCTCGATACCAATGAATGCTGTAACTTGGCGGCCCATTTTTCGCTAAGCGTTGGCCACGCGAACTCACCGACCAAATGGTGCGGAGCGACGTAGCGATGTATGTCACCGGACGCTTTCAAACATTTGATCTCTTCAAGCAAGGAGTTGAGACCATCGCCGTCAGCCGCCAGTTCCCAGCCTCCCCCAACCTCTCTGAGAATCTTACCCGTCGCGTCGATCCGATCACCGCGCAGATGGAGAATTGGCTTCTCGGCACCAAGGTATTCAAAAATCTTCCCAGGAATCTGCACTGGATCAGAATTCGCCAGATTCACTAGCACGTCGCAAGACCGCTGTGCCGCCAACGCAGCACGATGCGGCAGGAACCCAACAATCCGAATACTCTCCGGGAACCGATCTGCGGCCTCCAGCAAATAGTCCGGCGCGCTAATTGTCGCCACCGTCAAACGAACCTCACGCACCGAACAAATAGCGCGGATAAGATAATCAGCCCGACGAAACGAATAGAAGCTCCCGGTGTACAAGAGCTCAACGCGGTTGCTATCGAACTTAATCAAAGCATCCTGCTGCTCTGCTATGAAACCTGGATCGTAACCCTGTTTCAACACCAGCAACTTGTCGCTATCGAGTGCATGTCTCGACATCAACAGATCTGCAGCCGCCTCAGTCGTGACACTTACAAAGCTTGCGGCTTGGCAAACCGCTCGTTCCAACTCAAAAGCTTTTTCCATCCACTTTCTGGGGGTATAAGGAGCGAGAACGGGGTCCCCCATATCCACTACAAGCTTCAAGCCGCGCTGGGCAGCAGCCAACCCCACAGGAAGGGTGCACGCCGGCTCGTGAGATACGATCACGGCGTCAGGGCGCGAACTCGCTAGCAATTCATCCAATTTATCAACCGCGTAGGGGACCCACTCCACTCGATGGTCAGGATAAACCTGGCTCGACGCGATGTTCTTCAGTTTTTCAGCCAAAGCCCCTTTCCAGTTCAGCCCGTCCTTAATACCAATCGCTTTCTCGATTCGCTTGCGAAGACGCCCCTTCCAGTTAAGCTCTTCTTTGGCACCGAAAAAAATGCCCTCTGATGCTGCAAACCTGACATTTACGACATCGAACTTGGCCCGAAACTGTTGATCACGCGCGCTCTTCTGTCGCCCCATAACCAGACGCGAGAGTCTACCCGGGAAAACACGATGCACTACAACTGACTCAGGCAAAGGCGGAAGCCCCCCCGCACCATAGCCCGGCACGTCCGGCGCGATCACTTCCACGTCGTGCCCCGCTATCGCCAACTCACGCGTCAAGTACGCCCAGCGCAGAGATTGCGGAGACGGAGTGGGAGGAAAATCGTAGGCGACCAGTACCAGTTTCATGACTTCTACTCGGTTCCTGGGCTGGAGACAACGCATCCCTGCAAGAGCCGCTGAAAGTCAGCAAGCACTTCTGGAACTTCCCCAGCGCAACGAATCCGCCCATCCTCCAATGAAATAGCCTTATTACAAACATTCCCCAGCAACTTGAAATTGTGACTAGCTAGGACAACAATCTGCGCACTGTCTACACGCGAGCGGATCCGTTCTTGCGCCTTCTGCACAAAACCTGCATCTCCCGTCCCGATCCACTCGTCCATGATCAGTATTTCGTGCTGAACCGCGGTTGCGAGTGCAAAACCCAATCGCATCCGCTGGCCGGAAGAAAGCGTCCTTAGCCGGTCACCTGATTTACCAGTCAACTCGGCAAAATCCAATACCTCTTCCACAATTGCATTGGCCTGCTTCGCCTTTAGGCCCATTGCGATTCCTCGCAATAGAATATTTTCGACCAGCGTCGCCTCCGCATTGAAGCCAAGAGATAAGTTTAACAGGGCCTGCCGTGCTCCCGAGACCTCCAACATGCCACGTGTAGGTGGATATGCTCCAACAAGCACTTTAAGCAACGTTGACTTGCCCGCACCATTTCGCCCCACCACCGCCATTCTGTCACCGGGGGAGAGGTCGAAACTGATCCCTTCCAAAGTCGTACGCATCTTACGTTTTGGAGGTTGCAATGCCGCCTGCAACAGCACCCCGAGACTTGCCTTGATGGTACGTTGCTCTTGCGTATACGTCGGCAAATCCAGCCCTATGTTCAAGGCTCGAAGATAGGTATTTTTACTCATACCCACACCGGTACATAGCGCGCCAGGCGCTTATAGATGATCGCAGCCAATATCCAACCGCCAAAAAGCATTATAGAAAGATAAAGATAGGTAAGCGGCTCGATCGCCTCACCGAGCAAAGGTGCACGCACGCTCTCGATCATGTGATATAGAGGATTTGCACGAGCAATCATGCCCCTAAGAGTGTCGGCGGGAGCCTGATGGGCATACCAAATTATTGGCGTGAACAAAAAACTGAACATGAGAATACTGCCGATCAACTCATGTACATCCTGTAAGCGCGCCCCCAGTATTGCTACCACAGCCCCCATCCAGCCGACATTTAAAAGAACGAGAATGAAAGCCGCAAATGATGGGAGCAACCCCATAAAACTGAAAGAATCACTGAGGGCAAGGGCAACTGCCAAGGCGGGCAAAGCCATCACAAAATAGAACAAAGCCTTAGCAACCACTCGAAGAATGTAATCGGTCAAACGAACACGGCCATCCAGAATAAAACTGGCATGCCCAATAAAGGCCGTCGTACATTCGCTCAAACTAATTGTTATAAAACGAAACGTTATATAGCCAATCCCCAAATGCGGAATAAAATCTCGAGCGGAATGTCCCTGT
Organism: Stenotrophomonas sp.; assembly: GCA_032112995.1. GTDB lineage: Bacteria > Pseudomonadota > Gammaproteobacteria > Xanthomonadales > Xanthomonadaceae > Stenotrophomonas. Next base: position 9,570 of record DAMCTY010000019.1, on the reverse strand, counting down.
AGAAAACCGTAAAACCCACCCACCCCGAACATATACACCAGTGCCGGGCATAACGCCCAGAACAGTCCCAACCGCGAGCGCCGGTACTTGGTTACCAACTCCAACCAGGTGGAATAGGTCCAAAACCCCGGATTACGGAAGCTGTCGATGTAATCCCCGATAAGCGAACGACTCATCCGGCCAGCGCCTGCTCAAGATCTGCACGCAGATCCGCCACGTCCTCAACCCCAACGCTCAAGCGCACCAGCGCATCACTGATACCGAGTTGGTTGCGGCGTTCGACCGGAATCGAGGCATGGGTCATCACCGCCGGGTGGTTAACCAGGCTTTCCACACCGCCCAGGGATTCGGCCAGGGTGAACAGCTCGGTGCGTTCGCAGAAACGCTTGGCCGCTTCGAAACCACCCTTGAGCACGATCGAGACGATGCCGCCAAAGCCGGACATCTGCTTGCCCGCCAGCACGTGCTGCGGGTGCGAGGTCAGGCCCGGGTAAATGACCTTCTCCACCGCCGGGTGGGTTTCCAGCCACTGCGCCAGTTCAAGTGCGTTGGCGCAATGCGCTTTCATGCGCAGCGGCAAGGTCTTCAAGCCGCGCAGGGCGAGGAAACTGTCGAACGGCCCCTGCACGCCGCCAATGGAGTTCTGCAGGAAGGCCATCTGCTCGGCCAGATCGGCGTTGTCGCCCACCACCACCATGCCGCCGACCATATCGGAGTGGCCGTTGAGGTACTTGGTTGCGGAGTGCAGCACCAGGTCCGCACCCAGTTCCAGCGGTCGCTGCAGCATCGGCGAGGCGAAGGTGTTGTCCACCACCACGATCAGGCCATGACGCTTGGCAATGGCGGCGACCGCAGCGATGTCCACGATCTTCAACATCGGGTTGGTCGGGGTTTCGATCCACACCATTTTGGTGTTGGGCGTGATCGCTGCCTCGAAGGCTGCCAGGTCGGTCAGGTCGACAAAGCTGAAATCCAGCCCGGCCGTACGCCTACGTACGCGCTCGAACAGGCGGAAGCTGCCGCCATAGATATCATCCATCGCCACCACGTGGCTGCCGGCGTCCAGCAGTTCGATCACCGTGGAACTGGCGGCCATGCCCGAGGCAAAGGCAAAACCGCGGCTGCCACCTTCCAGGGCGGCAACGCAGCGCTCGTAGGCAAACCGAGTGGGGTTGTGGGTACGCGAATACTCGAAGCCCTGATGCTCGCCCGGGCTGGACTGGGCATAGGTCGAGGTAGCGTAAATCGGCGGCATTACGGCGCCGGTGCTGGGGTCGGGCGACTGCCCGCCGTGGATGGCCAAGGTGGCAAGCGACAAGCTGCGCTCGCCGTCCTGGCTGCGTGAATGCTGATCCGTCATGGCTACTTCCAGCTAAAGAGGCCGGATTCTACCAGCCCCATCTGAATATTCTGGTTGAGCGCCCCGCAGAGCGCCCTCGGAAATCACTGAGCCCTGCGACGCAGGTAGTTGAGCAGGTCGATCCGGGTGATCAAACCGAGGAAGGCGTCGCCGTCAGTGACGATTGCCACCTGGCCACGGTCAAACACCGGCAGCAGGGCTTCAATCGGGGATTTGACGTCCAGCCGGTCCAGTTTGCTGACCATGGCCACCGACACCGGATCGCGGAAGCGTGCTTCATCGCCGTAGACATGCAGCAGCACATCGCTCTCGTCGATGATGCCCACCAGCTGGCTGCCTTCCATCACCGGCAGCTGCGACACGTCGTACAGCTTCATGCGCTGGTAGGCGGTGGTCAGCAGGTCGGTCGGTGCCACCACCACGGTGTCGCGCTGGCTGTAGGGCCGCAGGATCAGGTCGCGCAGGTCACCGTACTGGGGGCGCTCCAGGAAGCCGTTGTCCAGCATCCAGTAATCGTTGTACATCTTGGACAGGTACTTGTTGCCGGTATCCGGCACCAGCACCAGCACCTTCTTCGGCGTGGTCTGCTCGTGGCAGTACTTCAGGGCTGCAGCCAGCAGGGTGCCGGTGGACGAACCACCAAGGATGCCTTCCTTGCCCAGCAGTTCGCGGGCGGTATGGAAGCTCTCGGCATCGCTGATGGCATAGGCCTTCCTGACCCGGCTGAAATCGGAGATGCCCGGCAGGAAGTCCTCGCCGATACCCTCGACCAGCCAGCTGCCGGATTTCTCGCTGAGCGTGCCTTCGTTGATGTACTGGGCCAGGATCGAGCCCACCGGGTCAGCCAGCACCACCTCGGTGTGCGGCGACAGCCTGGCCAGCGCGCGGCTCAGGCCGGTCATGGTGCCGGAGCTGCCGCAACCCACCACGATGGCATCCAGGCCACCCACTTCGGCCATCTGCTCCACCAGCTCCGGGCCGGTACCGAACTCATGCGCCGCCGGGTTGTCGGGGTTGCCGAACTGGTTGATGAAGTAGGCGCCCGGGGTGTTGTCGGCCACGGTCTTGGCCAGATCCTGGTAGTACTCGGGATGGCCCTTGGCCACGTCCGAGCGGGTCAACACCACTTCGGCACCCATGGCCTTGAGGTTGAAGATCTTCTCCCGGCTCATCTTGTCCGGCACCACCAGGATCAGCTTGTAGCCCTTCTGCTGGGCCACCAGTGCCAGGCCCAGGCCGGTATTGCCGGCCGTGCCCTCGACCAGGGTGGCGCCGGGCTTGAGATCACCCCGCTGTTCGGCAGCCTCGATCATCGACAGGCCGATGCGGTCCTTGATCGAGCCGCCCGGGTTGGAGCTTTCCATTTTCAGGTACAGCTCGCAGACGCCGGCATCCAGGCGCTGGGCCTTGATGATGGGCGTGTTGCCGATAAGTTCGAGGACGGAAGAATGGATGGGCATCGGTGTCATTCGGAATCGCGCCGCTGTGCGGCCGGACTGTCGATTATCCGATGGATGCCAAGGAATGTCAGGCAAATGGCCGACCATTGCGGTTCAGCAAAGTGGCGCGAACGGGGGCGACCGACGAGGAGGCCGCCTCCGTCCGCGACATGAACGCTTACGTGTGGGGAAGGTTCAGTTGACGCGACTTTCGTATATCCGCAGAAGCTTCTGCTTGGCCAGAAGCTTTTCCCGCTTCATCTGGGCCAGGGTGACATCGTCGATCGGTAGCACCCCTAATCCCGCATCCATGCACTTCTTGTTCAGCTTTTTATGCTGTTGGTAGAGTTGCTTGAACTCGGGGTTGGCCTTGATCAACGCGTCGATTTCGCTCTGCGGCTGCCCTTCGAACATGACTACCTCCTTCATGCAGAAACAAGAACGCCCCGGCCTTGCGGCACGGGGCGTTGCTGGATGGAGAGCTGGACACCAGCGCTGCTGATCACGCAACCAGCCACCGAACCCCGACCCTTCGATCGAGCGCTTTCGGAAACTGGTTCGCGCCACTGCTGCACCGGCTCGGCCCTCCGCTGTCCGGGCGGCGGATTTGCCACCCGGACAATTGACCCTACGCCTGCAAAAAGGTTCCGGCAAGTGTTGCCTTCCATTCACGGACAAATCCGGAATGGCTGCCGCAGTTAGCCCAAAACAACGAACAAAAAACTAACGAAGTCAGTCATTTAGCTTTGTCACGGAGCAACGATAACTTCCGCCGAACGGGCTCGGGTGGAAGCGGCCTTCTTGCCGGTGACCTGGATGCGGTTGGCTGCCACACCGGCCGCCACCAGGGCATCCTTCAGGGCTTGGGCACGGCGCTGGCCCACGCCGTTGGCGCTGTCATACGCCTCGATCGTCACCCGCCCCTTCTTGCCGATGTTCAGGTACTCGGCCAAGGCCTTGGCCTGATTGCCGGCAGCGGCGGACAGGCTGGCCTGGCCTGCGGCAAAGGCATCGCCAGCCAAGGTGAACACCTCGCCCCGGTTGTCGAAGCGGGAACCCGGCAACTTGTGCCCGGAAACCAGCTCGGCCTCCTCACGGGCCAACTTGGCTGCGTTCTGCTGTGCAGTGCTGAGCCGGGCCTGTTGGCGGCCTGCCACGCTGGTCAACGCGGTTTCGGCATCCTGGCGGGCCAGCGTTTCGGCTTCGGCGGCCAGCCGCAGCCGCTCGGCCTCTTCGGCCTGGATCTGGGTCTGCACGCGCAGCCGCTCGGCCTCCTGGCGGGCACGGGTCGCTTCGCGGCGGCTGGCTTCGATCAGCAACTCGCTGCGGGTCCGCTCCAGCTCGTCCAGCTGGCGCCGGGCCACGGCGGTGCGGCTGGCCGCCTCGGCGATGGCCACCCGGCGTTCAGCCAGGTAACGGGCATTGTCCAGATCCTTGCGCTTTGCCTTGGCCAGGTTGGCGATGGCCTGCTGCGCCTGCAGCTTCTCGTAGGCGGCCACCTCGGCGGTGTACATGTCGGCCTGCAGGGCCACCAGGCGCTGGTTGAGACCGGCCACGGCCGGGTCTTCGGCCGCCACGGCCAGCAACGGCAGGGCCAGCAGCCCGGCCACGATCAGATGACGCATGCGCATCAGCGGTTCTCCCCTGAAGCCAACTGGCGTTGCAGCTGCTCGACCTCGGCCTTGCGCTGGGCCAGCTGCGCCTGCGCGACGGCCTCCTCGCTCTGGGCGCGGGCCAGGTCGGCGTCGGCCACGGCACGCTGGGCCAGCACCGGCGCCTGCTTGCGCTCACGGCGGTCCTGGGCCGCACGCTGGGCCTGCTCCAGCTGCTGGCGGGCCATGGCCATGGTGTCCGGCGCGTACTGGTCGGCGTCGGCGCGGTCGGCGCGTTCCACCGCCTGCTGGGCGGCGACCAGATCGGCCGCTGCCGGGTCCTGCGCAAAAGCGCTGCCACATAGCATGGTTGCGCAGGCCGTCACATACAGGATGCGTCTTAATTGTGCGAAGCTAGGTTTCATTGGGGAGCCGTTGCCGAATGACTGTGCACGGCCATTGTCGTCAAGCCTTAGGCGTGCTTGCAACGGCGCGCCGCCGTTTGTTGGGGAAACATTGCGCATGGATATCGGCTATTTCTTGAAGCTGATGACCGAAAAGAACGCTTCGGACATGTTTTTGACCACCGGAGCGCCGGTTTACATCAAGATTGAAGGCAAGCTGTACCCGCTGGGCAATACCGGCCTGCCACCAGGGATGGTCAAGAAAATCGCCTATTCGCTGATGGACGAAGGCCAGGTGCCGCAGTTCGAGCGCGACCTGGAGCTGAACATGGCCATCGCCCTTGCCGATGCCGGCCGCTTCCGCGTGAACGTGTTCAAGCAGCGCGGCGAAGTGGGCATGGTCATCCGCGCCATCAAGAGCCGCATCCCCAGCATCGAGGAGCTCAACCTCCCGCAGGTGCTCAAGGACGTGATCATGACCCCGCGCGGGCTGGTGCTGGTGGTGGGTTCCACCGGCTCGGGCAAGTCGACCTCGCTGGCGTCGATGATCGACCACCGCAACAGCACCTCGACCGGGCACATCCTCACCATCGAGGACCCTATCGAGTTCCTGCACAAGCACAAGCAGTCCATCGTCAACCAGCGCGAAGTCGGCCTGGACACCCACGCCTTCCACAACGCGCTGAAGAACGCGATGCGTGAAGCGCCCGACGTGATCCTGATCGGCGAAATCCTTGACGCCGAGACCATGGAGGCAGCCATCGCCTTCGCCGAGACCGGCCACCTGTGCCTGGCAACCCTGCACTCCAACAACGCCGACCAGACCATCGAGCGCATCCTCAACTTCTTCCCTGAGAGCGCGCACAAGAACGTGTTGATGAACCTGTCGCTCAACCTGCGCGCGGTGGTATCCCAGCGTCTGGTGAAGGGCGTGGACGGGCGCCGCCGCCCGGCTACCGAGGTGCTGCTCAACACGCCGATGATCCGCGACCTGCTTCGCCGCGGTGAAGTGCACGCCATCAAGCAGGCCATGGAAGAGTCGCTGGAAGAAGGCATGCAGAGCTTCGACCAGTGCCTGTTCCGCATGGCCAAGGACGGCATCATCGAGCAGGAAGAAGCCCTGCGCGCGGCCGATTCACGCGACGGTCTGGCACTGAAGTTCCGCCTGTCCGAAGGTGGCAGTGGCGAGCATGACCCCTATGCGGACTTCGCCGCGATGGCGCCGGCGGCGATCACCCACGGGTTCTGAGGCAGAACAGGGTTTGGGGGTTTGCCGATAGCGGTGACCTGACGGTGGACCTTGCAGCTGGAATACCGCTGCAGGGCCGTGCCCTGCGCCAGCGGGGTATCGGGCCGCAACCCTGTGCAACCGCCAATCCCGACTTCCCAATCCCCGTCCCTAGATCGCGTCGGGCTGGTTTTCCGGGCGCGCGGCATCAAAGGCCGGCAGCGCCAGGCAAGCTTGCTCGATGCGGCGCAGGGTCGGGTACGGCGCCAGATCCAGGTGAAAGCGACGGGCGTTGTACATCTGCGGCACCAGGCAGCAGTCGGCCAGGCCCGGCTCGGCGCCGTGACAGAAGCGGCCGGTGTCAAAGGAGCCGATCAACATCTGCTCCAGCGCGGCAAAGCCGGTGCGCATCCAGTGCAGGGTCCACTCATCGCGCTCGGGTTGCGGCACGTTCCATTCGTGGTCGAAGAACTGCATGACCCGCAGATTGTTCAGCGGGTGGATATCGCAGGCCACCTGCTGGGCCAGCGCGCGCACGCGGGCGCGGCCACCGGCATCGGCCGGCAGCAGCGCCGGCTGCGGATGCAGTTCGTCCAGATACTCGAGGATGGCCAGCGACTGGGTCAGCACCCGTTCGCCATCGCGCAGGGTCGGCACCAGTTGCTGCGGGTTGAGCGCTGCATAGTCGGCGGCGTGCTGCTGGCCACCGTCACGCACAAGGTGTACCGGTTCGATCGCGTAGGGCAAACCCTTGAGGTTCAGCCCGATCCGCACGCGATAGGCGGCACTCGACCGCCAATAGCTGTAGAGCTTCAAACCAGCTTCCATGTCAGCGCTTCCCCCCCCCTTGCATACACCCTCACCATAACCGGTCACGGTGAGAGTACCTTCACCTTCGGTCTGCTGCCGCTACCGCCGATCGGATCAGGCTTGGCCGGCCTGCTCGATACGCTGCTCGATCGCACCAAAAATGCTGACGCCGTCACGGTCCAGCATCTCAATGCGCACCACGTCACCAAAACTCATGAACGGCGTGGACGGCTTGCCATCACGCAGCGCTTCAACCGTGCGCTGCTCGGCAAAGCAGGATGCGCCCAGCGTGGTGTCTTCATTGGCGATGGTGCCCGAGCCAACAATGGCGCCAGCCGACAGCGGGCGGGTCTTGGCAGCGTGGGCTACCAGCTGGGCGAAATTGAACTGCATGTCCACGCCGGCTTCCGGCGCGCCAAACCACTTGCCATTGATGTGGGTGACCAGCGGCAGGTGCAGCTTGCTGTCCTGCCAGGCAGCGCCCAACTCGTCCGGGGTGACGAACACCGGGCTCAGCGCAGAACGCGGCTTGGACTGCAGGAAGCCGAAGCCCTTGGCCAGTTCGCCCGGGATCAGGTTGCGCAGGCTGACGTCGTTGACCAGGCCCACCAGCTGGATATGGCCGGCGGCCTGTTCCGGGGTAGCAGCCATCGGCACGTCATCGGTGATGACCACGATCTCGGCTTCCAGATCGATGCCGTAGTCCTCGCTGACCACCTTCACCGCATCGCGCGGGCCGTAGAAGCCGGCGCTGGTTGCCTGGTACATCAGCGGATCGGTGTAGAAGCTCTCCGGCACCTCGGCACCGCGCGCCTTGCGCACCCGCGCCACGTGCGGCAGGTAGGCGCTGCCATCGACAAACTCGTAGGCGCGCGGCAGCGGCGCGGCCAGCGCTTCCATCTCCAGCGCGAACTCCCCGTCCACCGCGCCTGCGTTCAGCTGCTCGGACAGGGCGTTCAGGCGCGGCGCCAGGTTGGACCAATCCTCCAGAGCCTGCTGCAGGGTGGCGGCAATGCCGGCGGCCCGCACGGCGCGGGTCAGGTCGCGCGAAACCACGATCAGGGTGCCGTCGCGGCCGCCTTCCTTCAGGGAACCAAGCTTCATGGGAGTGTCCAGTCTGCGAAGAAACAAGTTTCAATTGTAATGATTATGTCCGCGACCACCAGCCTCTCCGGAAGAATGCTGAACAGGCGTTTTTGTGTGAAACGGGACAATCCCTTAGACTAGCGCGGTCTGCCAGCGGCCGTCCGTTTCCCTCAGGGATCGCCGGCGGTGCAGGATCAGCGGCCACCTGGCCCATCCGCCCGCCCGCCCCCACTCCGACGCCTATCGTCACGCATTCCAGCCAGCGCACCGCGTTGGTTGCATCCCAGATCTTGCAGCGCGGTTTACGGGAACGCTCCGGGATCAGCAGGTCTTCCATGACCCGCAACGCACGCCTTTTGGGCGCGCGTTATTCAAGTTTCGGAGCATTCCATGTCGTTTGAAAACCTGGGCCTTGCGCCCTTCCTGCTGCGCGCGCTCGCCGAGCAGGGCTACGAAAACCCGACCCCGATCCAGCAGCAGGCCATTCCGCTGGCACTGGACGGCCGCGACCTGCTGGCCGGCGCCCAGACCGGTACCGGCAAGACCGCTGCGTTCGGCCTGCCGCTGCTGCAGCACCTGGCCACCTCGCCGCAGACCGTGGGCAATGGCCCGCGCCGTCCGCGTGCGCTGGTGCTGGCCCCCACCCGCGAACTGGCCACCCAGGTGCATGACAGCCTGCGCGGCTACAGCAAGTACCTGCGCATCCCCAGCGCCTGCATCTACGGCGGCGTCGGCATGGGCAACCAGCTGGACATCCTGCGCCGTGGCGTGGACCTGCTGGTGGCCTGCCCGGGCCGCCTGATCGACCACCTGGAGCGTCGCAGCGTCGACCTGTCCGGCGTCGAGATCCTGGTGCTGGACGAAGCCGACCGCATGCTCGACATGGGCTTCCTGCCCTCGATCAAGCGCATCCTGTCCAAGCTGCCGCGCCAGAACCGCCAGACCCTGTTGTTCTCGGCCACGTTCGAGGACAGCATCAAGCAGCTGGCGCTGGAGTTCATGCACAACCCGGAGCAGATCCAGGTTACGCCGAAGAACACGGTTGCCGAGACCATCACCCACCGCGTGCACCCGGTCGATGGCGCCCGCAAGCGCGAGCTGCTGCTGCACCTGCTGGCCGAGGATTCCCGCGTGCAGACGCTGGTATTCGGCCGCACCAAGCATGGCTGCGACAAGCTGGCCACGTTCCTGGAGAAGTCCGGCATCAAGACCGCGGCCATCCACGGCAACAAGAGCCAGGGCCAGCGCCTGCGCGCACTGGCCGACTTCAAGGCCGGCCGCGTGACCGTGCTGGTGGCCACCGATATCGCCGCCCGCGGCATCGATATCAACGAGCTGCCCAAGGTCATCAACTACGACCTGCCGATGGTGCCGGAAGACTATGTGCACCGTATCGGCCGTACCGGCCGTAATGGTTCCACCGGTGAAGCCGTGTCCCTGGTAGCCCAGGACGAGGCCAAGCTGCTGCGCCAGATCGTGCGCCTGCTCAACCGCGACATGGACATCCGTGACGTGCCGGGCTTCGAGCCGCAGACCCCGATCCGCTGGGGCAACAGCGCGCCGGGCAAGGCCGAGCATCCGGGTGGCCACAAGGCCCCGCGTCGTGGCAACAGCGCCGGCCATGGCCCGCGCCGTCCGGGTGGCGATGCGC
>DAMCTY010000018.1:0-61737 GCA_032112995.1 Stenotrophomonas sp. | reverse complement strand
GTCAGGGCAAGATCGTTCAGATCATCGGCGCGGTCGTCGACGTCGAATTCCCGCGCACCGACGTGCCGAAGGTGTACGACGCGCTGAAGGTCGACAACACCGAAATCACGCTGGAAGTCCAGCAGCAGCTGGGTGACGGTATCGTCCGCGCGATCGCGCTGGGCTCGACCGACGGCCTGAAGCGTGGCCTGGTTGCCACCAACACCAACCGCGCCATCTCGGTGCCGGTCGGCGCTGGCACCCTGGGTCGCATCATGGACGTGCTGGGTCGCCCGATCGACGAAGCCGGCCCGGTGCAGGCGTCGGACAGCTGGGAAATCCACCGTTCGGCCCCGTCGTATGAAGACCAGTCTTCCTCGACCGAGCTGCTGGAAACCGGCATCAAGGTCATCGACCTGATGTGCCCGTTCGCCAAGGGCGGCAAGGTCGGCCTGTTCGGCGGCGCCGGCGTCGGCAAGACCGTCAACATGATGGAACTGATCAACAACATCGCCAAGGCGCACTCGGGTCTGTCCGTGTTCGCCGGCGTGGGCGAGCGTACCCGCGAGGGCAACGACTTCTACCACGAGATGAAGGACTCCAACGTCCTGGACAAGGTGGCGATGGTGTACGGCCAGATGAACGAGCCGCCGGGCAACCGTCTGCGCGTCGCCCTGACCGGCCTGACCATGGCCGAGTATTTCCGCGACGAGAAGGACGCCAACGGCAAGGGCAAGGACGTGCTGCTGTTCGTCGACAACATCTACCGCTACACGCTGGCCGGTACCGAAGTGTCGGCGCTGCTGGGCCGCATGCCGTCGGCGGTGGGCTACCAGCCGACCCTGGCCGAGGAAATGGGCGTCCTGCAGGAGCGCATCACCTCGACCAAGACCGGTTCGATCACCTCGATCCAGGCCGTGTACGTGCCCGCGGACGACCTTACCGACCCGTCGCCGGCCACCACCTTCGCCCACCTGGACTCGACCGTGACCCTGTCGCGTTCGATCGCCTCGCTGGGTATCTACCCGGCGGTCGACCCGCTGGACTCGACCTCGCGCCAGATGGACCCGCAGGTCATCGGCAACGAGCACTACGACACCGCCCAGCGCGTCCAGCAGACCCTGCAGAAGTACAAGGAGCTGAAGGACATCATCGCCATCCTGGGCATGGACGAACTGTCCGAGGAAGACAAGCAGGCCGTGTCGCGCGCGCGCAAGATCGAGCGCTTCTTCAGCCAGCCGTTCCACGTGGCCGAAGTGTTCACCGGCTCGCCGGGCAAGTACGTGCCGCTGAAGGACACCATCCGTGGCTTCAAGGCCATCGTCGATGGCGAGTACGACCACCTGCCGGAGCAGGCGTTCTACATGGTCGGCGGCATCGAAGAAGCGGTCGAGAAGGCCAAGAAGATGGCCGAGAAGGCCTAATTCCCACGTAGGGCGGAGTTCGCTCCGCCCACGCGGCAACCTGCGGTGGGCGCAGGCCCACCCAACCAGGCGAAGAGAGTTCCATGAGCACCATCCGTTGCGACATCGTCAGTGCCGAGCAGCAGATCTTCAGCGGCGAAGCGACCCTGGTCGTGGCCACCGGTGAGCTGGGCGAGCTGGGCATCGCGCCCAAGCACGCACCGCTGATCACCCGTCTGAAGCCGGGCAAGGTCGTGGTCACCACTGCTGCCGGGGAACACCTGGATTTCGCCATTTCCGGCGGCATCCTGGAAGTACAGCCGCAGGTCGTGACCGTGCTGGCCGACACCGCCATCCGTGCCAGCGACATCGATGAAGCATCGGTGCGCAAGGCCAAGGAAGAAGCCGAGCGCGTGCTGGCCCACCGTGGCGAAGCCATGGAGCTGGCCGAGGCGCAGCAGAAGCTGGCCGAAGTCACTGCCCAGCTGCAGGCATTGGAGCGTCTGCGCCGCAACCTCAAGCACTGAGGCCTGCAGCAACGCCCAGAAAAACGCCGGCCAACGCCGGCGTTTTTTTTTGCCCCGCGTTTGTAGTGCCGAGCCATGCTCGGCAGAAGGCTCCCCAGGCAAGCCCCTGCCGAGCATGGCTCGGCACTACATACACCCCCTCCCTTTCGCATAGCGAAGGGGAGGGCTGGGGAGGGGTGCTCCTGGCTGGGAATGCCCCCTTCCGAGCATGGCTCGGCATTACACCCCCTCCCTTTCGCGCAGCGAAGGGGAGGGCCGGGGAGGGGTGCTTCTAGCTGGCAATGCTCCCTGCCGAGCACGGCTCGGCACTACGCTCCCCCCCTTTCGCGCAGCGAAGGGGAGGGCCGGGGAGGGGTGCTTCTAGCTGGCAATGCTCCCTGCCGAGCACGGCTCGGCACTACGCTCCCTCCCTTTCGCATAGCGAAGGGGAGGGCTGGGGAGGGGTGCTTCTGGTTGGTAATGCCCCCTGCCGAGCACGGCTCGGCACTACCGGCTCAGCGGTACACCACGTGGCGCAGCAGGAAGAAGCTCACTGCGGCCAGGCCGCCTTCCACCAGCGGTTTGGCCAGCCACGCATGGCCCAGACCCAGGGATCCGGCGACCCAGCTGATCAGCCAGGTACTGGCCACCGTCATCAGCAGCCACCACACGGCAAAGCGTACGAAGCGCTTCCAGCCATGCCGCTGCTGGCCCTGGTCGGCAAAGGTATAGCGGCCGTTGAGCCAGAAGCCGAGCAGCGCACCGCTGATACGGCCGACCAGATTACCCGGTGCTACTGGCACGCCCAAAGCGGTGGCAAGGACGAATACCCCCCAATCCAGGGCCAACTGCAGCAGGCCGAAGATGATGTACTGGCTGCCTTGTCGTAGCAGGCTCATCGGGAAAAGGTTCAGTAAGCGGCCTGCAATGCTAACCCCTTGGGCTTAGAATCCGGGGATTCTCGAAGGAAGTCGTAGGCATGACTCAGCCGTTGCACGTCATCATCCTCGCAGCAGGCGCAGGCAAGCGCATGAAGTCGGTATTACCCAAGGTGCTGCAGCCCATCGCCGGCCAGCCCATGTTGGCGCATGTGATTGAAACCGCGCGTCAGCTGCAGCCGGCGGGTATCCATGTGGTGTATGGCCATGGTGGCGAGGCGGTACGCGCTGCCTTCGCCGGCCAGGCCGACCTGCAGTGGGCCGAGCAGACCCAGCAGCTGGGCACTGGCCACGCGGTGCAGCAGGCCATGCCGGACGTGCCTGATACCGCGCAGGTGCTGGTGCTGTATGGCGATGTGCCGCTGATCCGTGCCGACACGCTGAAGGCGCTGCTTGAAGGCGGGCCGCGTTTGGCGGTACTGGTTGCCGAACTGGACAACCCGAGTGGCTACGGCCGCATCGTGCGCGATGCAGAGGGCAAGGTGGCAGCCATCGTCGAGCAGAAGGATGCCGATGACGAGCAGAAGCGCATCCGTACCATCAACACCGGCATCATCGCGGCTGAATCCACCGCGCTGCGGCGTTGGCTGTCGAGCCTGTCCAACAGCAATGCGCAGGGCGAGTACTACCTCACCGACGTGTTTGCTTCGGCTGCCGGTGAGTACACCCCGGCAAGCCTGGTGCACGTGGCCGATGCCCAGGAAGCCGAAGGCGCCAATGATCCGTGGCAGCTGTCGCAGCTGGAACGGGCCTGGCAGCTGCGCTCGGCCAAGGCGCTGTGCGAGCAGGGCGCACGCCTGCTGGATCCGTCACGCTTTGACCAGCGTGGCACGGTGAAGGTGGGCCGCGACGTGCAGATCGACGCCAACGTGATCCTGGAAGGCGAGGTCGAGCTGGGCGATGGCGTCAGCATCGGTGCCTTCGTGCGGCTCAAGGACGTCAAGCTTGGCGCGGGCACCGAAGTGCGCCCGCATTGCGACCTGGAAGGCGTGGTCAGCGAAGGTGCCGCACAGATTGGTCCGTTCGCGCGGCTGCGTCCGGGCACGGTGCTGGCCGATGGTGTGCACGTGGGCAATTTCGTGGAAACCAAGAAGACCACGCTGGGCAAGGGCAGCAAGGCCAACCACCTGACCTATCTGGGTGACGCGGTGATCGGCAGCGGTACCAACATCGGTGCCGGCACCATCACCTGCAACTACGACGGCGTGAACAAGTTCCAGACCACCATCGGTGACAAGGTGTTCGTCGGCTCCAACAGCTCGCTGGTGGCACCGGTCACCCTGGCCGATGGGGCAACCATTGCCGCGGGTTCGGTGATCACCCGCAACGCGCCGGAAGGCAAGTTGACCGTGGCGCGGACGCGTCAGGAAACGATTGATGGCTGGGTCCGCCCCGTCAAGAAGTCCTGAGCCACGCTTGGCACGGCGCGAGGAGCTCGCGCTGTTGCCACGGATCGAAGCGCAGGCCGGTGAGCGCCTGCGCGGGCACCCGGCGGCTGCGGTGTTTGCTGCGAGCCCGACGGAGCCGGCCCAGTTTGAACGTGCCTGGCAGTGCGGAATGCTGTGGGTGGTTGCCAGTGAGGACGCCCTGGCCGGCTACCTGATGGCGGGCGTGTTGGGTGAGGATTTTCATATCCAGCAGATGGACGTTGCGCCGGCACATGGCCGCCAAGGTCATGGTCGCGCCTTGCTGCGACATGCGATGGCACAGGGGAGGGCGCGCGGATACCGCCGTGCGGTGCTGAGCACGCTGGCCGACGTACCGTGGAACGCGCCTTTCTATGCCAGTGAAGGCTTCAGCGCTTGGCCTGCGCATGAGTGGAGTGCAGGCATGTGCGAAGTGATGGCTGCCGAGGCCGATGCGGGTTTTCCAATGGCGCTGCGATTGGCGATGCGACGTACCCTGGAACAGCCCTGGGCGCTCTCCTGTGAGAGTGGCGGAGCATCAGACGTGTAGTGCCGAGCCATGCTCGGCACGGCATTACCAGCCAGAAGCACCCCTCCCCAAGCCTCCCCTTCGCTACGCGAAAGGGAGGGGGTGTAGTGCCGAACCATGCTCGGCAGGGCTTCCCCGTGACGCATCCGACGTCGGAGCGGTGGCCTAGTCGTGCGGCAGCAGGATGGTCACGCACAGTCCGCCATCCTTGCGGTTCTGCAGCGAGATGCGGCCACCGTGGGCTTCAACGATCTCGCGCGTCAGTGCCAGGCCCAGCCCGGTGCCGTTGCGCTTGGTCGAATAGAACGGCATCAGCGCGTTCTGCAGCACCGCCTCATTCATGCCGGTGCCACGGTCCAATACTTCGATGCGCAGCCAATTGGGCAGGCGCGCCAGCCGCAGCTCCACTGCATCCTCGGTGGCACCATTGTCGGCGCCGGCCTCGTGCGCGTTTTTCAGCAGGTTGAGCAATGCCTGCGAAAACTGTGATTGGTCCAGGCGGCTGTATTGCTCGTCGGCCAGCGGTTCCATGCGGAAGCTGATCTGCTGCTGCAGCCCGTGCAGGAACTGGCTCCAGGCAACGGTCTGCAGCTGCGGTTGCGGCAGTTTGGCAAAACGCGCGTAGCCGCGGATGAAACCTTCCAGGTGACGTGCCCGCTCCTCGACGGTGCCGAAAATGTCTTCCAGGCGATCGTAACGATTGCGCCGCACCAGCTCCGCACCAGAATGTGCCAGCGAGGCAATCGGTGCCAGCGAGTTGTTGAGCTCGTGGCTGATCACACGGATCACTTTCTTCCAGGTCTGCACTTCCTGGCGGCGCAACTCGGCGGTGAGCAAGCGCAGCAGCAGCAGTTCGTGCGGGCGTCCATTCAGATGGAATCCGCGCCGCGACAGATGGTAGATCTGCTCGTCGTCGTCATCGTCATCTGCCGCGTCTGGCGAACGCACCGCGAACAGTGAATCACCGCCGCGGGCGATGGCATTGCGCAGTTCGATCGGCATGGTCTCCAGCAGCTCGTGCATGCGCTTGCCTTCCAGCTTCCATCCGCCGTGCAGCAGCTTGCGCGCAGCGGTGTTGGAGAAGGTCACGCGCTGCACGCCGTCGCCGCCATCGGTGAGCAACAGCATCGCCACCGGCGTGTTCTGCACCATGGTGTCGAGCAGCAGCTCGCGCTGCACCAGCGACTGGCGCTGCTCGCGCAGCACATCGCCCAGTTCCGCATGCGCCTGCACCAGCTGGGCCAGTTCGTCATTACCGCGCCAATGCACGCCAAAGTTGAACTCGCCGTCGCGGTAGCTGCTGGTGGTGCCGGCCAGCGCACGCAGCAGGGAGCGGACCGGGGCGGTGGCGCGACGCAGGGTCCACCACATCAGTGCCAGCAGCAGCAGGGCCGATACGCTGACCACCACCCAGCCACGGTCCATCCAGTAGGCCAACAGCCACGGCAGGGCGGCCGCCAGTGCCAGCACCGGCAGCAGCCGCAGGAAAAGACTGAAGGTGAAGGAGCGGGATCTCATTCGCGTGGGATGTGGTGGCGGTCCATGCGCCGGTACAGCGCCTGCCGGCTCATGCCCAGTTCGGCGGCGGCCTGCGCGATCACGCCGCCCGCGCGCTCCAGTGCGTTGACGATGCGGGCACGGTCGGGCTCATCGGCCGCGGCGCTGGGGCGGGTGGGCGCGGCACGCGGCAGGTTGAGGTCGGCTGCTTCGATGCGCGGGCCCTGTGCCAGCAGCACGGCGCGCTGGATCACGTTGCGCAGCTCGCGCACATTACCCGGCCAGGTATGGCGCTGCAGCGCCTGCGCGGCCTGGGCCGACAGCGGCTTGCCGTCCGCCAGGAAGTGCTGGGCCAGCGGCAGGATGTCTTCGCGTCGTTCGGCCAGGGGCGGCAGGCTCAGCTCGACCGTGTTGAGCCGGTAATAGAGGTCCTCGCGGAAACTGCCATCGCGGATCATCGCCGGCAGGTCGGCATTGGTGGCACTGACCACGCGCACCGACACCTGCCGTTCGCGGTTGGACCCCAGCCGCTCGAAGCGGCCGGTCTCAAGCACCCGCAGCAGCTTCATCTGCCCGGTCAGTGACAGGTTGCCGATCTCGTCCAGGAACAGGGTGCCCCCGTCGGCGGCCTCGAACTTGCCTTCGCGTGCCTTGTTGGCGCCGGTGTAGGCACCAGCCTCGGCACCAAACAGCTCGGCCTCGATCAGTTCGGACGGTATCGCCCCGCAGTTGAGCGCGACGAACGGGCCTTTGCGATCGGCCGAGTTGGCCTGGATGATCTCGGCGATCTTTTCCTTGCCGGCGCCATTGGGCCCGGTGATCAGCACCGGCAGCTGCGAACGGGCGACCTGGCAGGCCAGGCTGATCACGCGCTCGCTGGCCGGGTCGGCGAACACCACCCCGGCCAGGTCGTAGCGTTCGTGCAGGCTCTGGCGCTGCTTCAGCTCGCGCTGGCGGCGGCGGCTCAGTTCGCGGCGGGTCTCGGCCAGCTCCAGCAGGTTGTTGACCGTGGTCAGCAGGCGCCCGTCGTCCCAGGGCTTGGCCAGGTAGTCGGCGGCACCGGCCTTGACCAGTTCCACCGCGCTGTCCAGGTGGGTCCACGCAGTGAGCAGGATCACCGGCAGGTCCGGGTGGGCCTGGCGGATGTCACGGAACAGTTGCTGGCCTTCCTCGCCGGAGGTGGTGTCGGCGGTGAAATTCATGTCCTGCAGCACCAGGTCGAATTCCTGCTCGGCCAGCATCGCCAGGCCCTGCTCCGGCGATACCGCATGACGGGTGTCGATGTCGTGCAGGGAGAACAGCACGTCCAGCGCGGTGGCCACGGCGGTGTTGTCGTCGATGATCAGGATCTGTGGCATCGGTTGTCGCACAAGAAGAGGGTAGGGTGCAGCACAGGCATTGAAGTCAGCACCTTACACGTTGCGGGTGGCACTGGCAGGGGGCAGCTGCGCCGCACGCCGGGCGGGTGCGGCAACGGCGGCCTGGCCCAGCGCCAGCATCAGGCCACCTGCCGCCAGCAGATAGGTCCAGGGCAGGCGGGGCAGTTCGTAATGCTGCATCAGCCATTGGTTGATCAGCAACGCCAGCAACAGCCCGCCGGCCAGCCCGACGGTGGTCAGCAGCAGGTTCTCGGCCAGGAAGTGGCGCAGCACCTGACTGCGGGTGGCGCCCAGCGCCCGGCGGATGCCGATCTGGCGGGTGCGCTGTTGTATCCAGTAGCCACTGAGGCTGGCGATGCCGATCAAGGTGATGGTCGCCACCACCAGGTTGACCGCCAGCAACAGCCAGACCGCGGCACGGCGTTGGCGCAGTCCGTTGCTGCGCAGTTCTTCATAGCTGGCCACCACCGGCTTGAAGCCGCGTGCCATCTGCGCGTGATAGCTGTCCTGCAGCACGCCGGGGATGGCCTTGATCACCGCATCGCGTTGCTGTGCCGTGGCGCGCACCACGAAGCTGAGCAGCGGCAGGCCGGCGGGCCGGCGTGGCAACAGGATGGCGTGTTCGGCCTTGCCGTCGTCCAGTTCGCTGAGCTGGTAACGCAGCAGGTGCGCCACCACGCCGACCACGACGTAGTGGCCACTGCCATCACCGCCGCTGAGTGTGCGGCCGACCGGGTCGCCGTCGAACAAGGTCCGGGCCAACGCCTCGGTGATGATGATGGGCGTGGTGCTGGCCGCGTCGTCGTCGCCCAGTTGCAGGTCGCTGTACTCGTCATCCAGGAAGTCGCGGCCGCGGCTGAGCTGCAACCCCAGCGTGTCGATCAGGTGGTTGCCCAGGAAGCCACTGACCTCCACGGTGGGGCCATTGGCCGGCTTCAGGTCGTAGACCATGGTCAGGGTTTCGCGCATGGGTGCGCCGACCACTGCAGTGGCCCGGGTCACCCCGGGAATATGCGCCAGCGCCTGGGCGCCCGCATTGGCCTGCGCGGCGCTCCAGTTGCCGTCGGGGCGCAGTACCTGGTCGACGATGATGATCTCCTTGTCGGCGATGCCGTCATCGATCAACAGTGGCCCGGCCTGCTGCGCAAGCAGGAACAGGGTATTGCAGAGGATGGCGCAGGCCACCGCGATCTGCAGGCCGATCAGCCAGGGCATCAGTGGCTGGCGACGCATGGAAGCGAGCAGGGGATTCATGCGGTGGCCTCGTTCATAGGGTCTTGACCTGCAATGCAGGCTCCTGGCGCGCGGCGCGGACGGCAGGCAGCAGGCCCACCAGCACACCGGTGGCAACGGCCATCAGCAACAAGCCGATGAACAGCCCGGGGCTGAACCGCGCCAGCGAGGAATACGCCTCGCCCTGCTGGCGCATCAGCCACAGGCCGGCAAGGGTCAACGGCAGTGCCAGCAGGCCACCCAGCAGACCGGCCAGGGTCGACTCGACCAGGCAGCTGGCGATGATCGCGCGGCGGGGTGCCCCCAGCACCCGGCGCACGCCATGCTCGCCGGCCCGGCGCAGGAAGCGGGCGGCCAGCAGGCCGGCCACGTTCACCAGGCACAGCAGCAACAAGCCCAGTGCAAGCCACAGATTCAGGCGCACGCTGTCCGGCACGACGCGGTTGAAGCGCAGCCACTGCGCCATCGACTGCAGGCTGGTGCTCGGTTTACGCGCGAAAATGCCGGCGGCGTGGCGTTCGGCGGCGAAGTTCTGCAGGCTGCGTGCATAGTGCTCGCGCGCCTGTGCATCCTTCAGTTCGGCCCACAGCACCAGCCAGCGGCATTGCCCGGTATCGATCTGGTCGAAGCGGAAGCCACCAAAGCCGCCACCGTCACAGATGCGGGTGCTGGTGATTTCGGCACCCGCGGCCAGCACCGCTTCGGCCGGGGCGAACAGCTCATCCCCGTCACCTTCCCAGCCGCTGTCGTTTGCCGGCAGGAAGTGTGGCCGTGGCCGTGGTGCCCAGCGCTCGCTGATGCCGATCACGCGGAACTGGCGCTGGCCGACGCGGATCTGCGCGCCGGTGCCGTCCTCGCGGCCCAGCAGGTGCTGGCTGAGCGCACGGCTTATCACCACCACCGGGGTATGTGCGGCCTCCTCTTCGGCAGTCCAGTAGCGGCCATGACGCAAGGGCACGCCGAATACCGGCAGCATCGGCCCCACCGCCAGCGCGGCCGATACGTTCTTGCTGACGGTGTTGTCGGCGTTGCTGACGCTCAGCGGACTGGTCACCACCCCGACCTGCGCCACATCCGGCCGCAGCTGCCGCATTGCCTGCACATCGGCCAGCTTCCACAGCGGCGGCACCGGCGTGCCGTCGCCGTAGCTGTCGCTTTCGCCACTCTTGGCGGCCTGGCGCGAGTCGGCCCAGGCCAGGTGCAGGTTGTGGCTGATGCCGGGCAAGGGGTCGGCGGAGAGCACGGACAACAGGGTCAGCATGGTCATCACCGAGGCCAGCCCCAGCGCCAGGGTCAGGATCGCCAGGGCCATCGTGCGTGGATGGCGCAGGCAGCCACGCAGGCCGGTTTCCAGTGTGTAGTTCAATGCGTGGGCTCCGTGTTCGCGCGGTGGGCGTAACTGAGCACACGGGTGGCCTGCCACTGGCCCTCGCGTAGCCGCCAGATGATGACGAAGTCGGCCACACCATCGCAGTGCTCACCCTTGAGATCGCAGAAGCGGTGCTGGCCGCGCGCAATCGCACCGAAGTCCTTGATCGGGAATACCTGCAGCGTACCCGGCAGCAGCTGCCGGGTGTAGTTGCCGCAGGCATTTTTCCGGGTATTGGCCAGCATCGCCTCACGCGTCCAGGTGACGCCGCCGGTGTCGTGATAGAACTCCACCGCCGGATCGAAATAGCTCGCGTGCCTGGCAAGCTGGGCGGGGTCGCTGCAGTGGTTGAAGCTGTCGAACATGTCGTGGTCGAGCGCGGCGACGGTGTCGTGCAGGCTGCCCGGGGCGTTCTCGGCAGCGTGTGCTGCAGGCAGGCTCAGTGCGAACAGCAGTGGCAGGTACAGCAGCTTGGAATTCATCGGGACGACTCCGGGACGCGTAAGCAGGGAAAGGGTCAGGCAGCGCGGGTAGCTACGGCGGGCGGCACCGCCGCCGCCCGCCGTGCCGGCCCGAGTACCGCGAGCTGGCCCAGCAGCAACAACAGCACCGCGGCCACCGGCAGATAGCCCAGTGGCAGGCGTGGCAGTTCGTAGCGGGCCATCAACAGCATGTTCAAGGCATAGGCCAACAGCAGGCCGAGGACGACGCCGGCGCAGCTCAGCAGCAGGTTTTCCAGCTGGAAATGGCGCAGGATGTGGGTACGGGTTGCGCCCAGGGCGCGACGGATGCCGATCTGGCGGGTGCGTTGCTGCACCCAGAAGCTGGCAAGCCCCATGATGCCGAAGGCGGTCACCGCCAGCAGCGCGGCACTCACCGCCAGCAGCAGCCAGATCACCGAGCGGTCACGTCGATGGAAGTCTTCGCGCATCTGCTCCAGCGTGAACTGCTCCTCGATGATGCGGTTGGGGTCCTGCTGGTTGAGTGCTGCGACCGCGGCCTTGAGCACCTGCTGGCGCTGGTCCGGCGTGGTGCGCAATGCATAGGCACCGTTGGATACCCGGATCGGGAAAATCACCGAATCGAAGCGGTTGGCGAACGTGCCGCTGTCACCCGGCGCCATCAGGTCCTTGATCACGCCGACGACGGTGGAAGGCGGCTGTTTCTCGCCCCAGATGTAGACGCGCTTGCCGATCGCGCTCTCACCCGGGAACAGCCGCTGCGCGAGCGCGCGGCCCAGCAGCACGGAGGGCACCGTTGGGCCGATCTTGTTGGGATCGAAGGCGCTGTTGTCGATGTACTCATCGGGCAGGAAGCTGCGCCCTTCCACCACCTGCAGGCCATAGGTCTGCAGCAGGTTGCCGTCATCCATGTAGATCGAGGCATGCGCGGTGGGGCGGTTCTGGTCTGCCTGCAGGCGGATATCCGAGCCCCAGACATTGCCGCCGTAGGGGATCTGGTTGACGCTTGCCGCCGCCTTTACCCCGGGGAGCGCAGCCAGCGCCCGCACATCCTGCAGCCGCAGTGCATCGTAATTGACATCCGGCAGCAGGCTGCTGGTGGACAGGTAGACCAGCGCGTCATCGACAACGCCGCTTTGCACGCGCAGCTCGTCCACACGGTTGCTGATGATGAATACCGCATTGCAGATGATGGCGCAGCTCAAGGCGATCTCCAGCACCAGCAGCAGACAGGCGGTCTTGTGGCGCATCAGCTGGTTGAAGGTGGGCAACAGTTCCATGGGCCACGCGCTGGGCAGTGAAGGGAAGGGTGAACCGAGGCAGGTACAGGTGATCGATCAGGGGCTGGCCCGGCTATTGGCTCTTGAGCTGCAGCGCCGGTGGCACCTGCATGGCGCGCCAGGCAGGCAGCAGCCCTGCAAGCACGCTGACCGCCACTGCCAGCACAAAGGTCAACCACAGCGTGGTGGCATCCATGTGCGCCAGCTTGGCGTACTCGTCCGGTTGCTGGCGGATCAGCCACAGGCCGAACGCAGCGAAACCCAGGCCAAGCACGCCACCGGCCAGGCCGATGACGCCGGCTTCGGCCAGGCATTGCTTGAAGATGTCCAGCCGTGAGGCGCCCAGCGAACGGCGCACGCCGATCTCGCCGCTGCGGCGCAGGAACTTGGCCAGCAGCAGGCTCACCGTATTGATCATGCACACCAGCAGGAAACCGAAGGCCAGCCACATCTGCAGGCGCACGTCGTTGGGGACGATGCGGTTGAAGTCCAGCCAGCCCATGACATCGTGCAGGCGCACATTGGTAGGGCGCTCGAAGCGGCCGTTGGCGCGCTGGCTGTCGGAATAATCGGCCAGGTACTTCAGGTAGTCGCGCGCCTTCTGCGGCGTGTCCAGTTCCACCCAGTACTGCAACCACGCGCATGGCGCGTTGAGGCCGCGGTTGCCTTCACCGTCGTCGCTGGCAGCCCAGCATTGCATGTTGCCCTGGGTGTCCAGCTTCAGGGCGCGCGAGCTGGAAAAGGGCAGCATTACCTGCTCGTCGCCGCCGTAGCGCTGGCTGGTGAGGTCGTAGAAACGCGGGGTCGGTTTGAAGTCGCCAAGCAGACCGATGATGCGGAACGTACCCTGCGGCAGCGCCAGATTCCTGCCGATCGGGTCGGAACTGCCGAACAACCTGCCGGCAAGCTTGCGGTCGATGACTGCAACCAGACTGCGAGCCTCATCATCGTTCCCGCTCCAGGCATTGCCCGCAGCCAGCGGCACTTCGAACATGGGGAAGAAGTCGGCCGAGGTGTAGCGTGCCCGCACCCGGAACGGTTGCGCGGCGTCGCCTGCAGGCATCACCGTGACCGAACCGGCGCTCATCACCGCCTGGCGGTCAGCGCGCTTCTGCCGCAGCAGCTCTTCGGCGTCATAGCGGCTCATCTGCTTCAGCGGGTCTGCATCCAGGGTGGCATCCTTGCCAAGACTGCGAGGCTCCAACTGCGGGTAGAACAGACGCGCGCTTTTTCCGGGAATGGGATCCCCGGACAGCACGAAGTACAGCGCCAGGGTGGTCATCGTCGCACCGATGCCCACCGCGATCGTCAGTACCATCAAGGCGGTCAATGCCTTGTTGCGCGCGAAGCTGCGAACCGCCAGTTGCAGATAGTAGCCAAACATTCCCTGTCTCCCTGGTTCCGGCAATCAGGTGCTGCGGGTGGCGACCGCCGGTGGAATGGAGGCGGCGCGGCGGGCCGGGCCGAACACCGCGATCTGGCCCAGCAGCCACAGCAGCACGGCGCCTACCGGCAGGTACAGCAGCGGCAGGCGCGGCAGCTCGTAGCGGCCCATCAGCCACTGGTTGAGCAGATAGGCCAGCAACATGCCAACCACGATGCCGATGCCGGCCAGCAGGAAGTTCTCGGTCTGGAAGTAGCGCAGGATCTGCGCGCGGGTGGCGCCCAGGGCGCGGCGGATGCCGATCTGCTTGGTGCGCTGCTGCACCCAGAAGCTGGCCAAGCCGATGATGCCCAGCGCGGTCACCAGCAACAGCAGGCCGCTGACGATCAGCAACAGCCCGATCATGTCGCGGTCGTTGGCGAAGTACTTGGCGCGCTTTTCCTCGACGGTGAGCTTGGTCCACACCAGGCGGTTGGGGTCGTTCTTGTCCAGGGTGGCCAGTGCCTGCTTCAGTACTTCGTCGCGGCGGCCCGGCTCGGTCACGCGCAGGATGTAGCGGCCTCCATTGGAGAAGTTCATCCGGATCGGAAAGATCACCGAATAGGTGCGGTTGTTGTTCTGCATGTTCGGGCGCAGCAAGGTCTGCGTCACACCGACCACGGTGACCGGGATGTTGGCCATGTACAGGGTCTTGCCGACGGCGTTGCCATCCGGGAAGAACTGCTTGGCCATGGCTTCGCTGAGGATGGCCGGTGCTTTCAGCGTGCCCAGGTCTTCCACCTTTTCCAGCACGTCGCTGCTCTGGTACTCATCGGCGTTGAAGTCGCGGCCGGCGACCAGCTTCAGTCCCAGCGTCTTGATCGTGTTCTCGCCCACCATGTACTGGGCGCCATTGGTCGACTGTGCATCCGGTTCGGGCGAGGCCGCCAGCGAGGTGTTCCATGAGCCGCCCTGGAAGGGCAACTGGTTGACGATGGCCACGCTTTCGACGCCCGCGATGCCACGCAGCGAGGCGATGTCCTCGGCGGTGCGGGCATCGGCATCGACCTGCTTGCCGATGCCGCTCAGGCCGATCTCGATCAGGTGGTTGTCATCGATGCCACTAGCCAGCTGCATGGCGTCGATGCGTTGGGAGACGATGAACAACGCGTTGCAGATGATGGCGCAGCTCAGCGCGATCTCCAGCACGATCAATGCCGCGGCAGTTTTGTGCCGTGACAGCGTGGAGAGGATGGGGCGGATTTCCATGAGGTTTCTCCGAGGAAGCGTGGAGCCGGGAATGGGGTTGATGGGAGAGGCGAGGGCCGGAGCAACTGCACCTCTCCCCAGCCCTCCGTTGCGCGTAGCGCAAGGGAGGGAGCAAGGCGTTACTGGCTCTTGAGCTGCAGTGCCGGAGCCACCTGCATGGCGCGCCAGGCGGGCAGGATGCCGGCCAACATGCTGGCGAGCACCGCCAGGGCAAAGGTGACCACCAGCATCGAGCCGTCCAGGTGGGCGAGTGAGGCGTACTCGGCCGGGCGCTGGCGCACCGCCCACAGTCCGAACAGCGCGAATACCAGGCCCAGCAGGCCACCGGCAAGACCAATCGTGCCGGCTTCGATCAGGCACTGCTTGAAGATCTCGGCGCGGCTGGCACCCAGCGCACGGCGCACGCCGATCTCGCCGCTGCGGCGCAGGAACTTCGCCAGCAGCAGCCCAACGGTGTTGACCAGGCACACCAGCAGGAAGCCGAATGCCAGCCACATCTGCAGGCGCACATCACCCGGTACCGCATTGCGGTACTCCATCAGCTCCATGACATTGCGCAGGCGGGTGTTGGCCGGACGCTCGAAGCGGCCGGCGGCGCGCTGCTGTTCGGAGTAGTTGTCCAGGTAGGCCTTGAAATCCTTGGCATCGCCGGGCGCGTTCAGCTCGACCCAGTACTGGATCCACGAGCAGGGCACGTTCAAGGCGGTGGCGTCGTTGACCAGCTCGCGGCCGAAGCAGTTCATGCTGCCATTGCGATCCAGCTTCAGGTCCAGCGCGGTGCTGAAGGGCAGGTAGACATCCTCCTCGGAGTCGAACTTGCCCGAGTACAGGTCGTAGAACTTGGGAGCAGGCTTCCATTCCTTGAGTACGCCGACGATGCGCATGGCATTGCCTTCGACCAGCACTTCCTTGCCGACGCTGTTGGCGCCCTTGAACAGCTTGTCGTTGAGGGTGGTGCTGATTACCGCCACGCGGCTACGGCCTTGATCCTCTTCACCACTCCAGCCTTGCCCGAATGCGAATGGCGTATCGAACATCGGGAAAAAATCAGCCGAGGTGTAACGCATGCTGATGCTGAAGGGCTTGAGTGCATCGATGCGTGGATCGACGATACCGCCACCACCGGTCATCATCGCCTGGCGCGGCGCCTTCTTCTGCCGCAGCAGCTCTTCCGAATCGAAGCGGGTCATCTGCATCTCCGGCTCTTCGCCGGGCTTGTAGCCTTCCTTGGTGTAGGGGTCGAGCTGCACGTAGAACAGACGGTCGCTCTTGTGCGGGATCGGGTCGCCGGACAGCACCTTGAATACGGTCAACGTGGTCATCGCCGCACCAATGCCCAGGGCAATGGCCAGCACCATCAGCGCGGTCAGGATCTTGTTGCGGCCAAAGCTGCGCAGGGCAAGTTTGAAGTAGTAACTGAACATGGACGGTCCTTGGCAGCTCAGGCGCTGCGCGTGGCGACGATGGGTGGAATGGAGGCGGCACGCAGGGCCGGGCCAATGACGGCAGCTTGGCCCAGCAGGCACAGCAGTACGGCACCCAGCGGCAGGTAATACAGCGGCAGCCGGGGAATTTCGAAATAGGTCATCAACAGCTGGTTGCCGGCATAGGCCAGCAACATGCCCAGTGCGATGCCGGCACAGGTCAGCAGCAGGTTCTCGGTCTGGAAGTAGCTGATGATCTGGCGGCGGGTAGCGCCCAGCGCACGGCGGATGCCGATCTGCTTGGTGCGCTGCTGCACCCAGAAGCTGGCCAGGCCGATGATGCCCAGCGCGGTGACCAGCAACATCACCAGGCAGATGCCCAGCAGCAGTCGGGTCATGCTGCGATCCTGCTGGAAGTAGACCTCGCGCAGTTCCTGCAGCGGCTTGCTGTAGTCGGCGGAGATGATCGCCTCCGGGGTGACCCTGGGGGCGGCGGCGACGGCGTCGCTGACGATGCGCTGCAGGTCACGCGGGTTGGCGCGCACCACATAGGTACCAGCCTGCGCATCGGTGGTCACCGGCACGATCACCGACCACTCCATGCCAGCCAGGCCGTTCTCGCTGCGGCCCGGATCGGGGCGCGAGAAATGCGCCAGTACACCGGCCACGGTGAGCTGGTAGTCGCCCATCCACAGCTGCTTGCCCAGCGGGTCCTGGCCCGGCCACAGATGCCTGGCGAAGGCCTGGGTGATCCAGACCTGCGCGTGCGCCGGCAGGAAGTTCTCCACCGGCTGGTAGTCGGCATCGCTGAACATGCGGCCCTGTACCGGCTTCAGCTGCAGGGCATCGATGGCACCCGCGTCCATCAGGTAGAAATGCGGCACGCCACCATGGTGCTTGCCTTCCGGATCCAGCGAGACGCCGGCGGTGCCGGCGCGCTGGCCAAACGGTACGGCGTTGAGGACGCCCACCGCTTGCACGCCGGCCTGGCCGCGAAGCTGCTGCAACCAGCGGCTGTTCACGTCCACCTCTTTGCAGGCGTCACAGTCGAGCAGGCTGAGTGTTGCGATGGAGGCCTCGTCGACGCCGCTGTTCATGCCGATCAGCTCCATCCGCGAGGCAGCCAGGAACAGGGCATTGCACAGCACCGCGCAGGCCAGTGCGATTTCGAGGACGATCAGCGTGGCGGCGATGCGATGCCGCGACAGCGTGGCGATGATGGGTTTGATGTCCAGGGTCATGACTTACAGCGCCTTGATCTGCAGGGCAGGGTCGATGCGCGCGGCACGCAGCGCCGGCAGCAGCCCGGCAATCACCGTGGTGGCGATCGCGGTGGCGAAGGTGAGGCCCAGCATGGCCAGGTCCAGCTGCACCATGTCGGCGTAGGCCAGCGGCTGCTGGCGGATGCTCCACAAGCCGGCCAGGGTGAACAGCAGGCCGAGCACGGCACCGCCGACGCCGATCAGTGCCGCTTCGATCAGGCATTGCTGGAACACCATCGCGCGGGTCGCGCCGAGGGCACGCAGTACGCCGATTTCACCGGTGCGGCGCAGGAATTTGGCCAGCAGTAGACCGATGGTGTTGAACAGGCAGATCACCAGGAAGGCGATCGCAATCCAGGCCTGCAGCTTGACGTCGCGCGGCACCACCCCGTTGTAGTCCATCCATTCCATCAGGCCGCGCAGGCGCAACAGTTCCGGCTGGCTGATGCGGCCCAGCTGCTGTTGCTGCTGCACATAGGCCTGCAGGTGTTGTTGGTAGGCAGCAACCTTTGCGGCGCTGTCCAGTTGCACCCATAGCTGCAACCACACGCAATCGGTGTTTTCCAGGTAGCCGGGTTTCTCGGGCAGCTTGTTGCAGGTGAACTGGCGGAAGTTGCCGGCGTTGATCTGCAGGCCGGTGAAGAACGGCACCATCACGTCCTCGGGCTTGGCGTAGTACGACGCGGTGTCGCCCTGGGCGAAGCGGCCGCCGGCCACCGTGTAGAACTGCGGCGACGGCCGCCACGGTGCGAGCACGCCGACGATGCGCACGTCGCTGCCGCGGATGCGCAGCATCTTCCCGGTGCTGTCGGTGCCGCCGAACAGGTGCTGGTTGAGGTCCCAGGAGATCACCGCCACGCGCGCGCGGCGTTCGTCGTCCTCGGCCGACCAGCCGCTGCCCCAGGCCATCGGCACCTGGAACATCGGGAAGAAATCGGCGGTGGTGGAAAGCATGGTCGCCATGCTCGCCGGCTCGCCGCTGTCCGGTGCCTGCAGCTTGACCGGACTGTCCACCACCAGTGCCTGGCGGTCGGCCCTGGCGGCGCGCCACAGGTCCACGGCCGTGGTGTAGTCGAGCATGTCCAGCGGGTTGGGACGCGGTTCCTCGCTGGGCGTCGCATCGATCTGCGGGTAGTAGATGTGCTGGCTGCGCCCGGGCAGCGGATCACCGGAAAGCAGGTGCCGCACGGTCAGGGTCGTCATCGCCGCGCCGATGCCCATGGCGATGGACAGCACCATCAGCCCGGTGAGCACCGGCGTGCGGCGAAGGCTGCGCAGGCCCTGTCCGAGGTAGTAGGGGAGCAGCGACAGCATGTCCGTGCCTCAGTCCTGGATGGCCGTTTCGACCGCGGACACGGCGCGGCCCAGCGACGGTTCGCGCAGCAGGTCGGTGGCCTGGCCGTCGACGATGTGCACGTTGCGCTGCGCGCGCGCGGCCAGTTCCGGATCGTGAGTCACCATGACGATGGTGGTGCCCTGGCTGTTGATCTCCTCCAGCAGCTCCATGACGCCGCGTGCCATCTGCGTGTCGAGGTTGCCGGTCGGTTCGTCGGCCAGCAGCAGGCGTGGGCTGCCGGCCAAGGCGCGGGCGATGGCGGCGCGCTGCTGCTGGCCGCCGGACAGTTCGGCCGGGTAGTGCTTCATGCGCGAGCCCAGGCCGACGCTGCTCAGCGCCTTCTCGATGCGCTCGCGGCGCTCGGCCGACGGCATGCCGCGGTAGCGCAGCGGCACGTCGACGTTGTCGAACAGGTTCAGGTCGGGGATCAGGTTGAAGCCCTGGAAGATGAAGCCGATCTTCTGGTTGCGCAGGCGCGAGCGGGCATCGTCACCGAGGTGGCTGACGTCCTGGCCATCGAGCAGGTACTGGCCGCTGGTGAAGGTTTCCAGCAGACCGGCAATGTTGAGGAAGGTGGTCTTGCCCGAACCCGACGGACCGGTGACCGCGACAAACTCGCCTTCGCGCACATGCAGGTCCAGCGAACGCAGCGCATGGGTTTCAACCTGTTCGGTACGGAAGACCTTGGAGACGGATTGCATCTGGAGCATGGGTATTCCTTTCAGCGACGGGGAATGTGGAAGGTGGAGCGGGAGCGGGGTGCATGGACTGCGTTTGAATGGGTGTAGCCAGGTCCGGCGATGGGTGCGGGAATTCGACGGTGGCAGCGTGGACGACAGGGCTCACGACAACCCGTACGCCTGCAGCTGCTTCCAATCACGATTCCCGAATCCCCAATCCCGGCCCCTATCAATTGATCGACACACGCTCGTTGTCGCCGAACAGGTCGGCACCGGAGACAACGATCTTTTCGCCCGGCTGCAGACCAGAGACGATTTCGACTTCGCCCAGGCTGCTGACGCCGGTCTGGATCGGGCGGCGCACCGCGGTGCTGCCGCTGACCACATAGGCGTAACGGCCGCCGGACTGCTCGACGAACGGGCCGCGCTCGACCTTGAGCACGTTGTTGCGGGTATCCAGCAGGATGCGCGCGCTCATGCGCTGGCTCTGGCGCAGGCCCGGCGGCTGCTTGTCGGAGAAACGCAGGCGCGCCACCACTTCGCCATTGACCACTTCCGGTGACACCGCGGCGATCTCGCCCGGGAACGGCTGGCCCGAACCGCTGGTCAGCTGCGCCGGCATGCCGATGGCCAGATCACGGGCAAAGCTCTCCGGCACCTTGATTTCAATCTCGAAGCGCGACAGGTCGACCACGCCGAGGACGGGCGCATTGGCCGCCACCTGGGTGTGCTGGGTGGCCTGTACCTGGCCGACCTGACCATCGAACGGGGCGCGCAGGGTCAGCGCATCCACCTGGCGCTTCACCTCGGCCACCACCGCCTCCTGGCGGTCGGCCAGCAGGCGCTTGTTGCGCGCGTCCAGGGCTGCGCCCTGACTCTGCAGGCTGGCGTCCTGCTGGGCGTGCTGCAGCTCGATCTGGGCCTTTTTCAATTCGTCCTGGGCCTTGGCCAGGTCCACCTGCGGCACCGCGCCGCCGTCATAGCCGCGCTGGTAGCGGTCCAGGTCGCGCTGGGCGGCGGTGCGCACCAGCCCGGCCTGGTCGGACAGCTTGGCGCCGGTGGCGCGGGCCAAGGTGGCATCCAGTGCGGCGCGGCTGGCCTCGGCTTCCAGGCCCGCCAGGGTGGCCTGTTCCTGGGCCAGCTTGCTGCGCAGTTCCGGGCTGTCGATCACCGCCAGTTCCTGGCCCTGCTTGACCACGTCACCGGCCACCACCTTCAGGGTCACGGTGCCGGCGGAGATGGCGTACAGCACCGGGCTGTTGGCAGCGATGACACGGCCATCGGCGGCGATGTCGCGGACCAGGTTGCCGCGGCTGACTTCGGCGATGCGCAGGCGGTCGCCGTCAAACGAGCGGCTGGCGCCCAGCCAGTTGCTGACCACATAGCCAATGCCGACCACCACCACTGCGGTGGCGACTGCCGGCCACAGCCAGCGGCGCCACACGGGTTGCGGGCGTTGGGTGCTTACCTGGTCCTGGGCGGAGGTGTCGCGGATCATCGTCGGCTTCGCTGCTGGGTTTGTTATCCATTAAGCAGGTCGCGTGCCAACTTCAAGTTATTGAAATAAAAGACATATTTATGAGTTGCGAAAGTGTCCGGGTGTCCGCGGACGTTTGCGCGGACACTGTCCGCAGCCTGCTTGTCCATCCTTGTCCGTGCGGTGTCCGAATCCGGTGGCTTAGAATGTCCGATCACTATTGCGAATGGATGGGCTATGTGCGGCATTGTGGGTGCGATCGCTGATCGTGATGTGGTTCCGGTCCTTATCGAGGGGCTGAAGCGTCTGGAGTACCGCGGTTACGACTCCTCGGGTATCGCCGTACTGGCAGCTGACCAGGTCCGTCGCGTACGTCGCACCGGCCGCGTGGCCGAAATGGAGAGCGCCGCCGCCGCCGAGCAGTTCCAGGCCGTGGTCGGCATCGGCCATACACGCTGGGCCACCCATGGCGGTGTCACCGAGTCCAATGCCCACCCGCATATCAGCCAGGGCGTGGCGCTGGTGCACAACGGCATCATCGAGAACCATGAAGAACAGCGTGAGAAGCTGCGTGCGCTGGGTTATGTGTTCGAGTCGCAGACCGATACCGAGGTCATCGCCCACCTGATCCACCACCACCTCAAGGCCGACAAGGACGACCTGCTCGGTGCCCTGCAGCGCACGGTCAAGGAGCTGACCGGCGCCTATGCACTGGCGGTCATCAGCCAGAACGAGCCCGACCGCATGGTGGTCGCGCGCATGGGTTGCCCCTTGCTGGTGGGACTGGGCGAGGGTGAGAACTTCGTCGCCTCGGACGTGTCGGCGATCCTGCAGGCCACCCGCCGGGTGATGTTCCTGGAAGAAGGCGATACCGCCGAGCTGACCCGCCAGGGCGTGCGCGTGTTTGATGGCGACAATGCCCCGGTGCAGCGCGAGCAGCGCATGTCCGACGTGTCGCTGGCTTCGTTGGAGCTGGGCCCGTACCGCCACTTCATGCAGAAGGAAATCCACGAGCAGCCGCGCGCGCTGGGCGACACCATCGAGGCCGCCATCGACGCCGGCGGTTTCCCCGCCACGCTGTTCGGCCGCAACGCCGGAACGGTGCTGGCCGGGATCGAGGGCGTGCAGATCCTGGCCTGCGGCACCAGCTATTACGCGGGGCTGACCGCACGCTACTGGATCGAGGCCATCGCCGGGCTGCCGTGCAGCGTGGAGATCGCCAGCGAGTACCGCTACCGCGCCGCCTACGCCAATCCCAAGCACCTGATCGTCACCATCTCCCAGTCCGGCGAAACCCTGGACACGATGGAGGCGCTCAAGTACGCCAAGTCGCTGGGCCACACGCACACGCTGTCGATCTGCAATGTGCCGGAAAGCGCCATCCCGCGTGCCAGCGAGCTGGTCTGCTACACCCGCGCCGGCGCTGAGATCGGCGTGGCCTCGACCAAGGCCTTCACCACCCAGCTGGCGGCGCTGTTCCAGCTGACCGTGGTGCTGGGCAAGCTGCATGGCAAGGTCGATGCGGCGCAGGAAGCCGATTATCTGGAGCAGCTGCGGCACCTGCCAGGCAGCGTGCAGCACGCGCTCAACCTGGAGCCGCAGATCATCGCCTGGGCCGAGCGCTTTGCCAGCAAGTCCAATGCGCTGTTCCTGGGCCGTGGCCTGCACTACCCGATTGCGCTGGAAGGCGCGCTCAAGCTCAAGGAAATCTCCTATATCCATGCCGAGGCCTACCCGGCAGGTGAGCTCAAGCACGGCCCGCTGGCGCTGGTGGACGCGGAGATGCCGGTGGTGGTCATCGCCCCCAACGACAGCCTGCTGGAGAAGGTGAAGTCCAACATGCAGGAAGTGCGCGCGCGTGGCGGCGAGCTGTTCGTGTTCACCGACCAGGACAGCAACTTCAATGCTTCCGAGGGCGTGCACGTGATCCGCACCCCGCGCCATGCCGGCGTGCTCAGCCCCATCGTGCATACCATCCCGGTGCAGATGCTGGCCTACCACACGGCCCTGGCCCGCGGCACCGACGTGGACAAGCCGCGTAACCTGGCCAAGAGTGTGACGGTGGAATGAGTTCTGTCACAGGGGCGTAACCGGGGCTGCGGATAATCACCTCCAGCAGCCCGGTCCTCTCTCCCCCGACGCTGTTAAAAGCCCGGCCCCTGAGCCGGGCTTTTGCTTTGCGGGACGTCCGGGTGGCCCCTACAGACGGCGCCGGGCGTTTGCTTCACAGCGCGGCCCGCGCTGGTTCGCGGGATTGGCATTCAAGAAGTGTGACTTACATCAAAAAAATCATGATGATCGCGCGACGCTTTTGCCGGTTTAGCTAATAGAACCAGCAGGAAAGCCGGCGCAGCCGGTGGGGACGTCATGACAGGGGGCTGTATGTGTGTTGCGAAAGGCGTGCCGCCAGGCTGGGTGGTGCGCGTTCAGTGCTGGACGATGGCCGTTGCTCGCGCGGCGGCGGTCGGGCTGCGCGCATGAGCCGCCGTTACCACTTCATTGCCGGCCTGCCACGCTCCGGCTCGACCCTGCTGGCCGGCATCCTGCGGCAGAACCCGCGCTTCCATGCGGCCATGAGCAGCCCGGTCGCAGGCCTGCTCAATGGTGCGTTGGAGCAGATGGGCGCGGGCGGCGAATCGGCAGCCTTCTTCGATGAAGCCAGGCGCAAGGCCATCTGCAACGCCATCCTTGATGCCTATTACGCCGATACCCCGGCACAGCTGGTGTTCGACACCAACCGCCAGTGGACCGCGCGCATGCACCAGCTTGCCGGGCTGGTACCGGACTTCAAGGTCATCTGCTGCGTGCGCAACCCGGCCTGGGTGATGGACAGCTTCGAGGCCATACACCGGCGCAATCCGTTCGACTACAGCCGCATGTACAACCCGGCCACACGGCAGACCGTGTACAGCCGCTGCGAGCAGCTGATCAGCGCTGGCGGCGTGGTTGGTGGCGCCTGGACCGCGCTCAAGGAAGCCTATTACGGCGAGTTCTCCGAGCGGCTGCTGCTGCTGGACTACGAGCTGCTGACCCGCCACCCGGCGCGCACCATGCAACTGGTCTACCAGTTCCTGGGTGAAGCGGAATTCGCGCACGACTTCGACAATGTCGAGTACGCCGAAGAAAGCTTCGACCAGCAGCTGGGTGTCAAAGGCCTGCACGACGTGCGCCGCAAGGTCGAGTTCAAGGCCCGTCGCAGCATCCTGCCGCCGGATCTTTTCAACAAATACCAGGACATGGATTTCTGGCAGGACCAGACGGGCAGCGCGGCCGGCATCATCGCCGCCCGGCGTTCCGAAACCCAGGCTCCGCTCATCACCAAGGCCACCCCATGAAGCACGCACTGCTCGGCGCACTGTCCACGCTGTTGCTCCCGTTCTCGGCGCACGCTGCCGCATCCTCTGCAGGGGGCTATCTGATGCGCGGTGGCTACCAGCCACGCAGCTATATGCGGATGGGGCAGGACGGCGATGCTGTCGCAAGCCTGCCGCTTGGTAAAGCCACCAGCCACAAGCTGCGACCCGGTGTTGAACAGTCCAGCGACACGCTGGATATCCAGCAGCATGCAGGCATCACCGAGCTGGTGGTGATCGACAGCTCGGTGCAGGACCGGGCCACCCTTTATGCGGGACTCAATCCCGGTGTCGGTGTGGTTGAGATCGATGCGGGTCGTCCGGGGCTGCCGCAACTGGTGCAGGCGCTGCGGGGATACCGGGACCTTGCCGCGATCCATGTGGTGTCGCATGCCAGCCCGGGTGCGTTGCAGCTGGGCAGCAGCCGCATCACTGCCGAATCCCTGCACGCAGAGTTGGGTACGATGCAGGCGTTGCGTGCATCGGTGCGCGAAGGCGCGGACCTGCTGTTCTATGGCTGTGATCTGGCTGCCAATGCCGATGGCGGCGCACTGCTGGATATCGTGCGCAGTGGAACCGGGATGGATGTGGCTGCGTCCAGCAACCTCACTGGTGCCGTGGCGCTTGGAGGGGACTGGGAGCTGGAGGAGCGTCGGGGCGGCATCGAGAGCGGATTGGCGTTCTCGGAAAAAGCCCTCAAAGATTTCTCGGGAGTGCTTGTGGCGTCTTCCGGGACAAAGACCTTCCAGACAGGCTGGGTCGACAACAATGCAAACCTCACTTCGGCCGATTTCGTCCTGACGGCAAAAGATGCTGGAGGTAGCCCGATCTCCAATGTGAGTATCGATTCGTTATCTTACTTTGCTGCTTATCTGCAGACGGGTTACAACAACAGTACCACGGGAACCTATTTTCAGGTTGCAGCAGATGGCACCAATACCGGTTCGTTCGAGCTCACTGGCCTTGTAGCGGGAGAGCTTGCGGAGGGACAATTCACCAACGTGCATATCGTCGGCATAAAGCCGGATAACAGCACGGTTACATCTGGCACGATCATCGGAACCGGGTCATCGGGCGAGACTTTTACATTCGGTGCAGGTCAGCTGGCGAACTTCTCGGGCGTCAAACTGAAAGCCTTCAAGCTTGTGTTCGACACCAGCTCTGGGCCTGCGACCAAGACATTATTCGAGTTCCGGAACTTCACCGTTACCGGTGCGCAGGGGCCATTGCCGGTTGTGTCGGACTCGCGCATAAGCATCTCCGGTGCCAGCGGAACCGGCGGCACCTACAAGATCGGCGATACCGTCACTGCGACCTGGAACAACACCGCAGGCGGTGACAACAACGCGGGGATCACCGGCGTCACCATGGATTTCAGCCAGTTCGGCGGCGGTGCAGTCGTGGCAACGTCGAACGGCGGCAATACCTGGACTGCGACGTATTCCATTACGTCGGGCTCCATCGATGCAACCAACCGCAACATCAGCGTCAGCGCGACCAACGCAGCCGGCACAACCACCACAGCAGATACCACCAATGCAACCGTAGATAACATCGCGCCAACGGTGACAGACGCGCGGATCAGCATCAGCGGCGCTACTGGAACCAGCGGTGCCTACAAGATCGGCGATACGGTTACCGCCACCTGGAACAATACCGCCGGCGGTGACAACAACGCTGACACCATGGCCAGTGTCACTGTGAACTTCACCGACTTCGGTGGTGGTGCGGCGGTAGCAGCCACCAACAGCTCGGGCACTTGGACGGCCACCTATACGATAGTTTCCGGCAACATCGATGGTACCAATCGCAATGTCAGTGTCACTGCCACCGACAATGCGGGCAATGCAACGGTAACGGCTGACACCACAAATGCCAGGGTGGACAACAATCCGCCCTCTGTCAGTAGCATCGTGGTGTCCGGCTCACCATCGTCGGCGGATTCGTCGATGGCCTTCACCGTGACTTTTGATGAGACGGTGGCGAATGTCTCCACCGACGACTTCACCCTGGTGGGAGCGGGAGCCACTGGCACTATTGCCAGCGTCTCCGCATCCAGCGGCTCATCGGTCAACGTGAACATCGCCAGCATCTCCGGCAACGGCACCATCAGGGTGAATCTCAACGGATCGACCAACATCGTCGATGGTGTGGGTAACCCGGTTCCGTCCTATAGCAGTGGCAGTACCCATACCGTCGCAGTGCCAACGGCGCCGGGTGTACCCACCATTGGCACGGCGACGGCCGGAGACGGGCAGGCAACGGTGACTTTCACCGCTCCCGGCGACGGCGGTTCGCCCATCACCACCTATACGGCCACCGCCAACCCTGGCGGTATCACCGGCAGCTGTGCCGGGCCGACGGCCTGTGCCATCACCGTCGGCAGCCTGACCAACGGCACGGCCTATACGTTCAGCGTGACCGCGACGAATGGTGCTGGCACTGGCAGCGCCTCCGGTGCATCAAACAGTGTCACCCCGATGGCCAACCAGATCATCACCTTCAGCCAGCCGCCCAGCTACAACTTTGGTGCTACGCCTACCCTGATCGCGAGCTCGAGCTATGCGGTCGGTGGGGGGGCAACGGGTCTCGCGATTGGCTTCACTTCGTCAACGACAGGCGTGTGCACGGTGACAAGTGGTGGTGCGCTGACATTCGTTTCCGCCGGCACCTGCACCATTGATGCGGACCAGGCGGGTAACGCGTCGACGAACGCTGCTTCCACAGTCACCCGTAGTTTCACGGTCAATGCGATAGTTCCTTCTGCGCCTGGCATAGGCTCGGCGACTGCTGGCAACGAGCGGGCTGAGGTGAGCTTCAGCGCACCGCCAAGCAACGGTGGCGCGACCATCACTGACTATACCGTCACCGCCAACCCTGGTGGCAACACCGGAGCGGGCTCATCCTCGCCGATCATCGTGGCCGGGCTGACCAATGGTGTCTCCTATACCTTCTCGGTAACGGCGACCAATTCGGCGGGCACCAGCGTTGCATCCGTGCCGAGCAACGCCGTCGCGCCTGCCGGGCCGCAGATCATCACCTTCGCCAACCCGGGTTCACAGAACTTCGGTTCGACGCCTGACCTGCGGCTCGTCAATGGGGGGGCTTCGGCAACCTCCGGTCTGGATGTGACCTTCACCTCCTCGACGACCGCTGTCTGTACCGTCACCTCCGAGGGTGTGCTGGCATTCATCGCGACAGGCAGCTGCACCATCCTGGCCAACCAGGCGGGCAACAGCGCATATCTGGCAGCGACCCCGGTCAGCCGAACGTTCACTGTCAACGCGGTCGTGGCAGGTGCACCCACTTCGTCGGTGGCCACTGCGGGCGACACCCAGGTCAGCGTCAGTTTTGTCGCGCCCAGCAACACCGGTGGCACAAGCATTACCGGCTATACGGTCACGGTCAGCCCGGCCGATGTCGCCCCGGTAAATGGCGCGGCCTCACCGATCGTTGTGACTGGTTTGACCAATGGCCGGGCCTATACGTTTACCGTAACCGCCGACAACAGCGCGGGCACCGGCCCAGCGTCGAGTGCCTCCAACCCGGCCACGCCAAAGGCAGCACAGACCATCACCTTCGTCAATCCGGGGGCACAGAACTTCGGTACGACCCCGGCATTGTCAGCCAATTCGGATTCCGGGTTGACGCCTACGTTCACGTCCAGCACGAACACGGTCTGCACGATCACCGCCGGTGGCGCGCTGACCTTTGTGACCGTAGGGACCTGCACCATCAACGTGGATCAAACTGGCAACGCGTCCTATCTGGCAGCAACCCAGGTCTCCCGAAGCTTTACCGTGAACGCTGTGGTCGCCGGAGCACCGCAGAAGCCAACGGTCACTGCAGGTGATGGGGCGGCCAGTGTGGCCTTCACTGCCCCCACCTTCTCCGGCGGCGCAGCCATCACCGGTTACACCGTTGCTGTCATTCCGGCCGATGTGGCGCCGGTCAGTGCTTCCAGCTCGCCGATTGCGGTAACCGGGCTGACCAATGGCCAGGCCTATGAGTTCACGGTTACTGCCAACAATAGTGTTGGTGCTGGGCCCGCATCCACCCCATCCAACGCGGTGACACCCACTGCAGCCCAGGTCATCACGTTTGCCAACCCGGGGACGCAGGATTTTGGTACGACACCGACCTTGACCGCTACTGCGGACTCGGGCCTTGCAGCAACTTTCACCACCGGCACCGCAAATATCTGCACCGTCAGCAGCGGCGGCGCGCTGAGCTTTTTGTCGGTGGGTACCTGCACCATCCACGCCGACCAGAATGGCGATGCCAGCCATGCTGCGGCCACACGCGTGAGTCAGAGCTTTACCGTGCGGGCCGTCGTATCGGCAGCGCCGGTTATCGGTGCCGCCACGCTCAGTTCAGCGACCGTGGCAGAGGTGAGCTTTGCCGCCCCGGCGTTTGATGGCGGTGCTGCGATCACCCAGTACGAGGTGGTGCCGTCGCCGAGCGTAGCCGGTGGTCCGTTTGTGGGTGCTGGATCGCCGGTGACGGTTACTGGCTTGGTTGCAGGCCAGAGCTATACCTTCACCGTGCTGGCACGTAACAGTGCCGGTGACAGCCAGGCATCGGCTGCAACCAATGCGGTGCAACCGATGACGGGACAGAGCATCACTTTCAACAATCCGGGCACGCAGAATTTCGGAACGACGCCCACCTTGAGTGCCAGCGCCAGTTCAGGCCTTGCGGTGAGTCTGTCGGTGGACGGCGCGACGGCTGCGGTGTGCAGCATCAATAGCGGTGTGCTGAGCTTCGCGTCGGTGGGTACCTGTACGGTGCTTGCCGATCAGGCCGGCGATGCCAGCCACGACCCGGCGGTACAGGTCAGCCAGAGCTTCAACGTGCAGGCGGTGGCGCCGGCAGCGCCGGTTGTTGGCGCAGCAGCGATGACATCGGCAACCGCTGCCGAAATCAGTTTCACCGCACCCGGCTTCGATGGTGGTGCTGCGATCACCCGGTACGAGGTGGTGCCGTCGCCGAGCATAGCCGGCGGTCCGTTTGTTGGTAATGGCTCGCCGTTGACCGTCACTGGTCTGGTCGCAGGCCAGAGCTATACCTTCACCGTGCTGGCACGTAACAGTGCCGGTGACAGCCAGGCATCGGCTGCAACCAATGCGGTGCAACCGATGACGGGACAGAGCATCACTTTCAACAATCCGGGCACGCAGAATTTCGGAACGACGCCCACCTTGAGTGCCAGCGCCAGTTCAGGCCTTGCGGTGAGTCTGTCGGTGGACGGCGCGACGGCTGCGGTGTGCAGCATCAATAGCGGTGTGCTGAGCTTCGCGTCGGTGGGTACCTGTACGGTGCTTGCCGATCAGGCCGGCGATGCCAGCCACGACCCGGCGGTACAGGTCAGCCAGAGCTTCAACGTGCAGGCAGTAGCGCCGGCAGCGCCGGTGATCGGTACGGCTGCGATGACTTCGGCAACCGCTGCCGAAATCAGTTTCACCGCACCCGGCTTCGATGGCGGTGCTGCGATCACGCACTATGAGGTGGTGCCGTCGCCGGCCGTAGCGGGGGGGGCGTTCGTGGCCAGTAGTTCACCCGTTGCAGTGGATGGACTGACCGCCGGGCAGAGTTACACCTTCTCCGTCATCGCACGCAACAGTGCCGGTGACAGTCCGGCCTCGGCCGCATCCAACGCGTTGCAACCAATGGTCGCGCAGGCCATTTCCTTCAGTGTGGCCGGCAGCTACGACTTCGGCACCACGCCGACGCTCGTTGCCACATCCAGTTCGGGCCTTGCGGTGAGGCTGATGGTGGATGCCGGCAGTGCATCGGTGTGTGCGATCAACAACGAGGTGCTCAGCTTTGCAGCGGTGGGTAGCTGCACCGTGCATGCCGACCAGGCCGGCGATGCCAGCCATTCCCCGGCAGCGCGGGTGAGCCAGAGTTTCATGGTACAGGCCGTGGTGCCCGCAGCACCGGTGATTGGCAGCGCTACCATGCTGTCCGAGACGAGCGCCGAGATCAGCTTCGCTGCACCGGCTTTCGACGGTGGTACTGCAATTACCGGTTATCAGGTGCTGCCACACCCGGCTACCGTGGGAGGGGCCACATATGTAGGCACGGGCTCACCCATCCGCGTGACCGGTCTGACCAAGGGCGTGCACTATTCGTTCGCCGTGGTAGCCATCAACAGCGTGGGTGAGGGCGCGGCCTCGGCGCTGTCCAACACGTTGTTCATGGTGCCGCTGCTTGAAGCCCATCCGGTCACGCAGAACGTTGCCTACGGCACCGCGACGGAAATCACTCTCTCCGCCACTGGTGCCTACCAGGCGGTGAGCGTCGTGGTGGGCCCAGGCAATGGTTCGGCCAGTGTCCATGGCACCCGATTGACCTACACGCCGACCCTTGGCTACGCCGGCCCGGACAGCTTCACCTACGCGGTGATGGACGGCTACTCGAGCGCAACGGCGACGGTCGATGTGATGGTTGGCCCGCCCAGCCTGTCGATGGATAGCGGTGTACCGGACGCTGTTGCCAGCTCCGTTTACCAGCACCAGTTGGTCACCCATGGTGGCATTGAGGGCTACACCTACGTGGTGACGTCGGGCAGCCTGCCGCCTGGCGTGAAGCTGTCGGCTGCAGGTCTGCTCAGCGGCACGCCCACCCAGACCGGCAGCTTCACGTTCACCGTCAGCAGTACTGATAGCAGCACCGGTGCCGGACCGTTCACGGTGGCACAGGGCTATACGTTGGCAGTCACCCATCCGGACCTGGAACTGGCGACCTCGACCCTGATGGTGGCCTTTGGCGGGCAGCAGTATCGGACCCAGCTGCGCAGCCAGGGCGGTACCGCACCCTACAGCTACAGCGTTGCCGGCGGCCAGCTGCCGGCAGGGCTGTCGTTGAGCACGGAAGGTGAAATCAGCGGTGTGCCGGAAATGGCAGGGACTTTCGCGTTCATTGCGCAGGTGACGGACGCCAATGGCTTTGCCGACACTGCCGACCTCAGCCTGAAGGTAGAGGCGGGGTTGCAGGTCATCCATGACATGGCAACCGATCCGGCCGAACCTGTGTTTGCGACGGGTGGAACCTTCGTTGTCTCGGCACAGGGCGGGCAGTCCGGTAACCCGTTGCTGTATGGCAGCGGTTCGCCGGCGATTTGCAGCGTGGTGGGCAATGTGGTGACCATGCTGGATGCTGGCACCTGCGTACTGACCATCGATCAGGCAGGCAACGCGCAGTACCTGGCGGCACAGCAGGCTGTGCTGCAGGTGGATATTGCCGCTGCCATGCCGTCGCTGACGTGGTTGGATGGCATTGCCAAGGTCTATGGCGAGGCGGCCTTCGATCTTCCGGATCCTCGCAGCAACAGTACGGGCGCCTTCAGTTTCAGCAGCAGTGATACCAAGGTGGCGACGATCAGCGGCCGCACGGTGACGCTGGTGGGCGAGGGCAGCGCCACCTTGACTGCTTACCAGGCGGCGCAGGGGGGCTATACCGCAGCCAGCGTGGAGCTGAACCTGACCGTCAATGCGCGGCCTGACCCGACCGCCGACGCCAACGTGCGCGGCAGCTTGCAGGCGCAGGTGGATGCCAGCGTGCGCTTCAGTCGTGTGCAGTTGGGCAATATCCAGTCGCGCCTGCAGCAGGTGCGTTCGGGCAGCAATCCGTCATCGGCGACGCTGACATTGGCCTACGCGGGGGATCTGCTTGGGCAGGCCGTGTCGGTGCCGGTACAACTGCCCGTCAACCAGTTCACCGGCATGCCCAGCGGTTGGGGCGGCTGGATGTCGGGCACAGCCACGTTCGGCAACAGCGGTCAGCAGCAGGGAGGGAGCTTCGATTTCAACACCGATGGCATCAGCCTGGGCGTGGACCGTAGCTATGGCGACAACGGCCTGCTGGGCATGGCCGCCAGCCTGGGGCGCAATCGCAGCCGGCTGGACAACTCCCCCTCGCGAATGGATGCCGATCAGTACTCACTGGCGGTGTATGGCCTGTGGCGCGCCGGCGAGCATCTGTTTGTCGATGGTGTGCTGGCGCAGGGCAGGCTGAGCTTCGACATCGCGCGCTGGAGTGATGACGCCAACGCTGTTGCGGTGGGCCAACGCGATGGTAACCAGACGTTCGGCGCGTTGACCTTCGGTTATCAGCAGCAGCACGGCGCCACCACGTTGTCCGGCTATGGCCGCTTTGATGGCAGCCAAAGCCATCTGGATGGCTACCGCGAGCATGGCCTGCAGGCGTACGACCTGGTCTATGCACGGCAGACCGTGCGCAATAGCGGGTTGGCGCTGGGCTTTGACGGCAGCTACAGCTGGCAGGGTGAGCGCTTGCAACTGCGGCCGTTCTGGAAGCTGGAGTACCGGCAGTCGCTGTCCAACAACGGTGATGCGTGGATGAACTATGTGCAGCAGCCCAGTACGGATGGCTATCTGCTGAAGATGCAGGGCTACGCCGACAACATGCTGACTGCCGGATTGGGCCTGGACATGCAGACTCGCAATGGCTGGTTGATCTCGCTGCTGTTCGGTCGAGATCAAGGCAGCAATAGCGCCTCCAGCAACAGTGTTGGTCTGCGCGTCAGCTACGGCAAGGGAGGTGCAGGTAGCGGCAACGTGGGCGCAGCTGACGGGGTCGGGCTCGATGAGTGCCAGGGCCGGCGTTGCCGGCGTGGCACAGGCATGCAGGGGCACGCGGAGCAGATCCGGCCCTGACCGCGTCCCGATGTGGTGATGGCAACGCCCGGCCCCCAAGCCGGGCGTTGTCGTTCCAGCCCCGGTAAGCTGGTCGCCAATGTGATGATTGGCTGAACGAATTGAACACCCGGAGTACCCAAATCGCCCCTTGCCACGCACTGCATGGTCAAGGGGGCGCCGTGCCTGTCGTCCCCGCCATTGGGAGCT
Organism: Stenotrophomonas sp.; assembly: GCA_032112995.1. Taxonomy (GTDB): domain Bacteria; phylum Pseudomonadota; class Gammaproteobacteria; order Xanthomonadales; family Xanthomonadaceae; genus Stenotrophomonas. Next base: position 28,723 of record DAMCTY010000018.1, on the reverse strand, counting down.
GCTGATGACGAGCGGGAAAGGCCGGTGTCGCAAGTGCTGGTGTGGAGGCGGTGATGTCGCCGGCTGAGCAGGAACAGCCCGGCCGCGAGTTCGCGGCCCGCGCGGTCCATGACTACAGCGCTGAGCTGCATCGATTCCTGCGCCGGCGGGTGGCCGAGGCGCAGGACCTGGGAGACCTGGTGCAGGAGGTCTACCTGCGCCTGCTGCGGGTGCAGAACATCGAGACCGTGCGCAATCCGCTGGCCTATATCTATGGCATCGCCGCGCATGTGGCCAGCGAGTTCAACATGCGCCAGCGGCAGGGGCGCATGGTCTACGACTCGACCGTGGTGGAGGCGGTGGCCGAGAACCCGGGGCCGGCGGCATTCAGCGAAGGCGGCGGGTTCTTCGAACGGCAGGTGGGCGATGCGTTGGCACAGCTGCCGCCCAACCGGCTGGCGGTGCTGCTGCTGGAGCGGCGCGAAGGCCTGAGCCATGCGCAGATCGCCCAGCGGCTGGGGCTGAGCGTGCATACGGTGAAGAAATACAGTGTTGAAGCGCTGGCGCATGTACGCGCGAGCTTGGAACGATGAACAGGATGTGGACCTTGCCCCGGGCAAGGCGGGTGAACGCATGAATATCTATCGCACATCGCCGCAACAGAGCCGGGAGCGCGCCGCACGCGAGGCCGCCGAGTGGCTGCAGGTCATGGGGGGCACGCCCACGGATGCCGACCGTAGCGGCTTTGCGGCCTGGGTGGCGCGCTCGCCGCTGCACCTGGAAGAACTGTTGATGGCGCAGCTGGTGGAGCGAGAGCTGGCGGCCAGCGCGGCGCTGCAGGCCTTTGACCTGGACGCGGTACTGGCACAGGCCCAGGCGCAGGACAACGTGGTGGCGCTGCACGATGCGCCGGTAGTGGCGCCTGCCCCTCCTGTGTCCGCAGCGCCGGTGGCGCGTGGCCGTCGGCGCCGCGTCGGCTGGGCGCTTGCTGCCGGTGTTGCCGCCTGCGCGGTGCTGTTGGGCAGTTGGAAGCTGCTGCAACCGGAGGTGCCGGTCTACCAGTACGCCAGCGCGGTGGGCGAGCAGCGCAGCATCGCCCTGGCCGATGGCTCGATGGTGACCCTGGCGCCGGCCTCGTATATCGCCGTGCGCTTCAGTGCCGGCGTGCGTGACATCGAGCTGCGTGATGGTGAAGCCACCTTTGATGTGGCCCACGACAGCAGCCGTCCGTTCCGGGTGCATGCCGGTGACAATATCGTGCAGGCGGTGGGCACGCGCTTCACCGTCAACCGCTTGCCATCGGGCACGCTGGTGGCGGTCAGCGAGGGCAAGGTGAAGGTCACCGCCACCGGCAACTGGCTGGAATCGCTGTGGCGCGATGACGCCGCCACGCTGGAAGCCGGCAAGGCCAAGGTGGAGTCATTGGGTCGCCCCGCGGCGTTGTCGGCCGGTGAGCAGGCGCGTATTCCGCAGGGCCAGCAGGCCATGCTGCGGATGCCGTTGGAGGTGAGCAGCGAACCCGTTGACGGCAAGCGCCGGTTGAGTTTCCGCAACGACACCCTGGCCGACATCATCAGCGAGTTCAACCGCTACAACTCGCGCCCCATCGTGGTCACCGATCCGCTGGTCCGCGAGCAGCGCTACAGCGGCGTGTTCTATGCCGACGATGCCGACTCCTTCCTGCAGTTCCTGGAATGCTGTTCGCAGCTGCGGGTCAGCCGTCAGGCCGACCGCAATGTCATCGATGGACGCAGCCGCCAATAAGTGCGGCTGCGTCGTTGGAAAAAAAATATTTTTCCAATGAGTACCCTTTTCGCCCACTCGGACACACGGATGTAACAAGAGGCCGATTTCGCCAGCAGGCGTTATCGGTTGCGTCGGTAACCATTCGATGTCTTTCGGGGGCGAATTATCCATGGGGTCCAGCATCATTCTTCGTAAACACAGCCTGGTGACGGCAGTAGCGGTCGCGCTGCTGCTTGGCACCGGCAATGTCGCATTGGCGCAGTCGGCACAGGGGGACGCACAGGCGACGCAGGCAGCGGTGTTCCCGTTCGATGTCCCGGCGCAACCGTTGGCATCGGCGCTGGAAGCGTTCGCCGAGCAGAGCGGTTTGCAGGTGGTCTATGCCGGCGGTGCCGGTGGCAGCGTGCGCAGCGCCGCGATCAACGGCACGCTGGATGCCGGCAGTGCCTTGCAGCAGCTGCTGGCGCCTACCGGTTATGTGCATGCCTTCGTCAATGCCAAGACCGTGGCCATCCGTGCGCGTGACAGTGCCGGCGACGTGGTGCAGCAGGGCGGCGATGCCGACACGCTGGAGACCATCAATGTCACCGGTACCTATCTGAAGAACATCGATCCGGCCTCGCCGCTGATCGTGATCGACTCGCAGCTGATCGAAAGCCGCGGCTACGCCTCGATCGAGGACGTGCTGCGCAACCTGCCGCAGAACTTCTCCAACCGCACCAGCGCCTCGCGCGCGCTGGGCGAAGTGGAGTACGGCAGCACGTATGGCGATGGTGTGTCCGGGCTGGGGTCGTCCGGTGCCAACCTGCGTGGCCTGGGCAGCCGTTCAACGCTGATCCTGGTGGACGGCCGCCGCCGCAGCGGCTCGGCGCAGGCGCAGGGCGCCTATACCGATATTTCCTCCATCCCGGTATCGCAGATCGAACGCATCGAGGTGCTCAGCGACGGCGCCAGCGCCATCTACGGCTCCGATGCGGTCGCCGGTGTGATCAACATCGTGCTGAAGAAATCCTATGACGGCACCACCGCGCAGGTGCGCCATGAGAACTCCAGCACCGGCGCTGATGTCTCGCGCCTGGACCTGGCGCATACCTTCGGCTACGGCAGCGGTCACGTGACCACCGCGGTGGGCCGTGAGCGCAGCCTGCCGGCCGATGTGAACAGCCTGATCCACTCGGGCCCGAACGGGCGGGGTGACTTCAGCGACCGTGGCGGCATCAACGGTCGTACCCGCAACAAGGGCCAGCCGGGCGTGGTCTATGAATCCGAAGACTTTGGCATCGGCTACCACTTCACGGGCGAGGTGATCGGCGTGATCCCTGGCGGCCAGGATGGCAGCGCGCTGGATCCGGACAGCCTGTTGCCGTACGACCCGGCCACTGCGCCGTCCACCTATGAGCGCAGCCGCATCGGTCCCAAGGTCGAAAACACCTATGCGCGCATCAGCGGCGTGCATGATCTGGGCGCCACCACCGAGTTGAACTATGGCATCAGCCATGTGCGCCAGATAAACAAGGAAAGCTGGCGGCCGACGCTGTTCGACTTCGGCATCTTCGAGGACGGCTACAACGCTTATATCCCGGAGAGCAACCCGTACAACACCTTCGGCCGTGATGTGCTGGTGGGCTACTCGTTCGAGCGCGAGTTCAACGGCATGAACCTGAGCGAGGACCAGAAGCAGACCAATACCGATGCCCATATCGGCATCAACGGCAAGTTGCCCTTCGCCAAGGGCTGGGACTACGAAGCAACCTTCAGCACTGGCCGCGAGAAGGGCACCACCTCGGCGCTGATGGACCTCACCGGTTCGATGGGCGCTGACGGCTATGCGCGCACGCTGGAGGTACTCAACGGCCTGAATGTGTTTGGCGATGGCAGCAACGAGGCCATCGTCGCGCGCAACCGTGAGCTGTTGCAGAGCCTGGTCGAGCGCCATGTCTACCGCTTCCAGGCACGTGCCAACACCGTCGACCTGCTGACCCGTGGCGAACTGTTCGCGTTGCCGGCCGGCAAGATCGAAGCCGCCTTCGGTGCCCAGCATCGCGAGCAGCGCTACAGCTTCGAAAGCAACCTGGGTGAGCGCCTGTCCACCGAGAGTGAAGGCAAGTCCGAGGCCTTGTTCACCGAAATCGGCATTCCGCTGCTGAAGGACAAGCCCATGGCCAAGCTGCTGAGCCTGACCGTGGCCGCCCGCTATGAGCGCTTCGACCAACGCGGTGACAGCGCGCTGCGCGATTCGTCCTACGGCCTGGGTGAGTTGGGCGGCTTCGACGTGGAGCAGCTGACCGGCCTGCGCAATGATGGCGCAGACGACATCACCGGCAGCGACAGCATGGTGTCGCGCAGTTTCAGTCGCACCAGCCCGCTGGCACGGTTGGCGTGGAAGCCGTTCGATCAGCTGCGCCTGCGCGCCACCTGGGGCGAGTCCTTCCTGGTGCCGCAGGCCCAGCAGCAGTTTGGCCAGCTGATCATGGACGACTACACCTCGCGGGTGCTCTTCAACGGCGGGCAGCTGCCCGACGGTGTGACCCAGGTGGTCGCCCTCAGCGGCCCCAATGCCAACCTCAAGCCGCAGGTGGCCAGCGTGGTGACCTATGGCTTTGACTGGGTGCCCGGCTTCGCCACCGGTCTGCAGCTGTCGGCCACCTACAACCGCACCAGCTTCGACAACTACATCGGTGACCCGCTGTCGGGCCTGACCTATTCGGAGATCTTCAAGGACATCAGCAAGATGCCCGAAGGGACCTTCACTGTTGGCGAGAACGGGGTGATGTTGTGGGACAACCGCGCCATCAACTTCCTCGGCCGCCGTTCGCGCAGCATCGACACCACTGCCAGCTACTACTTCGGCAATGACTGGGGCGACTGGCGCATCGAGCTCAACGCAGTGCGCACGCTGGAACTGACCTCGCGCTCGCTGGCGTCGATGCCAACCTTGACCTACTCGGACAGCGAGCTGGGGCCGAGCAAGTGGGCCGGTGACCTGTTTGTCGGCTGGGAAGGCACTGCATGGTTCGCGTCGCTGGGCAGCCATTACAGCGCCGCACACCGCGTGCTGTACCCGCTGTCGGCCGTCGCCACCGACTACAACGATTTCATCCCCAACGAGAACCCGCGCACGCGCTCGGCGTCCTACACCACCTTCGACGCGCAGCTGGGCTACCGCAAGCGCCAGCGCGACGGCTGGTTGGGCGGGGTGACCGCGCGCCTGGGCGTGCAGAACATGTTCGACCGCGACTATCCGTTCGTCGACAACATGTCCGGCTTCGTCTCCAACCGCGTCAACATCCGTGGCCGGGTGCTGTACCTGGACATCAAGAAAGAGTTCTGAGGCAGCGCCCGGATCGTGCAACAGCGCGGCGCGCCGATCCTCGTCGGCGGCGCGCCGCATCCACCGCAAGGAAATCCATGAAGTCCATCGCTTACACCACGCGCACCTGCCTGCTGGCCGCTGCGGTTGCCTCCGCCATCGCGCTCAGTGCCTGTACTCCTTCTGCGCCGGATTCGGCACCTGGACAGCAGGCCGCGGCGGCACAGGCGGCCAGCGCTGCCTACAGCATCCGCGGCACGCTGCCGGACCTGGCCGATGGCACCGAGCTGAAGTTGCTGGTGCCGTCGCTGGCCACCGATCCGCTGCATGTCGAGCCGGTTGCCACCGCCACCGCGCAGGGCGGGGCCTTCGTGCTCAGCGGCCAGGTGCAACAGGCTGTGCCGGCGGTGCTGATGGTCGGCACTCTCGGCTCGGTCAAGCTGGTGCTGGAACCGGGTGAGCTGCGTATCGAGCAGGGCCCGCTGGGTCCGGTGGCCAAGGGCGGCAGCCTCACCGAGCGGGTTTATGGCTATCTGGAGGATCCGGCCTATGTGGCCGCGTTCAAGGCCAACCGCGAAGCCAACCGCAAGGCCTTCGAGGGTGTGGACGAGAACGACGAGGCCGCGATGAAGGCGGCGCGTGAGTCGGTGGCGGCACCGTTTGCGGCCTTGGCCAAGGTCCGCAACGATTACGACGCGCCCCTCATCGACGGCAACGGCCCGACCCTGCTCAAGCTGCTGGTGCTGAGCGAGAACTACGACTGGAAGCGTTATGACGTGGCGCGCCGCGCGCAGCTGCTTGCCAGCTACAAGCAGGAGCTGGGCGAGCACCCGCTGATCACCCAGATGGAGCAGGCAGCGGCCGATTACGCTAAGACCCAGCAGCTGGCCGAGAAGTTCGGGCCGGGCAAGCCCTATGCCGACATCGAAGCGGTCGGGGTGGACGGCAAGGTGGTCAAGCTGTCCGAGGTGCTGGCACGCAACAAGCTGGTGCTGCTGGATTTCTGGGCCTCCTGGTGCGGCCCGTGCCGGGGTGAATTTCCGCATCTGCTGAAGGTCTACCGCGAGTTCCACGCGCATGGCTTCGAAATCTACGCCGTGTCGCTGGACGAGGACAAGGACGATTGGACCAAGGCCATGCAGGAGGAGGGCGGCAGCAACGATCTGCCCTGGATCAACCTGCAGGCGCCGGGCTTCGAGGACAAGGCCGCGCAGACCTACGGCGTGGTGCAGCTGCCGCAGAACTACCTGATCGCCGGTGACGGCACGATCGTCGGCGTCGGCATGCGCGAGTGGGACGTGGAGCGTGCGGTGCGTGCGCAGATCAAGAAGGTTGAAGATGCGCCTGCACGTTGATGTCCTCCGCCGCGCGGCGCTGACCGCGCTGTTGCTGCTGGGCGTGTTGCTGCCCGGCAGCGTGCTGGCACAGGTGCAGGCCGAGCTGGTTGCGGCACAGCGCTCGGTGCAGCCGGGCGAGCCGTTGCAGTTGGCGCTGCGCATGCAGCACGACCCGCATTGGCACAGCTTCTGGAAGAACGCCGGCACTGGCCTGCCGACCAAACTGATGTGGGACTTGCCCCCGGGTTGGACGGCCGAGGCCATCCAGTGGCCCACCCCCATCCTGGTGCGCGACCGCGAAGGCAATATCACCGGCCACGGCTACGAAGGGCTGTCCTACCTGCCGGTGCGGCTGATCGCGCCGGCCGACCTGAAGCCCGGCAGCGAGGTTGAGCTGAAGGCACAGGCACGCTGGTTGATGTGCGAGACCGTGTGCATTCCGGGCAAGGCGGCGGTGAGCCTGCGTGTGCCGGTCAGCAGTGATGCGCCGGAGGCGGACGCCGCTGTGCAGGCGGCCCTGGCAGCCCTGCCGATGCCCGCATCCAGCGAAGGCTGGAAGCTGGCGGCAACCCGCGAAAAAGACGGCCTGACCCTGCGTGTGGCAGCACCGGCCGACATGGCTGACCTGCACTTTTTCCCGGCCGATGAATTCGTGTCGTACAAGGTGCCGCAGACCATCGGCAATCGCGGTGCCCGCGCCTTGCTGAAGCTGCCACTGGATGCGGCCGAGACCATGCCGGCCGACGCCATGCTGCGTGGCGTGCTGGCCTATAGCGATGCGCAGGGTGCCTACCGCGGCGTTGCCATCGAGCTGCCGTTCGTGGCCGAAGCCGAAGCTTCCGCACTGGTCGGCACCGCCGATCTTGGCGCGGTGCCGACCTCGGCGGACGCCGCTGGCGGCACCCAGCTGTCGTTTGTGGTGCTGCTGTTTGCCGTGCTGGGTGGGCTGATCCTCAACCTGATGCCCTGCGTGTTCCCGGTGCTGGGCCTGAAGGTCGTCGGCTTCATCGAGCAGGCCGGCAACGACAGGCGCAAGGTCAGCCTGCATGCGCTGTCGTTCACCGCTGGCGTGCTGCTGTCGTTCTGGGCACTGGCCGGGCTGCTGGCAGTACTGCGCGAGGGCGGGCAGCAACTGGGCTGGGGCTTCCAGCTGCAGTCGGCACCGTTCGTGTTCGTGCTGGCGCTGGTGATGCTGGCGTTCGCGATGAACCTCAGCGGCGTGTTCGAGGTGGGCATGCGTGCCACCGGCATCGGCTCCGGCCTGCAGACGCGTACTGGCGTGGCGGGCAGCTTCTTCAGTGGCATGCTGGCCACCGTGGTGGCCACGCCGTGCAGCGCGCCTTTTCTGGCACCGGCGCTGGGTGCAGCGCTGGCGCTGCCCACCGCACAGTCGTTCGTGGTGTTCACTGCGATCGCGCTGGGCCTGGCGCTGCCGTATCTGCTGTTGTCGGTGTTTCCGTCGCTGGTGAAGCTATTGCCGCGGCCGGGTGCCTGGATGGAGACCTTCAAGCAGCTGATGGCCTTCCCGCTGTATGCCACCGTGGCCTACCTGCTGTGGGTACTGGCCGGACAGTTGCACGAAGCGGCCTTGCTCAACGCCTTGTTGGCGCTGGCCCTGCTCGGGTTCGGCCTGTGGCTGTATGGCCGTGCAACACGCCCGGGTGCCCGTGGCGCTCGTGCCCGGCTCAGTGCGCTGGGCGGCGTGCTGGTGCTGGCCGCGGCCGTGCTGTTTGGCTGGCCGCGTGCGCCGGCGCCCGAGCAACTGCAATGGGAAGCCTGGAGCAGCGAACGCGTGCAGCAGCTGCAGGCCGAAGGTCGCCCGATCTACGTCGATTTCACTGCGCGCTGGTGCGCCACCTGCCAGGTCAACAAGAAGGTGGTGTTCGCCTCGGCACGGGTGCGCGATTACTTCCGCGAGCACAACGTGGCCGCGCTGAAGGCCGACTGGACCAATGCCGACCCGCTGATCACCGCCGAGCTCGAGCGCTGGAACCGCAGCGCGGTGCCGTTCAACCTGGCCTATCCGGCAGGTGGCGGTGCACCGCGTGAACTGCCCGAGGTACTCACACCGGAGATCGTGCTCTCCGCGCTGGACAACGCTACCCCACAAGGACGGGATTGAACCCCCGCCGCTGACTTCCCCGCGCCCCCGGGCGCATATCAAGAGAGCGCAACGCATGATTTCGCAACGCCTGTTGTGCGCCGGCCTTGCGCTGGGCCTGATGGCAGCCTCCGCTGCCTCGGCCGAGCCGGTCAAGGTCAATGGCTTCACCCACGTCAAATCCCTCGATGGCATCGACGAGTACCGGCTCGACGCCAATGGCCTGAGCGTGCTGCTGCTGCCCAACCACGCCGCACCGGTGGTGACCTTCCAGATGACCTACCGGGTCGGTTCGCGCAACGAGGTGACCGGCACCACCGGTGGCACCCACCTGCTCGAGCACCTGATGTTCATGGGCAGCACCAATTTTGACGGCGCGAACAACGTCGACACCTACCTGGACCGTGTCGGTGCCGGCTTCAACGCCACCACCTCGCTGGACCGCACCAACTACTACGCCACGCTGCCACCGGCTGCGCTGGACGGTTACATCGCCATCGAAGCCGACCGCATGCGCGGCCTGCTGCTGCGCGAGAAGGACCGCCAGAGCGAAATGACCGTGGTGCGCAACGAGTACGAGCGCAATGAGAACAATCCCAATGGCGCGCTGATGAAGCTGATGTGGGCCACCGCCTACAGCGCCCACCCGTATCACCACCCGGTGATCGGCTGGCGCAGCGACATCGAGAAGGTGTCCATCGAGAAGCTGCGTGCGTTCTACGACACCTTCTACTGGCCGAACAACGCCACCGTCACCGTCGTTGGTGATATCGACAGCGCCCAGGTGCTGGCCAGCATCGGCGAGAAGTTCGGCAAGGTGCCGCGTTCGCCGCATGCCATCCCCGAGGTCTACACCACCGAACCGGAACAGCAGGGCGAGCGTCGGGTGACGCTGCGCCGCGCCGGCGAGACCGGCACGGTGATGATGGCGTACAAGGCCCCGGCGGGCCTGGACAAGGACATCCCGGCACTGAACGTGCTTGAGCTGGTGTTGCAGGGCGGCCGTAGTGCGCGCCTGCAGCGTGCGCTGGTGGATACCAGCAAGGCAGTGGCGGTATCGGGCGGCATGTACCAGCAGCGCGATCCCAGCCTGTTCATGCTCAGCGTGGCGTTGGCCCCGGATAGCAAACATGCGGACATCGAGCAGATCGTCCGCGACGAGATCGCCAAGGTTGCCCGCGACGGCGTCAGCATCGAGGAAATCAAGCGCGTGCTCGGCCCATACCGCGCCGAGGAGGCCTACCGCCGCGATGGCACCGACCAGGCTGCCGATGCGCTCAACGAGTTCATCGCGATGGGCGACTGGACCCTGTATTCCACCGCCCTGAAGGACCTGGAGAAGGTCACCCCGGCCGACGTGCAGCGCGTTGCCGGCAAGTATTTCACCGCAGAGCAGAGCACGGTTGGCTGGTTCGTGCCGGAGAGCAGCAAGTGAACAACGCAAAACGCATTCGACTGATTCCGCTGGCGCTGGCCGCCCTGTCCAGCCTTGCCGCATTTGCCGCCCAGGCCGGCGTGGCCGATACCGCCGTGCACGCCAAGGCCGCCGGCATCGACCTGATCGTCTACCCGATGGGGGTCAAGGACGTGGTCACCTTCACCGGCTCGATGCCGCTGGGTGATGCCTTCCTCGCGGCCAAGGCCGACAATCCGGCCGTGCCGACGCTGACCGCGATGCTGCTGGAAGCCGGTACCACCCACCGCGACAAGTTCGCCATCTCCGATACGCTCGACGGCATCGGCGCGCAGCTGTCCTTCAGCCCCAGCGCCGCGCGCATCGGCATCTACGGCAAGAGCCTGAAGCAGGACCTGCCGACCGTGCTTGACCTGCTCGCCGAGCAGCTGCGTGAGCCGGCGTTCACCGCCGAGGAACTGGCCAAGGCCAAGGTGCAGTTGGAAGCAGCGCTGCGCCAGGCCAGCGACAACCCCGGCGCGATGGCCCGCGAAACCATGATGCTGAGCGTCTTCCCGGCCGGCAGCATCAACGCACCGGCACCGCGCGAAGCGATGCTCAAGGCGGTGCCGCAGGTGACGCTGGAGCAGATCAAGGCCTTCCACGCCAAGTACTACGGCCCGGCGCATATGACCCTGGTGTTTGCCGGTGACGTTGATGCCAGGGCGATCGAGACCGCGGTTGCACATGGCTTCAACGGCTGGAGTGGCGGTGTCGATTACCTGCGTGATGCGCCGGCACGGCTGCCGGCCAAGGCCGCCGAGCACAGCATCGCGATGAAGGACAAGGCGAGCGTCAGCGTGTTCCTGGGCCAGGCCACCGGCCTGCGCTACACCGATGCCGACTACCTGCCGATGACGGTGGGCGTGGACGTGCTGGGTTCGGGCTTCACCGGTCGCCTGATGGCGGCGGTGCGCGCGAAGGAAGGCCTGACCTACGGCATCGGCGGCAACCTGCTGGGCAGCGACTACATGGACGGCGGCCTGGGCATCAGCACCACCTTCGCACCGGAGCTGATGGACAAGGGCATCGCCAGCACCCGCCGCGAACTGCAGCGCTGGTGGAAGGACGGCATCACTGCTGAAGAACTGGATGCACGCAAGCAGGCGATGGTCGGCAGCTACCAGGTTGGCCTGGGCAATACCGACGGCATGTCGGCGGCGATCATCGGCACGGTTGAGCGCGGTGTGGGCCTGGCCTGGCTGGACAACTACCCGCAGGCGATCCAGTCGGTGACGCTGCAGCAGGTCAATGGCGTGATCCGCAAGTACGTGGACCCGCAGAAGATGGTGCTGGTCAAGGCCGGCACCTTCAAGAAGTAAGTCGCAGCCCCTGCCAAGTGGTTCGACACCAACAAACGCCGGCGCAAGCCGGCGTTTGTTGTTCAGCACGATGCAACCCGTAGCCCCGTAGCCCGGGTAAGCGCAGCGCACCCGGGATTGTGGTGCACACGTGCGCTTTCAGATCGCACCCCGCTCCCGGGTAAGCGAAGCGCACCCGGGAAGACGACAGCCTCGTCAACGCGCCACGTTCGTATCAGGCACGCACGCTATTGGAAATGATCTCCACCCAATAACCGTCCGGGTCCTTGATGAAGGCCAGGCTCTTCATGCGGCCATCGCTCAGGCGCTTCTGGAACGGCACGCCCAGCTCCTCGAACCGCGCACAGGCCGCTTCCAGTTCCGGCACCGACACGCAGATATGGCCGAAGCCGCGCGGGTCGCTGTTGCCGTCGTGGTAGACCGGGCCGTCCTGGTTCTCGGTGCCGTGGTTGTGGGTGAGCTCCAGCACGCCGGGGATGCCGGCCATCCACAGGCGGCGCGCGGCATCGTCCTGCGGCACCTGCACACCGGCCGGTACGTAGGCCAGGAAGTACAGGCTGAACTCGGCTTCCGGAAAATCACGCTGGTCGATCAGCTGGAAGCCCAGCACGCGCGTATAGAAATCCAGCGATGCGCGAATGTCCTTGACCCGCAGCATGGTGTGGTTGAACACGAAGCCGTGGGTTTCGGCCGGTACCTGGGCGGCGACGCCGGGCTGTTGTGCAAGGGTTTGAAGGCTCATGGGGACAGTCCTGTAGCGATGAATGGGGCAAGGCGGCGTGCCTGTACGGCAGCGGCACGCAGATAAAAAAGTTGCATGTGAAATCGCCAGCGCAGCTTGCATGCGTCAATACAAAAAATCATCACCGCCAGACCTTTCGTGGCTAGGCGAGTGCGTGCGCGCTGGCTATGCTGCGTCGCAGGATAGTCGTTGTTCCCGTCGATTTGATGAAGGCTGCATGCACCGCGGCTTCAAACGGCGGAAGCAACGCAGGCGCAAGGGCTGCGCCGGATGCTGGCGGGGAACGCCACCACGGAAGGCACTGCGGTGTGGCCAGGGCGGTTGACAAGCTTTCTCTGGTCGCGCTATTCATTGTATGTATATACAAATAACGAGGCTGTTCGGATCTCCATGTCTTTCCGTGTGTGGCTGCCGTTGCTGCTGATGCTGGTGCTTGCCGTTGAAGGCGTGCTCGGTGCATGGGCGAGCACGCGCATGGTGCTGCACGCGGACGATCCGATCGCGGGCAATCCGGTGGGCCGCGCCGCCAGCGCCAGTTGCGACCCTGCGCCGGCAACATCGGAACGCTCTGCCAGCAACGCCGGTGCGCATGCCGCGCACGGCGGCAGCGCGCTTTCCAGCGCAGATGCCGATTGCAGCTGCGCTGACAGCCTGGGCTGCGATTGCCTGTGCGTGTTCACCGTCTACCCGCCGGCGACGACCTTGTGGTTCGCCGGTGCGCAGCCACCGGCAGCGGCCAGCACGCCGCTGCCATCGTTGGACCTGCCGGCAGACCGGCTGGCCCGCGTCTTCCGACCTCCCATCGCCTGAGCGGTTGTTCTCGCGTCACCACGACGTTGCAGCGAACCGTGCTCGCGCCCGCGATCGCGGCTATTGCCCAGAGACAGAACCCCCAGCGGGAGAGAGACCATGTACCTGAAGACCCATGCCCTGGCTGCGGCCATCGGCACGCTGTTGTGTGCCACCGCCATCCATACCGCCAACGCGCAGGATGCGCAGCCACCCAACCCCGCCGCGCGCACGCTGGATGCCGTGCAGGTCACCGGCAGCCACATCAAGCGCGCGCAGTTGTCGGGCGTGGGCCCGGTCAGCGTGATCGATGCGCAGGCCATCGAGCGCTCCGGCGCCACCTCGGTGGAAACGTTGTTGCAGCGGCTGCCGGCTTCGGCTGGCTTTGCCGGCAGCCAGAGCAATGCCTACTGGGCCGAGAACGGCTACGGCACCACCCAGGTCAACCTGCGTGGGCTGGGTATCAACCGCACGTTGGTGCTGCTCAACGGCCGCCGTGTCGTCAACGGCGGCACCGGCGCCAATAGTTCGGTCGATCTGAACATGATCCCGGTAGCGCTGATCGAGCGGGTGGAAGTGCTCAAGGACGGCGCCTCCGCGATCTACGGCGCCGATGCGGTGGCCGGCGTGGTCAACATCATCACCAAGCAGGAATTCGAGGGTGCCGAGGCCGCAGTGCGCTACGGCCAGACTACGCGCGGCGATGGTGATGAAACCGCGGTGGACCTGGCCTGGGGCGTCACCAGCGAGCGCGGTTCGCTGATGGCCGGCATCAACTATGCAGAAGGCGGCACGGTCAACATGGCCTCGCGCGCGCCGTGCGGCCTGGCCGAACAGGATGGCCGGCTGGTGTGCTCGGGCAGTTCCACCACGGTAGGCGGCCGCGCCCTGCTTGCCGATGGCAGCCGCGTCAATTTCAACCAGGTACTGGGTGGCGACGGCGATTTCTACGAGCCGTACTCGGCGGCCAAGCACAACTACAACGGCAACCCCACGCTCAACGCGGTCAACCCGATCAAGCGCATCAGCATCAGCGTGTTCGGCGACAGCCAGCTCAGCGAGAACACCACGGTATTCACCGAGCTGATGTACACCAACCGTCAGTCCGACCAGCTGGCGGCGCCGGGTGGGCTGGGCGTGTACCGGCCGATCAACATCGCCGCCGATCATCCGACCAATCCGACCGGACAGGACCTGCTGCTGCAGCGCCGTCGCCTGGAAGAGGCCGGCCCGCGCCATTTCTCGCAGAAGGTGAACACCTTCCGCGGGCTGGTCGGGATCAAGGGGCAGTTCGGCACTGGCTGGGACTGGTCGGCGGCATTGAATTGGGGGCGTAATACCGGCACCGATGGCTCGGACAACATCGCCAATCTTGATCGTGTCGAGCAGACCCTGGACCGCAGCATCTGCAGCCCGCTGCCGGGTGCCGCCATTCCCTGTGGTGACTACCTGGGCTATGGCGACCTGAGCCGTGAGGTGCTCGATTACATCCTCTATACCTCGCGCGATACTGGCGGCAACGAGCAGAAGAGCTTCACCGCCAACCTCAGCGGGCAGATATTCGAACTGCCTGCCGGTTGGGTGGGCTTTGCCACCGGCGTGGAAGTGCGCAAGGAACGCGGCTGGCGCAACCCCGATCCGCTGACCGTGCTGGGCAGCGGCAATACCAATAAGCAGGAGCGGATTGCTGGTGAATACACTGCCAAGGAAGCGTTCGTGGAGCTGGCCATCCCGCTACTGCAGGACAGCGTCGTTGCCGATTCGCTGTACCTGAACCTGGCCGGTCGCGCCTCGGATTACGATCTGTTCGGACGCGACTACAACTACAAGGCCGGCCTGGACTGGCAGGTCAGTCCGTCGCTGAAGGTGCGCAGCACCTACGGTACCGCCTTCCGCATCCCGAACATTCCGGAGCTGTTCGGTGGCGTGGCAGAGGGCAACTTGACCACCAGCGATCCCTGCAGCAAGTGGTCGGCAATGCCAGCCGATTCGGTGGTGCGTGCCAATTGCCAGGCTTACGGCGTGCCGGCGGGTTATGTGCAGCCGGGCAATACCATCCTCACCACCTCCGGCGGCAATGCGGCGCTGCAGCCGGAAGATGCAACCTCGTTCACCGCCGGCCTGGTGTGGACGCCGCAGTTCCTGTCCGGCCTGACCCTGACGCTGGACTACTACAACATCCGCATCAAGAACGCCATCCAGCGCATCGACGGCTCCACCAAGCTGGCCATCTGCTACAACACGCCGGGGCTGGCGCATCCGTTCTGCGATGCCAGCAACTTCACCCGCAACCCGCGCACCGGCGAAGTCGACTTCCTGTCTTCGCAGCCGGTCAACGCCGCCAACGAGCATGTCACCGGCTACGACTTCGGTGCGCTGTATGAGTTCAAGGCGGCGGGCTTCGATGCCAGCATCAGCGCCGATGTTTCCTATCTGCAGCGCTACGACGTGCGGCCGTACGACGGGGCCGAGCTGATCGAGTACGCCGGCAAGATCACCGGCGGCCGCGGCAGCTATGCCAAGTGGCGCGGTCTGGTCTCGCTCAATGCCTCGCGCGACCAATGGTCGGGCACCTGGAGCACGCAGTACATCGGTCGTGCCGATGACATCAACGCAGCTCGCGGTGATATCGGTGACCACGCGCCGTCGGTTTTCTATCACAACCTGCAGCTCAAGTACGCGGTGAGCAAGGCGCTGGATGTATCGCTGGGCCTGGACAATGTCTTCGACAAGAAGCCGCCGTTCATCCAGAGCTATACCGATGCCAACACCGATACGATGACCTACGACCTGCTGGGTCGCCGCTGGTACGCACGCATCGGCTACCGCTGGTGATTGGACGCGCCCCGTCGCAGCTGCGGCGGGGCGCGTCATTGAACGAGGACGATGTTGATGAAACCCGCATTCTGGGCACGCCGTGCCCACAAATGGATCGGCCTGGTGATCGGTGTGCAGGCGCTGCTGTGGATGCTCAGCGGCGTCTACATGACCGTGGTGCCGCTGGACGTTATCCATGGTGACCACCTGGCCCACGTGCACGGCACACCGCTGCCGGCGCAGACCGCGCGCGTTGGTGCCGATGTGCTGGCCGCACGCTATCCGCAGATGGAATCGTTCCGGCTCAAGCATGTGCTGGAACGCGAGGTCTATGAGGTCCGCCAGGGCAAACAGAAGTACCTGGTGGATGCTGCCAGCGGTGAACGCCTGGCGCCGATGGACCGCGAGCAGGCAATAGCGCTGGCGCAGTCGCTGTACCAGGGAGAGGGTGAAGTGGAGCGGGTGGAGTGGATCACCCGTGCCCCGTCGGAAGTGAAGACGCGGCCGGTACCGATGTGGGCCGTGCATTTCAGTGGCCGCGGCGACAGCACGCTGTACCTGTCACCGGACAGCGGTGATCTGCTGGCGCGGCGCCACGACCTGTGGCGCTGGTTCGATTTCCTGTGGATGTTCCACATCATGGATTACGAGGACCGCACCGACGTCAACAACAACCTGCTGCGGGCGGCGTCGATCATTGGCCTGGGCTTTGCACTCAGCGGCATCTGGCTGCTGTTCTACAGCTTCGGCAAGCGGAGGCAGGCATGACCCCGTGGATGCGTACCTTGCACAAATGGGTGGGCCTGGTGATCGGCCTGCAGTTCGTGGTGTGGTTGGGCAGCGGCCTGATGATGAGCCTGCTCGATCCGGACAAGATCGAAGGCAGCGCCCAACGCGCAGTGCCTGTCGCGCCACCGGCATGGCCGTCGGCTACGGTGTCGCCCAGCGTGGCGTTGGCCGCTGCCAAGGGCGAGGCGGCAACGCTGGACAGTGGCTGGCTGTTGCAACAGCCGGTGTACCGGCTGCAGTCGCCGCAAGGCACCGAGGTCATCGATGCCCTTGACGGCAAGCGCATCAGCATTGACGCGGCGGTCGCGGCCAAGGTTGCGCAGGCGGCCTATGCCGGCGATGGCGTCGCCGCAGCGCCGCAATACCTGCAGAAGACGCTGGAGACGCGTGCCAACCCCGACCCGGTATGGCGTGTGGATTTCAACGACGCGCAGGACACCAGCATCTACGTGTCCGCACACAGCGGCCAGGTGATGGAGCACCGCACGGCGACCTGGCGGCTGTTCGACATCTTCTGGATGCTGCACATCATGGATTACAGCAGCCGGGTCAACTTCAACAACCCGCTGGTGGTGAGCATGGGCATCGGTGGCCTGTGGCTGGCGCTGACCGGCGTATGGCTGCTGATTGCCAGTTTCCATCTGCAGGAGTTCATCCCGCGGCGCTGGCGTTCGCGCAGGCAGCTGATGGTGTACGCGCCAGGCGGTACGCATCTGCGCACGGTGGAGGTGGCCAGCGGCGACAGTGTGTATGTGGCACTGGCGCGCGAGGGGATCCATCTTCCCTCCAATTGCGGTGGCGGCCAGAGCTGCGGTCTATGCGAGGTGCGGGTGCGCACGGGCGCTGGCAAGGCAACCGCGGCGGATCGCGCGCACGTGCCTGAAGCCAAGCGCAAGGTCGGGTGCCGGTTGGCCTGCAATCTGCCGGTGAACGAGGACATCGAGATCGAAGTGGCCGGCGGTGCCAGTCTGTGGACCGAGCATTGGGCCATTGTCGAGAAGGTTGTGGCGGTAACGCCCTTCCTGCGCGAGATCCATCTGCGCCCCGAGCAGGCGGCCGATGCACAGTTCCAGGCTGGCTGTTATCTGCAGCTGCATGTGCCCGAGTACGAGCTGCCGAGCAGTGCGGTGTGGTATCCGGGTGAGCATGAAGCGGAGTGGTGCGCGTTGTCCCTGCCTGCAACCTTGCAGAACAAGTCAGCGGTGCGTCGTTCGTATTCGCTGGCCACGCCGGTGTCGAATGCGGACGGCGGGCTGGTGCTGCTGGTGCGCTTCAGCCCTGGCTGGCAGGAGAACCGCAAGCATCCGCCGGGCAAGGGCTCGACCTATGCCTATACGCTGCGTGAGGGTGACCGTGTCCGTTACAGCGGACCGTTCGGCGACTTCGCACTCAGTGGTAGCGAGCGCGAGAAGATCTTCATTGGTGCGGGTGCAGGCATGGCACCGCTGCGCGCGCTGATCCAGCAGCGACTGGGTGAAGGAGGAGGTGAGCGCATGCACTACTGGTATGGCGCCCGTGGTGAGCGCGATTGCCCTTATGTCGAGCAGATGAAGGCGCTGGCACATGCGCATGCCAACTTCAGTTGGCATCCGGTGTGGTCAGGGCAGGGAGGCGATGCGCGGCGTGTGCATGAAGCCATCCATGAGGATCTATTGAAGCAGCATCCAGATCTGGCCGGTTGCGAGTTCTATCTGTGCGGGCCGCCGGCGATGTTGGCGGCGACCAGGCAGCTCTTGCGCAAGCTGGGTGTTGCGGATGAGCGGGTTGCGTTTGACGACTTCAAGATCTGAGTGAACTTGAGCTTGGCTGTTGTGGCTGCAGATGTTTGAGGTCTGCAGGTGTTGCCGTTGTAGTTGCTGTTGCTGTTGCTGTTGCTGTTGCTTCGGCTGCGGCTGCGGCTGCGGCTCTGGCTCTCGCCCTGGCTTTGGACACTCCCTTCTCCCGCGTGCGGGAGAAGGTGCCCGGAGGGCGGATGAGGGGGCTTTTGACGTTGCCTGGCTAGAAGCGTCCCCTCACCCCAACCCCTCTCCCGTGAACGGGAGAGGGGCTCTACTCCGATCATTATTGCGGTGGCATCACTCGTGCTTTGAGAACTCGCTCAACGAACCATCATTGCCGAGCAATGCAACCGTAAACGCCTGGCGGTAACCGTCCGGCGACTCCATGCCCGGCGTACCAACCGGCATGCCCGGCAGCACCAGCCCGCGTGCCTGCGGGCGCTCGGCCAGCAGCTTCTGGATGTCTGCTACCGGCACATGGCCTTCCACCACATAGCCGTCTATCTCGGAGGTGTGGCAGGACATCATGCCGTCGCCGATTCCCAGCCGCTGCTTCACCGCCATCATGTCGCTGGTGTCATTGAGCTGCACCGGGAAGCCTGCGGCCTGCATATGTTCGGCCCAGCCACCACAGCAGCCGCAGTTCGGGTCCTTGTGTACAACCACCAACGGCAATGCCTTGGTAGCCGGCGCAGCTTCAATAGCCTTCGCAGGTGCCGCAGCAACCGCAGCGGCTGCGGTGGTAGCAGTAGACGGACTCGCATTGCAGGCACTGATCAACAAGGTGCCTGCCGCCAGCACCAGCAACGAGAACATCGGTTTTGAACGCTTTTTCATGATCTGGATTCCTTGGACAGTTTGCCGCGCTGGCCGGAGGCCAGTGCGGCAGTAGGGCGTCACAGCATCGACAGGCCGCGCTCGAATTCCTTGGCATCGAGCTTGCCGTCATGGTTGCCATCGCTCATGCCGAAGTGCGGCAGCAGCGGATGACCGCTGGGCAGCTCCTCGCGGCTGATGAAGCCATCGTTGTTGGCATCGAAGCGCTTGAAGGTTGCCGAAGCATCGGCCTGTGGTGCCTTCGTAGCAGGCTTGGCCGCCGGTGCATGGTGCTCGTGGCCGGCGTGCTGGGCCTGCGCGATGGAGATGGAGGCAAGGGAGATCGCGCCGACCAGTGCGGCCTGGATAAAGAGCTTCATCGAATGTATTCCTTGTAGGGAGAGTGGGGATGGCGCCGGCATGCGACGCCATCACTACGAATCAGAACCAGAAGCGCACGCCGGCAACCCAGCGCGATTCGCTCACGCCTTCGCCGGCATCACGGTGCAGGTCAGCGGTATCGCCGAATGCGCGTTCGTGCACAAAGCCCACATACGGTGCGAACTTGCGGGTGAACTCGTAGCGCAGGCGCAGGCCTGCTTCCACGCTGCTCAAGCCCTTGCCCACGCCACGGCGCGGATCGTCATCGGCAACGATGCTGGCTTCCACCACCGGCTGCAGGATCAAGCGGTTGGTCAGCAGCACGTCGTATTCGACCTCGAAGGCCAACTCGGCCTTGCGCGGTCCGCCGATGTAGGCCATCGCCGAGACTTCGAACTTGTACGGCGACAAGCCCTGCAGGCCGAACGCGGCACGGGTCAGATCCGGTGATTGGCGGCCGTTGTCATGCCGCGCACCGGCTACCACGTCCCACCACGGCGAGATCGAATGCCCGTACAACGCATCCACCGACCAGTCGCCGAGTGCGTTCTCGCTACGCTGACCTTCGCTGCGTATCCACAGGCGATTGATGTCGTTGCCGAACCAGGAGTCGATGCCCCAGGCCTGGCCACTGCCGTGTGCGTTATCCCAGGCTTCCAGGTGATCGAACACCACCAGGCTGTTGAACGACGGCGCGTGCTCCATTGCATGCGGCTTCAACACCGGGAACGCGTCGTCGAAGTCCTGCCGGGTCAGCGCCGGGATCGGCTCGCGCGGTGCGGTGCTATTGGCCGGCATCTTGTGTCCCGCATGCGGATCGGCGGGCATGGCGTGCCCGGCGTGCGGATCAGTGGCCTTGCCATGGCCGGAGTGATCTTCGGCCTTGGGCATGTTGTGGCCGGCATGCGGATCGGCCGACATGTTGTGCCCCGCGTGCGGATCCGCTGCCTTGCCATGGGCGGAATGGTCTTCGGCCTTGGGCATGTTGTGGCCGGCATGCGGATCAGCAGGCATGGCGTGCCCCGCATGCGGATCCGGCGCCTTGCCGTGGGCGGAATGGTCTTCGGCCTTGGGCATGTTGTGGCCGGCATGCGGATCGGCCGACATGTTGTGCCCCGCGTGCGGATCCGCTGCCTTGCCATGGGCGGAATGGTCTTCGGCCTTGGGCATGTTGTGGCCGGCATGCGGATCAGCAGGCATGGCGTGCCCCGCATGCGGATCCGGCGCCTTGCCGTGGGCGGAATGGTCTTCGGCCTTGGGAATGTTGTGGCCGGCATGCGGATCAGCAGGCATGACATGCCCAGAATGCGGATCGACAGCCGGCTTGGTTTCCGCTTCATGGCCTGCGTGGCCTGCGTG
The DNA here is from genome assembly GCA_032112995.1 of Stenotrophomonas sp. Taxonomy (GTDB): domain Bacteria; phylum Pseudomonadota; class Gammaproteobacteria; order Xanthomonadales; family Xanthomonadaceae; genus Stenotrophomonas. The sequence continues at coordinate 8,004 of DAMCTY010000018.1, read as the reverse complement.
GCCTGCGTGCGGGTCCTGCGCCCAGGCGCTGCCGCTGGCAGCCAGGGCAATGAACATCAATGAGCGGGAGAGGGTCTTCATGCGTCGATCCTCACTTCGCGCATCATGCCCGCTTCCATGTGGTAAAGCAGATGGCAGTGGAAGGCCCAACGGCCCAGCGCATCCGCGCGAACGCGGTAGCTGCGGCGTGTACCCGGCGGCATGTCGATGGTGTGCTTGCGCAGCTGGAATTCGCCGTCGGCGTTCTCCAGGTCACTCCATACGCCGTGCAGGTGGATCGGGTGCTGCATCATCGTGTCGTTGACCAGCACGATGCGCATGCGCTCGCCGTAGTTCAACTTGATCGGCTCGGCGCCGGCAAACGGAATGCCGTCGAAATTCCAGGCGAACTTCTCCATATGACCGGTGAGATGCAGTTCGATCTCGCGGCCTGGCTCGCGTCCATCCGGGTCCTCGAACAGCGAACGCATCGCGCCATAGGTCAGCACCTTGCGGCCGTTGTCGCGCAGGCCGATGCCGGGGTCGTCGAGCTTGGGCTCGGTGGCCGCGGTCTGCATGTCGATCAGCGGATTGCCGGCTTCGCTGGGCTTGTGCTTGGGCGACTTGTCGCTGCCGCCATGGGCACCATGGCCCATCGCCGCACCGCAGCCGCCTTCCATGCCCTTGGCACCCATATTGGCGCCGCAACCACCTTCCATACCGGCATGATCGCCATGGCTGCCCATGTCGTGGCCCATGTCGCTCATGGTCAGCAGCGGGCGCGGATCGATCTGCGGGATTGGTGCCTGCAGGCCTTGGCGTGTTGCCAAGGTGCCGCAGGCATAGCCGGTGCGGCCCATGTCCTGCGCAAACAGGGTGAAGGCATCCTGGCCGGTCGGCTCGACGATGACGTCGAAGGTCTCGGCCGGGGCAATGCGGAACTCGTCGATGCTGACCGGATGGATGTACTGGCCATCAGCGGCGACCACGGTCATTTTCAGGCCCGGGATGCGCACATCGAAGTAGGTCATCGAGGCGCCGTTGATGAAGCGCAGCAACACTTTTTCACCACTGCGGAATAGGCCGGTCCAGTTGCCGGCCGGGGCGGTGCCGTTCATCAGGTAGGTGTAGGTGTGGGCATTGATGTCGGACAGGTCGGAAGGCGTCATCCGCATCCGGCCCCACATGCCACGGTCGGCCAGGGTCTCGCGCAGGCCGTCTTTGCGCGCGTCGCGCATGAAATCACCGACCGTGCGCTGGTAGGTGTTGTCGTGCATCGGCATCTTCTTCATGCGCCGGAACAGCGCATCGGGGTCGATGTCGGTCCAGTCCGAGAGCATGACCACGTGTTCGCGGTCGAAGTGATACGGCGGTGGCGCCAACGGGTCAACGATCAGTGCGCCATACAGGCCTGCCTGCTCCTGGAACAGCGAATGGCTGTGGTACCAGTAGGTACCGGACTGCTTGAGCTGGAACCGGTACTGGTAGGCCTCGCCTGGTGCGATGCCGTTGAAGCTCAGCCCCGGCACGCCGTCCATGTTGGCCGGCAGCAGGATGCCGTGCCAGTGGATGGAGGTGATTTCGTCGGTCAGCGTGTTGGCCACACGCAGGTTGACGGTATCACCCTCGCGCAGTCGCAGGATTGGCGCAGGCAACGATCCATTGACGGTGATGGCGGGGCGGGTGCGGCCGGTGAAATTGACCGCCGAGCGGCCGATGGCAAGGTTCAGCTCGGTGCCGCGCAGCTCAACCGGCGGCACCGCCATGGCGCGGCCGGAGGCAAATGCCTGCGGGATGCGTGCCATGCCGGCACCGGCGACCACGCCGCCCAGGGCCAGGCCCTGCACGAAGCGACGCCGCGACAGCACCGAGCGCGAATCGGAAAGGAAATCAGAAGACATGTGGAACTCCCGGACACGCCGCCGCATCACGATGCGCTGTGGTGTGTCCTGAACAGATCAAGGGTGCACCCGGGGCGATGCCGGGGCGCAGGTATCTGCGGGCGCCGCAAGGCGCGGGAATCAGCTGATGGGAGGGCGGTTGAGCTGGCCGGGGGCCACGTCAGCGCGGGAGGGCAGGGGGGGCAGCGGTGCCAGCACATGGCGCAGCGGCGCTAGCCGCGTCATCGCGGTGCTGGGCAGCATGTTGCAGTGCTGTTTGCAGTCGCAGTGGTCGCCGCTGGCGCAGGGCGTGGCCGCTTTGTCGGCGTCGCAATGCTGCTTGGCGTCCTGATCGCAGCAGTCGTGCGCGCTGTCGTCGGCGCCCATCGCCATCGCCTGCATCGGCATGGCCATCGCCGTTGCCGACCACACCGAACCGACCGCACCGGCGATCAGGGTCAGGCACAGCAGCAGGGGCAGCAGGATGCGCGGCACGGGCGTCAGGGTGGGAGGCGAAGCTGAACCATAGCATTCCTGGCTGGGGGCGCGGCTGAATGGTTTTCAACCCCGGATATCTTTCAGATCGTCATTCCCGTGAAGGCGGGAATCGCTCTGGCTCTTGCTTCTGCCTGGATGGTGCAGGAAGCGCCAAAGCCAAAGCGATTGCCGCCTTCACGGGAATGACGGCAATAGGGCAGGGGCAAGGCCATAGGGCAAAGCCACGGGTCACAGCGCACTGCCAATGCCTCCGCCCCCTCAACCCAACCAAGTAGAATCCACCCAGCATTCACCAACAAGTTGCGATCCATGTCCCAGCGTGATTGGGTGGCGGCGGCCATCCGCAAGATCGAGGCCGATTACAACCGTTCGGCCGATACCCATCTGATACCCATCGACCTGCCTGGCTTCCCCGGCATCGATGTCTATCTGAAGGATGAATCCAGCCACCCGACCGGCAGCCTCAAGCACCGGCTTGCCCGCTCGCTGTTCCTGTACGCGCTGGCCAATGGCTGGCTGCGCGAAGGTTGCCCGGTGATCGAGGCGTCCAGTGGCTCCACGGCCGTGTCCGAGGCCTATTTCGCGCGCCTGCTGGGCCTGCCGTTCATCGCGGTGATCCCGGCCAGCACGTCGCCGGAAAAAATTGCCGCCATCGAATTCCACGGCGGCCGCTGCCACCTGGTGCAGCGCGCCTGCGACCTGAACTGCGAATCCGAACGACTGGCGCGCGAAACCGGCGGCCACTTCATGGACCAGTTCACCTACGCCGAGCGCGCCACCGACTGGCGTGCCAACAACAACATCGCCGAGTCCATCTTCAAGCAGATGGCCGAGGAGCCGCATCCGGTGCCGGAATGGATCGTCTGCAGCCCCGGCACCGGCGGTACCGCCGCTACCCTGGGCCGCTACGTCAGCTACCGCCGCCACGACACCCGCATCCTCTGCGCGGACCCGGAGGTGTCGATCTTCTACGACGGCTACTGCGCCGCGCTGGAAGGCCGCGATTGGCGCGAGATGACCTGCGAGGGCGGCTCGCGCGTGGAGGGCATCGGCCGTCCCCGCGTGGAGCGCAGCTTCATCCCCACCTGCGTTGATGCCATGGTCAAGGTCAGCGATGCGCTGAGCCTGGCGGCCATGCGTCATGTCAGCGCCACCCTGGGGCGCCGGGTTGGTGGCTCCACCGGCACCAATTTCATCGGCGTGCTGTATGCCGCCCAGCAGATGCGCGCCGCCGGCCGCGATGGCTCCATCGTCACCATCCTGTGCGACCCGGGCGAGCGCTATGCGCACAGCTACTACAACCCGGACTGGTACGTGCAGCAGGGCATCGACGTGGCCGGGGCCGACGCTGCGGTGGCTGCCGCCGTGGCCGGGCAGGGCCTGCCGGCGCTGCCTTGTGCCTGGCTGGAAGCGTCGCCATATCAAGGTTGATACCGGCATCGCCGGGCCTGTTTGAAGGATTGCCGTGAACACCGCCAACAACCCCCTGCTCGATTTCTCGGGCCTGCCGCGTTTCGACGCGATACGGCCTGAACACATCACCCCGGCCATCGACGCCCTGCTGGCTGCGGCCGAGGCGGCGGTGAAGGCGGCTGAAACGGTGGCGCCGGTGAGCTGGGAGAACTTCGTGGTGCCGCTGGACGACGCCACCGAGCGACTGTACCGGGCCTGGGGCCAGGTTTCGCACATGCAGGCGGTGGTCAACACGCCGGAGCTGCGCGAGGCCTACAACGCCAACCTGCCCAGGATCAGCCGCTTCGGCAGTGCGGTGGCGCAGAACCCGGCGCTGTACGCGCAGTACAAGCAACTGGCCGCCGCGCCCGAAGCCGCCAATTACGACCCGGCCCGCAGCAAGACCCTGGACAACGCCCTGCGTGATTTCCGCCTGGGCGGTGCCGAGCTGGATGAGGCCGGCAAGGCCCGCTTCGCCCAGCTGCAGGAGGAACTGTCCGGCCTGCAGGCGAAGTTCTCGCAGAACGTGCTTGATGCCAGCGACGCCTTCGCGCTGTACGTGGACGACGCAGCGGAGCTGGGCGGGCTGCCTGCCGACGTGCTTGCCGCCGCCCGTGCCGCCGCGCAGAAGGACGAACGCGCTGGCTACAAGCTGACCCTGCAGATGCCGTGCTACCTGCCGGTGCAGACCTACGCCGACAACCGCGCGCTGCGCGAGCAGCTGTACCACGCCCATGCCGTGCGCGCTTCGGAGTTCGGCGACGCGGCCTTGGACAACACCGGCAATATCGATCGCATCCTTGCGGTGCGTAACGAGCTGGCGGCGCTGCTGGGTTTCGACAACTACGCCGAGTATTCCATCGCCACCAAGATGGCCAGCGATGCGCCGCAGGTGCTGGGTTTCCTGCGTGACCTCGCCAGCCGCGCCAAGCCCTATGCGCAGCGCGATCGTGCCGAGCTGGAAGCCTTCGCCCATGACGAGCTGGGCATGGACCAGCTGCAGGCCTGGGACTTGGCCTATGTGGCCGAGAAGCTCAAGCAGGCGCGCTACAGCTATTCCGAGCAGGAGGTGAAGCAGTACTTCACCGAGCCCAAGGTGCTGGCCGGCCTGTTCGGTGTGATCGAGCGCCTGTACGGCTTGAAGGTGGAAGCGGACAGCGCGCCGGTCTGGCACCCGGATGTGCGCTTCTACCGGCTGGTGGATGCCGAGGGGGCGCTGGTTGGCCAGTTCTACATGGACCTGTACGCGCGCGAAGGCAAGCGCGGCGGTGCCTGGATGGACGATTGCCGCAACCGTCGCGTTACTGCTGTTGGCGTGCAGACGCCGCTGGTCTACCTGGTGTGCAATTTTGGGCGCGGCAGTGACGGCAAGCCGGCCACCTTCAGCCATGACGAAGTGACCACGATCTTCCACGAGATGGGCCACGGCCTGCACCAGCTGCTGACCCGCATCGGCGAGTTGGCGGTTGCCGGCATCAACGGCGTGGAATGGGATGCCGTGGAGCTGCCCAGCCAGTTCATGGAGAACTTCTGCTGGGAGTGGCCGCAGGTGGAAGCGATGACGGCCCACGTCAGCACCGGTGCGGCGCTGCCGCGTCCACTGTTCGACAAGATGCTGGCGGCCAGGAACTTCCAGAGCGGCATGTTCACCGTGCGCCAGTTGGAGTTCGGCCTGTTCGACATGTTGCTGCACAGCCAGTACCAGCCCGGCCAGGAAAGCGTGCTGCAGTTGCTGGAGCGCGTGCGCGGCGAGGTGGCGGTGAACTTCCCGCCGGCCTGGAACCGCTTTGCCAACCAGTTCAGCCATATCTTCGCTGGCGGTTACGCGGCTGGCTATTACAGCTACAAGTGGGCCGAGGTACTCAGTGCCGACGCCTACGCCGCCTTCGAGGAAGCCCCGGACGCGGTGGCCGAAACCGGTGCGCGTTTCCGCGACGAGGTGCTGTCGCGCGGTGGCAGTCGCAGTGCCGCTGAGAACTTCCGCGCCTTCCGTGGCCGCGATCCGCAGATCGACGCCTTGTTGCGGCATAACGGCATGGCTGCCTGAACACGAGCCGAGGCCGGGGCTGGTCAGCCGGGGCAATGAGGATCAAGCTTGGCGGCACGCAAGCCCAAGTTTGACGACATGCCCCGGCTAATCACCCGCATCGCAGCCTGCGCGGCCATCATCGGCGCGGTGCTGTGGTTCCAACCGCGCATCAACGAGCCCGCCGCCCAGGTCAGCAATGGCCTGAACCTGCGCAGCGCGCCGGATCAGCGTGCCGAGCGCCTGGCGGTATTGCCGGTAGGTACGACGGTGGAAGTGCAGCGCTGCCTGGCCGATCTGCAATGGTGCAATGTGCGCGCCGACGGCAAGAGCGGCTGGGTGGCGGCGGATTATCTGATCGCCCGCAGTGATGGCAAGAAGGTCAGGCTGGCCGATGCCGGCAAGCAGATGGGCGTGGTGATCGAGACCGCCAAACCCGGCGGCTGACGCCCCCCCTGTAGAGCCGAGCCATGCTCGGTTGAAGCCTTCCCGGTAAATCCCCTGCCGAGCATGGCTCGGCACTACGTTCTAGCTCCCTCCCTTTTGCGCAGCAAAGGGGAGGGCTGGGGAGGGGTAAGTTTTGGCAGCTCCTGTAGAGCCGAGCCACGCTCGGCTGGAGCGTTCCCGGTAAAGCCTCTGCCGAGCATGGCTCGGCACTACGCTTGTGCCCCCTCCCTTTTGCGCAGCAAAGGGGAGGGCCGGGGAGGGGTAAGCTTTCGCGGTTCCTGTAGAGCCGAGCCACGCTCGGCTGGAGCCTTCCCGGTAAATCCCCTGCCGAGCATGGCTCGGCACTACGTTTGTGCCCCCAAAAGGGGGGGCGGGGAGGGGTAAGCTTTCGCGGTTCCTGTAGAGCCGAGCCACGCTCGTCTGAAGCGTTCCCGGTAAAGCCTCTGCCGAGCATGGCTCGGCACTACGTTTTCGCTCCCTCCCTTTTGCGCATCAAAGGGGAGGGCCGGGGAGGGGTAAGCTTTGGCAGTTCCTGCAGAGCCGAGCCATGCTCGGCTGGAGCGTGCCCGGTAAAGCCGCTTGCCGAGCATGGCTCGGCACGACGTTTTCGCTCCCTCCCTTTTGCGCAGCAAAGGGGAGGGCTGGGGAGGGGTAAGCTTTGGCAGTTCCTGTAGACCCGAGCCACGCTCGGCTGAAGCGTTCCCGGTAAAGCCTCTGCCGAGCATGGCTCGGCACTACCGCTTATTTCTTGTTGGGCACTTCAAAACCCAGCTTGTCCACCTGCTGTGGGTGCTGCGGCACGCGCTTGAGCTTGTCGGTGTTGACGTCGTACTTGTCACGCAGGCGGGTTGCCAGTTCGCGGTACAGCGCGGTGTCCATGTCCGGCTGGCGGGCGAAGATCCAGGCCATTTCGCGGCCAGGGTAGCCAATCAGCGCCCAGGAATAATCCGGCGCCACCTCCAGCACCCGCGAGCGCGTCGGCACGATCTTGTAGAACCAGGTGCGCCAGCGGCGGTTGCCGCTTTCCTCGTCTACCGACGCGCGGATATCGATTTCTTCTTCCGGCTCGCTGAAGCCTTCGCGGTACTGGTAGCGGATGGCGACCTTGTTGTCGTCCTGCAGGGTATAGGTGTTGATACTGGCAACATGCCCGCGCTCGATGAAGTTGGGCACGCGGCCAATCACATACCAGCGGCCCATGAAGCGCTGCAGGTCGATCGGGCCCTCGGCGATTCCCTGCGTGGGCGTTGCTGCCGGCGCGTTGTCCTGGGCGAGGGCATTGGCCGCCGGCAGGGTAAGGCCCAGCAGCAGGGCGGACAGGAAGACAGGAATCAGTCGCATTACGGGATGGGTCGCCTTGGTAGGTGATGGCAGCATGTTCGACGGCCAGCGATGGGCGCGTCAATGGCAGGTCGCAGTCCGTGAGATGGCCGCCCCCGAGCATGCACTCCACCACTGCAATGTTGCCGGAGAACGTCATGGCCAAGCCGCTCGCATCGTCATCCCGTCGTAACGAACATGAAGCCCCTGATCCCCGTGTGCTGCGTTGCGTCAGGCAGGTGGCGCTGGCCGGCCTGGCGTTGGTGCTGGTGTGGCCGGCGGCGCGGGGTCACAGCCAGTGGATTGGTTGGCTGCCGCTGTGGTTGCTGGGTATGCCGCTTAGCGCCTGGTGGGCGTTGTACCGCTTCCGCTTGCCGGCAGTCTGGCGCCAGCGCAAGACTG
>DAMCTY010000017.1:54768-62142 GCA_032112995.1 Stenotrophomonas sp. | reverse complement strand
TGGTTATCTTTTCTTTGCACAAGCAAAGAAAAGTAACTCGCTCCCCGAAGGGGAGAGAAAGCTCTTGCTCTTGCTGCAACTGCAAAGGCTACCCCTCCCCAGCCCTCCCCTTGCCTGCGGCAAAGGGAGGGGGCTAGAGCAACAGCAACAGCAACAGCAACCGCTGCTACTACCGGCTTAATGCCACAGGCCGAGGATCAGGCCGAACAGCACGAACTGTACGGTGTGGTAGCCACCATCAATCGCCCACAACTTTCCGCTGCGCTGGGCAAATTGATAGTTGATGCCGAAGCTGGCCGCGACCATGCCGAAGCCGGCCACCAGACCGCACAGCAAGGCCTTGTGCAGTTCCGGCTGTGGGCCGACAAACCAGGCGAAGGCGAACGCTGCCAGCAGCGAGAACACGAAGGCCACGCCGAATACCTTGCCCGGATGCCCTTGCGGGACTTCACCACCGTTCTCGCGGTTCCAGGCGCGGCCGAACAGGACGGGGGAGTACCACAAGCCGCCCAGCAGGAAACTCGATACAGCGGCCAATACCACGGCATAGACGTTCATGCATTTCCCCTGGGCAGTGAGTGATGCCGCATCCTAGCCTTGCCGCCTGCGCTTGCGTAGCCGCTACAACAAAGAAGACCGGCGGGTCTCCCCGCCGGCCTCCTACCTCGCACACGTTTGCGGCTGCGCCGCTCAGGCTTCCAGCGCAGCGGCCGGGCCGAAGAACTCGTAACGGCTCTGGGCTTCCGGAACGCCTACGTCACGCAGCAGCTTCTTCACCTGCGCCATGAACGGCTTCGGCCCGAGGAAGTAAGCATCCATGTCGCGCTCGGCCGGCAACCACTGCTCCAGCAGCTCGCGGCTGAGGAAGCCTTCGGCATCGGCTGCATCGCCCGGCAGGGCTTCGCTGTAGCAGGTGTAGCTGCGCAGCTGCGGGTGCTGTTTCTGCTTGTCAGCGATGAATTCACGGAACGCATGTACGTCGCCATTTCGCGCGCAATGGATGAAGTGCACCTGGCGACCGCTGGCCAGCGCCTGCTCCAGCATCGGCAGGGTCGGGGTGATGCCGACGCCACCGCTGATGAAGGCGACCGGGCGCTCGCTGGCCACCAGGGTGAAATCACCGGCCGGGGCAAACAGTTCCAACGTGTCACCAACCTGCACCTTGTCATGCAGATGGTTGGACACCTTGCCGCCGCCTTCGCGCTTGACGCTGATGCGGTAGCCGACACCGTTGGCTGCGCGCGACAGCGAATAGTTGCGGCGGGTTTCCTCGCCGTCGAGTTCCAGCTTCATGCCGATGTACTGGCCTGGCTTGAAATCCACCACCGCACCGCCGTCAACCGGGACCAGGTGGAAAGAGGTGATCTCCGCACTCTCGGGCACCTTCTCGGCAACGCGGAAGGTACGTGCGCCGCGCCAGCCACCCGGGGCCTTCTCATTGGCTGCGTAGACTTCTTCCTCGGCGCCGATCAGCAGGTCGGCCAGCATCTGGTAGGCCGCGCCCCAGGCGTCGATGATTTCGTCGGTGGCAATGTCCGGGCCCAGTACTTCACGGATCGAGGCCAGCAGATGGTGGCCGACGATCGGGTAATGCTCAGGCAGGATCTGCAGGGCAACGTGCTTGTTGACGATCTGCCCCACCAGCGGACCCAGCGCTTCCAGGCGGTCGATGTGCTTGGCATACATCAGCACCGAGTTGGCCAGCGCCCGCGGTTGGTCGCCGCTGCTCTGGTGCGAGGGGTTGAACAGCGGGCGCGCGACATCGCTCTGGCTCAGCATCCGCCCATAGAAATGCTTGGTCAGCGCCTCGCCGCCGGTTTCCAGCAACGGTACGGTGGCTTTGATCAGGTCGCGTTGGGTGGGACTGAGCATGGTGCGAGGTTTCCTGCTTTGGGGGTGCCCCCATGTTCCTCGCTCTGCAGCGTTCCCCTCGATGACTTAAATCAAGCAATGGCGAATTTGCAGCACAGGGCCATGCCCGACAAGGGGCCTCACCCGCACAGTCCACGTAGTGCCGAGCCACGCCCGGCAAGGGCCTCACCCGCACAGCCCATGTAGCGCCGAGCCATGCTCGGCAAGGGGCCTCACCCGCACAGCCCGTGTAGTGCCGAGCCATGCTCGGCAAGGGGCTTCACCGGTGTAGCAGCAAGACAGGTCAGTCCGCCTCGGGGCGGTTCAGCGCCGCCGTCATCGCCGCGGCGTCCTCACGCGACAGGAACAGGTATTCCAACTCGGCCCCCCCGAACTTGTCTTCCAGCTCCTGCAGGCGCACCGGATGGCTGCCAAAGCGGTAATGGGTGCCATCGTCGGTATCGATCACATACACGCCGAACGAGGGGGGATTGGTAAGCGTGCCTTCCAGCTTCACGGAGGCCGGGTCGATGGCGCGCTGGATGAGGTCTTCAAGGTCGATCATGGCGTAACGGTAGGGCTGTGGGGGGTGTTTGGGGGAAGTGAAAAGCCTGTCGCCTTTGGCGTCAATGCTTCTCATGTTTCCAGTTGCGGTGCTTGCCATCAGACAACCACGCAATGGACTGTTCGATACGTTGGTCGCGGGTACTGTCGCGCTTGGCTTCGCCAATCCACTCCAGGTAGTCGCGCTGGTAACCGGGGGTAAAGGCCTGGAAATTTGCCTTCGCGGCGGGCGCGGCATCCAGCGCCAGGGCAAAGGCCGGCGGCATCGGCAGGGCGGCCCGTGGTGCCCGTCTGGGCGCTTTGGTGCCACTGTCGATGCGCTGCATGCTCTGGCGCAGCTGGCTGGCGAACTCACGCTTGCCGGGCAGGTCCTTGAGCGTGCACAGGCGGCCGTACTGGCCCATGGCCTCGTCGTTGCCGGCCGCGCCATCGCGCTGCCAGAAGCCCAGCGTGGCATGGGCCTTGAACGCGGCCATGCCGCATAGCAGCTTGCCCTGGTACAGGAAGGCCGGCATGCCCCATTTGATGGCCTCCTCGGCCTGCGCGCAACCGTCGTGCACACGCTGGCGGATCTCGCGCAGGATGGGCTGGGCGAAAGCGGCGGCGTTGGCGATGTAGGTGTCTACGCGGGGGTCTGGGGTGGGCATGGCTGGCCTCGGATGGGCGCAGCCTGCCGTTAGTTTCGCGTTAAAACAAGCCCGTCATGGTCGTAGACGGGCAAACAGCCTGTTCCGGCATGGTCAGGCCTGGCGCGCGCCGCGGGCCAGGCCGCTGCACAGCGCGATGAACGCGGTGAAGGCGGCCATCGACAGGAACTGCAGGCGGGTCTCCGGGGTGCTCAGCAGCAATACGAAGATCAGCCCCAGGATCGCCAGCGCCAGCACCGTCAGATAGGGGAAGCCGGCCATGCGGAACGGCAGCGGCGTGCCCAGGCGCTCGGCGCGGCGGCGCAGGATCAGCTGCGAAACCAGGGTGATGGTCCACACCAGCAGGCAGGTGGAGCCGACCACGTTGAGCAGCACCGGCAGCACCTTGTTGGGGTAGAGTAGCTCCAGCACGGTGGCGCCGAACCCGAACAGCACGCTGGCCAGCACGGCCAGCACCGGCACCTGGCGGGCATTGGTGTGGGCCAGCCAGCGTGGTGCCTCGCGGCGCTCGGCCAGCGAATAGATCATGCGCGAGGCGCCGTACAGGTTGGCGTTCAGCGCCGATAGCAGGGCGATCACCGCGATCAGGGTGATGGCGGTGGCCGCGCCGGGGATGTTGGCCACCTGCAGCACGGCGGCGAACGGCGACTTCAGGGTTTCGCTGTTCCACGGCACCACGGCGATGATCACGCCGATCGAGCCGATGTAGAACACCAGGATGCGCCAGGCCACGGTGCGGATGGCGCGGGCCAGGCTGCGCTCCGGGTCCTGGGTTTCGGCCGCGGCCACGGCCACGATCTCGGTGCCGCCAAAGGCGAAGATCACCACCAGCAACGCCGCGCCGATGCCGGCCAGGCCCTTGGGCATGAAGCCGCCGTGGCCGCTGATGTTGGACAGGCCGGGCGAGGGCACGTTCGGCAGCAGCCCCAGCAGCAGGGCAATGCCGACCAGGATGAAGGCGATGATGGCGCCAACCTTGAGGATGGCGAACCAGAACTCGAATTCGCCGTAATTGCGCACGCCCATCAGGTTGATCACGGTGAACACCACCATGAATGCCAACGAGGTCAGCGGCACTGACAACTGCGGCCAGACCGTGCTGAGCAGGCCGGCCGCGCCGACCGACTCGGCGGCGATCACCACCACCAGCTGCGCCCACCACAGCCAGCCGACGGTGGCACCGGCGGTGGCGCCCAGAGCATCGGCGGCGTAGACCGAGAATGCACCGCTGGCCGGCCGCGCCGCGGCCATCTCGCCCATGGCGTGCATCATGATGATGACCAGGGTGCCGGCCACCAGATAGGAGATCAGCACCGCCGGGCCTGCGGCCTGGATGCCCACGCCCGAGCCCAGGAACAGGCCGGCGCCAATGGCGCTGCCCAGCCCCATCATGATCAGCTGGCGCGGCTTGAGCGCGCGTTCCAGTTTCTGCGAGGGGGCGCTGGCCGGGGCGGGAGGCGTGCTGGGCATCGGCAGGTTCTAGGTCAAGAAGAGGGCGACACGATACCGCGTCCGCCCGCTGCAGTGACTGTGCCGTTGGTGGGAACCGGCAGGCTGCCGGTACGATGGGCGTCCCGGCGCGCATGTGCGCCTGCAGCAACGGGTGTGCGGATGCGCGGTCTGGATTTCAGTTCCTGGCAGGGCCTGCTGTCGACGCTGGTGGGGCTGGCGATCATCACCCTGATCGGTGTCGGCATCCGCCTGCTGGTGATGCAGGCGGTGCAACAGAAGCGCGAAGCCGCCAACCGCCAGATCAACGAACGGCTGAAGACCCTGATTGCGGCCTACAAGACCCTGGGTGGATCCTTTACCGGCGATCTCAGTGTTGACCCCAGCCATCTACGCGATCTGCGCCGACGCGCCGCCGAGCTTGCCCAGGGCGAGGCGGTGACCAATGCCGAGGGTGCGGTGATCCTGCCCACGGTGGACAGTGGCGAGGCCGGCGATCGTGCCCGCCGTACCCGTGATGCGGTGGAGGCGGCCCTGTCGGATGTGATCCTGCTGGGTACCGAGGAGCAGGTCAGGCTGGCCGCGCGCGCGGCCAGCGACATGGTGGAAGGGCGCCCGATCCAGACCGGCGCGCTGGTGGTGTCACTGCGCGACTTCATCCGCAAGGTGCTGGACCTGGACGTGATTCCCGCCACGGTTGCCATCCCCCAGCAAGGCCCGGCGCGACCGGCCAGTGGCGGTGGCGGCAAGGGCGGTGGCAAGGACGGCGAGCGGGCCGGCACCGGCAAGGGTGGTGGCGGTGGTGGGGGCATGGGCGGGATGGGCGCCGGCATGGGCATGGGCGCAGGCCTGGGTTATGGCGCCGGGCGTTCGGGTGAGGATGACCCTGAGCGGGCCTGAGTCAGGGCTATTGGTTGACCGGCAGCGCGTGCAGCATGTTGCTGGCACCTGGCCGCATCAGGCGATGCGTTCGACCCGGCATTGGCGGCACAGCGGGTAGCGCTCCAGCAGCGGACGGATGGCCGCATGCATGTCCTCGAAACTCTCGCCATACATGTACAACGCGGTTTCGCGCGGCCCCTGCCAGTGGCTGTTGAGCATGCCGATGCCTTCCAGGCGGCGTTCGCACTCCTCGTAAACATGGGTGGCGTCGCAGGTCTGGTACACATCCTCGGGCAGATCGGTGCCATTGAGATATAGCGCCAATCCCTCGTGCTGGCCGATGGTGATGCGCTCACTGCTGTTGCCGACCAGCAGGTACGAGCCTTTCGGTGCCAGCATGGCTTCGAACAGCCGCCCGGTGATGGTGATGGCGTCCGTGTCCAGTTGCGCCAGCCGCAGCGTGATGTCACAGGCAGCAACTTCTCCATTGCTGGCAAGCAGGGTGCCGCCCCCCACCACCTCGGCGGCGAGGCGACGTTCGTCGCAGGCATCGATGAAGGCGTCTTCCAGATCGGCGCGATGCGCGGGTTGTAGGCGCGCATTGAGGGTGACGGTGATGATCCCAGGGGTGTTGTTGATGGCTTGCGGCATTGCGGGCTCTGACGGCGGCGCATCCGGGGTGCACCCGGTCTGCATCCAAAGCATGAGTATGGGCAGGCCCATGTGCAGGGCGGGTGCAGGCAGGCCGCAGACGCCAACGGCGCCTTGCGGCGCCGTTGCGTTGTTGTTTGCCGGGGCTTACTTCCAGCGCGACTTGCCGCGGATGTAGCGCGCCGCGTCTTCCAGCGAGGTGGGCAGATACTCCGACCACAGGTTCGGCGGATAGGCGTTCTGGTAGGTGTCGTAGACGTCGCGGAACAGATCCATGTGCACGACAGGTTGGCGCTTGCGCGCGCGCAATTCGGCGATCGGCACGCGGCCCAGCACCAGGGTTTCTTCCTTGCTCTGTGCTTCGGCGACGATCTTGCCGCTGGGATCGTACAGCGCGGTGCCGCCTGAGCCCGGGTCGTCGAAGTAGGGGCCGTTGTCCGGCGAGATCGAGTTGTTGACGATGGAGGAGTAGACGCCGTTGTACATCGCGCAGGCGGCGATATCCATGTCCGAGAAGCCGCCGGAGGCGGTACGCAGGAACACCTCGGCGCCCTTGAACGCCATCGCCCGGAACAGTTCCGGCTCACGCTGGGTGGAGCTGGTGCAGATATTGCCCAGGGGCGTGCGGGTGACCGGCACGACGGCATCGCGGCCGTACATTTCCACGTAGCGGTCGAGCACGTCGTACGTCGTGGTGGTGAACAGCTCGAAGTCCGGGAAGGCGCCCTTGAGGTTGCGTGCCTTCCAGTGCTTGTCCACGATCTCGCCCTTGTCGTTCATGATCGTGGTGATGGACAGCACATGGCCCGGCCAATCCGGGTCGGTGGCATAGGCGCCGAACACGATCCAGGTGCCGTATTGGCGTGCCTTGGCGGCGATGGCCTCGGTTTCTTCGCCGGGGATGGTGATGGCGAACTTGAGGATTTCATCGCGAGTCCACTTGCGCCAGCCGGTGAGCGGGAATTCGTGGAACTGCAGCAGGTCGGGCTTGGCGTGGTAATGCGCCTTGTCGATGAGCTCGAGCATATGCGCCAGGTTGCGCTTGGTGCCGGCCTTCCATTCCTTGGCATCGAAGCTGTGCACGCGCGACTGCACCAGGCCCAGGGTCCAGGCGGGCTTGGCCAGTTCAACCGTGGCGTAGGTGCCATCGGTGCGTTCGTTGAGCGCATCGGGGCCCTTGCCCATTGCCGCCTGCGCCGGTGCCGAGGCACCCAGCAGGGACGGAGCGACTGCGCCCAGTGCGGCCAGGCCGGCGGCACTGCCCAGGAAATGTCTGCGGGTGTTGCTCATTGGGTACCTCGGTGGTTGATAGCCTGGATCATGTTGGTTG
>DAMCTY010000017.1:212-54668 GCA_032112995.1 Stenotrophomonas sp. | reverse complement strand
CAGTTGCAGTTGCAGTTGCAGTTGCAGTTGCAGTTGCAGTTGCAGTTGCAGTTGCAGTTGCTTGTGCTGTTGCTGTTGTTCTTGATCCCTTCTCCCGCTTGCGGGAGAAGGTGCCCCGAAGGGGCGGATGAGGGGAGCTCTTAGAGCTTTAAAAGCTTGCCCTCACCCCAACCCCTCTCCCGCGCGCGGGAGAGGGGCTCAAGCAGTCCTTGCAACGTTCAAACAAACTCGGGGCGCCTTGGCGCCCCGAGTCGTCATTTCAGTTGCGAAGTCAGATCGGGTCGCCGTTGAAGCTCTCGCCCTTGATCTTCTGCCAGTCGCGGCTGACGAATTTTTCGTCGATCAGCGTGCGCTGTACCAGTACGCCGTTCTTGTACCAATGCCAGATGCGGTTGCGCATCTGGCCGCAGTCGGAAAGCTGGATCATTTCGTACAGCTCCAGGCCTTCCTCGCCCTTGCGCTTCCAGTACAGCATCACCGTGCGGTGGTAGTCATCCAGCGGCACTTCGGCGGCCCAGCCGTAGATCAGCTCGTTGTCGAAGATGACGCGGCCAAACTCGTAGCGGGTCGGGAAGTCGCGCACTTCCACCTTGCCGTCGGCCCAGCTGTAGTGGTTGGTCTGGTGGTAGGGCAGGTTTTCATCGGCCGGGAAGCGGCAGATCAGGCGCGACTTGTGTTCGTCGATCTTGTCGCCGTTGGCGTCGTAGTAACGGTAGACGCCATCCCAGACGCCTTCGTGGCGGGCCAGCAGCGGCAGGTGCAGTTGCATGTTCGGCATTGCGGTTTCCTTGTGGGTCGTGTTGATGTCATCAGTTGAGGCAGGGCCTCATTCGTTGCGAAGCGCATCCATCACTTCTTCCATCGGCACGTCCATAGCACCGCCTTCCAAGGCCTCGGTCTCCTGCTGCACGATGCGCAGCACCCGGGCGATGTATTCCTTCATCCACAGCGTGCGCTGGGCTTCGGCCTCACGGTCCGGGCGGAACTGGTCCAGTTCCTCGCGGCTGAGCAGGCCTTTCTGTTCAATCAAACGTTCCAGCGCGTCCAGGCGCTGGTGGGTGACGGCATTCTCCATGGCGATGGCCATGGCAATGGACAGCACGCGCTCCACGTCCGGGTCCTTGAAGAAGTACGGACGCTTGCCGCGGGCGCGGCTGCCGGCCAGGGCGATCGGATCGATGCTCATGCTTTCCAGGCTCCAAACATGGTCCACAGCGCAGCGCGGCCGTGGTCTTCGCCGCTTTCGCTGGCCACCGGGAAGATGTCCCGATCGACCACGCCACGGACCTTGGTTTCGAAATAACGCTCGGCATCGAAGCCGGCCGCAGCCATCATCTGGCGCAGGTCGTACTCATGCATCACGCTCCAGAACGGCTCGTTGTTGTTGTACGCATCCCAGTCGCGGATGAACTGCTCGTAGGGGTCCATGCCGTGGTACTGCGGCTGCTCCAGGTGGGCGGTGAGGCCGCCGGACGCCAGCAGGCGGTGGATCTCGCGTAGCTTGCGCGGCATCGCCGTGGCCGAGCTTTCGTGCCAGAACATGGCGGTGGTGATCAGGTCGAAGGAACCGTCCGCATAGTCCAGCGCTTCACCATTGGCCTGGCGGAAGCTGATGTTGTTCACCCCCAGGGCACGGGCGCGCGCATGGGCGTAGCGCAGCATCGGCGCGGCCACGTCGATGGCGATCACCTCGGCATCCGGGAAGGCCTGTGCCAGCGGCACGATGTTGTGGCCGACGGTGCAGCCGATATCGAGGATGCGACGCGGCTTGAAGCCGGGGTGTTCCTCCTTCAACCACTGCGCCAGCGCCTGGCCACCGCCATCGTTGTAGCGGCCGAGCATGCCGCCGGTGGTGGCGAAGATGCCGCAGTCGTAGTTGGCGGCCGCTGATACGTCATCGGCCAGCAGCTCGGTGTGGTAACCGCCGGGCATGCAGTGGATGTCCACCGCGCTGGAATAGCGTGGCACCTTCACCGAGGCATCCAGCTGCAGGCCATCGTCGCTGGCGTTGAGTGCGCGGGTCTTGTCGATCAGCGCGTCTACCTGCTTGAGCACCAGGCCGCGACCGGCCTGCTGGCGCATTTCCATGCTGCTGCGGCGCAGGGCACTCCAGGTCTGGTAGATGCCGTCGGTGGCCATCGCCTTGCGCACTTCGTGGCGGGTTTCCGGGGCGCGGCCCTTGTCCTTCTCGAACGCCGGCTTCACCCGCTGCTCGTAGGCCAGCTTGACCTTGGGGCTGAGCTGGGTGGCCAGGTAGCCATTGAGGTTGGCCAGGAAGTCAAAGCGCGCGGTGTCATCGTGTGCGCTTTCGGGAAAGACCGCGTGGCGGCCGACGTGCTGCCAACTGGGGGGCAGTGCTTGCTGGCTCATGGCGACTCCTGGATAGGTATTAAAGTTCTAATGTTATGACTATATGTCATGCAGGTCCGGACAGCGTCAAGCACCTGGACCATACCTGGCAGAAATTTCCGCCACGGGCCTGCCGGAGCACCGGCAGGGGGCAGGAAACCGCGCCTGCGCAGCGCCACCGATTTCCCGAATCTATCAAATGTCCGGACAATTACCAGTGCCGGATTTCACACCTCCGGCGAGCAAATTTTTGTTGCAAAGCAGCATGTTGCGCAATCCGGGCAGGGGCCTCCCGGCTGCGGTTTTCACGCCATCCAGCAAGGCCGCGGGCTCTGCGACAAAGGTGTTACAAATGATTGGACAAACATGTACTAATGATATAGCTATATGTCATCTTTGATGGGTCGCTGGGCCTGTCGCGTGTGGTCCGGAGCGGTTTTGGCCTTGGCCTTTTCGCTCCCTTCAAACAGGGGTTGAACGTGATTCGAATGTCATCGGTTTTGCTGGCGGCCGCAATTGCACTTTCGCCACAGGCGAAAGCGCTGGATCTGCAGTCCGAACAGGGCAGCGTCGAGGCCATGGTCAAGTTGCGTTGCTCGCTGGACCCGAAGCAGGAGGAGATCCTGTGGTGGGCGGGCACCTTGTTCGCGCAGGAGCCGGGGCAGAAGCCGGCGCCGCTGCTGGGCTTCGAGGGCTACAACATCTGCCGTGCAGAAAAGCAGGCCGATGGCGTGTGGCGGTTGTACACGCGCGAGCTCACCTTCTACCGCGACCTGAAGACCGGCAAGATCATCGACAGCTGGGACAACCCGTTCTCGGGTGAGCGCAACGAGGTGGTGCAGGTCGCCAACGACCCGGTCAACACCGTACTCAATGCGCCGGGCCGTCCGCTGCACCTGCCATGGGTGGAAGCCGGCGACCAGGTGATGCTGACCCTCAACATCCCGCTGGCCTATCCCAACCCGCTGCAGCCGGCCGAGTTCCCGGCCGAGTCCAGTGGCCCGACCTACATGGGGTCGGAGCACTTCATGTTTTTCGCGCCGCGCGCGGATCTGGAAAACCCGGCGCTGAAGAGCGTGCCGGTCACCTACGGCTGGACCCGCGTCGGGCCGTGGCTCCCCTGGATGAAGCTGGGCACCCGCCCGGGCAATCTGCTGTACGTCGCGCAGGGCAACAAGCGCGCCTCGGTCAGTGAACTGCCTGCCGACATCCAGGAACTCGTCCGTACCCGCTACCCGGAGTACGCACGTGCACCTGAAACCTGGGTGCAACCCAACGTCACCAGCTGGAGCTACTACAAGCAGCTCAAGCAGGGCGCTGCGGCGAAACAGCAGGACTGAAGTACGGAAACAACGGACGGAACCCTCCCCCAAGACGGCGCATCCATCCTCCCAATCCATTCCGATCAAACTTTCCAGTCGGGAATCCCATGAAGACCATCAAGCCAGACCTGCTGTGCTCCTCGATCGCCCTCGCGCTGCTGCTGTGCGCGGGCAACGCCGCCGCTGTCGACAGCGACGAGGCGGGCGCACCGCCGGCAGCCAGCAATGACAGCGTGCACAGCCTGGACCAGATCACCGTGACCGCGCGTGGTGTGTCCGAGCCGCTGCAGCAGATGCCGCTGCCGATCACCGCCATGTCCGAGCAGACCATCGAGAAGAAGGGCCTGACCGACGTGCGCGACATCGCCAACCTGTCGCCGAGCTTCTCGTTCAAGTCCGGCTACGGCCGCGGCTTCGACCGCCCGGTGATCCGTGGCATGTCCAACATCCAGGGCGAGGCCAATGCCTCGTTCTTCATCGACGGCATCTACGTCGAAGGCGATATCTCCAGCTACGGCCTGGAAAACATCCAGCGCGTGGAAGTGATCCGTGGCCCGCAGTCGGCCGCGTTTGGCCGTCGTACCTTCTCCGGTGCGGTCAACTTCATCACCAAGCGTCCGGGCAGCGCGCCGGGCGGCAAGCTCACCCTGGGTGCTGGCAACTACGGCCAGGAAAAGATGGGCCTGTTCTATTCGGGCGCCAATGACGATGGTTCGTTCGGCTACGACGTCAGCCTGAACAAGCGCGGCAATGACGGCATCTTCTACAACCAGGCTTCGGGCAAGAAGGACCTCAATGGCACCGAGACCATCAGCGGCATGGCCGCCATCGCCTGGTCGCCGACCGAGGCGCTGGACATCACCGCACGGGTGATGAAGCAGAAGAGCCGCGACCAGCACTTCGCTGCCGCCCGCCTGGGCAGCGACAACCTTAACTGTTACCTGCCGGAAGAAACCGGTGGCCTGTACTTCGGCCTGTATCCGATCCTGGAATCGCGCCGCCGCGGCTATTACTGCGGTGAGCTGACGGCGCCGTCGGACTACGCGCTGAACACCAAGGAATTCGAGACCGCCGGTTACTTCTCCGGCCGCAAGACCGACCTGCTGCGCACCAGCGTGGTGGTGGACTATCTGTTCTCCAATGGCTGGAACCTGACCTCGACCTCGGCCTACAACAAGAGCGAGACCTACGCTGCCAGCGATCAGGACTACAGCGCCATCCGCGGTTACGGCGGCGCGTTCGAGAGCTTCAGCAATACCGGCGTCAAGAACTGGTCGCAGGATATCCGCCTGACCACCGACCAGAGTCTGGCGGTGTCGGGCATGCTGGGCGCGTATTACTACAAGCAGGATGCGCAGCCGGGCTGGGGCGGTGACCTGACCGGTTACACCATTGGCGGCAACAAGGTGGTCACAACCATCCCGACCAATCCGGATGACCAGACCATCAACAAGGCGATCTACGGCCTGATCAACTGGCACATCAACGACAAGTGGACCACCTCGCTGGAAGGCCGCTACGCTCGCGATGAGATCAGCAAGGGCGGCACCGATGTGCGTGTGCTCGGTGCGAACACCTATCGCCAGACGTATGCGCTGGACAAGACCTTCAGCAGCTTCACCCCGCGTTGGACCTTGAGCTACCAGGCACGTGAGAACGTGAACCTGTACGGGCTGGTGTCCAAGGGCAACAAGCCGGGCGGCTTCAATACCGACGTCTACCGCGCCGACTTCCAGGAAGCCGATCGCGACGCGCTGATCGCGCGTGGTTTGAGCACCTACAAGGAAGAAGAGGCCTGGAACTACGAGCTGGGCATGAAGAGCGATTGGCTGGACGGCACCCTGCGCGTCAATGCCAACATCTACCAGATCGACTGGACCAACCAGCAGCTGACCGAAACCGGCCCGGTGATCCGCAAGAACGGCTCGCTGTTCTCGACCAGCTACACCACCAACGTCGGTGAGTCGCGCATCCGTGGCTTCGAGCTGGAAAGCCAGTGGGCGTTCGCGCAGGGTTGGCTGGCCAGCCTGGCGTACTCGTACACCGATGCCGAGATCCTGAAGTTCCTCAGCCAGGACCAGGCCGATCTGTTCTCCAGCAGCAATGCACCCACACTGGCTGACCCGGCCGCCGATGCCGCCGGCGCCACCCTGCCGCGCGTGCCCAAGCACAAGGCGACGCTGGGCCTGATGTATGACGGTGCACTGGCCAATGGCTGGGAATACACCGCCAACATGGACGTCAACTACGAAGGCAAGCGTTACATCCAGGTCGACAACCTGGCCTATATCGGCGCTTCCACCCGTACCAACTTCCGCTTCAGCATCCGCCCGACCGAGCAGCTGCAGGTGTCGGCCTATGTCACCAACGCGTTCAACGACCGCACCCTGGAAGATGCACAGCGCACCATCAATCCGGACGCCTACGTGGCAGTGCCGGCGGTGCCGCCGTTGACCGGCCTGGCGGTGACCAACCTGCGCGATTTTGGTTTGACACCTTCGCTGCCGCGTATGTATGGCGTTGAGGTCAGTTACAAGTTCTAAGAGTTTTGCGTGGGCTGGGATGTCTAGCGGCGTCCCAGCCCGCGTGTAACGGGCTTTACCGATGCTCCATCAGATCGTCATTCCCGCGCAGGCGGGGTTTTCAACCGACGAATGTCGGGTCATCGCTCTGGCTTTTGCTTTTGAATTTCTGGAGGGGTGTGCAAGAGCAAGAGCGAAAGCAAGAGCGATTCCCGCCTTCGCGGGAATGACGGCATTTGAAGCAACAGCAACTGCAACAAAACAAAGCACTCCGCACCCAGCAGGCAGAACCAATGCAACGTCGCGATTTCATCAAGGGAGTTTCTGGCATGGCCGCACTGTCATTGCTGCCGGGCATGCTGCATGCCAAGGTGCCGAGCAGCGATGTGATCGTGGTCGGCGCCGGCCTGGCTGGCCTGGCCGCTGCGCATGCGTTGGAAGCCGGTGGCGCCCGCGTCACCGTGCTGGAGGCCAACCCGCGCGTTGGTGGCCGCCTGCAGACCGTGGTGCGCAACGGCATCCGTTTTGAAATCGGTGGGGTGGAAGTCGGCACCGGCTACGAGCGCGTGCATGCCCACGCCAAGCGCGTAGGTGTGGCTATCGTGCCGCCCTCGGCCGCGCTGCCCACCGCTGCCGGTCTGGGTCTGGCCATCGGCGATGCCCTGGTACCGGCCACGCAATGGGCTGAGAGCCCACTCAATACCCTGCAGGGCCGCGAGCACAGCCTGCTGCCGCCGATGCTGCTGGCCACCGCCATGGGCGAACTCGGCCTGCCGGCAGTGGACAGCTGGCGCGACCCTGCCACTCTCTCGCTGGATATCCCCCTGTCGCAGTTGATCGCCAGCAAGGGCTGGTCGCCACAGGCGCTGCAGTGGATGGATATCGGCAACAGTTTTTCCTCGCTGCAGACCATCAGCGCGCTGGATGCCCTGCGCCGCGATGCGCTGCGGCGGTTCGGCTCGCGCGGCACCGGTTGGGTGCAGGGCGGCAGCCAGGCCTTGCCGGAGGCGATGGCCGCCTCACTGGCACAGCCGCCGGTGCTGGGCGCGCAGGTCAGCCGGGTCGAGTCCGGCCGTGCCGGCCTGGAGGTGCGCTGCCTTGACGGCCGCCGCTTCCGCGCCGCGCACCTGGTGCTGGCCCTGCCCAGTGGCCCACTCAGCCGTATCGCCATCGACCCGGCGCCGCCGGTCGGCCAGCAGGAGGTCTGGGCGGCACGCCGCTCCAATGCGGTGACCACCGTGCACCTGCATCCGACCCGCGCGTTCTGGGAAGACGACGGCCTGCCCTTGTCGCTGTGGGGCGATGGCCCGCTGCAGCGCGTTTTCGCCGTGCCCGGCGCCGACGGCCAGACCAACCGCCTGATCGTCTGGCTCAACGGTGCCATGGCCCAGCACGCCGACAGCCTGGACCGCGAGGCCCGGTTTGCCTGGGTCATCAATGCCATGGAGCGCCTGCGCCCGGCCGCCAAGGGCGCGCTGCTGCCGCTGGAGACCCGCAGCTGGGGCAATGACCCGCTGGCCGATGGCGCGTTCTCGGAGATCGCCCCGGGCCGTTTTGCCGAAACCCTGCGCTGGGCCAACACCCCGTTCGGGCGCATCCACTTCGCCGGCGAGCAGACCGAACTGCAGGTTCCGGGCATGGAAGCGGCCGTCACCTCGGGCGAGCGTGCGGCTGCAGCAATTCTTTCGGCCTGATTGAACTACCTTATCCCCTACCTTCCGGGCGCGGATGCGCCTTCCAGAGACAGTAATGAGCCTGAAGACACTGAACCCCTACGATTTGTTCGACGTGCGTTCGCTGCTGAGCGAGGAAGAACGCGCTGTACAGGATTCCGTTGCCCGTTTCACCGACGAGCGCGTGCTGCCGATCATCGGCGACTGCTTCGACCAGGGCCGTTTCCCCAATGAGCTGATCCCCGAGATCGCCGACATGGGCCTGCTCGGCAGCTCGCTGCCGGAACAATACGGCGGCGCCGGCTTGAACAGCGTCAGCTACGGCCTGATCTGCCAGGAACTGGAGCGCGGCGATTCCGGCCTGCGCAGCTTCGTCTCGGTGCAGAGCTCGCTGTGCATGTACCCCATCTATGCCTACGGTTCGGAAGAGCAGCGCATGCGCTGGCTGCCGGACATGGCGCGCGGCAAGGTGATCGGCTGCTTCGGCCTGACCGAAGCCCATGGCGGTTCCGACCCGGCCAGCATGAAGACCCGCGCGGTGAAGGACGGCGCTGACTGGGTGATCAACGGTTCCAAGATGTGGATCACCAACGGCTCGGTGGCCGATATCGCCATCGTCTGGGCCAACACCGACGAAGGCGTGCAGGGCTTCGTCATCGAGAAGGGCACCCCGGGCTTCACCGCCCAGGAGATCAAGCACAAGATGAGCCTGCGCGCCTCGGTGACCGGCGCGCTGTTCTTCGACAACGTGCGCGTGCCTGACGCCAACCGCCTGCCCAACGTGAAGGGTCTGAAGGGCCCGCTGGGCTGCCTCACCCAGGCCCGCTACGGCATCACCTGGGGCCCGCTGGGCGCTGCGATTGCCTGCCTGGACGAAGTGCTGGCCTACACCAAGGAGCGCATTCTGTTCGGCCGCCCGGTGGCCGCCACCCAGAGCGCGCAGATCAAGATGGCCGACATGGCCCGCCGCATCACCGCCGGCCAGTTGCTGGTGCTGCAGCTGGGTCGTTTGAAGGACGCAGGGCAGATGCAGCCGCAGCAGGTCTCGCTGGCCAAGTGGAACAACTGCCGCCTGGCCATCGACATCGCCCGCGAGTGCCGTGATCTGCTTGGCGGTGCCGGCATCACCACCGAGCACGGTGCGATCCGTCATGCGCTGAACCTGGAGTCGGTGATCACGTACGAAGGCACCGAGACCGTGCACCAGCTGGTGATCGGCCGCGAGCTGACCGGCATCAACGCGTTCTGATGATGGACGGCCTGCACAGCACCATGCAGGCCGTCTGCCTGCGGCAGGTTCCACAGGGCCTGCCGCAGCTGCAGGATTTTGAATTGCAGCAGCTGCCGTTGCCGGTGCCCGGCGATGGCCAGCTATTGGTGCGGGTTAGCCATCTGTCGCTGGACCCGTTCCTGCGTGCGCAGCTCGGTGGCCGTTACGCGCTGCGCTGCCCGCCGCTGGGCAGCATCGTGCCGGGCTACGGCATCGGCACGGTGATTGAAGATCGCAGCGGGCGCTTCCAGATCGGCGACGTGGTCACCGGCATGACCGGCTGGGCCGAATTCGCCACCATTGATGCAAACACCGCCGCCGTGGTGGATACGGCGCTGGCACCGGCCAGCACCGCCGTTGGCGTACTCGGTATTCCTGGGCTTACCGCCTGGGCCGGCGTGCGCAGGATCCTGCAACCAAAGGCCGGCCAAACCATCCTGGTATCCACTGCCGCCGGTGCGGTTGGCAGCGTCGTCGGCCAGCTGTGCAAGGCCGCCGGTTGCCGCGTGGTCGGCATTGCCGGCAGCGCGCAGAAGTGCGCCATCGTCACCGATGAATTCGGCTTCGATGCCTGTGTCAGCTATCGCGATGCGGACTTTGCCCAAGCCCTGCGCGCCGCCTGCGCGGACGGCATCGATGGCTATTTCGACAATGTCGGCGGCGCGGTGCTGGAGGCCGCGTTGTCACTGCTGCGCCTGCATGCACGGGTGGTGCTGTGCGGGCTCAGTGACCAGTACAACCGCGCCGAACGCCCGGCCGGGCCCAACCTGGGGCCGGTGATTGGGGCGCGTGCACGGCTTGAGGGCCTGGTGGTCTACGACCACCTGGCCGACTTCGCGCAATGCCGCGCGGAGCTGGCGCAGATGATCGCCGCAGGCACGCTGCGCTACCGCGAACATATCCACGACGGGCTGGCCGCTGCGCCGGCTGGTTTCATTGGCCTGCTCAAGGGCGAGAACCTGGGCAAGGCGCTGGTACGGCTTTAAGGAATACGCATGACCCAGATCCAACGCCGCTTCGTGTCCGTCAACGGGCGGCAGGTACATTACCGTATCGCCGGCAGTGGACCGGCCCTGCTGTTGATCCACCAGTCGCCGCAGAACTCGCGGATGTGGGCGCAGATGCAGCAGCGCTATGCCGACCGCTACACGGTGATCGCGCCGGACACGCCCGGTTTCGGCTATTCCGATGCCTTGCCCGGCAACCCGATGACGATTGCCGAGTTCGGCGCTGCAACCCTGCAGTTCGTCGATGCGCTGGGTCTGCAGCGTTTTGCCGTGTTCGGCATGCATACCGGCGGCCTGATCGCGACCTGGCTGGCCTGGGCCAATCCCACCCGCGTGGCCGCATTGGTGGTTGATGGCTATGCCGCGTTCACCCCACAGGAATCCACACTGTACGGCGATGCCTACCTGCCGCCGTTCGTGCCGCAATGGGATGGCTCCCACCTGCGCTGGCTGTGGTCGCGCATGCGTGAGCAGAAGTATTACTTCCCCTGGTATGACGGCCGTGCCGAAGCGGCCATGGCGATTCCGCCTCAGACCACCGAAAGCAGCCGCGAAACGGTGATGGACGTGCTCGACGTGGGCGATACCTATCGCGCCGGTTACGCCGCCGCGTTCCGCCACAACGACCACCCTTGGCTGGGTGAGCTGCAGATGCCGTCGTGGCTGGTCTACCGTCATGGTGATCCGCTGCTGGCACATATGCCGCGCCTGCGCGACCTGCCGGCCAATGTCACGGTGCTTGAAGAACCCAACGGCATCCCCGCGATGCAGGACGGCATGGACGGCTGGTTGGCGCAGACCCTGACCAACGAACCGGCCTTTGTCGAAGCCGCCGCTCCGGCGCTGCCATCCAACACCTGGCAGCGCCGCATCATCACCACCGGCGCCGGTGACATGGCGGTGTGGGAACGGGCAGGGCAGGGCGTGCTGCGGCTGTGCCTGCATGCCCCCGGCACGCGACCGTTGTCGCCGTTGCAGATCGACGCTGGCGACAGCGCCTGGCTGCTGCCTGACCTGCCAGGCCATGGCGCGTCCTGCGAAAGCGACGGCGCGCTGGACGCCGCCACCCTGGTGGCCGCACTGCTTGCCGCCATTCCCGCCGACAACGCCCTGCCGCTGGTGATCGAAGCGCACGGCGCTGCCGCCGGCTACGTACCCGCGCTGGTGCAGGTACTGGGCGCAGCGGTTGCCGAGGTCGTACTGCATTCGCCCTGGCTGCTCACCGCCGAAGAACAGGCCTTGCTGCTGCAGGGCCTGCCGAGCACTGTCATTGATCGCGCCGGTGGCTATCTCTGCGATGCCTGGCAGTGGGAGCGCGAGCGCCACCTGCTATGGCCGTGGCTGCCGCCCAGCGCCGCCGCACGTCGCCGCGTGGACGCACCGGCGCCTGCGCGGGTGCACGACAACGTAGTGGAGTTGCTGCGTCTGGGCAGCCGCCTGCACGGCCTGCTGCGCGATGTCACCCACCCCGACCTGGCTGCCCGCCTGCGTGCCCTGCCGGTGCCGCTGCGCGTGGTTGGCGATGCCGAATCCGATTACCAGGGGCGCGCTGCCGCCCTGTCTGCCTGAGCCGAAGGACCCCCATGAGCAACGACACCGCAACCGCCGTCATCGACCGCCTGCAATCCAGCTGGGGCGGCAGCATCGTCACCGATGCGGGCGAGCTTGAGTACTTTTCCACCGACGTCTATTCGCAGGGCAAGCCGCTGCTGGCCGTGCTGCGCCCGAATGACGCGCAGCAGCTGGCCGATGCAGTCAAGCAGCTCACCGATGCCGGTGTGGCGGTCATCGCGCGTGGCGGTGGCATGAGCTACACCGGCGGCTATACCGCCGCGCAGAGCCCCAGTGTGCTGGTGGACACCGGCACACTGGACAGGATCGTCGAGATCAACCTGGAAGACGCTTACGTGGTGGTCGAGGCCGGCGTCACCTGGCGCGCACTCAAGGAAGCGCTGGATGCCAAGGGCGTACGCACGCCGTACTTCGGGCCGATGTCCGGCTCGCATGCCACCGTGGGTGGCGGCATGTCGCAGGGCGCGATCTTCCACGGCACCGCGCGCTATGGCTGCTCGGCCGATGTGGTGCTGGGCCTGCAGGTGGTTACCGCCAATGGCGACATCCTCACCACCGGCTCGGCGGCCGCGGCCAATACCAGCCCGTTCTTCCGTTGGTACGGGCCGGACCTGACCGGTCTGTTCCTGGGCGACTGCGGCCTGCTCGGCATCAAGACGCGCATCGTCCTCAAGCTCATTCCCAAGCACGCGCATATCGACTACCTGTCCTGGCAATTCCCGACGGCCGAAGGTCTGTTCGGTGCCTTGGGTGTGCTCTCGCGGCATGGCCTGGCCAGCGAAACGGCCGCTTTCGACCCGGCGCTGACCCGTGTGCGCATGCGCCGCGCCGGCCTGTCCAGCGACGTCAAGGCGCTGACCAATGTGATCAAGAAGGGCGGCCTGATCTCCGGCCTGAAGCTGGCGGTGAAGGGCCGCGACATCGTTGACCAGGAGCAGTTCTCGCTGCACATCACCCTGGAAGGCGACAGCGCCGCCGAGGTAGCCGATCGCGTGGCGCGTGCGCGCAAGCTGGTGGGCGAGTTCGGTGAAAGTATCGAACCGTCGATCGCCAAGATGATGGCGGCCAATCCGTTCGCGGCCTGGAACTCGATGCTCGGCCCGCAGGGCGAGCGCTGGGCGCCGGTGCACGCGCTGGTGCCGCATTCCAAGGCCACCCGTATGTTCAACGCCCTGCAGGACCTGTTCGCGCGCGAGCAGGAAACCATGGACAAGCACGGCCTGTTCATCGGCACCCTGCTGTCCAGCGTGGGCGCGCAGACGGTGGTGATCGAGCCCTGCATCTACTGGCCGGACAGCCACAACGCCTTCCACCTGCGCACCGTCGATGCCGACCACCGCGAGCGCATCGGCTGCCCGGGTGAACACCTGGACGCCCGCGCTGCGGCCGATACGCTCAAGCGGCAGATCGCCGACACCATGCGTGCGCATGGCGCGGCCAACCTGCAGCTGGGCAAGTTCTACGACTACCGCGCCGGCCGTGACCCGGCGGCGTTGGCCGTGCTAGATGCAGTCAAGAACCAGCTCGACCCCAAGGGCCTGATGAACCCTGGTGTGCTCAGCCGCTGAGGGTGAAATACCTCGCCCCCCTCTCCCGCCCGCCGCTTTCGCGGCGGGCACCCTCTCCCGCGAGGGGAGAGGGGAAGCAAAGCAGGCACTGCGGGTTCTACTCGCAGCTACGGTTCTAAAGCCCCTCTCCCGCCCCCCGCTTTCGCGGCGGGCGCGCTCTCCCGCGAGGGGAGAGGGGATGCAAAGCAGGCACTGCAGGTTCTATCCGCAGCGATGGCCTTAAAGCCCCTCTCCCCTTGCGGGAGAGGGGTTGGGGAGAGGGGAGAGGGGAGAGCGGGGCCGCTGATCACGCAACATTCTCAAAGCAACGGCCAGGCTAAGCCCTGGCCGTTCGCCTATCTGCAACCCCACTGCCCAGCCTGAACCCCCGTCACGTCCATGGCTGGCCGGTTTCCGTACCATCGGCAACAATATGCCCGCCTGATCCCACCCGGACGGCCCACGTTCGATGCAGATCGGACCGCCACCCGCATCCACCGAGACACTGTGAAAACACCCCAACAACTGCAGGTACTGATAGACGACGGCGTCATCGACGAAGTGCTGCGCCCGCTCAAGAGCGGCAAGGAAGCAGCCGTCTACGTTGTCCGCAGCGGCGATGAAGTCCGTTGCGCCAAGGTTTACAAGGACATGGCGCAGCGCAGTTTCCAGCAGCGCGTGCAGTACCAGGAAGGCCGCAAGGTCCGCGGCAGCCGCGAGGCCCGCGCCATCGGCAAGGCCAGCAACTACGGCCGCAAGCAGGCCGAAGCGGCGTGGAAGAACACCGAGGTGGACGCGCTGTACCAGCTGCGCGATGCCGGCGTGCGCGTGCCTGAGCCGCACGGCTATTTCCATGGTGTGCTGGTGATGGAACTGGTCACCGACGCCGAGGGCTACAGTGCCTCCCGCCTGGGTGAGGTGGAGCTGGACGCCGAGCAGGCCAGTGCGTTCCATGCAGTGCTGGTGCAGCAGGTCAAGCTGATGCTGTGCTGCGGTCTGATCCACGGCGACCTGTCGCCCTACAACGTGCTGGTTGGGCCGGATGGTCCGGTGGTGATCGACTTCCCGCAGGTCGTCAGTGCCGGTGGCAACAACGCCGCGCGCACCATGCTGCTGCGTGACGTCAACAACCTCACCGCCTACCTGGGCCGCAGCGCTCCAGCATTGCTGGATACCTGGTACGGCGAGGAAATGTGGGAGCTTTTCCAAGCCGGTGAACTGCTGCCGGACACGGTGTTGCGCGGGGAATACACCCCGGACGAACGTGCCGTGGACCTGGACAGCGTGCGTGAAGCCATCAATGACGCGCGCGAGGAAGCACTTATCCGTCAGCAGGGCCGCGAAGCGGCGGCTGAATTCGACGACTGAGCCACGCACCGCACCCGTGCATAGAGGTGGTGCATCTCTGGCCGGGCATCGGGTGGAGATAGCCAGACGGCAGTCTGGCCCCATTCATTCCGATGACGTCTTCGGGGTGGATTACCGCCCGATGCGCGCGCCTGCAAGGGCGCTGTATGCTGGCCGCCGACACCCGTGGAGGCAGGCCCCATGTCGAACGCATCGCCCACGGTCACTGCCAGGCCCGGAATGTTGCCGCGGCTGGCGTGGGCCATGTTGTGGTTGGCGCTGGCCGGCGTGAGCCTGCATTTTCTGTTGGCCGTGCATGCACAGTACGGCCAACTCGACCCCGCGCATTACACGATGTACTGGTCCCGGCGCGGCTGGCTGTGGTTGCACATCGGCGGCGGCGTGCTTGGCATCGTGCTGGGTCCTTTGCAGTTCCTCACCCGCTGGCCCAAGGCCCGGCCGCAGCTGCATCGGTGGCTGGGGAGGACCTACATCGGCGGCATGCTGCTGGCCTGTGCGGCAGCGGTGGGCCTGATCGCCACGTCGCCTGCACCGGCCGCCATCACCACCGCGTTTGCCGGTACCGCCCTGGCCTGGCTGCTCACCGCGCTGGTGGCGATGATCAGCATCCGCCGTGGCAACGTGGCACGCCACCGGCGCTGGATGACACGGGCCTATCTGGTCACCCTGGCGCCGGTGTTGTTCCGTCTGTTGCTGCCGGCATGGATCGCCAGCGGTCGCGCCCCAGCACCGGATGCAATCGCGTTGCTGTTGTGGAGCAGCTGGGCGCTGCCCTTGCTGCTGCATGCGCTTGTGCTTGCCGGGTGCAGCGCCTGGCGCAGTGGCAGGCAGGCGACGGTGGGCGGCATGGCACCGTCCTGAGCGCATGCGCGCATGTGCCGGATGCGGGTGGTTCACATGCGGGGCAGGAAGCGGCTTACCTTCTGTTTGAGCAGCTGCACCAGCAGTGGATCCATGTAGTCGTAGTCATCCGGTATGTCCAGGCAGATGACGCGCTTGCCGCCCAGGTGCGCACGGAACTTCGTCGCCAGTTTGTTGCGGTGGGCCTTCTCCATCACGAAGATCAGGTCGGCCCACTGCAGCAGTTCCGGCGCTACCGGGGTAGTGGCATCGTTGCCGAGTCCAGCCGATTGGCTCTCAACGCCAGGCCACGTGGCAAACACCTGCTCTGCGGTGGGGCTGCGCAAACGGTTCTGGGTGCAGATGAAAAGGAGGTGGCGAGCCATCGACCTTGCGTCTTCTGATGTTGGTTGAAAGGCTGCACAAACGTGGTCGCCAAGGCGAGTCTGCTCATCATGACAAACCGGCATGCCTGGCTGTAGATGTACGGTAAACAGCCATCAATCAGACGGTGGCCTGCCGATGAAGTCATCCATTGCACGGTACAGCTGCACGGAACCCCAGGCACCGAGCACGGTGGCCAGCACCGCGACCGGGATGGCAACCCAGAAGGAGGTGAGGGCTGCGCCCTCATCAAGCGGCACAAAATAGGGGGCCGAGCCCAATGCTGTGGCAATCATGCCCAGTATTGTCGAGGTGACCAGTGTGGCGAAGAGTGGCCGCCGGTAACGCCGATAGGCGCTCAGCTGGAAGTGCAGAAGGAGCAATGCCGCAGCAATGCAGACGACCACTTCAAACTGCACCAGTGTTGCAAAGGCTTTCATCGAACTTCCTTTCCGCTGGGTTGGGGCTGGCGGATGCGCCAGCTGGGCGGGTATCGACCGCCCGCTGCCTTGCCTGATGGTGCGTCACACAGTGACCAGTGCCATGCGCCATCGACGTGCGGCGCTCGGGTAGATTCCGGCCTTGCTGTCAGTCGTTTTCAGTTGCTGGGCTGGATATGGTTGCCATCCACTTTCCAGATGCTGCCATCGGTTGTCGAGACATGGATGGGCTTCTTCGCCCACAAACTCCAGTAGACATGTGCTTCGGTAGGCACCGGGTCCATCAGGTGAGTGACGATCAAGGCCACCGCATCAGGGCTGTCGGGTAGCGTGATGCAACTGCGGGTGAAACCTCGTTGCCCGGTGATTTTCGATCCGTCCACGGTCACACGGTAAGTTCCACCCAGCGGCACCATGTCGTTCCGTGTGGTGCCAGGGATCAGGTATACCACCCACCTTTCACCGTCAGGCAGCACTACCGGGTTGTAGCTGTCCGAGCAAGGTTGGAACTTCGCGGAGAGGGCCAGCTGGCGTGCCGCAGCGGCACCCGCCTCACTGGGGGTGAGCGGCTGTGGTGCATCAAGTTGTATGGGGGCGGCGGCAGTGCCCTCCGGGGACACGCTTACCCGATAGAGTGCCGCCGGTGTCGCGTCGAAAAAGGTGACAACGAGCCCCTGCGGCGTCTCTTCACTGATCCAGCCACGCACGCGAGGGTCGTGGGTGCCCGCCTTGGCGGCGAGCAGTGCATCGGTGGCAACGGCAGCCGCATGGTCGTGGCGGTAGATAGCCATGCCGGTGACTTCGGCGGCACGCAGCGCGACCTGCTCTGCGACGGTGCTGGTCGCCGCCGGTACGGCAGGGCTGGCGAGCAATAGCCAGAGCACTGCGAAGGAGGTTGCGGCCTGGCGAATTCCAGGTTCGAACGGACGCATGAGCTGTTTGCTCCGGCTGGGTTGTTGGGGTAGAGCTGGGTAATAGGGCAAGGTTGCTCGGCTTATGGTCCCGAATGATGTCACGACGGGAGCGGCCGATGGATCACCCATTCGCACGCCGATGAGGCATCCGCTCTCAGCACCGGCAGAAAGCGGGTCGAAGCAGGGTGGCCCGGGCTGCTCTTCCATGCCAGAACAAGTGCCGCAGGTAGCCGCCGCTGACAGCGAGCAGCATGCGCAAGAGGAGGCCAGGCACGGGCCTTGCCCAGCGCCGGCCCAGGTAGTGCAGGCGGGGCAGCATTCGATCTGCGAACAACACGGCAATCTGCGCGGACAGCAGGTACATCAGTACATCGATGCCATAGGCATCAAGGAGAACGGCAAGACCTGCGAGCTCCGGGTTGCAGACAATGCACAGAACCACCACCGTGGTGATCAGTGCGATGAACCTGTGAGGTGGCTTGATCTGCTTCATCCGATGCGCTGCATTGCGGTGTGGTAAGTTCCGGCGAATCCCCGTGCCAGCGAAGGCTGGGCAGTCGGCCTCAGCGGGATTCGCTCTCCACCACCACCGCCGTGCCATAGCACAACACCTCGGTCAGCCCGCTCATCAACTCGGTGGCGTCATAGCGCACGGCGATGATGGCATTGGCGCCCAGCTGGCGGGCGTGGGTAACCATGTCGCGGTAGGTTTCCTCGCGGGCCTGCTCACATAGCTGGGTGTAGATGGTGATGTTGCCGCCAAACAGCGTCTGCAGCCCGCCAACAAGGTTGCCGATCACCGAGCGCGAGCGCACGGTGATGCCACGCACCAACCCCAGGCTGCGTACGGTGCGATAGCCGGGCAGCTCCAACGCGGTGGTGACCATGGCGTCGTTCAACAGCACATTGATGTTGCGGTTGGCAGGGGAGTTGTAAGGGTCGGTCATGGGGGTTCCTGGTGGCGTTCTCTGTGGCTTGCAGAATTTACTGCCCAACGAGCTCGCGCAGCTCGTTTACCCGGGCGATATTGAGCTGCATCGGGCAGAAGGAATACATCGGTGAGCCGACGTGGGCGCCGGCCAGCTGACAGTGCAGGTCACGGTAGACCAGCCAGGATTTCTGCGCACGGTCCAGTGCGGCCGCATCGTCGGGGCTTTGGTCCAGCAGCCTGCGATAGAAGCTGCGGTAGAGGCGTGTCATCTCCACCTTTGCCTGCTCCGACACGGTGCTGGAGCAGGCATCGACGGTACCGTTGTTGATGCCCCCGGCCTGTTCAAGGCAGGTGTCATATGCCTGCTGGTAGTCCGGTGAACTGGCGGGCGAGGCACACGCAAAGGCCGGCAGTGCCAGCAACAGAAGGAGCATGGGCCGGGTCATCGAATGTCCATGGTTGTCGGTTCCAACGCAGTGGTGCGGGCGCTTCAGCGCCGGGTGAGTTCCTGGCCGTCCACCGTCATCTTCCAGTGGTCATCCACCCGGTGGGGGGGTACCGAAACCACGAACCGGGTGCTCACCGGGCCGACGCCCACAATGAAGTCGTTGCCCTCGTAGGCCTTGATGGGGGCATCAAGGGACTTGCTTACCGAGGGACTGGGCTGGTGTTTGTAGATCACCCGACCACCGCTATCGATCACCAGCAAGGTAGTAGCGGACTCCCAGCTGCCAACATAGTCCTGCTTGTCCGCAGGCACCGGCTTGCCGCAGGCCGCCAGCAAAAGGGTGATGGCAAGCGCTGGCAGGCTGCTGCGCAACAGCGCGGCGGGACGAGCCGCCAGGCGCTTGGCAGCGGCAAGAGGATGGTGAGGTGCAAATCGCATGCGTGAGTCCTTCCGTTGCACGTTGCGGTTGTGTGTAGTCGCGGCGGGTACTGCGGCAGACAGATTTTACTCTGCCAAGGAACGCTGGCAGGGGCAAGATGCGGTTAGCTTGGCGGCAGGCTGATGGTGTTGGCGTGCGCCGTGGTTCAGTCCGGCCCCGGGTGCCGCCGTCGTGAGCGCGCTGCGGAGCTTGTTCATTCAAGCCAATACCTGGGCTGGAAATCTGGATGCGCTTCAACGCCGGGCCGAGAGCACCGATGGTGAACAAGCAGAACGCGAGGACCAACGCCGGGCTCTCTGCCAAATGATCGCTTCCGAAACAGCCAGCTCAAAACGGATGCTGCGTAACTTCGCAATGCTCCCGCTCTGGAGTTGAGTGGCAGATGAAAAGGAACCGGGCCGAATGAAGTGTCAGGGGGCTGCGTTACGACCTTTGCTGCGGATGGCGCGCGCTATGGCTGGCGCCAGCAGCAGGCTGGCGATGGCAACTGCAAGTACGCCGAACATGATGGCGGGGCCCATCCAGGCCGGCGATGTGTGCAAGGTGGCGCCAAGGGCTCTACCGCCTACGGTGCCGATGATGCCCCCCATCACGGAGAGGGCTGCAATGACGATCATTCTGCGACCAGAAGTGGGTACTGGATCCGTCATGAAGTTGCTCCTGTGGTTGCGTGCAATAGCTATATCGCGCAGCGAAGCGCGCCGGGTTTGAGTGAATCGCCAGTGCTGCCTCAACAGCCATCTGTCAACGTAGGGAATGCCATGCTGCCAACGACTGGATCGTTCTTGAGCATGAGGGTGACCGATGCACCATGATTGACCGGTCCATAGCGGACGTGGACGCTGGCAAGGCTGACCTCCGACGTGTTTCGCATGAAAGGCAAAGCCATCATATGCGCCGGTATTGACGGGAAGCGGGGTACGGAGTTTTCAGTTCTCAACAGGGCTGGTCCTGCGTGCAACCCGTAGCGCGACGTTGGACAGGAGCTCGAACCCGAGGTAAAGCACGCCGATGAAGGCCAGGAAGATCCAGCCGCTAGCGCGGTTTGCTCCGCAGTACGTCTCTGTGAGGCAGCGGAAAACTCTTGCGAGAAGCGGGATGCTGAGTGACACGGCCGCGATTGCAGATGCCGCCACAATCACGAGGCTAACCCTGCCGATGCCAGTTGCATGCCATAGATACGCGTTGCGTCGAATTGCGAGGAATGCCCGCAGCGGGAGAAGCGTAATGGCAAACAGGCCCAGAAAGCCCAAGGCATGGATTGATCCGGCAAACAGCAGGTACCGCCAATCTGTCATTGCAATCCAACCCTGGATCAGGCCACGCGGCGAGATGGCGTTCGCTTGAATGCGTTGTTGGGAGTCATCAGCCAGCACCCTGCTGTCGCAATTTGTGGTTGAAGAAGAACCACATGAACATGCCCCAGAAGATACCCGCAACCGGGAAGAGGACAAAGGATATCGCCCATGTTTGAGGGACTTCCTTCGCGCCACCCATCAGCCACTGGATCAGGGTGAATAAGGCTGCCGTACCCAGGCCCCAACCAAGGATTCCCCTGACAACAACAAATCTCAGCATGCCCTTGCTGCGGATGTTCTGCCACTTCTCGATGTTTCCGGCTTGCATTGCCATTCCTTGACTCTTCATGCCCGGTTTGAACGATGCCGCGAAGCGGCGTCGGCCTGAATCAGGAGGATATCCCAAGTTCGGCGGCACCGCCGTTCGGTCTTCCAGAACCATGATTGGCTTGATACCCAGCCAGCGTGGGGAAGTCCCTCCAACCTGCACCTTCGTCATGGGGGACGTCGGGGCCAGGGTGGGGTATTGGGATACTCCTGATCGTTAGGTCAGGGTGTCCACTAAAGCGAAGGAGCCACTACGTCGGCTTGAATGAGTAAAAAGGAAACTCCCCATCCCTGCGGATAACCGCTCGGTCTTGAAGGACCATGATGGCTCTCACCATCGGTATGTCTGGACGAGGAGTTTCCAATGCGCACTATAACCATTGGTGTGGACTTGGCAAAACAGGTGTTCTCGGTATGTGCGGCTGACGCGGCAGGACGTATTCAAGAACGGCGGGAGCTTCGCCGGGAGGCATTCATCCAGTGGCTACCCAGCGTTCCGGAGGGTACGGTGGTGGCGATGGAGGCTTGCAGTGGCGCCCATCACTGGGCGCGCCGCTGCCAGGACTATGGCCTGCAGCCGCGACTGATAGCCGCCCAGTTCGTCGCCCCATTCCGCAAGAGCCGCACGGCCAAGAACGACCGCAACGATGCCGAAGCGATTGCGACCGCTGCCCGTCAGGGCAATATGCGCTTCGTCCCGATCAAGAGCGTCGATCAGCAGATTCGACTGTCATGGCATCGGGTGCGCGAGGGCTACAAAGCCGAAGCACTGGCCACCAGCAACCGGGTGCGCGGGCTGCTGGCCGAGGTCGGCGTGATCGTGGCGCAGAGCGAGACTGCGCTTCGCCGTGCGCTCGCTGATCTGGACTCCTTGCCGATCCCGTTGTCATTGTCGGAGCTTCTGCACAACGTCGAAGCGCACCTGCAGCAGCTGCGCGAACGCATCGCGCAGTGCGATCTCCGTATCCAGTCGCACGCCAAGGCCGATGAGGCTTGCATGCGGCTCCAGGCCATCATCGGTGTCGGCCCGCTCACAGCGGATGCCGTGGTAGCGACGATCGGCTCGGCACATGACTTCAAGAATGGTCGGCAGTTCGCCGCGTGGCTGGGTCTGGTGCCGACGCAGCATTCCAGCGGTGGCCGTTCGCGACTTGGTCGCATCAGTTGCCGTGGTGATGGCTATTTGCGAACCCTGTTGATCCAAGGGGCACGCAGCAGCCTGCAGCGGGCCAAGGCGGTGGCCTGGGAGAAGGCGACGCCGGAGCAACGTTGGATACAGGACATCGAGCGACGACTGCCGTTCGGTAAGGTGCTGGTTGCCATTGCCAACAAGCACGCGCGACAGCTGTGGGCGATGCTGGCACATGGCGAGCGCTACGACGCCGAAGCATGGTTGAAGCATCCGATGGTGCAACGGCAGGTGCGTTTGCCGAAGGCATCGAATGAATGATTGATTTTGATTCACCGTCAGCGCGAGCAAAGTAGCAACAGGTCAGACCGACCTGGAGAGAGCCTGGCTAACTATTCGGCGCCATCAGGTGCGACGGTTGATCCCCGCAGCATCGGCAAAGCCGCTGAATGAAAGAGGCCTCCGGGTGCGGTTTTTACCCTGGTCCGGGCGTGGGTCATAGCGCCCAACAAGACCGTTTACGGAAATGCAGTCTGGCAACGGTTGAACCTGCTCATGCCGACATACGCGACACGCAACATGAAGTAAGCAATAGCAACACAACGAATATCGCTAGAGCCTAAGCGCGAACGGCAGGAGCACTTTTGCTTGAAGTTGACAGGGGTTTCCTTCCGGAATTGTTAGGGGGCAGCCAGCTCACTGTCTGTGAGCGTTTGCAGCAACTCATGAGCGATCTGCCTCACGCTGTGCAACTCGACATCCATCAATGGGCTTTCTCCGCTTGTGTCAGACGCTACCCAGCCTAGGCTGTTGC
This sequence comes from Stenotrophomonas sp., assembly GCA_032112995.1. GTDB lineage: Bacteria > Pseudomonadota > Gammaproteobacteria > Xanthomonadales > Xanthomonadaceae > Stenotrophomonas. Next base: position 32,074 of record DAMCTY010000017.1, on the reverse strand, counting down.
TACGGGTGAGCTTGGCATATGCCGCATCCAACTTTGGGTCAACGTGAGCACCGCCGTCTTTGTTAGCCAGTGCCAGAACAAGATCTTTGCGAGTGAAAGCACCGCCAGCGTTGTCAACTATTACTTTCTCGTCCCACCATTCAGAGAATGAAGATTTTGACCGTTGACGGCTTGGTGGGTGGTCTCCAAGAGGGGCAAAATATCGTATGCCCTCTGGGACAAAGCAAAACCCGACTAAGCCGTGATGAGCGAGGAGATTGTTGGGGTTGTAGGCTTTTGCGGTATTAAAGTAGGCGAGCTCCTCCTTTTTTCCCATAAGCCCTAAAAGAGATTGCGATTTTCCTGTGTCATGAACTAAAACGCGGAGAGTTGTCGCAAGCCTCTTGGCCTCCCCAAAGAACCCGCCGTCGAACGCAGCGGAGGAAGCCTTGAGAAAATATACGCTGTCGCTCAGGTGCCTCTCGAGCTCTTCCTCTGTCTGGTCAACTTTACTCACTAGTTCTGCCCCTAACTCGTATTGGACCGCCTAACAGCGGTGTAGCGCGGAGTATCCCGCGTTTTGTTCCTGCGTGGAACAGGGCAGATTCCCTCGCTGGATCAAATGTTTGTGTTCGAATGCTCGGCGTTCTACACAGGGGTTTCGGCCTGCAATAACCGCCAGCTAGCAGTCATAACAGGTAGCGACCGCTTTGTTGCGGTGTAACAACCTGCGGAAGGCCGTGGTGGTGGCATGCATAGGTGATTTTCCTATGCCTTTCCTTAAGTATCCAGGCCAGTGCAAACGCCGCTTCACTCCACCTGTCGCACCTGCGCCTGCTCGGCCGCATTCCGCAGCGCCTGTAGAAACCTTGCCAAGGGCGCGCTTTGCGGCTCGCCGTCGCGGGTGTAAACCATTACCGGTCGTTGCCACGCAAACCCCGGTGCATCCAGCTTCACCCAATGGCCGGCAAGCAACTCGGCCTGCGCCAAACGGCTGGGCAGCAACGTGAGATAGCCGCCGTCGCGGATCATCGCGCGCATGAATTCCGGCGAGCCGCTTTCCATCGTGTTGAGTGGTGGTTCAAGGCCGGCTTCGTGGAAGCGTTGCCGGAACGCGGCCTCCACTGCGCCCAGGCGCCGTCCGAATATCCAGGCCTGCTCCAGCAACTGTGCCGGCGTGATATCGCGTTGCCGCGCCAGTGGGTGGCGCACGCTGGCGAGCACACGGTACTCATCGTGCATCAGCACGTCGCTCTTGATGCGCGGGTCCGGGTCGCCGTCGCCGAAGGTATGCAGGGTGACCACCGCGTCCAGCTCGCGCGCCAGCAGGTTGGGCAGCAGCTCGGGCAGGATGCCGCCGCTGACGTGGATGCCGATCTTCGGCCAGTGCCGGCGCAGGGCCAGCACCGCCGGCGCCACCAGCGAGCCGGCGGTGCTGGGGCCGGTGCCGATGCGCACTTGTCCCTCGGCGCCGGTCTGCAGCTCCTGCAGGCGGTCCTCGAAGCGGCGTACCGCGTCGTGGGCGGGCTGGGCGTGCTCCATCAGCAGGCGGCCCACGTCGGTGAGCCGCGCCTCGCGGCTGCCACGCTCGAACAGGCGCGCGCCCAGTTGCTGCTCCAGCGCCTGGATGCCCTTGCTCAGGGCCTGCTGGGTGCGGCCGGTGGCCGCGGCGGCGCGGGTGAAACTGCCGTGTTCAACCACGGACAGGAAGTAGCGGAGCTGGCGTAGATCCATCGTGGGTGCACTGTAACAACCAATGGTTGTGGATCGTACGCGAATTGGTTGGCGGTTGCCGGGGCAGGGCACTGATAGTCGGGCTATCGCAATCTCCCGGGAGGGGAACCATGGCCAGTCGCAACGCCGTCAAACAGTGGGACCAGCAGTACGACCTCGTGATCGCCGGCTTTGGCCTGGCCGCCATGTGCGCCGCCATCGAGGCGCATGACCTGGACCCGAACCTGTCCATCCTCATCCTGGAAAAGGCCAACGAGGCCGAGACCGGCGGCAACAGCCGGGTGGCCGGCCAGTCGCTGCTGATCACCAAGAACGCCAAGGTGCTGGCCGAGTACCAGCGCAAGATGAGCGTGGCCAACCCGATCCCGGAAGACATGCTGGTGCCGTGGTCCGAGGCGATGGAAGCGCTGGAGCCGTGGATCCAGGAGCGCGCCGCCCAGGCCGGTGCGCAGTTCATCCATGGCACCGGCTTCTCCGAGCGCGATGCGGTGCTGGAGTTCCCGGAGTTCGGTGCGCGCGAGGCTGTGCATTGCACGGCCACCATCCTGCCGATTCCCTCGGGCGTGTACCTGGCCTTCCGCGAGAACATCCGCCTGCGTCCGCGCATCCAGATCGCCTACGAGTCGCCGCTCAAGGACCTGGTGCAGGACCCGGATACGCTGGAAGTGTTTGGTGTCATTGCCGAGCAGAACGGCCAGCGCGTGGCCATCCGTGCCAACAAGGGCGTGGTGATGGCCACCGGCGGCTTTGAAGCCAACCTGGACATGCAGCGCAATTACTTCGGCCTGGCCAACCCGGCACCGCTGGGCACGCCGCACAACACCGGCGACGGCATCAAGATCCTGCAGAAGGCCGGCGCCGATCTGTGGCATATGCGCAACCAGGGCCAGTCGGGCGGCATCTGGCCGGGCTTCAAGCCGGAGGGCTTCGTCAACGGCTTCCTGCGCAATTTCTTCTGGCAGAGCTTCAGCTGGATCGAGGTGGATGCGAACACCGAGCGCTTCTACAACGAAACCGCCGAGCTGCAGCTCACCCATTACAAGGAAAAGAAGCACGGCCATTGGGTGGACACCCCGCACTATCGTGCGCAGCCGGTGCACATGATCTTTGATGCCATCACCTGCCAGTACAACAAGCTGGTGGTGGAGGTGATGAGCTGGAACCCGGTGGTACGCGGCTACAAGTGGTCCGATGACAACTCGGCGGAAATCGAGAAGGGCTGGATCCAGCAGGCCGACACGATTGAAGAGCTGGCAGTGAAGATCAACCGTGACCCGGCCAAGCTGCGCGCGGAAGTGGAGCGTTACAACGCGGCCTGTGCGGCCAAGCACGATGCTGATTTTGGCCGCAACCCGGACACCTTGTTCCCGATTGCGCAGGCGCCGTTCTACGGCGTGCGTGTTGACCCGGTGATTGTCTGCACTGGCGGTGGTGCGCGCCGCAACATCAAGTCCGAAGTGCTGGACCACGACGGCAAGCACATCCCGCGCCTGTACGAAGCGGGCGAGATGGGGTCGATGTTCTCGGACCTGTACCAGAACGGTTCGTACCTGACCGAAGCGATGATCTCCGGCCGTGCGGCAGGCCGTGAAATCGTTGGTCTTGGCAACTGGGAGGGCTGAGCATGAAGGTTGCTACCCCCGCGATGAAGCTGGACGTGCGCATCAACGACGTCAAGGCCGAGGATGGCCTGCTGGTGATGGACGGTGTTGCCGGCATGCTGCCGTGCAAGACCAGCCTGACGCCGGCGGAGTTCCGCCAGATGATGAAGCTGGCACTGCGGCCCAGCGTGTTGGCGCTGCTGTTCAAGAAGTAAGCGCGGCAGCGCCACGCAGCGCTGTTGCATGAAGCGCTGCCTGAAACCTTGCTTGAAGCCCCTCTCCCACCGGGAGAGGGGTTGGGGAGAGGGTGAGGTGCGCAGCACCGTGCTGTTCTGCCCGAAGGCGGCATTGCACAAACCAGGGCGCAACAGCCCCTGATTCACCCGGTCGCCATACACGCCAAGGGCCATGCGCTTCCCCGCAAGCGGACAAGCGCAGGCGCAAGCTGCCTCAGGAAAGAGGCGAAAGCCAGAATCGAAGCAGGCCCCAATCCAGCCGTTATCGATGGTTGCGCGACAGCACCATCGAGTACGCAAAACGTCCTGGCGGGTGCAGGCTGATAGCCACCAGCAGCAGGCGACCGTTGGTGTCGCGGTAGCGGCGCTGCACGCGCATCGCCGGCTCGCTCTTCTTGATGTCGAGCAGCTTGGCATCGGTCGCATCGAACGAGGCGGCATCAAATACCTGCTCCACACGCGACAGCCGGGTTGGATCGAGGAACCTGGCCAGTGCACGCGCTGCGCCGCTGACTTCCAGCAGCTTGTCGGCAGGTACGCCGCTGCGCACCGGTATCAGCATCTCGGTCACCGCGATCGGCTCGCGGGTCTGTTCTTCCAGGCGCAGGCAGTGCAGGCGCAGGTAGTCCTTGCCTTCGTGCATGTCCAGGCGCTGCGCCATCGCCGCGTCGGCCTGCAGCCGATCGGCCTGCAGGACCTTCAGGCGGGTGGTATTGCCGTACTGCATCAGCAGGTCGACGGTGTCGATCTCGTGTTCATAGCGCATGGCCGCGCTCTGCGCGATCACGCGGGTACCTGCACCTGGCCGACGCTGTACCAGGCCAGCACTGATCAGCTGCGCCAGCGCCGCGCGCGCGGTATGGCGGCTGACGCTGAAACGCTCGCACAGTTCCAGCTCGGTGGGCAGCAGGGTACCGACGGCATATTCGCCTTTCTCGATCGCCGTCTGCAGCAGGTCACCCAGTTCGGCATAGCGGGGCTTGCTGCGTCGCGTACCTGTCATATGTACAGATCCTTGTTCAAAGTCTGAGCGAAAGTTCCTGCCAGCTGCGCTGCAGGGCGTCACGGTGTTCGGGGGCGGCGATGGCAATCAGGGCGCGGGCTCGGGCATGGACGTCGAGATGGCGCAGATCGGCTACGCCATGCTCGCTGACTATGCAGTCCGCATCCACGCGCGCCAGGCTCACTGGCCCCGCGGGAAGCATCGGGACAATCCTGCTTTCACCCTTGGGGGTGCTGGCAGGCAGTGCAATGATGCCGCGACCACCGGTCGATTGGCGAGCGCCCTGCAGGAAATCCGGCAAGCCACCCACGCCACTCAGTTGGCGTCCAGACAGGAATTCGCCGTTCACCTGGCCCAGCAGATCCACCGACAGCGCGCTGTTGATGGCGGTCAGGCGCGGAATACCGCCCAGCACGCCATGGTCGTGGGTATGGCCCACCTCACGGAACATTATGTTGCGTGGCGCAATGTCGTACAGCGCCTGTGTACCCAGGGCGACGCCGGCCACCACCGCATCCGGTGCAGGCGACAGGGCCCCTGATTCCAGCAGGCCCAGCAGGCCATCGGACACCATGCCACTGTGGATGCGCAGGTTGCGGCGCTCGCGCACTGCCCGCAGCACCGCCGATTGCAGGCGGCCCAGGCCCAATTGCAGGGTGGTGCCGTCCTCCACCAGCGTTGCCACCTGCTCGGCTACCGCATCCATCGCGGCATCGCCAGCGGGGTCCGGGATTTCCAGCAGCGGCGCGTCCTGCTCGATGGCAGCGGTGATGCGTGACAACGGGATGGAAGGCCCACGTGTGCGCGGCATGCGCGGGTTGATATGCGCAAGCACGCGTGTGGCCCGCGGCCAGGCGGCCGGGGTGAAGTCGCAGGCAATGCCCAGCGAGCAGTTGCCGTCCTCATCGGGCGGCGCCACCTGCACCAGCACCGTATCGAAGGCCACGCTTTCGCGCAGCCAGCGCCAGGTGGCGGTATAGGTCATGGGCAGGTAGTCGACCCGGCCATCCAGCCACGAGCTGCGCAGGTCGCCGCTCAGGAAAATGCTGCGCTGTCGCGCCTGTGGGTGCAGCCCGGCAAAGTCGAAGGTGTTGACCGTGGGGATGTGCACGCCGGTGAAGCGCAGGCCGGCGCAGCGCTCGGCACCGGCGCGCAGCCACTGTTCAAACAACAGTGAATGGCCGGCACAACCGGGCGCGAAGATCTCGGGACCCTGCGCGAGGTAGTCGAAGAAAGTGTCGGCATCCAGAATTCGAGGCATGGGCACAGATTGCGGGTTTCGGGAAACGGATCATATGATATGTCCGGACAAAGTCGGTTATGCTCCTTTCACGCGGTTACCGTTCCACCTTCCCGAAAACCCGCTGCGGCGGGCCAGCAACGAGACCCTGACGCGCGATGACCACGCCAGCCGCCAGCCTTACCGAACAGCTTGCACAACGCCTGCAACAGCCGGTGGACGCCGCCGCGCGGCAACGTGCGGCCTTGCTGCTGGTGGATTGGCTGGGGTGTGCGCTGGCGGCCCTGCGTTACCCGATGGCAGCGCAGCTGCGCAGCGTGGTGCAGGCACAGGCGGCCGGCACGGTGGTGGCGCTGGGTGCCGGGCGCCGTAGCGCCGCCGATGCGCTGCTGCTCAATGCGGCCTTGGGCAATGTGCTGGAAATGGATGATGTGCACCGGGGGGCCATCCTGCATCCCGGTCCGGTAGTCATACCGGTGGCCCTGGCGGCGGCACAGGCCGAAGGCGCCGATGCCGATGCCCTGCTCGATGCCATCGTGCGCGGCTACGAGGCCACTATCCGCGTCGGCCGGGCGCTGGGCAAGGCGCACTACCGCTACTGGCACCCAACTTCCACCGCCGGCGCGTTTGGCGCCGCCGCTGCCGCCGCTTCGGTGTTGCGTCTGCCGGCCGAATCGGTGGCCGATGCGCTGGGCACGGCGGGCAGCCGTACCGGCGGTCTGTGGCAGATGCGCCACGAGCCGGTGCCGACCAAATCACTGCACAACGCCGAAGCCGCACGCAGTGGCTGGCTGGCGGCGCAGTTGGCGCTGGCGGGCATGCGTGGGCCGCGCAGGATACTGGAAGGCGAACAGGGCCTGTTTGCCGCAACCGCGCCGGACGCCGTGCCGAAACAGGTGGTTGTCGACGAGGCCGACTGGCTGATCCACAGCACCAGCCTCAAGCCCTGGCCGGCCTGCCGCCACGCCCATCCGGCCATCGATGCCCTGCGTGATGCGCTGGCGCAGCTGGATGCCGGCGAGCTGGCGCAGATCGAGCATGTGCAGGTGCATACCTACGCCGAAGCCCTGCGTTTCTGCGATCGTCCGCAGCCGCAGACCGAGCTGGAAGCCAAGTTCAGCCTGCAGCATGCGCTGGCCTCGATCCTGGTGCATGGCCGCCCGCAGCTGGCGCATTACACCGCCGAAGCCTGCAGCGATGCCGAGCTGGCACCGTGGCGTGCGCGCATCAGCCTGCACGAGGACGCCGCCTGCAGCCAGCGTTTCCCCACGCATTACGGCGCCAGCGTGCAGGTGCGGCTGGCCGATGGCCGGCAACTGCAGGCCGAGCGCATCGATGCCTGGGGTGACCCCGAGTGCCCGATGTCGGCCGAGGATGTATTGGCCAAGGCACTGGCGCTCGCCCAGTGGGGAGGGGTATCCGCGGGCCTGGCGCAACCCCTCTTTGGGCAGGTGCAGGCGCTGGCCCAGGGCGGCACTCTGGACGCCTTGAACACGATGTTGGCGCGGGTGACCTGATGCGATTGACCGAAGCCTTGTTGCAGCACGCCTGCACGCTGCGTTTTGAAGACCTGTCCCCCGAAGCGGTGGCGGCAACCCGTGTCTTCGTGATGGACTCGGCCGCGGTCGGTATTTCCGGCTCCGGCCCGCAGGTGCCCCTGACCCAGGTGGTACGCCGCAGCGCTGCCAGCTATGGCAAGGGGGCCGGCGCGCGGGTCTGGGTGACGGGTGAACCCTTGCCGGCCGCCAGCGCAGCGATGGTCAATGGCTACCAGATCCACAGCCAGGAATTTGATTGCGTGCACATGCCGGCGGTGGTGCATCCGCTGGCGGTGATCCAGTCGGCCCTGTTGGCCGCGGCCGAACAGCGCGCCACTGTCGATGGCGTGGCGGTGGACGGCACGGCCTTGATCACCGCGCTCAACGTGGCGGTGGATGTGGCCACCCTCATCGGCATCAGCGGCCGTGCACCGATGCGCTTCTTCCGCCCGTCGATGTGCGGTGCACTGGGTGCGGCGGCAGGCATCGCGCACCTGCACGGTGCCGATGAGGAATTGATGCGACGCGCGCTCGGCCTGACCTATAGCCACCTGTCCGGCACCATGCAGGCGCACGTGGAAGGCTCGCCCACCCTGGCCCTGCAGGTTGCGTTGAACGCGCGCGCCGCGCTGAGTTGCTGGGAGCTGGCGCGCAATGGCTTTCCGGCACCGCGCGAGATGCTGGAGGGGCCGTTCGGTTACCTGCCGCTGATCGAAGGCGAGTTCGATGTTGGCCCCTCGCTGCAGAAACTGGCCGCGCGCGAAGCGCAGATATTGACCGTCAGCCACAAGGTCTTCCCCACCGGCGGTGCCGCGCATGCCGCGCAGGACATGCTGATGGAGCTGCGTCAGCAGCACGGCCTGGATCTGGACAAGGTCGCGAGCATTGAACTGCAGGCGCCGCCCTTGGTGCGCCGCCTGGTTGGCCGCAGCTACCAGCCGGCGATGGAAACCAGCTACGCGCGGCTGTGCCTGCCGTTCCTGCTGGGCACCGTGCTGCTGGATGGCAAGGTCGGCTTGTCGGCCTATGCGCCGGACAAGCTGGCCGATACCCGCCTGGCCGCTTTCGCCACGCAGGTCAGCCTGGTGCCGAACGACTGCGAAGATCCCAATGCGTTGGTGCCGCAGTCGATGACGGTGACCCTGCGCGATGGCCAGGTGCTGCGCAACCACCGGGACGCCGCCATCGGCTCGCCGCAACGGCCGCTGTCGCGCGCCCAGCAACTGGAAAAGTTCCACCACTGCCTTGACCACGCCGCGCGTCCGTTCGATGCCGGCCACCGCAATGCCCTGATCTCCCACTTCGACCATCTGCAGGACATCGACGATGTCAGGCGGCTGGTCGACCTGCTGATTGTCGAGACCCCATGACCTACGCCACCTATTTCGAGTCGTTCGATGTCAAGGAGCTGCTCAAGCAGTTCCCGCTGGACCAGGCTTTCACCGACAAGTTCAAGAACATCAGCCGCGAGGAGCTGCGCGCCGAGCAGAACGCGATGTTCCTGCGTTGCGTGGCCCGCGCCTGGCAGATCCCGTTCTACCAGCGCCTGTGGGGCAATGCCGGGGTCAAGCCGGAAGACATCCAGAGCCTGGATGACATCACCAAGCTGCCGGTGTTCGGCAAGCACGAAATCATGGCCTCGGTGGAAGCCAATCCGCCGCTGGGCGATTTCCACGGCTGGCAGGACGGCACCGAGGCGGGCAACAAGCCGCTGGTGTTCCACACCACCTCCGGCACCACCGGCCGCCCGCAGCCGCTGGTGTTCTCGCCGCATTCGCGCGAAGTGCAGAGCCTGCTGCTGGCGCGCCTGTACCGCTGGCAGGGCATGCAGCCCGGCGACGTGGTGCACTCGGTGTACGGCCACGGCATGATCAATGGCGGCCACTACGTGCGCGAAGCGGTGACCCATTACACCCAGGCGCTGTTCTGCTCGGCCGGCACCGGTATCGAGATGCGCTCGGCGCAGCAGGTGCAGCTGATGAAGAACATGGGCGCCAACGTGATTGTTGGTTTTGCCGACTACATCAAAAAGCTGGCCGACGTGGCCCGCGAGAACGGCCTGGTGCCGGGCAAGGACATCCCGGTGCGGATGATCTGCGGCCACCTCGGCCGTGAATCGCGCGAGTCGCTGTCGGCGGCCTGGGGCGGGGTGGAGCTGTACGACTGGTACGGCGTGGGCGACACCGGCGCGATTGCCGGCCAGGGCCCGGACCAGGACGGCCTGTACCTGATGGAAGACGCGCAGTACGTCGAAATCCTCGACGTCGACAGCGGTGCGCCGGTGGCTGATGGCGGTACCGGCGACATGGTGGTCACCTGCCTGTACAAGGACGACATCTACCCGATCATCCGCTTCAATACCCATGACGTGACCCGCGTGCTGACCACGCCGTCGTCGCTGGGCATGAACCTGCGCCGCATCGAGGGCTTCCTCGGCCGCAGCGACAACATGGTCAAGATCCGCGGCATCAACGTGTTCCCGCAGGCGATGGCACCGGTGCTGGAAGAGCATGCGGCCTTTGCCGGCGAGTTCATCTGCGTGGCCAGCCGTGACGAAGGTGGCCGCGATGATCTGGCCGTGCACGTGGAAACCCGTGGCGCGCTGGATGACGCACAGCTGGCTGCGGAGTTTGCGGCATTGCTGCGCCAGCGCCTGGGTGTTGAGATGAGCATCGTGCTGGCCGCACCGGGTGCGCTGGCGCCGCTGACCGGCATCGAGGTGCGGCAGAAGCCGGTGCGCCTGATCGACAAACGTTTCGCTTGAGGAAAGCCCCGTGAGCAAGGCCGACGCGTCATTGTTGAGTTCCGACCTGAGTACCCAGTCGGCCCTGCTTGCTTCCGGCGCGGTGAGCAGCAGCGAATTGATCACCCAGCAGCTGGCGGCCATTGCCGCCAGCCAGGCGCAGGTCAACAGCTATATCCACGTCGATGCGCAGGGCGCATTGGCAGCCGCAGCGGCCTCGGACCAGCGCCGTGCCAATGGCACCGCGCGTCCGCTGGAAGGCCTGCCGGTGGCGGTCAAGGACAATATCGACGTGGCCGGCATGGTCACCACCGCCGGCATGGAAACCCGCCGTCATGATGCCCCGGCGACGGACGACAACCCCGCAGTGGCGGCGCTGCGTGCGGCCGGTGCGGTGATCGTTGGCAAGCTCAACATGCACGAAGCGGCAATGGGCGCGGACAACGACAATCCGTTCTACGGCGCCTGCCATAACCCGCACCGCCACGGTTACACGCCGGGCGGCTCCAGTGGTGGCAGCGGCGCAGCGGTGGCCGCCGGCCTGTGCGCGGCCGCACTGGGTACCGACACCATGGGCTCGGTGCGCATTCCGGCAAGTTACTGCGGCGTGGTCGGGCTGAAGCCAAGCTGGGGGGCGATCAGCACCCGTGGCACGGTGGCCTTGTGCCGGCGCCTGGACCATATCGGTCCGCTGACCCGCTCCGCACGCGATCTGCGCCTGCTGCTGCAGCTGATGACCGGGTTTGATCCGGCCTGCGCGCAGTCGCGCGCCATCCATTATGGCGCGCCCGAGACCACTGGTCTGCGCATCGGTGTGGTCGATTTTGGCGATGCCGCCGAGGTGGCGGCGGACGTGCAGGCCGCCTTCGAGGACGGACTGCGGGTGCTGGTCGGGCTGGGGCATCGCTTGCAGCCATTGCCAGCGCCGGCGTTCGCCTCGGCCCGCGCTCGCCGTGCCGGGCTGTTGATGAGCGAGGCCGAGATGCTGGTCGAGCATGCCGATGCCTGGGCCGGTGATCGCAGCAAGTTTTCGCCGTTGCTGGTCAAGCTGATGTCCTGGGCCGAGGGCCGCAGTGCTGCCGAACTGGCCGCCGCCGCGCAGTTGGCTGACCGCGGCCAGGTGCAGTTGCAGCAGTGGTTGGCGCAGTGCGATGTACTGGTGATGCCGACCGCGCCGCAACGCGCATTCGCCTTCGGGCAGGCGGCGCCGGCCAGCCAGGCTGACCTTACCGCCTACGCCAATCTGGCCGGCAATCCTGCGTTGTCAGTGCCCTTGCCGGTGGCCGCCGGCGAACTGCCGGCCGGCATGCAGCTGGTCGGCACCATCGGCGATGAGTTGAGCCTGATCGCCTTGGCCGAGGCATTCCAGCAGGCCATCGCCTGGCAGCCGTCGCTGCCGCAGGCCTGCAGCAACTGGTGGCCGAAATGAAACTGCTCGACGGCGTCCGCGTTCTCGATCTCTCACGCATCCTTGCCGGCCCGTGGGCCACGCAGGTGCTGGCCGACTTTGGTGCCGACGTGATCAAGGTCGAGCGTCCCGGGGTGGGGGATGACACCCGTACCTGGGGCCCGCCCTATCTGCAGGATGCCGAAGGCCGCGATACCCGCGAGTCGGCGTATTACCTGTGCGCCAATCGTGGCAAGCGCTCGGTGGCGATCGACTTCACCACCGCCGAAGGCCAGGCCTTGCTTCGTGAGTTGGTGATGCAGTGCGATGTGCTGGTGGAGAACTACAAGGTCGGTGGGTTGAAGAAATACGGGCTGGATTTCACCAGCCTGCAGGCCATCAATCCGCGCCTGGTGTACTGCTCGATCACTGGCTACGGCCAGGATGGCCCCTATGCCCAGCGCGCCGGCTATGACGCCGCCATCCAGGCCATCGGTGGCCTGATGAGCGTCACCGGCGAACCGGACGGTGCGCCCGGCGCCGGCCCGCAGAAAGTGGGCGTGGCCGCCACCGACCTGATGACCGGCATGTATGCGGCCACCGCCATCCTGGCAGCGTTGCGTCACGCCGAGCGCACCGGCGTGGGCCAGCAGATCGATCTGGCCTTGCTGGACACGCAGGTGGCCTGGCTGGCCAACCAGGCGTCCAACTACCTGGTCGGTGGGGTGGTGCCAACCCGCCAGGGCACCGCGCACCCGAACATCGTCCCCTACCAGGTGATGCCGGCGGCCGATGGCTATTTCATGTTGGCCGTTGGCAACGACGGCCAGTTCGCACGTTTGTGCGAGGTGATCGGCGAGCCGCAACTGGCCAGCGATCCGCGTTACGCCACCAACAATGCCCGTGTCGCCCACCGCGAGGAATTGGTGCCCTACCTGCAGCAGCGGCTGCGCACGCGCCCGGCCGCGCAATGGCTGGAGGCGCTGGAAAAGGCCGTGGTGCCGGCCAACCCGGTCAACCGCATCGACCAGGTCTTCGACGACCCGCAGGTGCAGGCACGCGGGCTGCGCATCGAGCTGCCACACGCCGGCGGCGGCAGCGTGCCGATGGTGCGCAATCCGCTGAAGTTCTCCGCCACGCCGCTGCACTACGGGCAAGCGGCGCCGGTGCTGGGCCAGCACACCCGCGAAGTACTGGACGAGGTGTTGTCCATCGATGATGCACGCCTGCAGGCCTTGCAGGCGCAGGGCGTGGTGGGCGGCTGATCGGCCATGCAGGCTTTGTCCACGCCGGCTGCCGGCAGCAACCTGCGGGCGATTGCCGCGGCGGTGGCTGGCACCGTGTTCGAGTGGTTCGACTTCTTTCTGTACGGCTCACTTGCGGTGGTGCTGGGCCGGCAGTTCTTTCCGCCAGGGCATGAAACCGCTGCCTTGCTGTCGGCGCTGGCGGTGTTTGGTGCAGGCTGGGTGGTGCGGCCCCTGGGCGCGCTGATCTTTGGTCGCCTCGGTGACCGGGTCGGGCGCCGCCGCACCTTCCTGATCACCATCGTGCTGATGGGCACGGCCACCATCGGTATCGGTGCATTGCCTACCTATGCGATGGCCGGCGTGCTTGCACCGGTATTGCTGGTGAGCCTGCGGCTGCTGCAGGGCATTGCGGTAGGCGGCGAGTTTGGTGGCGCCGCCACTTATGTGGCCGAGCATTCGCAGCCATCGCGGCGCGGGCTCAATACCTCGCTGGTGATGGGCACCGGGACGCTTGGCCTGTTGCTGGCGCTGGGCACGATCAGCCTGTGCCGGCATGCCTTGGGCGAGGACGCATTTGCGCAATGGGGCTGGCGGCTGCCGTTCCTGGCCTCGGTGCTGTTGCTGGGTTTGTCGGTGTACATGCGCCTGCACCTGGCCGAATCACCGGCCTTCGAGAAGCTGCAGCGCGAGGGCAAGGTGGCGACGTCTCCGTTGAAGGAAGCCTTCGGCAACCGTGATCACCTGAAGGCCATGCTGCTGGCGCTGGCGACAATGACCGCCGCGCAGGGCGTGGTGTCGAATGCGGGGCAGTATTTTCCGCTGGTATTCCTGCAATCGCCGCTGGGCCTGGATGTGGGCACGGCCGGTGAACTGATGATGTGTGCGCTGTTGTTGGCGGCGCCGTTGTTTCCGTTGGCCGGTTGGCTGTCCGATCGCATCGGCCGTCGGCCGGTGATCATCACCGGCTTCCTGTTGGCAGGTACCACCTTGTTGCCGGCTTTCAAACTGTTGGCGGCCCATGTGCGCCCCGAGCTGTCATTTGGCGCGGCGCTGGCGGTGCTGTGGTGGTTGTCGGTGCCGGTGGCGCTGGTCTGTGGCCCGGCCTCGGCGTATCTGGTGGAGTTGTTCCCCACCCGCATCCGCTACAGCGCGATTGGGCTGCCGTACCACCTGGGCAACGGCTGGTTTGGCGGCTTCATGCCGCTGGCGACGGCGGCATTGAGCGCGCATTACCACAGTGATTTCGTTGGGCTGTTCTATCCCACGGCGATGGCCTTGCTCTGCGGCCTGTTGGCGCTATGGCTGATGCCGGAGACCCGGCTACGCGATATCACCCAATAGTTGCCAGGTTCGTAGCGCTGAGCCATGCGCGGCAGAGGCCGCCGTGACCTGTAGTGCCGAGCCATGCTCAGCAGCGGCCTTACCGGTAACGCCTTTTGCCGAGCATGGCTCGGCACTACACCTAACGTCTCTTTCCGCGCATGGCTCGGCACTACCGCGCAGTGCTTACGCGCCGCCGGGGAAGCCGTGCTGGCGCCAGGCTTCGTACACCACCACGGCGACCGAGTTGGACAGGTTCAGGCTGCGGTTGTGCGGCTGCATCGGCAGGCGCAGGCGATGGCCGTCGGGCAGGGCGTCCAGCAGGTCCTGCGGCAGCCCACGGGTTTCCGGGCCGAACAGGAAGGCATCGCCATCGGCGAACTGCACGGTGTCATAGCGCACGCTGGAGCGGGTACTCAATGCAAACAGGCGCTTGGGCATGATGCGCGCCAAAGCGGTTTCCAGGTCCGGGTGGACCTGCATCTGTGCGTACTCGTGGTAGTCCAGGCCGGCGCGCTTGAGCTGCTTGTCACTGAGGTCGAAACCAAGCGGTTCGATCAGGTGCAGCCGCGCGCCGGTGTTGGCACAGAGCCGGATCACATTGCCGGTGTTCGGCGGGATCTCGGGCTGGTAAAGCACTACATCGAAAACAGGGGCAGAAGTCATCGGCGCAGTTTACGCCGGGTAGCGCGGGGAGGCTGGCTTAGTTGGACACCAGACCCTGTGCGACCACCTGGCCGATGGCGTCGGCAGCGGCTTCGGCGGCCATGGCCTGCACCTGCTCCACGTCCGGGCGGACATTGATGGCCGGCAGCGAAACCACCCACTGGCTGGCACGGGCACCAATTGCCACCGGGCTGGCAGCGGCCAGGCGGGACGCCGCCTGTTCGGCCATCAGCTCGACGATCTGGCCGACGGTGGGGCGGACCTGCACGGCGGCCAGGGTGTGGATCGGGCTGTTGGCTTCATGTTCGGCCTGGGCCAACTGGTCAGCCGAGGGGCGGACCTGGACGGTCTCCAGGGTGGTGATGTCCGAGGCCTGCACCGAAGAAACAAAGCCGGTGCTGGCAATCAGGGCGATGGCAATGGCGAGGGACTTGGCGTTCATGGCGGGACCTGTTTGGTGTGTGTGAGCGGTGGTGTGGTAGTAATGTAGTACACCAAATCTCGGAGCACAAGAACTTTTTTCGCTTTTTCGAGATTTGTTCAGCCTTTGGTCATGTTTCATCTGAGACGCCCGGGCTGCAGTTCCAAGGGGAGCAGGATGCGTGCCAAATACATCTGTTTGATTTATTTGAATTATTTTCCGTTGCAGAGTGTCCGCTGTCCGGACAGTCAGGCATTGCCGCCTGTCCGGACGGACGTTCGGGCGATCCGGAGGTGTGTCGGACATGTGCATCGAGGGTTGAGTGCCTTCAGGTAGGGGGGCGCGGTCGGTACACATCCGTTCCGGCTGGGCAGGCAGCCAGGCTTACGAAAGGTCATTGGGGCGCTGCTTCTGCGCTGTACCCGGTCCTTGCAAGGACTTTTCCCATTACCGATGGGGTATGTCCGGCCCACCGGGAGCGGCTAGGATCGGCTTCCACCTGCAAACCCAAAGGGAAATGGAATGAACGCAGCTATGCCCCGTACTGCCGTGCTGACCCTTGCGCTGACCGCCGCGCTGGGCGGATTCATCAGCACACCGCTGGTTGCACAGGCCAAGCCGGCCGCCACCGCTGCAGCGGTGGATATCCCCTATGAGACCTTCACCCTGCCCAACGGCCTGCGGGTGGTGGTGCACACCGACCGCAAGGCACCGATCGTGGCGGTGAACATCTGGTACCACGTGGGTGCCAAGGACGAGCAGGTCGGCCGCACCGGCTTTGCGCACCTGTTCGAGCACCTGATGTTCCAGCGCAGCGAGAACCACGACGGCGAGTTCTTCGAGCCGTTCAAGCAGGTGGGCGCGACCGATCAGAACGGCACCACCAATACCGACCGCACCAACTATTTCCAGAACGTGCCGACCACCGCGTTGGACATGGCGCTGTGGATGGAATCGGACCGCATGGGCCACCTGGTGGGGGCCATCGACCAGGCTGCGCTGGATGAGCAGCGCGGCGTGGTGCAGAACGAAAAGCGCCAGGGCGAGAACCAGCCCTATGGCCAGGTGTGGGACAAGTTGACCCGGGCCATGTACCCGGCCAACCACCCGTACCACCACGGTGTGATCGGCTCCATGAACGATCTCAACGCCGCCTCGCTGGATGACGTCAAGACCTGGTTCCACACTTGGTACGGCCCCAACAACGCAGTGCTGGTGTTGGCCGGTGACATCGACCTGGCTACCGCCAAGGAAAAGGTTGCCAAGTACTTTGGTGACATTCCGGCCGGCCCGAGCATGGCCCAACCGGCGGTCAATATCGCCCAGCGCCCGGCCACCACCCGTGAGGTGATGACCGACAAGGTGCCGCAGGCGCGTATCTACCGCGCCTGGAACGTGGCCCAGGTCGGTACCACCGACATCGACCAGCTGGACCTGTTCTCCTACGTGCTGGGCGGGGCCAAGTCCTCGCGCCTGGACCAGCGCCTGCTGCACAACGACAAGCTGGTGGACAACATCAGCGCGATGACCGATGCCTCGCAGTTGGGCTCCAACTTCCTGATCATGGCCACGGTCAAGCAGGGCGTCGATCCGGCCAAGGTGGAGAAGGCCATCGACGAGGAGCTGAAGCGCCTGATCGCCGAAGGCCCCACCGCCGATGAACTCGAGCGCGCCAAGGTGCAGTCGCGTGCCGGCTTCGTGCGTGGCATCGAGCGCATTGGTGGCTTTGGCGGCAAGGCTGATGCGCTGGCGCAGTGCACCGTGTTCGAGGGTGACCCGGGATGCTTCCGTACCTCGCTGGCCAACATCGAGGCCGCTACCGCTGCCGACGTGAAGGCTGCCGGTGCCAAGTGGCTGGGCGTGGGCGACCACACCATCGTGGTCGAGCCAGGCGAGCGCGTGGCATTGGAAGAACTGCCGTCCGGCAAACCGACCCCGTTCAACGTGCCGGCCGTGGACCCCAAGTACAGCACCTTGCCCAGCCAGGTGGACCGTAGTGCCGGCGTGCCGCAGACGCGCAGCTTCCCGGAGTTGAAGTTCCCGCAGTTGCAGCGTGCGACGCTGAAGAACGGCACCCAGGTGGTCCTGGCCGAGCGTCACGATGTGCCGGTGGTGCAGTTCAGCTATGAGTTCGCCGGTGGTTTCACCGCCGACCAGGGCCGCAAGCCGGGCACCGCCAACTTCACCATGGGCATGTTGGATGAAGGCGCCGGCCAGCTTGGTTCGCTGGCGCTGGCCGATGCGGTGGAGCGCCTGGGCGCCAGCATTGGTGCAGGTGCCTCGCTGGATGGTGCCAATGTCTATCTGTCGGCATTGAAGGAGAACCTGGAGCCATCGCTGCAGCTGTACTCCGATGTGGTGCGTGCACCGCGCTTCGACCAGAGCGAGATCGATCGCATCAAGGCGACCTGGATTGCCGGCATCAAGCAGGAAAAGGTGCAGCCCAATGCTGTTGCCATGCGGGTGCTGCCGCCGCTGTTGTACGGGGCGGGCCATCCGTATGCGATCCCGTTCACCGGCAGCGGTGACGAAGCCGCCATCCAGGCGCTGACCCGTGAAGACCTGACGGCATTCCACAAGCAGTGGCTGCGCCCGGAAGGTGCGACCCTGATCGTGGTTGGCGACACCACCCTGAAGGAGGTCGTGCCGCTGCTGGAGCGCAGCTTCGGTGACTGGAAGGGCGAAGGCGAAGCACCCAGGGTGGCAGCGCCCAGTGACGTGGCCCGCCCGCAGACAACGCGCGTTTACCTGATCGATCAGCCGGGTGCGGTGCAGGCCAACCTGTTCGCTGGCGAAGTCGTGCCGTCGACCAAGGACGCTGGGGCCACCCGTTTTGACATTGCCAATGGCGTGTTGGGCGGCGATTTCACCTCGCGCCTGAACATGAACCTGCGTGAGGACAAGCATTGGTCCTATGGCGCGCGTTCGATGGCATCCAGCGCCCTTGGCCAGCGGCCGTGGATGGCGATCGCACCGGTGCAGATCGACAAGACCGGCGAAGCACTGAAGGAAATGAACGCCGAGATCAGCCAGTTCGCCAGTGGCCAGCGTCCGCCGACCGATGCGGAAGTCGCGCGCATCCGCAATATCCAGACGTTGAGCCTGCCGGGTGCCTACGAGACCGCGGCATCGGTGATGAACACCATCGGCGGCATCGTGCGTTATGGCCGCCCGGACGACTACGTGTTCAAGCGCAAGGCCGAGATCGAGGCGATGACCCCGGCACAGGTGGCCGAAGCCGCCAAGACCCTGGATCCGTCCAGGTTGACCTGGGTGGTGGTGGGTGACCTGAAGCAGACCGAGGCCCCGATCCGCGCCTTGAACCTGGGCGAAGTCACCGTGATCGACGCCGACGGCAAGCCGGTGGAGAAGAAGTAAGCGTCAGGGCGCTGCCCACCGCTTTGAGCCCCTCACCCCGCATGCGGGGTGAGAAGGGCTGCTTGCGAACCAAAGGTTCGCAGCCATTCGAACGACCTTGCGCCAGCGCAAGGGCCGGGGCGCGTAGCGGGGGTTGGGGTGAGGGCAGCTTTCGCCGGTAAAGCCTCTGCCGAGCATGGCTCGGCACTACCGCTGTTGCCCCCTCCCTTTCGCGCAGCGAACGGGAGGGCTGGGGAGGGGTAAGCCGTTGGCTCTGACAGCTGTGAGCCCCTCTCCCGCATGCGGGAGAGGGGTTGGGGTGAGGGCGCTGTTCGCTGGTAAAGCCCCTGCTGAGCATGGCTCGGCACTACCGCTGATGCCCCCTCCCTTTCGCGCAGCGAAGGGGAGGGCTGGAGAGGGGTAAGCCGTTGGCTCTGACAGCTCTGAGCCCCTCTCCCGTATTCGGAAGAGGGGGTGGGGTGAGGGCAGTTTTCGCCGGTAAAGCCCTTGCCGAGCATGGCTCGGCACTACTACTTGTCGCGGTCAATACCTCTGGATCACCACCCGTTCATCCATTCGCGGCACAATCCGTTCTGGTCTTCACAAGGAATTGTCCATGCGCGTCCTGCTTCTGTCCGCCCTGATCGCCGCCACCGCTGCCTGCACCTGGGTGCCGATCGAATCCAGCGGCAAGGCCGTGCGCGTACTGCCTGCCGGCCCGGTGGCACCTGGCTGCGTTGCCAAGGGCGAGATCGAGGTGACCGTGAAGAGCAAGGTTGGCTTCTACAACCGCAATCCGCTGCGGGTACAGGAAGAGCTGGAAACCCTGGCCCGCAACGAGGCCACCAGCGCCGGCGCCAATGCCGTGCAGGCCCTTGGCCTGCCTGCCGATGGCAGCCAGCGCTACTCGGCCTGGCAGTGCCCGCCGCGCTGATACGCGGCCCCTGGCGGCTCCATACGGCGGGCCGCCGATTTGTAAAGATGCGGTAAAAAGGCGCAGGGGCTAGAATAGCGCCCCCTTCGCCTGAGTCTTGGCGCTTTCCGATGCCTTTTCAAAATGTCTCGATCGCGGGACTGGCGCATATTGATGCGCCGCATACGCTGACCTCAAAGGAAATCAACGAGCGGCTCCAGCCCACGCTGGAACGCCTGGGTATCCGTGCCGATGTGCTGGGCGATATCGCCGGCATTCACGCGCGCCGTCTTTGGGACCAGGGTACGCAGGCCTCGGACGCGGCCACCATGGCCGGCCGCAAGGCGCTGGAAGACGCCGGCATCACCGCCGACAAGGTGGGTTTGCTGGTCAATACCTCGGTCAGCCGTGACTACCTGGAGCCGTCTACGGCCTCCATCGTGTCCGGCAACCTGGGCATTGGCGAGGATTGCGTCACCTTCGACATCGCCAACGCCTGCCTGGCTTTCATCAACGGCATGGACGTGGCAGCACGCATGCTGGAGCGTGGCGACATCGATTACGCACTCATCGTCGATGGCGAGACCTCCAACCTGGTCTATGAAAAGACGCTTGAGCGCATGATGGCCCCGGACATCACCGCCCAGCAGCTGCGCGACGAAGTGGCCGCGCTGACCACCGGTTCCGGTGCGGCAGCGATGGTGATGGCGCGCTCGGAGCTGGTGCCGGATGCCCCGCGTTACAAGGGCGGCGTGACCCGTGCCGCCAACCAGTGGAACAAGCTGTGCGTGGGCAACCTGGACCGCATGGTCACCGATACCCGCATGCTGCTGATCGAAGGCATCAAGCTGGCCACCAAGACCTTTGAGGCCACCCGTGAAGCACTGGGTTGGGCGGTGGAGGAGATCGACCAGTTCGTCATCCACCAGGTCAGCCAGCCGCATACCAATGCCTTCATCAAGGCCTTCGGCATCGACCCGAAGAAGGTGATGACCATCTTCGGCGAGCACGGCAACATAGGCCCGGCCTCGGTGCCGATCGTGCTCAGCAAGCTGCGCCAGCTGGGCAAGCTCAAGAAGGGCGACCGTGTCGCGCTGATGGGCATTGGCTCGGGCTTGAACTGCACGATGGCCGAGGTGGTCTGGTAAGTTCCGGCCCCGCCGGGGACTCCGGGACCACATGTTTTTCCTTCTCCCCTTGCGGGAGGAACGAAGGCTTGCCCCCGCGAAGGCGGGGGGGCCCGAAGGGCGGAAGAGGGGACGCGTGCGCAGCACGCATGCGCCTGGAGTTGGAGCGGTAGTTCAAGCTCCGCCACTCCGACCAACCCTCTCCCCACCCCCTCTCCCGACAGAGCGGGGCTCAGCAGCCGCAGGTGCGACCCGATGAACAAACTTCCCGGTTACCCCAGCAAGACCCACCGCTTCGAAGTCCGCCCCGGCGTGTCGATGAACTACATCGATGAAGGCCCGCGCGATGGCGAGGTAGTGGTGATGCTGCATGGCAATCCGTCGTGGAGTTATCTGTGGCGGCACCTGGTCAACGGCCTCAGCGACAAATACCGCTGCATCGTGCCCGATCATATCGGCATGGGCCTGTCCGACAAGCCTGACGACAGCCGCTACGACTACACCCTGCAGTCGCGCGTGGATGACCTGGACGCCCTGCTCAAGCATCTGGGCATCACCGGCCCGGTGACCCTGGCCGTGCACGACTGGGGCGGCATGATCGGCTTCGGCTGGGCGCTGTCGCATCACCACCAGGTCAAGCGGCTGGTGATCACCAATACCGCCGCCTTCCCGCTGCCGGCGGAAAAGCCGATGCCGTGGCAGATCGCCATGGGCCGGCACTGGAAGCTGGGTGAGTGGTTCATCCGCACCTTCAATGCGTTCTCGTCCGGTGCTTCCTGGCTGGGCGTGAGCCGGCGCATGTCGGCCGATGTGCGCCGCGCCTATGTGTCCCCGTACAACAACTGGGACAACCGCATTTCCACGATCCGCTTCATGCAGGACATTCCGCTGTCGCCGGCCGACAAGGCCTGGTCGCTGCTGCAGCGTGCCGCGGATGCGCTGCCGTCGTTTGCCGACCGGCCGACTTACATCGCCTGGGGCCTGCGTGATATCTGCTTCGACCATCACTTCCTGAGCGGCTTCCGCAAGGCACTGCCGCAGGCCGAAGTGACCGCGTTCGAGGATGCCAACCACTATGTGCTGGAAGACAAGCACGAAATAATCGTGCCGGCAGTGCGGGCGTTCCTGGAGCGCAACCCGCTGGGTTGAGGCTTGAGAGCGGCACGATCTGTTGTTGTGGGAGCGGCGTAAGCCGCGAACAGGCGGCGAGCAGTGCCTGCTTCTGCCCCCTCCCTTGCGCCGAAGGCGGAGGGGAGGGCTGGGGAGGGGTGAGCTTTTGTGGCCTTTCCCCTTGCGCCAGCTTCGCGGCTTACGCCGCTCCTACACGCCCGGTGTGCGAAGCTCTGCCCTCCTAGCCACAGGGAGTGAGGGATGGATTTCGACAGCCTGGACCGGCAGCTGCGTGACAGTGCGCAGGACCGCAGCCTGAGCAACGAGGAGCGGTCGGTACTGCGTGAGCTTGGAGAAGAGCTGCCACCGGATCGGCTGCGTTTCATGCGCAACCGGGCCTTCGACATCGCCCGTGAGCAGATCAGCGCCAATCCGGGCGAGGCCTTGCCGGTGCTGAAATGGGTGGAGCAGGTGGTGCGCACCCTGGATGCCAACGCCGGCCCGGTCGAGACCCTGACCAGCACCTATTTCTCGCCCGGCGATGCCTGCATGCAGCGCCTGCGCGCGCTGTGCGCCAGTACCCGCAAGACGCTGGATATCTGCGTGTTCACCATCTCCGACGACCGCCTGAGCAGCGTCATCCTGGATGCGCACAAGCGCGGCGTGGTGGTGCGCATCGTCAGTGACAACGACAAGGTGCATGACGACGGCAATGATGTTCGCCGCCTGCATGAAAACGGCATTCCGGTGCGCCTGGACCACAGCGAGTACCACATGCACCACAAGTTCGCGCTGTTCGACGGCAAACAGCTGGCCAATGGCAGCTTCAACTGGACCCGCACTGCCACCGAGCACAACGACGAGAACCTGGTGGTCAGCAATGACCCCAACCTGGTGCGCAGCTTCGCCCAGCAGTTCGAGGTGCTGTGGGGGCGCTACAAGGCGCTTTGAAGGGCGGGCTTTCGCTTCTCGCCGTTCGCTTCTGACTTTCTGCTTTTATGTCGTTGATTTATTTGCCGTCATTCCCGCGCAGGCGGGAATCGCTCTGGCTCTTGCTTCGGCTTCTGCCTTGGCTTTGGACAGGGCAAGGGCGAAGAGCAACAGCAAGAGCGATTCCCGCCTGCGCGGGAATGACGGCGTAAGGGCAAAGCCCAAAGCCCAAAGCCCAAAGCCCTCAACTACCGCATTACGCTCAAGCCGCAATCGGCGTATTCGGCGGCGAAGAGGGGCTGTTGCCGTTGTCGTCGGGATGATCGTCGTCATTGTCGGCGTCATCGCGCCAGCGCCAATCGGCCAGGGTCAGCGGCGCCATGCCGTGGGCGACGCGGGCGCGGTCGCACTGCGAGCTGGCCTTGCCGTACTCCCAGGATGCATCCACTTCGCGGCACACGCTGGGCCGGTTGGGGTGGATGGTGCAGCGGGAGTACACGCCGATCTCCGAGTCCAGTGCCACGCAACGGATCGGGTCGGAGTAGGTGCCCTGCATGCACAGCCGGTGCGGGTCCAGGCGCTGGGTGAGCTGGTGGGGCACGCCGCCTTCGGTGACTTCGTCCGATTCCATCCAATGGAAGGCAACACGGTATTGGGTGCAGCAGGCACCGCAGGTGAGGCAGGGATGGGGCATGGGATACCGGCCTTGGGGCGGCAGCAGGACGAAAGGGAGGCGGAAATTTTCCACGCTGCCGGGCTGCGCGCAAGATTTTTCTGCAGGGGCGACAATAGGAAGATGAACGAAACCTGCAATATCGCCGCGCGCCTGCCCGAGCTGGCGCGTGAACGGCCCGACCAGATCGCCATCCGTTGCCCCGGCAAACCGGCCGCCAATGGCATGGCCGCCTACGACGTCACCCTGGATTACCGCACCCTGGACGCCCGCAGCGACGCCATCGCCGCGGGCTTGGCGGCCCATGGCATCGGCCGCGGTGTGCGCGCGGTGGTGATGGTGCGGCCGGGCCCGGAGTTTTTCCTGCTGATGTTTGCCCTGTTCAAGATCGGCGCCGTGCCGGTGCTGGTGGACCCGGGCATTGATAAGCGCGCGCTGAAGCAGTGCCTGGACGAGGCACAGCCGCAGGCCTTCATCGGTATCCCGCTGGCGCAATTTGCGCGGGTGCTGCTGGGCTGGGCCAAGGCGGCCCGGCTCAAGGTCACGGTCGGCCGGCGTTGGGGCTGGGGCGGCACCACGCTGGCGAAGATCGAAGCCGCTGGCGCCGGTGCTGGCAGCCAGCTGGCCGCCACCGCGCCCGACGATGTGGCGGCAATCCTGTTTACCAGCGGCTCCACCGGTGTGCCCAAGGGCGTGGTCTACCGGCACCGGCACTTCGTTGGCCAAGTGGAGCTGCTGCGCAATGCCTTCGGCATGCAGCCCGGTGGCATCGATCTGCCGACCTTCCCGCCGTTTGCGCTGTTCGACCCGGCACTGGGGCTGACTTCGGTGATCCCGGACATGGACCCGACCCGGCCGGGCAGTGCCGACCCGCGCAAGCTGCACGATGCCATCAGCCGTTTTGGCGTCACCCAGCTGTTCGGTTCGCCGGCGCTCATGCGGGTGTTGGCCGAGCACGGCCAGCCGCTGCCGACGGTAACCCGCGCCACCTCGGCCGGTGCGCCGGTGCCGCCGCAGATCGTGGCCAAAATCCGTTCGCTGATGCCGGCTGACGGCCAGTTCTGGACCCCCTATGGCGCCACCGAATGCCTGCCGGTGGCAGTGATCGAAGGCCGCGAACTGGTCGATACCCGTGAGGCGACCGAGGCCGGCGCCGGCACCTGCGTGGGCCATGTGGTGGCACCGAACCAGGTGCGCATCATTGCCATCACCGACGAACCCATCGCTGACTGGAGCGGTGTGCATGAGCTGCCTGCCGGAGAGGTCGGCGAGATCACCGTGGTTGGTCCGACCACCACCGACAGCTATTTCAATCGACCGCAGGCCACTGCTGCGGCCAAGATCCGTGAAGTGCTGGCCGATGGCAGCGAGCGCATCGTGCATCGCATGGGCGATGTGGGCTGGTTCGATGCGCAAGGGCGGTTGTGGTTCTGCGGGCGCAAGACGCATCGCGTGGAGACCGCGCAGGGGCCGATGTACACCGAGCAGGTGGAGCCGGTGTTCAACACGGTGGCCGGCGTACGGCGCACGGCCTTGGTCGGTGTTGGTGAGCTGGGCCAGCAGCTGCCGGTGCTGTGCTTTGAAGTATTGCCTGGTGCCGATGCCAGCGCTGTGGAAGCGCAGCTGCGGCAGCTGGGGGCTGTGCGGCCGGAGCTGGCGCGAATCAACACGTTCCTGCGGCATCCGCAGTTCCCGGTGGATATCCGCCACAACGCCAAGATCGGGCGCGAGAAGCTGGCGGTGTGGGCGCAGGCGCAGTTGGGGTGATGCCGAAGGGCTTGGGAGGGGGCATGAAGCAAGAGCACCCCTCCCAACCCTCCCCTCCGCCTTCGGCGCAAGGGAGGGCTAAGGCTTTGCCCCCTCCCTTTGCCGCAGGCAAGGGGAGGGCTGGGGAGGGGTGCTGTTGCTCCCTCCCTTGCGCCGAAGGCGGAGGGGAGGGTTGGGGAGGGGTAAAGCGCAGCGTTGTTTGAGCCGAAAGACAGCCTGCATCCAGCCATTCCCTGACAGGCGTCCATCAGCAGCAACCGCAGGCTTTCCGTACCGAGGACGGGGAGCCGCAATGGACAAGCTGCGAAGACGCGCAAGAGCACTGCGAAACACACCCACCGGTGCCGAAGGTCGCCTATGGCAGCAGCTGCGGCGGCGTCAGTTGGGAGGTTTCCGGTTCCGGAGACAGGTGCCATTGGCTGGCTATATCGCCGATTTTGTTTGTCCGGAGGCGAAGCTGATTGTTGAATTGGACGGCGGGCAGCATCTGGAGCAGCTTGCCTATGACCAGCGACGGACCGAGGTGCTGCAGGGATTGGGCTTTAGGGTGCTGCGCTATTGGAATGACGAGGTGCTGCAGCGGATGTCGGCGGTATTGGAGGACATCTTGCGTGCCTTGGCGTACGGCGAAGAGCACCCCTCCCAACCCTCCCCTTCGCTGCGCGAAAGGGAGGGCTAAGGCTTTGCCCCCTCCCTTGCGCCGAAGGCGGAGGGGAGGGTTGGGGAGGGGTAAGGCTTCCAGCCACCAACATCAACAATCCACCAACGCACCACTGCTGCGATACTGACGGACAAATCTCATCGCTTCCGGCACCGCAGGTCGGCGCGGAAGCCCAGCAGCAGAGCGATCAAACGAATGAAGATTCTGGTTACCGGCGGTGGTGGTTTTCTTGGCCAGGCCCTGTGCCGCGGCCTGGTTGAACGTGGCCACCAGGTGCTGAGCTTCAACCGTGGGCACTACGACGCCCTGCAGGCCCTGGGCGTGGGGCAGATACGCGGTGACCTTGCCGATGCCGGTGCCGTGCACCATGCGGCCGCCGGTGTCGATGCGGTCTTCCATAACGCTGCCAAGGCCGGCGCCTGGGGCAGCTATGACAGTTACTACCAGGCCAATGTGGTGGGTACCCGCAATGTACTGGATGCCTGCCGCGCACACGGCATCGGCAGGCTGGTCTACACCTCCACCCCCAGCGTTACCCACCGCGCCACCCATCCGGTCGAAGGCCTGGGCGCGGAGGAGGTGCCCTATGGCGAGGATTTCCAGGCACCGTATGCGGCCACCAAGACCATTGCCGAGCAGGAAGTGCTGGCCGCCAACGGCGCCGAGCTGGCCACCATCGCCCTGCGTCCGCGCCTGATCTGGGGGCCGGGTGACAACCAGTTGGTGCCGCGCCTGGCCGAACGCGCCCGCGCCGGCCGCCTGCGCTTTGTCGGCGATGGCAGCAACAAGGTGGACACCACCTTCATCGACAATGCCGCGCAGGCGCATTTCGATGCCTTCGACCACCTGGTGGTGGGTGCGGCCTGTGCGGGCAAGGCCTACTTCATTTCCAACGGGGAGCCGCTGCCGATGCGCGAGCTGCTCAATCGCTTGCTGGCGGCAGTGGGCGCGCCCGGCGTGGACAAGTCGATCTCGTTCAAGACCGCTTACCGCATCGGCTCGGTCTGCGAAAAGCTGTGGCCACTGTTGCGCCTGCGCGGCGAGCCGCCGATGACCCGCTTCCTGGCCGAACAGCTGTGCACGCCGCACTGGTACTCAATGGAACCGGCACGTCGTGATTTCGGCTATGTGCCGCGCGTGTCGATCGAGGAAGGCCTGCGGCGGTTGGCTGCCGCATCCTGAATGCCGACCAGTGATCGTCATGCAGCGATCACGTGCTCATCACCGGATCACTACCGCCGATTGCCGAGGATGGAATCCTGTTTCCAAGCCAAGGACCAAGCCATGCTGCATTACGCCGTCGTGTTCTTCATCATTGCCATCATCGCTGCCGTGCTCGGCTTCAGTGGCATTGCCGGTGCGGCCAGCAACATTGCCTGGATCCTGTTCGTTGTGTTCCTGATCCTTGCGGTGATCTCGCTGTTCCGCAAGAAGGGCTGACCCCGGCAGGCTCCAGAACAATGGCCCGCAATCTCACTGAGGTTGCGGGCCATGTCGTTGCTGCAGGGTGCGATCAGGCCGAGGCGCTGATCGAGCTGCGCAGGCCCTTGTCTGCGGCGTGGCGCTCCAGCGCCAGCTCGATCAGGCGGGTGATCAGCGCGGTATAGCCCAGACCGCTTGCGCCCCACAGCTTGGGGTACATGCTGATCTTGGTGAAGCCGGGCAGGGTGTTCAGTTCGTTGATGACGACGTCGCCGGCCTCGGTGAGGAACACGTCCACACGCGCCATGCCGATGCAGTCCAGCGCCTGGTAGGCGCGCACGGCGATCTCGCGGATGCGCTGCTGTGCATCGGCAGCGATATCGGCCGGGATCACCGTCTCCGCACCGCTGGCGCTGATGTACTTGGTGTCATAGGCGTAGAAGTCGTCATGCACCACCACTTCGCCGCAGACGCTGGCCTCGGGCACGTCATTGCCCAGCACCGCACACTCGATCTCGCGGCCGACAATCGCCGATTCCACCAGTACCTTGTGGTCGAATGACAGCGCCAGCGCCATCGCGGTGGCGAACTCGTCAGCGTTGCGCACCTTGCTCACGCCTACCGACGAACCCTGGTTGGCGGGCTTGACGAACAAGGGCAGGCCCAGCTGGTCGACCAGCGCGTCGTAGTCGGCGCGTGCAGCGGTGACATGGTTGAAGCAGGCGAACGGCGCCACTGCCAGGCCGGCATCGCGCAGCAGGCGCTTGGCCATATCCTTGTCCATCGCCGCGGCTGCGCCAAGCACGCCGGGACCAGCGAACGGCAGGTTGAGCGTGCGCAGCAGGCCCTGCAGGGTGCCGTCTTCGCCGAGGGTGCCATGCACGATCGGGAACACCACATCCAACTGCGGTACCTCGCGGCCATCGGCGGCCTGCAACTGGCCGCGCTCGGCGCCGGGCAGTACCGACAGCACCGGGCCGGAGGTGTCCAGCGCGATGCGTTTGGGATCATCGGCGTTGAGCAGGAAACCGGCCGCATCGCACAGGTGCCACAGGCCCTGCTTGTCCACGCCGATCAGGCTGACGTCGAAACGTTCCTTGTCCAGCGCATCGAAGATGTTCTTCGCCGACTGCAGCGAGACCTCGTGCTCGGCCGAGCGACCGCCGAAAATGATGCCAACCCGGGTCTTGCCCATTGCCTGTGTGCTCCTGACGCTGTGTTTGGTGGTGTCTGCATAGCATGAACGCAAAAGCCGCGAATGGGGATGCGGGATTGGGGATTTGTTTATCGCGGCGCGCTGACATGAACAAACCCTGTGCGAACGATGCATCAGAGCCCGTAGCCCGGGTAAGCGCAACGCACCCGGGAGCAAGCCAGCGCCGGCTTTCCACGCGTCCGCGAATGGCCCCCGGGTGCGCTGCGCTTACCCGGGCTACCTCCGGTAGAATGCCCGCATGCCTGCATCCCCCCTCAAAATGATCAAGCCGCTGGCCGGCCGTGCGCTGGAAGTGGCCTTGAACCGCGCGCTGGCGCTGGACCCGGATACCCGCACCGCGCTGGCCTCGCTGGACGGCCAACGCATCGCCCTGACCCTGGAGTCGCCGTCGCTGGCGATGCAGATCGGCGTTGCCGGTGAGCGCCTGACCGTGGGCCCGGTCGATCCGGCGCTGGAGCCCGACCTGGCCGTGCGCAGCACCCTGGGCGGCGTGCTGGCGCAGCTGCCGTTCCTCGCCAACGCACGCCGCGGCAACAGCGCGCCGGCCGGCCGGGTCAAGGTCTCCGGCGATGCCGAGCTGGCGCGCCGCCTGCAGCAGCTGGCCAGCCGTTTTGATCCGGATTGGCAGCAACCCTTTGTCAAAGCCTTTGGCGAGATCCTCGGCGTGCAGATCGCGCAGACCCTGCGTGCGGCGCTGTTGCAGGCCAGGCGCAGTGCCAAGGACCTGGCCGAGACCGCCGCTGAATACGTAACCGAGGAGTCGCGAGATGTCGTTGCCCGTGCCGAACTGGACGCCTTCCATGATGATGTGGACGTGATCCGCGATGACGTCGAACGCATGGCCGCGCGCATCGCGCGCCTGCGTCAGCGCGCCGGAGGTGCCGCATGAAGGCGACCCGCGCCATGTTCCGCGCCAGCCGCATCGGCCGGGTGATCCTGCGCTATCGCCTGGATGACCTGCTCGATGGCACCCCGGTCGAGCGCTGGTTGCGCCTGGCCAAACCCTTCGTGCCGCGCGCCAGTGCCGATATCGCCTCGCAGTCGCGGGGTGCGCGCCTGCGCCTGGCGCTGCAGGAGCTGGGGCCGATCTTCGTCAAGTTCGGGCAGATCCTGTCCACCCGCCGCGATCTGGTGCCGCCGGATGTGGCCGTTGAACTGACCCTCCTGCAGGACCGGGTAAAGCCGTTCGACGGCGAGCGCGCGCTGCAGATCGTGGAGCAGGCGCTGGGCCTGCCGATCACCGAGGCCTTTGCCAGCTTCGACACCACGCCGCTGGCTTCGGCCTCGATTGCGCAGGTGCATGCCGCCACGCTGGACGGTGGCCGCCAGGTGGTGGTCAAGGTGCTGCGCCCGGATATCGAAAAGCAGATTGCCGGTGATATCGCCCTGCTCAAGTCGCTGGCCGCGCTGGTCGAGCGCACCCATCCGCGCGCCGACAAGATCCGTCCGCGCGAAGTGGTGGCCGAGATCGAAACCACCCTGGCCGCCGAGCTGGACCTGCAGCGCGAAGGCGCCAACGCCAGCGTGCTGCGCCGCTTCTGGGAAAACTCGGACGACCTGTACGTGCCGGAGGTGATCTGGAGCCACACCGCCGAACGCGCACTGACGCTGGAGCGGGTCTGGGGCATTCCCTCCGACGACATCGTCGCGCTGGACAAGGCCGGCATCGACCGCAAGGCGCTGGCCGCCAAGGGCGTGCGCGTGTTCTACACGCAGGTGTTCCGCGACAACTTCTTCCACGCCGATGCGCATGCCGGCAACATCTGGGTCGACATCGATCCGGCACGCCGCGACAACCCGCGTTTCATCGCGCTGGACTTCGGCATCATGGGCCAGCTCTCGGAAGAGGATCAGTTCTACCTGGCCGAAAACTTCATGGCCATCTTCAACCGTGACTACCGCCGCATCGCCGAGCTGCACCTGCAGGCGCAGTGGATGCCGAACACCGTGCGCATCGACGAGCTGGAAGCGGCCGTGCGTGCGGTCTGCGAGCCGTACTTCACCCGCCCGCTGTCGCAGATCTCGCTGGCCGAAGTGCTGATGAAGCTGTTCCGCACCGCCCAGCGCTACCAGCTGACCCTGCAGCCGCAGCTGATCCTGCTGCAGAAGACCTTGTTGAACATCGAAGGCGTGGGCCGCCAGCTCGACCCGCAGCTGGATATCTGGGAAGTGGCCAAGCCGGTGCTGGAACGCATCCTGCGCGAGCGCTACAGCCCGCGTCGCGCGCTGAAGGAGCTGCGCAAGCGCCTGCCGGAAATCATGACCCAGGCCCCGGACATGCCGGCGCTGCTGCACAGCTGGCTGCGCCAGCAGGTGGAAGGCAAGCATGAGCTGGCGATGCGTTCGCAGGACATCGTCAACCTGGAAGGCACGCTGCAGCGCATGCAGCGGCGCGTGGTTACCGCCGTGGCCGGTGCCGGCCTGATGGTGGTGTCGGCGTTGTTGTATGGCCTGCATGCCGGCGGCCCGCAGTTGGCGTCCATCCCGGTGTGGTCGTGGGTGAGTGGCGTGGTGGGTGCGGTTGCCGTGGCGTCGGCGTGGTTGCGCCGATGAGTGATGTTGTCGATGAAGCAGTGGAAGCGCCGGTTGTCTTTGAACCGTTGCCGCTGCTGTACGAAGACCCGTGGCTGGCGGTGGTCAACAAGCCGGCCGGGCTGATGGTCCATGACAGCAAGCTGGCGCGCGGCGAGGATGACTTCCTCGCCGACCGTCTGCGCGAGCAGCTGGGCAAGCCGATTTTCCTGGTCCATCGCCTGGACCGCGCCACCAGCGGCTGCCTGTTGCTGGCCTTCGACCGCGACAGCGCCAGCACGCTCGGCAAGACGCTGATGGGCGGCGAGGTGGAGAAGGATTACCTGGCGGTGTGCCGAGGCTGGCCGGCGGAAGATGCGTTCACCGTCGATCACGACCTGGACGGCGGCCCCGGCAAGCCGGTCAAGAAGCAGGCCATCACCCATTTCCAGAAGCTGCTGGTCGGCGAGTTGCCGATCCCGTCGGCGGGCTTTCCGACCTCGCGTTATGCCTTGCTGCGCTGCCAGCCGCAGACCGGGCGCTTCCGGCAGATCCGCCGGCATCTGAAGCACATGTTCCACCACATGATCGGCGACACCAGCCACGGTGACGGCCGGCATAACCGCAGCTTCCGCATGCAGGGCGTGCACCGCATGCTGCTGCACGCCGAGCGCCTGGCCTTCCCGCACCCGCAGGACGGCCGCCGCATCGAAGTGCGTGCCCCGCTGGACCGCGAGTTCCAGAAGGCGCTGGACCTGTTCAACTGGCAGCTGCCGGACTGAAGGTAGTGCCGAGCCATGCTCGGCAGGGGCGTTACCGGTAAACCTTCTGCCGAGCATGGCTCGGCACTACCGCTGTTGCCCCCTCCCTTTCGCGCAGCGAAGGGGAGGGCCGGGGAGGGGTGAGCCTTTCGCTGGGCAAGCCCCCTGCCGAGCATGGCTCGGCACTACCGCTTTGCTCCCTCCCTTTCGCGCAGCGAAGGGGAGGGCTGGGGAGGGGTGCGCTTTTCGCTGGGCAAGCCCCCTGCCGAGCATGGCTCGGCACTACCGCTTTGCTCCCT
>DAMCTY010000017.1:0-112 GCA_032112995.1 Stenotrophomonas sp. | reverse complement strand
CCCTTTCGCGCAGCGAAGGGGAGGGCTGGGGAGGGGGGCGCTTTTCGCTGGGCAAGCCCCCTGCCGAGCATGGCTCGGCACTACCGCTGTTGCTCCCTCCCTTTCGCGCAGC
>DAMCTY010000016.1:22935-69237 GCA_032112995.1 Stenotrophomonas sp. | reverse complement strand
GGCGGGTGTGCCGGGCACCACCGCCGGCACGCTCCTGCGAACGGGCGGACGCGTTGCGCTGGTACCTGTGGACCTGCCGCGCCTGGCTGAGGTGTTAACCGTGGCCGATGTGCAGCCCGCCGGCATCGTGCTGGCCGGCAACACGGCCAACACGCACCCTGCCGGCACGCGCGTGCTGCCGGTGTTCGAAGCGCGGCTGGTAAGCATCCCCGCGCTGTCCCGCTTCACCGGGGATGCCGTGCCCTGGGCGGTGGAGTTCGAGCTGGCCGAGCCGCTGCCGATCGACGCCGCCGCCAGCCCGGTGCTGTATCGCACGTTCCCTGTGCTGGACATGCCGATGGACTGGTCGAATGACCCGGATTGGCAGCCGCACCGCGAAACCCTGCGCGAGGACAACGACACCGGCCCGGTGTGGCTGGCCGATCCGCTCGGGCAATCGCAGATGATCATCAAGCGCCCGTGTACCGCCGTGGGCGCGGAAGAGCTCGCGCAGGTGCTGGGCCAGCTGTGGGCACTGGCCGGCCGCGCAAACCCGGTGTGGGTGCACACGCACGCGCACGACCTGGTGCTTGCCGCCGGCATGAGCGCGGGCAGCACGACGATGGACGTGGAATGGAGTGGCCTGGGCACCGGCCCGCGCCCACCAGGCCGGCGCGACCTGCGCATTGCCCTGCGCAATGGCACGGTGCTGCACCGCCGTGTGACCGCCGTGGCCGCGCCCAGCGGCGACGTGGAGCGGCTCACGCTGGATTCAGCGCCGGGTGTGGCCATCACCCCGGCTGAGGTGCTGCAGCTGTCGTGGATGTCGCTGTGTACGCAAGCCGCGGACGTGGTCCGCATCAACTGGTGGAAGCATGACGTTGCGCAGATCGAGCTCGCGTTTCAGGCGGTGCCCTATGAGCACTGAGGGAGGCCCGCATGTTCGGCGCGCGTGAGATAGCCCGCTTCTTCGGCCAGCCGGTGCACCTGTTCCGCTTCACGCTGGGGCCGCTGGTGTGGCGCTTCACCACGGCTTCCATGCCGGTGGTGCTGGGCGATGAAACCTTCATCCCCGCCGGCATCAGCCGCAGCGCCGTGCGCGAGACGGCAGAGCGGGCAAAGAACCAGCTCACCATCACCATGCCCTACGCGCTGGACCCGGCCGTGCACGACCCGCCGCCCACGCAGGAGTTCGGCAACATCTGGCGCCCGTTCCCGCCGTCCGAGCGTGTGTTCGTGACGTGCCTTGCGATGCACCGCGGCGATACCGACGCGGCAGTGGAGTGGATGGGCCACGTTGTGCAGCCCGACTTCACCCACACGCAGCTCAAGCTGACATGCGACCCCACCATTGCGCGCCGTCGCGCCAAGGGCGGTGGGCGCCGTGCGCAGCGTGCGTGCGAGGTGGCGGTGTACGGGCAGGGCCTGGGGCAGTGCAATCTGCTGAAAGAGGCCTTCGCCATTCCTGCCACGGCCACCGCGGTGAGCGGCCTGTCGGTGACTGCCGCTGAGCTGGCCGCCGCACCACTGGCGCTGGATGGCGGCTTCGTCGAGTGGACGCTACCAAACGGACTGGTGGAGCGGCGCACGATCATGTCGCACGCCGGCGCAGTGATCGAACTGGACTACGGCGCGGCCGCGCTGGCCCCGGCGTTGGCGTTCATCGCATACCCCGGGTGCCCGCACACTTGGGATGCCTGCGTGGCCCGCGGCAACACCGACAACTATGGCGGATGCCTGCACCTGCCGGTCAAGAATCCATGGAGTGGCAACCCCCCGTGATGACGAAAGAATCCATCCGCCGCTGGTGGCATATCACGCGCTGGCGTTTGCGTTACGCGCTGCTCGATACGCCGGCTGGGCGGCATGTGTGCCTGGCCCTTGCGTTGGTACTGGCGGCGGTAAGTGCGTGGCAGTTCTATGCCGGCATGCGTGCTCATGAGGCAGGAGAGCCGCAACAGGCGTGGGTGCAGATCGTTGTCGCGATCGTTGTCGCGCTCATCAGCTACGCGCTCACGCCGAAGCAGCCGGATGCCGTTGACCAGGTAGCCGAGGCGCCGCGTCTGATAGATGGTGCGGGCGTGCGCATGGTGTTCGGCGAGGTGTGGATCACCGATCCTGCGATCATCGGCTGGCGCAAGATGGGCACGAAGACCATCCGCGGCAAGAAGAGCGGCTTCAACGGCCGGCCGATCATCGGCTACTGGTACAAGCAGCTTTTCCACTTCCTGCTGTGCCGCGGCCCGGTGGATGCGGTGCTCGAGTTCCGCGGCGGCGACAAGACTGCATGGAAAGGCGAGATGACCGCCAGTGGCGAAGTGCAGATCAGCCAGCGCGACCTGTGGGGTGGACAGGGTACCGGCGGCGAGGGGGGCGTCGAGGGTCCGATGGAGTTCCTGTTCGGCGAGGCCGGACAGATGCCCAGCAGCTACCTCGCTGGCGCACTCGATCCCAAGCAACCCGCCTACCGGGGCCTGCTCACCGCGCTCTATAAAGGGGGACTGTGGGGTGCGTTCTCCCCTTACCCGAAAGCTGCGTCCTTCAAAGTGCGGCGAATTCTGGAGGGATGGGAACGGGATGAGGGGGCGTGGTATCCCGAGAAGGCTGAGGTCCCGCTGGCTGGGGCTGGTGTGGTTTTGCACGGGTCCGGTTGGGAATACCTGGTTGAGGTGTTCAGTGAGCCGAATACGGAATGGTCAAACTGGACGATTCCGGTCGGCGGATGGTTGCAGGGCGGGGAAATGCCGTACACGACAAACGGCACCTCGGGCGGCGCCTATTGGGCGCCAATGCGCAGCAATCTATGGGTTCGCCGCCGCGTAACAGCGGTCGCGAATAACCTAACGATGCGTATCGCTGCGGACAACGGGTGTGTGGTGTTTGTTGACGGGGTGTATTTCGGTGGCTCGAATGAGGCGAACGATCCAATCTCTGACAATACTCAGTACCCTGTCTTTCTCCCGCTATATGCAGGTCAGACCTTCGAAGTGCATGTCAAGGTATTCGCAGAGAAGACCCTTGATAAAGACGCCGGCGGGGTCCTCAAGATTGGGATAGACGGAGATCTTCCGGTTGCGATGAATCCCGCGCATATGCTCTATCAGTCAATCACCGACAGTTGGATGGCCTCAGAGCCTGAGTCTGGCATCAATGATGCAAGCTTTCGTGCTGCTGCTGACGTGCTCTATGCAGAAGGTTTCGGGCTGTGCACCGAGTGGGACTCGACCACGGAATCAGTGGAGCAGTTCCAGCAGCGCATCTGCGACGTAATCGGCGCCAACCTGTCGCGTAGTCCGGTAGATGGGCTGTGGTATCTGGACCTGATCCGCGGTGGATACGACCTCAACACACTGCCCGTACTCACTGACGACGACATCATCGAGTACAGCGAGCAGCCGGGCACGATGCAGGACGCGGTGAATCAGGTCATCGTCGAATGGCGTGACCCGCAGCGCCGAGAGGACCGTTCGACCGCGCCAGTGCAGTCACTGGGCGCCATCCAGGCAGTGGGTTCAGTTGTAGGGGAGGTGGCGGCATATCGCGAAATCCCTGAGGAGTCGCTCGCGTTGCGTGTAGCGGGCCGAAACTTGCAGTCGAAGGCGCGCCCCTTGCGCCGCATCTCCATCAAGACCACGCGGGTTGCCTACGCTTGGCGGCCTGGGCAGGTATTCCGCCTGCAGTCGATGAAGCGGGGCATCGCGGATATGGCTTGCCGCATCGGCGATGCTGACCGCGGCACCCTGCGCTCGGGTGCCATCGCACTCACGGTGCTGCAGGACGTCTTCGGGCTTCCGCAAGCTGTATATGTAACGCCTGATCCGTCGCCGGCGCCCGACGACGAAGTGCCGAAGCCCGTCGCTGCATCGGCCGTGCAGGAAGTTCCCTATGCGCTTTTGGCCGCACTTCAGCCGCCCGGCGAACTAGCGGCCCTGCCAGTGGAAGCTGGATATCTGTTCGCGGTGGCCGTGCCAGCCGGTGGGGAAATCGACTACAGCCTGCAGGTGGACGACGGCGGGGGCTACACGGAGCAGGCCGAATCGGACTGGAGTGCAACTGCCACGAATGTTTCCGAGGTCGGAAAGATGGACACCGTCATCGACATCACTGATGCCCGCGGTCTCGATGACGCGGTGATCGGCGCGATGGTGCTGTGGGGCGATGAAATCTGCCGATTGGATGCCGTGGACCTGATTGCTGGCAATATCACGTTGGGCCGCGGCTGCGCAGATACCGTGCGCGCCAAGCACGCCACCGGCGAGCGACTGTGGGTGATAGACGATTCCATCGCGCTGGATGCCACCCGCTACAGCGCCAGCGCCAGCATTTCGGCAAAGCTGCTGCCACGCACTACCAGTCAACGGCTTGGGCTGGCGGATGCTGCAGCGTCGGTGATCACGCTGGCCAGCCGTGCAGCGCGGCCTTATCCACCGGCTGCGGCCACGCTAAATGGCAGCGCTGTACCTGTGGAGATTTTCGAGGTGGCAGATGTTGCGTGGCTGCATCGCGACCGTGTCGCGTCTGCTGCGCAACTCATCGATCAGGCCGCCGCCAGCATCGGTCCGGAGGCCGGCACTACTTATACAGCGCGCTGGTACCTCGACGACGTGCTTGATCATACGGTCGAGGGCGTGACAGGCACGACGGCAAGCCACGCCCCAGCAGCGGATGGGCTGCTGCGTGTGGAGGTCGAGGCTGTGCGTGATGGCTTGGTCAGCTGGCAGATGCAAGTCATCGAGTGTGTATACCGCGTCACGCCCTACAGCGACTACGTCGACCAGAACGGCGACATTTACGCCGATCAGAACGGCGACACCTACCTCGGATAATAAAATGGCAACTAAACGAATTGAAGCAAACCCGCAACTCGCCGTACTGGTGGGCACGGAGTTTATCCTTGCCACGGCTGTAGCGGGCGGCACCGACACTGGCAGCAACCCCGTGGCGGAAGGTGCCGATATCAAGATCCCTGTGCATCAGCTGCTTGGCATGAAAGTGCATGCCGTTGTGGTCGCCGGAAGCGTGGCCACCGTTGACTGTGGCCATGGCCTGGTTCGGAATCACACGCTCCTGCTCACCGAGAATGTGACACTGGCCCTTTCGAATATAGCTCCCGCAGGCTATGTAACGGAGGGTGAGATACGCATTGTGCAGGATACGACTGGCGGTCGAGTCTTGACGCTTCCACCAGCGTTCAAGCCGCTCGGTGGCAGCGATATCGCGGTAAAAAGTGCAGCCAGTGGCGTGACGATCTTGGCGTACAAAACCATGAACGATGGAGCTACGGTGGAATATGCCATGCAGGAGAGTGCGTGATGCTGCGGCGTGTGTTGATCGCTAGCGGTTCCGGGGCGTGGGAGCCAGGGGCTCTTTCACCCCAAATATGGCTTGATGACGCAACTTCATTGACTGATGTGGGCGGTGCCGCAAGTGCCTGGGCGAATAAGGGGAGCGCGGGTGGAAGTTTTACTCAGTCCAACGCGGACAGAAGACCGGCGATTATCGCTGGTGGGCTGAATGGAAGGCGCACGCTGAGGTTCGACGGGTCCAATGACTACTTGTCAAGCACTGATAGCGCGGTCCGAAGTATATTTTCCAACGCAAGTGGTGCGTGGGTTTTTGCTGTCGTGAAGCGCGCGGCGACCAGCTCCAAGATATGCTCAGTTGTAGATGTGCGATCGGCCGGAGGAACTGTCTCCCGTCTTGCATGTTATTCAGGTGCTGATGTGGCAGGTTTTGAAAATAGTGGAACTTTGGTTGCTCGGCGGCTTGATGCTGACTCTGCCGGTGTTCTCAGGTCGCCCGCGGTCGCGACTGCTGCGTGGACAATGCTTTACTTCGGCATGGACTGGAGTTTAGGCAATGGACTGATTGTTACGAATGGTGGCAGCGCTGTGAGCGCCACACTGACGAGCTCTGGCACCACCGCTGCGACACTCCCGGGAACCATCTACATTGGTTCAGCCGCTACCTCTAGTTACAGTGACAATGAGGTGGCGATGCTCATGTGTGGAACTGGAGCTTTGCTATCGACTGGGGATGTCGATCGGCTATGTGACTGGGCTTCTTCGCGATACGGGCTGTGAGGTTGACGTTCAAATCGAACTCCCGTGTATCTGATACCTGTCTGAGGTCGTGAGTCGATCACAAACTGACTGCATGTCCTTGATGAACAAATGGTTGAACTGGCGTTCCTTTCCTGTCCCTGCCGGATGGAGTGTCCTTGTGTATGGTTCGTACCAGTAAGGGCCCTCGAACCCTGCTGAACGTAGCTCATCGTGAACCTGATGCACCGATGACCCGTACCTGGTCAGATGCTCTTCGGCGATCTCGATAATGACTGCAAGCAGCTTGGGGTTTCGAAGCGTGGTTTTGGCTCCCCTGAGCACTGACGCTTCGAACCCTTCGACATCGACCTTGAGTAGATTCGGAACATCATCTTGGCATTGGCTATCAAGAGTGAATACCGGCACTTCGACTGTAGAGGCGGTGGCGTTGACGGTGACATGGTTATAGCTCTTCAGTGCTGACGTAAAATGCAAAGTTCCTGTCGCATCGGCTATTCCGATTCGTTTCGCATTTACGAGGTGCGAGACGTCGTTTGCATAGACGTTCTGCATTAGCAGGTTGAACGTGGCAGGGACGGGCTCAATGGAGATTGTTCTGCATTTTGGGCCGCACGCTGCGAGTATCGTATAGGTCCCTACGTTCGCCCCTATGTCGCAGAACAAGTCACCAGGCCTTAGTAGGTGAAGGCAAAACGCCATGTCGTTCATTTCGCCAAGGCCGTAGCGGGCGGAGATGAGTACACTGCCGGAGTTCTCTGTCCATTGAAGAACTGAGTCCTCTACATAAGGGATCGCGATTGATCTTGTCGGCGAAAGAATGGCGGACGCTAGCCAACGATAGTAGTTGAGAACGGAGCGTATCGGTTTTTTTCGGTGCAGCGGATGCTGAGCAATCTCGATCGTCAGACGCATATACCGAAGCGCGGTTTTAATCATGTTGTCTATTGTTTCCTGTTGAGCGGTGATTTGGATCGGTTTCCGAACCTCTGGCGCACAGCCAATACACCCAGGCTCCTAAGCGGTCGTATTGGCCGATTTCGAGGTGTCCGCATAGTAAAGGTCAGAGTTCTCCGGAACTGCCAGCAGAATGGCCTGTGCGCGTCGCATCCTTTGCAGGACTAGGCGCCGGGCAGCATGCAAATCATCGTGATGGCCCGGGACCTCAATTTGGTCTTCCAGTCTCTGGATCAACAGGAGTAACTCCATGTAATCGAAAAGATCCTTGAGCGTGGAGGTTACGGCGGCTACTGGGGTCATAGATTGGATCCGGTGCGGTTGGGTGATTCATCCTCTATGCGCCGGGTGTGCTTGAAAAGCCCCGAAGCTATCGATCGGGCCCGGCCCCGTTCTATGGCCGACTGACTCCCTTCTTCGAGATAGCACAAATGACTCGCAACCTAAGTTAGTGATCGTGCATGCAGGAATTGCCCATTAAAACGTGATTACCGTCGAGGAAATGGGCGGTGCTCGCTGATTCATTAAATTATAGATGCGCAATAAATGGTGTTGGAGTGGACATGCTCAGGCCGGGGCGGGGCGTGGACACCCGGGCCGTGGATGGGCTGCGCTAGCGGTTAGGCTCACCAAAGGCACACGTTCGCGCAATTCTCTTGCAGCGCAATGTGATTCGGTTCCGATAAGCGGCACCATCTATGGTGATTGGTTGTCCTTCGCCTGCACCCTATGTTGAAGTTTCTCCGGGCGAAGGTTCGTATAGCGTTTCAGCGTCGCCCAGCTTTCATGCAGCGTGAAAAGCGCGACTTCATGTATCCCGTAGCCTGCCTCGAATAGCCGACTCGTTGCTTCGTGGCGAAGATCGTGGAACCGGAGGTCGCTGATCTCGAGGAGATGGCAGGCGCGAGTAAAGGCGGCCCCGATTGACTTGGCTTCGAACGGGAAGATCAAAGGGTTGTCGCTGCCATCCAGCATCAGTAGCTTGGGTTGCCGGCTGATGATTGCCAAGGCTTCTGGTTGCAGCTTGAACATTTTGTGGTTGCCGAGTTTGTGGGTCGGATGCTTTACGTCCCGCAGCCGGCAGACGGCATTATTGGTATCCAGATCTTCCCAGCGTAGCCGTGTGATTTCTTCCTGGCGGCGGGCGCTATGGATCGCAAACCACATGATGTCCCGCATGGGGATTTCAGAACGGGCATCGCGGCGCGCGAAGGCCTCATCCAGCCGTAGTAGCTCGGCAGCGCTGGGGCGCCTGTCCCTTTGCTTGGGCTTACCAATCATGCGCTGCTGCCTTAAATACTCTGCCGCGTCATCGAGTTCCTGGAGTGGGACGGGGACGCGTAACGCGACTTTGGCGGCGCGTAGCACCTGCCGTAACCAGATGAGGTCATTGGCTGCTGTCGCGGGGCCGGCTCCCGCTTTCCTGCGCCCTTGGGTGTAGGCAATGAAGTCAGCGTGGGTCAGGCGATCAACCCGCTTATCCGCCAGCGGGCCGTCCCCAATCCTGGTGAGGTCTGCTGTCTTCGATCGACCCCATGGGTTGTCCGTTGCCATCTGTCCGGAGTACCAGGTGATCATCTGAGCGACCGTCATCCGCGTGCCAACGGTTTCGCCTCGTGCACGCTGGCCGGCCAGCTCTGCTTCACGCCGTGTCAGCCATTCTTTGGCCAGCAACTTGGTCGGAAACGTCTCCGACTCCCTGTGTACGATCTTGCCCTCGGCCTTGAGCCGGATAGTCGCCGTGTAAGATGTGGCGCCGCTGGCCCGCCGCCTGGCCAAGATTGATCCCATGGTGCTACATGTCCAGTTTTGTAGCACCGAATGTAGCACTGCCGTGGCGGCAATGCCCGGAAACCCTCGGAAATACGATAGAAATGCAGCAGCCCAGAACCACCGCGCAAGAAGCCCCGAAGCCCCGCCAGCCTTACGTTCTGGAGGGTTTGAGGCTGTCGGTTGCGCCGATGATGGATTGGACCGACCGCCATTGCCGGGTGTTCCATCGCCTGTT
The DNA here is from genome assembly GCA_032112995.1 of Stenotrophomonas sp. GTDB lineage: Bacteria > Pseudomonadota > Gammaproteobacteria > Xanthomonadales > Xanthomonadaceae > Stenotrophomonas. The sequence goes on along the minus strand of DAMCTY010000016.1, from coordinate 60,231 downwards.
GGCGCCGGGGGCACGGCTGTATACCGAGATGGTCCACGCCAACGCAGTGATCCATGGTGACCGCGAGCGCCTGCTGGGCTATGACCCGGTTGAGCAGCCGCTGGCCCTGCAGCTGGGCGGCAGCGAACCCGCTGCGCTGGCCGAGGCGGCGCGCATCGCCGCCGACTGGGGGTATGACGAGGTCAACCTCAACTGCGGTTGCCCCTCCGATCGGGTCCAGGCCGGGCGGTTCGGTGCCTGCCTGATGCGCGAGCCGGAGCTGGTAGCTGAATGCGTGGCGGCGATGGTGGCTGCCGTCGATATCCCGGTCACGGTGAAGTGCCGGCTGGGCGTGGACGAGGACAATGATTACGCGCTGTTTGCCGGCTTTGTTGACCGCCAGGTGCAGGCGGGGGCGGCGATGGTGGTGGTGCATGCGCGCAATGCCTGGCTCAAGGGCCTGTCGCCCAAGGAGAACCGGGAGATCCCGCCGCTGCGCTACGACTGGGCCTACCGGTTGAAGCAGGAGCGCCCGGAGCTGCCGGTGGTGCTCAATGGCGGCATCGCCAGCGTGCAGGCCGCCCAGCAGCACATGCAGCAGCTGGACGGGGTGATGCTGGGGCGCGCCGCCTACCATGACCCCTATGTGCTGCACGCGCTGGACTGTGCACAGACCAACCAGCCGCTGCAGGGCCGTGAGGAACTGTTGCTCGCCCTGCGTCCCTATGTGGAAGCACAGCTGGGCCGGGGGCTGGCACTCAAGCACATCACCCGCCACCTGCTGGGGTTGTTCCATGGGCAGCCGGGCGGGCGCGGCTTCCGGCAGGTGCTCAGCGAGGGCGCGCACCGTGCCGGTGCCGACTGGCAGTTGCTTGAGCAGGCCCTGCAGGTAACCCGCGAACAGGCCGCCCGGGTGGCCTGAAGTCCTGCGCGCACGGCGGCATATGTCCGGTCAATATGCTGAACGGGGCGAGATGAACAGGGGCGGGGTTCAGACCGGATTCACCCCTAAAAATCAAGAATTTGCCTCAATTTCGTGAGGCCTGTGAAAAAAGTTCCAGCGCGGGTTTTTACGGATTTTGAACGTTGTCGCACAGTCCGCTAGGATCACCCCCATGCATCCGCTTTCCCGTCGTCGTCTGCTGATCGCCCTTTCCGCCACCGTGCTGGTGGCCGGTCCGGGCGTGCTCGTGGCCTCGGCCCAGCAGCCGCAGCGCCAGGAAGCCCAGCGTGGCGGCGAGCCGGCCATGCGCGCAATGGAGGCCCAGCAGATGGCTCCCAGCCGCGGTGGCGAGCGCTCGCTGTCCGACGCGGTGCGGCGCGTGCAACGCGAGACCGGTGGGCGCATCCTTGGCGCCGAGCGCGTGCCGTACGATGGGCGTGATATCAACCGGGTCAAATACATGGATGACCGCGGCCGCGTGCGCTACATGGATGATCCGGCGCCGTCCCGCGCGGGTCCGCGTGGCCCCCGGTCGGAGCCACCACCACGCGACGATAACTCCTGAACAGCGATAGTTGTCCCGCGTTTCGCATATATACGCCGGTTGAAGCCGGCCCAAGTTACTAGGGAGAGTTCATGCGTATCCTTCTGGTTGAAGACGAAGCCCCGCTGCGGGAAACCCTTGCAGCCCGCCTGAAGCGCGAAGGTTTCGCAGTGGATGCGGCGCAGGATGGCGAGGAAGGCCTGTACATGGGTCGCGAAGTGCCGTTTGACGTGGGCATCATCGATCTGGGCCTGCCCAAGATGTCGGGCATGGAGCTGATCAAGGCGCTGCGTGACGAGGGCAAGAAGTTCCCGGTGCTGATCCTGACCGCGCGTTCGAGCTGGCAGGACAAGGTCGAGGGCCTGAAGCAGGGCGCCGACGACTACCTGGTCAAGCCGTTCCATGTCGAAGAGCTGCTGGCCCGCGTCAACGCGCTGCTGCGCCGCGCCGCTGGCTGGTCCAAGCCGACCTTGGAATGTGGCCCGGTGGCGCTGGATCTGGCCGCACAGACCGTGAGCGTGGGCGGCAGCAATGTCGACCTGACCAGCTACGAGTACAAGGTGCTGGAATACCTGATGATGCATGCCGGTGAGTTGGTCTCCAAGGCCGACCTGACCGAGCACATCTACCAGCAGGATTTCGACCGCGACTCGAACGTGCTGGAAGTGTTCATCGGCCGCCTGCGCAAGAAGCTGGACCCGGACGGCGAGCTCAAGCCGATCGAAACCGTGCGTGGCCGCGGCTACCGCTTCGCGATTCCGCGCAACGAGGGCTGAGCCCCGCCAAGGGGTAGAGCGTGATGACGGGCCGTCAGTGGCTATTGAAGCGTTGGCGGCCCCGCTCCTTGCAGGCACGCCAGCTGTTGGCGGCGTCGGTGGGCCTGGTGGCCTTCCTGGCCCTGGCCGGTTACGCGCTGGATGCGGCCTTTGGCCAGACCGCGCGTGACAACCTCAGCGAGCGCCTGAAGAACTACGCCACCGCCTATGCCGGTGGCATCGATTTCACCCGTGACGGCTCGCTGTACATCCGCGAACAGCCGCCGGATCCACGCTTCGACATCCCCGGCAATGGGCTGTACCTGCAGGTGGTGATGCCCGGTCACGTGGCCAACTCGATGTCCGCCGAAGGGCCGATGTTGCCGGACGTCAGCAATCATATGCTGAGCCCGCGCGAAGAGGTCTTCGAAGGGCCGCTGCGCATGACCCAGATCGACGGCTCCGAAGGCGAGGTCTACCGCTATGGCATGGGCTTGGTCTGGGGCGGCGACGGCGGTCCCGAATCGGAAGTGCCGTACACCATCTACGTGCTCGAGGATTCGCGCGCGCTCGGCATGCAGCTGCGCAGCTTCCGTGGTGCGGTGTGGTTCTGGCTGGGTGTCACCGGCCTGATCCTGCTGCTGCTGCAGACCCTGGTGCTGCAGTGGAGCCTGCGCCCGCTCAAGCGCGTGATCAACGAGCTGACCAAGGTGCAGCGCGGCGAGCGCGATCGCATGAGCGAGATGCACCCGCGCGAACTGGAACCGCTGACCGAAAGCATCAATGCCTTCATCGAGAGCGAGCGCGAGAACCTGGAGCGTCAGCGCAATACCCTGGCCGACCTGGCGCACAGCCTGAAGACGCCATTGGCGGTGCTGCGCACCCAGCTGGAAAGCGGCGCCAGGAACGAGGCGGAACTGCGTGAGGAAGTAGGGGTGCAGCTGCAGCGCATGAACAACCTGGTGTCCTACCAGTTGGCACGCGCGGCGTCCTCCGGCCACAAGCTGTTCTCCGCGCCGGTGCCTATCGAGGCTACCGCGGAGGAGATCGTGCGCGGGCTGGAAAAGGTCTACGCCGCCAAGGGCGTGTTCTGCGAGTTCGAGCTGGAGCCAGGCGTCAACTTCTACGGTGAGCCGGGTGACCTGCAGGAACTGCTGGGCAACCTGCTGGAGAACGCCTTCAAGTGGGCCAACCGACGTGTGTTGCTGACCGCCCGGCCGGTGCTGGGCGGGCAGGGCAAGCGTGCCGGCCTGGAGCTGGCGGTGGACGATGATGGCCCGGGCATTGCCGAGGACAACATCGCCAAGGTGCTGCAGCGCGGCGTGCGCGGCGACGAACGCGTGCAGGGCCATGGCATCGGCCTGTCGATCGTGCAGGACCTGATCAAGGCCTACCGTGGCCAGTTGCACGTCAAACGTTCGGAAGAGCTGGGCGGTGCCCGCTTTGAAGTGACCCTGCCGCCGGGTATCTGATTCGGCATTGGCTGATCGCTTCGGCAGGTTGTTCGCCTGCGGCGCGTGTTCGAGCTGACGGCAACGGCCAACCCCTCCCCTACGCATTGCGTGCGCAAGGGCGGGGGCAGTGCATGTGCTTTGCTCCCTGCCTTTGGCGTAGCCAAGGGGAGGGCCGGGGAGGGGTTGGCTGTTGATCCTGCTTCAGCGTTACCGCAGCGCAGCTTCAACCGGTCCATAGAACCGCCGCAGATGCCCGGCCACCGCCGGCATGGCCTGCACAAGCAGTTCCGGTGCCGAGAAGTGGTATTCGCTGACCACCGCGAAGAATTCCTCCGGCGCCTCCGCCGCATAGGGATCAATCAGCGTCTCAAGCTCCGCATCCACCTGCGCGCAGAACGCATCGTAGGCCTGCTGGAAATCCGCCGCCCATTGCCGTTGCCAGTCGCGCGGCAGCGGTGGGGTGCCGTCGATGGCACCGTCTAGCGCATCGATCTTGTGCGCCATCTCATGTACCGCCACGCAGAAGCCGGCATGTGGATCGGCGATGTCGGCCTGCACGTCGGCCCAGGACAGGATCAACGGGCCGCTGTCCCAGGACTCGCCGATCAGCTCGTCATCCCATTGGTGCAGCACCCCGGCCGCATCCACATGGTCGCGGCGCACGCGGAAGGCCTCGGGATAGACCACCAGCTCCGACCAGCCATGCAGGCCTTCGGCACCGAACTCGATCAGCGGCAGGCAGCACAGCGCCGCCAGCATCAGGCGCTGGCTGTCATCCAGCACCAGTCCGGCAACCGGGGTGATGGTCTTGCGCTGCAGGAAAATGCCCACCAACCGGCGCAGACGCGCCGCCCGCTCGGTGCCCAGCGCATCCAGCCACGGGCATTGCCGACAGACCTGCTGCCAGAGGGCGTCATCGATGGGGACAGGCTTGCGCTGGAACCAGCGCAACAACGACTGGATCAGCGGAACATCCCGGGCAGGTAGCGGTGCCACTTGGGTGCGCGCAGGCGCGGGATCAACTCGTCATCGCTGCCGCCACCGGCAGCGCGTGGCTGTACCGGCTTGGAGGCCGGAAGGGCCGGTGCCGGGGTATTGGCGATGCCCACCGAGGCCGCCGGTGCGGCCACCCGCTCCACTTCCGCCGGGGCATAGCTGCAGCCGCTCTGGCCAGCACCGCCGAGCGCGTCCGAAGCCTGCGCTGCAACCGGGGCCAGCAATAGGATCAGGCAATGTGCGAGGTGGCGCATCGACAACATCCAAGGGCGGGTGAGTTCCCGATCATAGCCTGCTTTACTGGCTGAATTGGGCCTGCCGATGCGCGGCTTGCGGGCCATACCGCATAATTTCGCCGTCTGTATCTGAGGAACGCGCTGTGGATGACCGCCAACTACTGGCCAAGCTGAGTGCCGGGGCTTTGTCCGGCGACGCGCTGGCGCGGGAACTGGGGGTCACCCGGGCCGCGGTTTGGAAGCGAATTCAAGGACTTCGCGCTGCCGGGGTGGATATCCAGGGGCGCGCCGGTGACGGCTACTCGCTGGCCCAGCCCTTGGACCTGCTGGACCCGCGACAGATCCGCGAGGGTCTTTCCGCGCCGGTGCTGGACCAGCTTGGTGCGTTGGAAGTTGCCTGGACCGTGGCCTCCACCAATACTGAATTGCTGCGCCGCAGCACCCCTGGGCGCGGCGTGGACGTGCTGCTGGCCGAGCGCCAGACCGGCGGCCGGGGCCGGCGAGGGCGGCATTGGGCGTCGCCGCTGGCCGCACACATCTATGTATCGCTGTCGCGTGGTTTCGGCGGCGGCCTGTCGCGGATGGGCGGGCTGAGCCTGGCGGTGGGCGTGGCGGTGGTGGAGGCCCTGCATGGCCTGGGCTTCGGTCAGGCCGGCCTGAAGTGGCCGAACGATGTGGTGGTGGACGGGCACAAGCTGGGAGGCTTGCTGGTGGAGGGCGGTGGCGAGTTTGCCGGCCCGGCCCGGGCAGTGATCGGCCTGGGCTTGAACGTGCGCATGCCGACTGCCGCAGCCGAGGAAATCACCCAGCCCTGGACCGATCTGGATACGCTGGCGGGTCAGCAACTGTCGCGCAACCAGGTGGTTGCCGCACTGTTGTCGGCGTTGCTGCCGGCGCTGGCGCTGTTCGAACAGCAGGGGTTGGCGCCGTTCCTGCCCCGTTACGCGGGCATGGATGTCCTGCAGGGGCGCACGGTGCGGGTGGAAGATGCCGGCACCTGGCATGAAGGCCTGGCCTGTGGGCTGGCCGAGGACGGCGCACTGAAGGTGCTTATTGAAGGGCGGGAAACCTGTTTCCATGCCGGGGAAGTCAGCGTGAGGGCGGCATGAGCGATTGGTTGTTTGATCTGGGGAATTCGCGCTTCAAGTTTGCACCGCTGCAGGGCGAGCGCGCCGGCAGCGTGCAGGCATGGGCGCATGGTGCCGAGGCGATGGACGCACCCGCGCTGGACGCGTTGCCGCGCGGCGATACCGCCTGGGTGGCCAGCGTGGCCTCGGCGGCGCTGACCGGGCAGGTGATGGAGGTGCTGGGCGGTCGTTTCGCCCAGGTGCGCGTCGCGCACACGTTGCCGGAATGCGGCGGGGTGCGCGTGGCCTATGCACGCCCGGAAAAGTTTGGCGTTGATCGCTTCCTGGGGCTGCTGGCGGTCGCGCCAGCGCAGCAGGCCGTGCTGGTGGTTGGCGTGGGTACCGCCCTGACCATCGATCTGCTCGATGCCGAAGGCCTGCACCGTGGTGGCCGCATCGGCGCCTCGCCGACGGTGATGCGCGAGGCCTTGCATGCGCGTGCCGTGCAGCTACCGGCCACCGGTGGTGACTATGCCGAGTTCGCCAACGACACCGCCGATGCGCTGGCGTCCGGCTGTGATGGTGCGGCGGTGGCGCTGGTGGAGCGCAGCCTGCGCCAGGCCACGGCGCTGCTTGGCACCGCGCCCACGCTGGTGGTTCATGGCGGCGGCGCGCTGCCGCTGTTGCCGTTGATGCCCGCCGCCGACTACCGGCCGACGCTGGTGCTCGATGGACTGGCACGCTGGGCGCTGCACCAATGTGGCTGTGAACGGTAGGATCACGCCATGCTGACCCGTTTCCTGATCGTCATCCTCGCCATCCTCAACGTGGGCGTGGCCTTGTGGTGGATGCTGCCGCGTGCTGAGCCGGCAGTCGAACCCGTGCGCGCCGAACCGGGCGTGGCCAGCCTGGAGGTATTGCCCTCACCCACGGCGGCAGCACCTGTTGCGCTGGCAGCCACGTTGGCGCCGGAGCAGGCACCAGCGCCGGCAGCCGCTGTCGTGCAGCCAAAGGCCGAGCCGGCCAAGCCGGTTGCGCCAGCCGCCGCCGAGTCCAAGCCTGCCGAACCTGTTCCGGCTGCAGCTGCGGTTCCCACCCCAGCCGTGGCCGAACAATGCGCCAGCTTTGGCCCGTTCGCGGCCCAGGCCCAAGCCCAGGCCGCCCTGTCGGCACTGGCGGGCGCAGCCGTACGCAGCCGCCTGCGTGAAGTGCCGGGCAAGCCGGCCAGTAGCTACCGCGTCTTCATTCCCCCGGCAGCCAGCCGTGAGGAAGCGCAGGCCACCGCCAAACGCATCGTGGAGGCGGGTTTCAACGACTATTTCATCGTCTCCCAGGGCGAGGAGGCCAATGCCGTGGCCTTGGGCCAGTACCGCAACCGCGAGGGCGCCGAGCGCCGTCTGGCGGCACTGACGGCCGCTGGCTTCCCGGCCAAGCTGGGCAGCAATGGCGGTGAGGGGGCCGCGGTCTGGTGGCTGGACGTGGCCAGCAAGGACGCCGCCGGGCTGGCCACGGTGAAGCAGCGCAGCGCCGCCGTGCAACAACAGTCGTTGGATTGCACGCGGCTGCGCTAGAATGGCGCGCCCACCCGGGGCGCAGGCAGCGGAAACGCCGCCTGCAGGAAGGCCCGGCTTGCCGCCACAAGCTGCCAGGCGCCCCCATATGCAGTACCCATTGCCGCTTTAGCTCAGTTGGTAGAGCAACTGTCTTGTAAACAGTAGGTCATCCGTTCGATTCGGATAAGCGGCACCATCGCAGTAAGGTTCGGTCAGTAGATGCGGCAGTCACCAGAGTGAAGGCTCAGGTGTCATTGATCGGGCTATCAGTCGCTTTTTCTACGTACTCCGCTGCGTCGGCAAAATACACATCCCACCAGATCTCAAGCTCCAGGCGTGCCAGTGCTCGCAGGGTGGCGATGTCCAGCCTCGGGCCGCCTTGTCCCGACGATACCCAGTAGCAGCAGATATCGAGGTCGCAGCCCAACTGGCGCAGTCGATCGAGCTGTACCTCTTTGCCTCGCAGGACTTCAATGATCGCGCCCACGTGCGAAGGCCGTCCAGGGCCAGGACGCGGGACTGCGTTGACCATGCCCAGTAGTGGTGTTCGCGCTCATGCCTGTACCGTGAGCCCGGATTGATGGGGCGCAGTTTGCTGCCATCGATCGCGAGAAGCCTTCCAATTTCCTCTGGCGCAATTTCGTGCGAGAACACGCGTAGCGTCGCGTAGGTTTCCAGGCAGCTCATGGGAGTTCTCTTGCTGAAGGCAGGCACAGTTTGTCGTGCCTGCGATGGCGCGTCATCCGGCGGTGACGCGCCCTTCAAGGGAGCACGTTCGGGTGACGGGCTCAGCGGCTTGCGTGCTGCCCGGCGCAGAGCTGTCAGGCCCGGATGTTCAGACCTCTGCGGTCGCCCGGAATCCGCTGATTGCGGTGGCGATCGCCGCATCGATGGCGGCTTCGGCGTCGGCGGTGAGCATTGCGCCGTTGACGAAGGCATCGGCCATACCGTGTTCGCCTGCGCCATTAGCGACGGAACGGTAGTGGGTGAAGGTGTCGAAGCCGGTGCGGCCGTGATATGCGCCTGAGCCGGACCTGCCCACGCCACCGAACGGCGTGTCCGGTAGCAGGCCATGCACGAAACCGTCATTGCGAGTGACGCCACCGCTGCGGGTGTGGGCAAGGAAGTGGCGGAAGTCCGCGCTGTCTTCGCCATACCAGTAGGCTGCCAACGGCGAGGGATGGTGGGCGATATAGTCGATTGCCTCCTGTACCTGGGTATAGCGCTTCAGTACCAGCACCGGACCGAAGATCTCCATGTGGTTGATGCGTGCGTTCTCTGGTGTGTCGATCAGCAGGGTCGGGGCGATGCGGCGGGTGGCGGGGTCGGGCAGGTGCTGCAGCTGGCTCTCTGGCAGCGTTTCCAGCTTCTGTGCACCCAGCGCGATCGCATCACCGATCAGCGCGAGCACACGGGCGTAGTTGCGCTCGTTGACCAGCGGCACCATGGCGGGGTTGTGCAGGTAGTCGCCGCTGACGCTGCGCATCTGGGCTTGCAGGTGGCCAACGAATTCTTCGAACTTTTCTTCCGGGATGAATACGTAATCCGGACACAGGCATACCTGTCCCCCATTGACCAGCCGGGTGGAGGCGATGCGGGTCGCCGCCAATGCCAGATCGGCGTCGCGGGCGACCACCACCGGGTTCTTGCCGCCCAGTTCAAGGGTCACTGGCACCAGGTTCTTCGCCGCAGCTTCCGATACCAGGCTGCCTACCTCCGGCGAACCGGTGAAGAACAGATGGTCCAGCTGCAGCGTGGCGAACTGGGTGGCGGTGGCCAGGTCGCCGTTGAACAAGGCCACCTCGCTCTGGTCGAAGCGCGCATTGAATATCTCGCGGAGCAGGGCGCCGGTGCGCGGGTGCTGTTCGGGGAAGTTGAGCATCACACGGTTGCCTGCTGCCAGCGCTGCCATCGCCGGCTGGAAAGTCAGCGTCAGCGGAAAGTTCCAAGCGCCCATGACGCCGACCACGCCCTTGGGCTTGGCCTGCACAAAGCCACCGGGGACCGGCCGCGGTGCCATCCATTGCGCAAGCCCGGCCAGCGTGTGCTCGATGTCCTTGACCCAGCTCATCCCCTCGAGGGCCTTGGACACGCTGGCGTGGCGCCAGCCGTAGTCGGCGCAGAGCGTGTCGCTGAGCACATCGATGTTTTCAAGCAATGCCAGCGCCATCCGGCTGGTCCGCGATACCCGCTGCTGCAGGTTGGCATCGCCCTGCTGCAGGAAGCTGCTGCGCTGTAGCAGCAATACACGCTCCAGTTCGGTCTTGTCATACATCGGTGGGGTTCCGTCAGGGCTGTTGCGGTTGGAAGGTGTGTACGCCTGTTGGGTGTTCCCCGGCTCCGAGGTCGCATGTGTCTGTCCTGGGCACAGTGGTTGCGTACGGGGATACAAGCCGGCAGGTTAGGAGAAGCCGGCGACCATGTAGGTCTGCTCAATCCGGACACAGATTCATGGCTGCATGTGTTAATGCCGGCGGAGGCCGGGACAACGCGCTGCATGCGGGACTCTCACGTAATGCTTCCTCTGCAGGTGGTGTGCTGTTGTGCGGAGCGTGGTGCTGTCCAGCGCTGATCACACATGAATCAAGGAGACCAGGATGCGTTCGCCATTACGCAAGCAGGATTTCCCCGTGGAAAAAGTGCGTCAGTACCTTGAGCCCGGCCCCATCGTGCTGGTGACGTCGCAATGGCAGCAGCAGCGGAACATCATGACGCTGGGCTGGCACACCGTGCTGGAGTTCTCACCGTCGCTGGTCGGTCTGATGATCTCCAGCGCCACCCACAGTTTCGATCTGATCCGCCGTAGTGGGGAGTGTGTGATCAACCTGCCGACGGTCGCGTTGGCGGATACGGTGGTGCGCATCGGCAACTGCAGTGGCGTGTCGGTGGACAAGTACGCGCTGTTCGATCTTGCGCCGGTGCGGGCATCCCGGGTGCGTGCGCCGCTGCTGGGGCGGTGTCATGCCAACCTCGAATGCCGTCTGCACGACGATGCGCTGGTGGAGCGCTACAACTTCTTCGTCTTCGAGGTGCTGAAGGCGCATGTGGCAGTGTCGCCCAGGCATCCGCGTACGCTGCATTACACCGGCGATGGAGTGTTCATGACGGCAGGCAGGATGATCAGCCGCCGTTCGTTGTTCCGGCCGGACATGCTGGGGTGAGTATGGTGCGGGCCGTTCGGGCGGCTCGCCTGGGCGTTGGGCTCTGTCCGCGCGCGCCGACACCGGGCAGGGATTTGACCCGCCCGCGTCGGCGGCGCAAAGTGTACCCATGCCTCGCTGACCAGGAGTTGCAGCCATGACCGCTGTCAGTTCCCTCCACGCCCAAGGTGACAAGCTGCCGCCCTCCCGACTTTGGCGCGTGTTCTGGCTGCAGGGGGTGATCCCCAGCAACCTGTTATGGGCCGCCGCCCTCTGGGCGTTGGCGCAGGGGCGCACCCCGTTGTTGCTGGCGTTGTTCGCGGCGCTGCTGCTGTATACGGGTTGGATCATCCCGGCGGTATGGCGGGCGGCACCGAGCGCGCAAAATCCCAATTACGGTGTTGCCGCGCGCGGCCTGACCGTGGCCTGGGGCTTGAATACGGTGCTGGTGGTGTTCTTCCTGATGCTGCAGCTGCTGGCTCAGTAGAACTGCACCGGTGTGCCATCGCGATCGAAGGCGGCAAAACGGCTGATCTGGCCGTCGTTGACCGCGTTGACCATCAGGCGCAGTGGTTGCGCTGCTTCATCGCTGGACGGGGCAATGCCGCCACGGCCGTCCAGTGAGGCAACAAACACCAGGTCCCAGGCCAGCCCGGTCTGGGCGGATTCGGCGGCCAGGGCCTGGAAGGACGCGATTTCCTGCGGGGCCTTGTCCACACACAGCACCGGGCTCAACGTGCCACCTTCGCCGTTGCTGTGGCGGGCATGCTGATCGGCGGTGGGTGATTCGGGCAGGTCGGCTTTGACGAACACAAACAACAGGCGTTGGGGCTCGGCTTGCTGTCCTGCTGCCTGCAGCAGGCCATTGAAATCGTTCAGCATCATGATCGGGGTCACAGGACAGGACGTTGGTAAAGGGCATGCTGCCATAGCTTCGCAAGGCATGGCGGTGCCCTTGATTGATTTAAGTCATGCCATCGCTTCAAAGCCCCACGTAGGCTGACGGTCAGTCACTACAGGCGAGGGAACCCCGGCATGCCGGGCGAGCGTGGATACGTGCAGTCAGGAGGTGAAACAGCCATGAGCCAACTCACCGATGGCTTCGGGCGCAGCTTTCCATACCTGCGTCTGTCGCTGACCGAAGCCTGCAACTTCCGTTGCAGCTATTGCCTGCCCGACGGCTACCAGGCCGACGGCCGGCCGCGCTTTCTTGCGGTGGATGAAATCGCACGGCTGGTACGGGCGTTTGCCACGCTGGGCATGCACAAGATCCGCCTGACCGGTGGCGAGCCGAGCCTTCGCAAGGACCTGGACCAGATCATCGCCACCGTGGCGCAGGTGCCGGGCGTGCGCAAGGTTGCCATCACCACCAACGGCTGCCTGCTGCCCAGGCGCCTGCCAGGCTGGCATCGTGCGGGCCTGACTGCGCTCAACGTGAGTATGGACAGCCTGCGTCGCGAGCGTTTCCATGCCATCACCGGACATGACCGCCTGCCCGAGGTGATGGAAGGCATCGCCCTGGCCCAGGCGTTGGGCCTGCAATCGGTCAAGCTCAATGCCGTGCTGCTGCGCGGCCTCAATGACGACGAACTGCCGCAATGGATGGCCTTCCTGCGCGACCGGCCAGTGAGCGTGCGTTTCATCGAACTGATGCGCACCGGTGACAACCGCGATTACTTTGAACGTCACCATCTGTGCGCCGATGTGATCGTCGGGCAGTTGCTGGCTGCTGGCTGGAGCGAGCGCAGACGCGCTGCCGATGCGGGCCCCGCGCGTGAGTTCAGTCATCCCGACCATCGCGGCAGCATCGGCATCATCGCTCCTTACTCAAAGGATTTCTGCAAAGGTTGCAACCGCCTGCGGGTTACCGCGCGCGGCGATCTGCGGTTGTGCCTGTTCGGTGACTTCGGCATCGCACTGCGGCCGCTGCTGCAGTCAGATGAGGACCAGGGCGCGCTGCTGGCGCGCATCACCACCCAGCTTGGGCTGAAGGCAGCCGGGCATGGACTGCATTTCGGCCAGACCGGGTTGACCCCGCATCTGGCCTCGATTGGAGGATGAGACAAGCAATGAGTGGGCAGATGAGTGCGGCATTCCATATGGCCGATGTACGTGACAAGCGCATTACCCGTCGCCGCGCGGTGGCGGTGGGTGAGCTTGTCGCCGGGCCTGTTGCCTATCCCCTGATCGTCGAGCGACGTCTGCCCAAGGGGGACGCACTGGTGATGGCCGAGATTGCTGGCCTGCAGGGGGCCAAAATGGCCTCGGCGTTGATGCCGCTGTGCCATCCGCTGCCACTGGAACTGGTGAGGGTTTACTGCGCGCCGGCGCCGGAGCGGCTTGCCATCCGGGTGTGGTGCGAATGCGCCAGTGAAGCGCGTACCGGGGTGGAGATGGAAGCGCTGGCAGGGGTCAACGCGGCCCTGCTGACCTTGTATGACCTCAGCAAGCCGGTCGAGCCCGCATTGGAGATCGGCGGTGTCCGGCTGCTGTTCAAGGAAGGCGGCAAGAGCGGCGTGTGGTTGCACCCACAGGGTATGGATGCGGAGGAGCGTGAGCGCTTCCGCCCGCGTCCGCCAAGACAGCTGCAAGGTGCGAGCTGTGTGGTGATCACGCTCAGCGATCGTGCCAGCCGGGGCGACTATGTGGATGAATCCGGGCCAGTGCTGGCCGAGGGGCTGCGTGCACTGGGCGGCGAAGTGGTCAGCACGGAAGTACTGGCCGATGGCATCGAGCCGCTGGCCGGGCGTCTGCACGCGTTGGCCGCCAGCGGCATCCGCATCTGCCTGTGCACTGGCGGCACGGGCCTGGGACCGCGCGATCTCACTCCGGAGGCGTTGCAGTCGCTGGGTGGGCGCAGCGTGCCCGGGCTGGCGCAGATGCTCCGTGGCCTTAGCGCGCAGCACACGCCGTTGGCATGGCTGAGCCGTGCCGAGGTGGTGCAACTGGGGGGCATGCTGGTCATCGCCCTGCCGGGTAGCCCGCGTGCCGCGGCACAGTGCATGAGCATTCTCACGCCGGTGCTGGGCCATGCATTGGCGATGATCGACGGGGCCAGCCACGCATGATCACTTACGCGCAGGCCCTGCAGATCCTGTTGGCCGAGGCGCCGGCGCCAAAGACCGAGCAGGTGGTGGTTGCCGAGGCAGCAGACCGGGTGCTGGCTGCGCCAGTGGTAAGTGCCCAGCACCTGCCACCGTTCGACAATGCTGCGATGGACGGCTTCGCCCTGTGCGCGGACGGCCAGCCCTTGCCCGCCGGTGCCGTATTGCAGGTTGCCGGCTGGCAGGCCGCAGGCGATGCCGCAGCACAGGGAGAGGCAGCACAGGCCTGGGAAATCATGACGGGTGCGCGCATGCCGGCCGGCCTGGACAGCGTGGTGCCGGTCGAGCAGGTGGAGGTGCTGGATGCCGTGGAGGGTCGTCCTGCGCGCGTGCGTCTGCAGGCGATGGTCACGCCCGGGCAACACGTGCGGCTGCGCGGCCAGGACGTGGAGTTGGGCGAAACCGTGCTTGTCGCTGGCACGTCGCTGGATGTGAACGCCATGACCTTGCTGCATGCCCTCGGGACAGCCCGGGTGCAGGTGCAGCAGCGGCCGCAGGTGGCGGTCATCAGCACCGGCAAGGAGCTGATCAGTGATGCGGCCCAGCCGTTGCAGTCCGGGCAGATACGCGACAGCAACCGCCCCTTCCTGGTCAGCCGCCTGCACGCCGCGGGTGCTGATGTGGTCTGGAACGGTGTCGTTGGCGATGACGTGGCTGCTTTTGATGCTGCGCTGGACGCGGCCTTGGCCGCCGGCGCGCGCGTGGTGCTGAGTACGGGGGCGGTGTCGCAGGGCCGCTATGACTTCATCCCTGATGCCCTGCGTGCCCGTGGTGCCACCGTGCTGTTCCACAAGGTCGCCATCCGCCCGGGCAAGCCGCTGCTGTTCGCCCGCCTGGCCGATGGTTGCCTGTACTTCGGCCTGCCGGGCAATCCGATATCCGCGGCAGTGGGGTTGCGCTTCTTCGTGGAGCCGGTGTTGCGCCGCATGCTGGGTTTGGAAGAAGAGGCGCAGTTGCAGTTGCCGTTGCAGGGCGATGTGCGCAAGCCACCGGGGCTGCGCATGCACGCACGGGCACGGGTGGAACTGGATGCGGGGGGGCGGCTGAGCGTGCGGGTGTTGTCCGGGCAGGAATCGTTCCGGCTCAAGACCATGCTGCAGGCCAACGCCTGGGCGATTCTGGAAGGTGAGGATGCGTTGGCCCCGGCCGGCACATTGGCACGCGTGCAGGGTTGGGGGCATCGCGAGCCGCTGCAACTGGCCCGGCAGGAGGAAGCATGAGAGAGGTCGTTGTGCAGTTGTTTGGTGTGTTTTCCGAGCTGGATCATCGTCGCGAGCTGAGCGTGCGGGTGAACGGTGAACACATCGTGGACCTGCGCCGGGCATTGCGCGAGTTGCTGCTGGAACGGTTCCCCCGGTTCCGTGCCGGGCTGGTGGACTATTCGGTGTTTGCCGATGAAAAGCGCGTGCTGCGCGACAGCGAGCCGCTGCCTGCGGACGGTCGTGTGGCCATCCTGCCACCGGTGAGCGGAGGTTGAAATGAACGCGGAAAATCTATGGAAAGTGGTCGAGCGCAGCGCCGCCGCGATTGATCCGGGGGAGGGCATCGCTTTTGTGTCCGACCCCGGTTTTGGTGGCATCGATGTGTTCATCGGCAAGGTGCGCGACCTGAACCAGGGGCGCGCGGTGCAGGGCATCACCTATGACATGTTCGAGCCGCTGGTACTCAACGAGTTCCAGCGCCTGGTGGCCGAGGTTGAGGCCGAGTTCGGTCCGCGCATCAAGCTGTACGTGGCCCACGCCAGGGGCCGCCTGGCGGTGGGCGAGGTGGCGGTGGTTGTTGCCGCCGGCAGTCCCCACCGTGACGAAGCTTTCCGTGCCTGCCGGCAGCTGATCGAGGCGGTCAAACACCGCTCGCCGATCTGGAAGCAGGAGCATTACCAGGATGGCGACAGCGAGTGGAGCGAAGGCTGCAGCCTGTGCCAACCCAGCGCCGAGCACGCCGACGACGGACATGTCCACGATCACGCCCACTGACGTGCCGGCCATGGCTGGCATCGTGCTGGCCGGTGGCCTGTCCAGCCGCATGGGCCAGGACAAGGCCTTGCTGCGTTGGCAAGGCAGGTCCCTGCTGGCGCACATGTGCGCGCTGTTGCAGGCCGCGGGTGCGCAGACGCTACGGGTCAGCGGCAGCTACCCGGCGCTGCCCGGGTTCGAGTCGGTCCCCGACCTGGTGCCGCGCTGCGGTCCGTTGGGGGGGCTCTACAGTGTGGTGAAGACGCTGCCGGATGGCCCTGCCTGGGTGGTGGCGGTGGACATGCCGCTGCTCGACCGGCAACTTCTTTGGCGGTTGCGTGACGCAGGTGACGCTCGCTGCGTGCATTTCAGCGGGCAACCGCTGCCAATGCGGTTGAACATTGACCGCAGCTGTCGCACCCTGTTGCAGTCGATGGTGATGGACGTGAACGGGCCGCGCTCGTTGTACCGCCTGCAGCGACAGCTGGGCAGCATCGAGCTGCCCCTGCCCGACGATGGCGATGCCCGTCTGCTGAACTGCAATACCCCCATCCAATGGGAGGCTCTGCCTCATGAAAGTGCAGATCCAGTCGCAGTCCGTACGACTGCGCATTGACGAAAACGAGCTGGCCGAGTTGTTGGCCGGGCAGTGGGTGACCAGCCGGACCGACCTGGGGGCACTGGGCGGCTTTTCCTGCGCGCTGCAGCTGCATGCAGGCGAACAGGCGCGGCTGGATGGCAGCGTCACGGCGCTGCGGTTCGCGCTGCCTCAGGAGGATGTGCTGGCGTTGCAGCAGCGCCTGCCGTGCCGTGATGGACTCTCTTACGAACTCCCCCTGCAACCGCAACCGCTGCATCTTCAGTTTGATGTCGATGTACGTGACAGCGTGCGCCAGCGTGGCGTGCAGCGCCGTGCAAGCGACGTCAGCGTCGCCGCAGATTGATATTTGTCAGGTAGGCGCCGTTATGGCGCCTTTGGTTGATCAAGATCAATACCGGCCCCAGGGCCGCCGGGCTTAATGACGCCGTGGCGACTGGGTAGGCAACAGCACAGCAGAACCAGCGCCGTATCAAACAGCCTTGGAGCGTTGCATGAGTGCCAGTCGCGATGCCGTAAAAAACAGCAGGCCCGGTCCCGGCGGTGTCATCACCGATTGGCGGCCGGAAGATCCGGTTTACTGGGAGCAGACCGGTAAACGCGTTGCCACCCGCAACCTGGTCATATCCATCCCCGCGCTGCTGCTGGCGTTCTCGGTGTGGGTGCTGTTTTCGGCGGTGACCATCAGCCTGCCGAAAATCGGGTTTGCCTTCAGTACCGATCAGTTGTTCTGGCTGGTGGCCTTGCCCAGTCTTTCCGGCGCGACGCTGCGCATCTTCTACTCCTTCGTGATCCCGATCTTCGGTGGCCGCCGTTGGACGGCCTTGTCCACCGCCTCGCTGTTGCTGCCCACCTTGTGGCTGGGCTTCGCGGTGCAGAACCCCGCCACGCCGTATTGGGTATTCGTGCTGATCGCCATCCTGTGTGGCTTCGGTGGCGCGAACTTCTCGTCCTCCATGTCCAATATCTCCTTCTTCTATCCCAAGCAGCGCCAGGGCATGGCACTGGGCCTGAATGCCGGCCTGGGCAACGTAGGGGTGTCGGTATCGCAGGCGGTGGTACCGCTGGTGATCACGGTAGGCGTGTTTGGTGCCCTGGGCGGCGCTCCGCAGGCGGTGGTGGACGGCGGCGCGCCCTTGTTCCTGCAGAACGCCGGCTTCATCTGGGTGCCGTTCATCGCCTTCTTCGCGCTGGCTGCCTGGTTCGGCATGAACGACCTGACCAGTGCCCGCTCGTCGTTTTCCGAGCAGGCGGTGATCTTCCGCCGCAAGCACAACTGGCTGATGTGCTGGTTGTACATCGGCACCTTCGGTTCCTATATCGGCTTCTCCGCCGGCTTCCCGATGCTGGTCAAGAGCCAGTTCCCGGATGTGAACCCGCTGGCCTATGCCTTCATTGGCCCGCTGTTGGGCGCATTGATGCGCTCGGTCGGCGGCAGCATGGCTGACCGCTGGGGCGGCGCGCGCCTGACCTTCTGGGTGTTCGCGTTGATGATCGCGGCCGTGTTCGGCGTGCTGCACTTCCTGCCGAGCAATGGCCAGGGCGGCAACTTCTACGGCTTCCTGCTCTCGTTCATGGCCTTGTTCGTGCTCAGCGGCATCGGCAACGGCACCACCTTCCGGATGATCCCGGTGATCTTCCGCACCTTGCATGAGCGCCTGTCGGCCAATGAAGGCGCCGAAGGCAAGAAGGCCGCTGCGCATCAGGCCAGCATCGAATCGGCAGCCGTGGTCGGCTTCTCCGGCGCCATCGGTGCCTATGGCGGCTTCTTCATCCCGAAGAGCTACGGCACTTCGATCAGCTTGACCGGCGGCCCGGACATGGCGCTGTACGGCTTCATCGCGTTCTACGCCACCTGCCTGGCCGTGACCTGGTGGTGGTACTACCGGCGGGGCGCCGAAACACCCTGCTGAGTTACACCCGCACCGCAGCCAGATGTCACCCCTAGCCACGATGCAGCAGTTTGCGAACGGAGATTCACCATGAGCTATTTCCTTGATCGCTTGCAGTTCTTCAAGCGTGATCCACAACCCTTCGCCGATGGCCATGGGTTCAGCAAGAGCGAAGGGCGGGACTGGGAAAACAGTTATCGCGCCCGCTGGCAGTACGACAAGATCGTACGTTCCACCCACGGCGTGAACTGCACGGGCTCCTGCAGCTGGAAGATCTACGTCAAGAACGGACTGGTCACCTGGGAAACCCAGCAGACCGACTACCCGCGCACCCGCCCGGACCTGCCCAATCACGAACCACGCGGCTGCCCACGCGGCGCCAGCTATTCCTGGTACCTGTACAGCGCCAACCGGCTCAAGTACCCGCTGATCCGCGGCACCTTGCTGCGCATGTGGCGGCAGGCCCGCAAGACCCTGTCGCCGGTCGAAGCCTGGGCCAGCATCGTGCAGGATCCGGCCAAGTCGCGTGAGTACAAGCGTCGCCGCGGCATGGGTGGCTTTGTGCGCCTGAACTGGGACGAGGCCAACGAGATCATCGCCGCCTCCAACCTCTACACCACCAAGGAATACGGCCCCGACCGCATCGTCGGCTTCTCGCCGATTCCGGCGATGTCGATGGTGTCCTACGCGGCCGGTGCGCGCTATCTGTCGCTGCTCGGCGGTGCCTGTCTGTCCTTCTACGATTGGTATTGCGATCTGCCGCCGGCCTCGCCGCAGGTGTGGGGCGAGCAGACCGACGTGCCGGAATCGGCCGACTGGTACAACAGCCGCTACATCATCGCCTGGGGCTCGAACGTGCCGCAGACGCGCACCCCGGATGCGCACTTCTTCACCGAGGCGCGCTACAACGGCACCAAGACGGTGGCTATCTGCCCCGACTACTCGGAGCTGGCCAAGCTCACCGACCATTGGCTGCATCCCAAGCAGGGCACCGATGCCGCGCTGGCATTCGCCTTCGGCCACGTGATCCTGCGCGAGTTCCACGTCGACACGCCCTCGCAATACTTCCAGGACTACTGCCGCCAGTATTCGGACATGCCGATGCTGGTGCGCATCGAGCGCCGTGCCGATGGTCGCCTGGTGCCAGGCCACTTCCTGCGCGCCAGTGAGCTGGGCGGGCTGGGCGAAAGCAACAATCCGGAATGGAAGACGCTGGCGTTCGACGAGAACAGCGGCGAGATCACCGTGCCGAATGGCTCGGTCGGCTTCCGCTGGGGCGAGAAGGGCAAGTGGAACATCGAGGAAAAGGCCAGCGATGGCCATGACACGCGCCTGCGCCTGAGCCTGGCCGACATCCACGACGGTATCGAGGCGGTGAGCTTCCCGTATTTCGGCGGCATCGAGAGCGACGGCTGGACCGCCGCACCGGCCGAGGACGTACTGGAGCGCAACATCCCGCTGCGCCGCCTACCGCTGGCCGATGGCGGTGAAGCGCTGGTGGCGACGGTCTACGACCTGCTGCTGGCGCAGTACGGCGTTGATCGCGGCTTCGGCGGCGGCAATGTCGCCAAGAGCTTCGATGACAACGTGCCGGGTACGCCCGCCTGGCAGGAGCGCATCACCGGCGTGTCACGCGCCGAGGTGATCGAGATTGCCCGTGAGTTCGCCCGCACCGCCGACAAGACCCATGGTCGCAGCATGATCATCGTCGGCGCCGGCATGAACCACTGGTTCCACAACGACATGAACTACCGCGGCCTGATCAACATGCTGGTCATGTGTGGCTGCGTGGGCCAGACCGGTGGTGGCTGGGCGCATTACGTGGGCCAGGAAAAGCTGCGCCCGCAGACCGGCTGGCAGCCGCTGGCCTTCGGCCTGGACTGGAGCCGCCCGCCGCGGCAGATGAACGGTACCTCGTTCTTCTACTTCAACACCGGGCAGTGGCGTTACGAGAAGCTGCAGGTGGATGAACTGCTGTCGCCGCTGGCCGATGCCTCCAAGTACAGCGGCAGCCTAGCCGACCTCAACCTGCGCGCGGTGCGCATGGGCTGGTTGCCGAGCGCGCCGCAGCTGGACCGCAATCCGCTGCAGCTGGTGCGCGAGGCCGAGCAGGCCGGCATCGCACCGGCCGACTACGCGCTGTCCAAGTTCAAGGACGGTTCGCTGGATTTCGCCTTCGCCGATCCGGATGCCTCGCAGAACCACCCACGCATGATGTTCATCTGGCGCTCCAACCTGCTTGGTTCCTCCGGCAAGGGCCATGAGTACATGCTGCGGCATCTGCTCGGCACGCGTCACGGCCTGCAGGGCAAGGACCTGGGCGAGATGGGCGCGCTCAAGCCCGAGGACGTGAAGTGGCGTGACGAAGCACCGGAAGGCAAGCTCGACCTGCTGGTGACGCTGGACTTCCGCATGTGCACCACCGCGCTGTACTCGGACATCGTGCTGCCGACCGCCACCTGGTACGAGAAGGACGACCTCAACACCTCGGACATGCATCCCTTCATCCACCCCCTGTCCAAGGCGGTGGATCCGGCCTGGGAATCGCGCAGCGACTGGGAAATCTTCAAGGGCGTCGCACGCACGCTCAGCGACATGGCACCGGGCGTGCTCGGTGTCGAGAAGGACCTGGTGCTGGTGCCGACCCTGCACGACACACCCAACGAGCTGGGCATGCCGTTCGGCGTGGCTGACTGGAAGAAGGGCCAGTGCGAGGCCATCCCCGGCAAGACCATGCCGAGCATGGCGGTGGTCGAGCGCGACTATCCCAACCTCTACCGCAAGTTCACCTCGCTGGGCCCGCTGCTGGACAAGCTCGGCAATGGTGGCAAGGGCATGAGCTGGGATACCAAGCACGAGGTGGAATTCCTTGGCAAGCTCAACCACACCGTGCTGGACGAAGGCATCAGCCAGGGTCGGCCGGCGATTGATACCGCCATCGATGCCTGCGAAGTGATCCTGCACCTGGCCCCGGAAACCAATGGTCACGTCGCAGTCAAGGCCTGGGAGTCGCTGGGCACCTTCACCGGCCGCGAGCACACCCATCTGGCGGTGGGCAAGGAGCACGAGGCGATCCGCTTCCGTGACATCCAGGCACAGCCGCGCAAGATCATCTCCTCGCCGATCTGGTCCGGACTGGAAGACGACAACGTCAGCTACAACGCCGGCTACACCAATGTGCACGAGCTGATTCCGTGGCGCACGGTGACCGGCCGCCAGCAGTTCTACCAGGACCACGAGTGGATGATCGACTTCGGTGAGGCCTTCATGAGCTACCGGCCGCCGGTCAACACACGCACGGTGGAGCCGCTGCTCAACAAGCGCCAGAACGGCAACAAGGAGATCGTGCTGAACTGGATTACCCCGCACCAGAAGTGGGGCATCCACAGCACCTACAGCGACAACCTGATCATGCAGACCTTGTCGCGTGGCGGCCCCATCGTCTGGTTGAGCGAGGACGATGCACGCAATGCCGGCATCGAGGACAACGACTGGATCGAGCTGTTCAACGTCAACGGTGCGATTGCTGCACGTGCGGTGGTCAGCCAGCGGGTGATGCCGGGCATGGCGATGATGTACCACGCCCAGGAACGCATCATCAACGTGCCGGGTTCGGAGATCTCCGGCACCCGTGGCGGCATCCACAACTCGGTGACCCGCATCGTGCTCAAGCCCACCCACATGATCGGCGGCTACGCGCAGCTGGCCTGGGGCTTCAATTACTACGGTACCTGCGGTACCAACCGCGATGAGTTCGTGATCGTGCGCAAGATGGACAAGATCGATTGGCTGGACGGTGAGGACGCAAATTCGAGTGCAACCGGCGCCGCACGGGAGGTGGTGTGATGAAAGTACGTGCCCAGATTGCGATGGTCTTGAACCTGGACAAGTGCATCGGCTGCCACACGTGCTCGATCACCTGCAAGAACGTGTGGACCTCGCGCGAAGGCGTGGAGTACGCCTGGTTCAACAACGTGGAGACCAAGCCCGGCATCGGTTATCCCAAAGAATGGGAAAACCAGGAGAAGTAGAACGGCGGTTGGGTGCGCAACGGCAGCGGCAAGCTGGTGCCGCGCGCCGGTGGCCGCTGGCGCATGCTGGCCAAGATCTTCTCCAACCCCGACCTGCCGCAGATCGACGACTACTACGAGCCGTTCGACTTCGATTACCAGCACCTGCACGACGCGCCCGAGCTGAAGCACCAGCCAACCGCACGGCCGCGCTCGCTGTTGACCGGTCAGCGCATGGAGAAGATCGAGTGGGGCCCGAACTGGGAGGAAATCCTTGGTTCGGAGTTCTCCAAGCGGTCGCGTGACTACAACTTCGACAAGGTGCAGAAGGAGATCTACGGCGCCTTCGAAAAGACCTTCATGATGTATCTGCCGCGGCTGTGCGAGCACTGCCTCAACCCGGCCTGCGTCTCGGCGTGCCCGTCCGGCGCGATCTACAAGCGCGAGGAAGACGGCATCGTGCTGATCGACCAGGACAAGTGCCGTGGTTGGCGCATGTGTGTGTCGGCCTGCCCGTACAAGAAGATCTATTACAACTGGAAGAGCGGCAAGTCCGAGAAGTGCATCTTCTGCTACCCGCGCATCGAGATGGGCGAGCCCACCGTGTGCTCGGAAACCTGCGTGGGCCGCATCCGCTACCTGGGGGTGATGCTGTACGACGCGGATCGTATCGCCGAGGCTGCATCGGTGGCAGCGGAGAAGGACCTGTACCAGTCGCACCTGGACATCTTCCTGGACCCCTTCGACCCAGCGGTGATCGCCGCTGCGCGTGCCGAAGGCATTCCCGACAGCTGGCTGGAATCGGCCAAGCAGTCGCCGGTCTACAAGCTGGCCATCGACTGGAAGCTGGCGCTGCCGCTGCACCCGGAATACCGCACCTTGCCGATGGTCTGGTACGTTCCGCCGTTGTCGCCGATCCAGTCGGCGGCCGAGCGTGGCCATGTCGGCATGAGCGGCGAACTGCCGGGTATCGCTTCGTTGCGCATCCCGGTGCGTTACCTCGCCAACCTGCTGACCGCCGGTGACGAAGCGCCGGTGATCCGTGCCCTGGAGCGGCTGATGGCGATGCGCGCCTGGCGCCGCGGCAAGAACGTGGATGGCGTGGAAGACATGCGCGTGCTCGAACAGGTGGGGCTGACCCCGGCGCAAGTGGAAGAGATGTACCGCTACCTGGCCATCGCCAACTACGAGGACCGTTTCGTCATTCCGAGCGCCCACCGTGAGTACGCCAACGACGCCTTCGGCGAACGTGGCGGCTGCGGTTTCACCTTCGGCAATGGCTGCAACGGCGACAGCCCGGCCGATCTGTTCACCCAGCGCAAGACCACCACCTTCGCGGTGCATCCCAACCGCCAGCATCGGCATGAGGTGGTGAAATGAGTGTGCTCAAGCTGATTGGCGTATTGCTGGACTACCCGCGTGACGAGCTCTGGCAGCATGGCGAGGAGCTGCTCGAGGCCTGCGATGATCCGGCACTGTCGCCGGCCCGTCGCAGGCAGTTGCAGACCTTCGTCCGTGACCTGCTTGCTACCGACCCGCTGGACGCGCAGGACCGCTGGCTGGCCACGTTCGACCGTGGCCGCTCGATGAGCCTGCTGGTGTTCGAACACATCCATGGCGAGTCGCGTGATCGCGGCCAGGCCATGGTCGACCTGATCGATGCTTATCGCAAGAACGGCTTCGAGCTGGATGCGCGCGAGCTGCCGGACTATCTGCCGCTGCTGCTGGAATACCTGGCGCATCGGCCGCAGGCCGAGGCCAAGGATTGGCTGCACCACATCGGCCACATCGCCGGCATGCTCGCCGCGCGCGCGGCCGAGCGGCAGTTGCCGCATGCGGTGCTGCTGGAAATCCTGGTCGAGGCGGGCGAGGGCAAGGTCAACCTGGCCGTGCTGCGCCAGCGGGCCAGCGAAGAAGTGCGCGACGACACCGTCGAAGCCATGGACCGCCTGTGGGAAGAGGAAGCGGTGCGCTTTGGCACCGATGCACCTTCGCAGGATTGCGATCCACCCCATCGTTCACCGGCACGCGCGCAGCCGCGGGAGATCCAGCCATGAATTACCTCAATCAGTTCGCCTTCCAGTTCTATCCCTACATCGCGGTGGCGGTGCTGTTGATCGGCAGCTGGGCGCGCTATGACAAGGCCATGTACAGCTGGCGTACCGGCTCCACCCAGTTGCTGTCCGACCGCGGCATGCGCTTTGGCAGCAACTGCTTCCACATCGGCATCATCGCCATCCTCGGTGGTCACTTCGTCGGCCTGCTGACCCCGCATGCACTGTACGAGCCTTTCATCACTTCCTCGCAGAAGCAGTTGCTGGCGATGGTGGTGGGTGGCTTCTTCGGCGCACTGTGCTTCGTCGGCATCACCATCCTGCTGGTGCGGCGGCTGACCAATGCGCGGGTGCGTGCAATCGGCAGCTTCGGTGACACGCTGGTGCTGGTGCTGCTGTTCGCCCAGCTCTGTCTTGGCCTGTACAGCATCAAGATCTCCGCCGGCCATCTCGATGGCGGGGTGATGGTGATGCTGGCCGAGTGGGCGCAGCACATCGTCACCTTCCGTGCCGGTGCGGCCGATTATGTCGAAGGCGTGCATTGGGTCTACAAGGCGCACATCTTCCTCGGCCTGACGCTGGTGTTGATCGCACCCTTCACCCGCCTGGTGCATGTGTGGAGCGTGCCGATCAGTTACCTGTGGCGGCCATATCAAGTGGTACGTCGTCGCCAGGCCACGCTGCGCTACGGTCCGCGGGAGTAAGCCATGGGCAGCCTGCCACGCATTCTCCCCATCACCGTCATCGACTCGCAAACACCGGTGCCGGCCGAGGCCGGCCACCATCACGACGCCGATGATGGCCCGCGCAGCCTGGGCCAACCGGCGCCGTGCAGTCTGTACGTGCAGGACACGCCGATCAGCGAGGCCGACATCGCCCGCGAGATGCAATACCACCGGGCGATGCGCCCGGAGCAGTCACGTGCCGATGCGGCCCGTGCGCTGGTGGTACGCGAGCTGCTGCGGCTGGAAGCCGAGCGGCTTGGCCTGGCCGACGCCCCCGGCGTCGGCCAGGAGACCAGCGAGGAAGCACGCATCCAGCAGCTGATCGAACAGACGCTGGTAGACCGCGTGCCCAGCGAGGACGACTGCCAGCGTTACTTTGCGCAGAACCCCGAGCGTTTCCGCTCACCGGACCGCATCCGCGTACGCCACATCCTGCTGGCGGCACCGGCCGACGATATCGCCGGCCGGCTGAAAGCCCGCACCCTGGCCGAGAAGCTGATCGCCGAACTGCTGGAACAGCCGCATCTGTTTGCCGATCTGGCCGCGCGTCACTCGCAATGCCCGTCCAGCAGCGAAGGCGGCGATCTGGGCTGGCTGCAACGCGGCCAGACTACGCCGGAGTTCGATCGCCAGGTATTCCGCCTGCGACAAGGCTTGGCCGGGTTCCCGGTGGAATCGCGCTGGGGCTACCACGTGGTCAGCATCGATGCGCTGGAAGCCGGCACGGCGCTTACCTTCGAGCAGGTGCAGCCGCAGATCAGCGACTACCTCGAGCTGCAGGTACGCCAGCGTGACGTGCAGCAGTTCCTGCTGGAACTGCGCGAACGCTACCCGGTACGCGGGCTGGAAGACATCGAAGCACAGGCTGAGTAAGACGCAATCCCCCAGGAGCGGCAATGAGCCAGAATCTACAGAACATCAGCAGCGGCGAACAACAACGTGCGCTATGGCTGAGCACCTTCGCCTTCACCGTGTGTTTCGCGGTGTGGATGATCTTCGCCATCATCGGCATCCAGATCAGCGAGCAGCTGGGTTTGAACGACACCCAGTTCGGTCTGTTGATCGCCACCCCGGTGTTGACCGGCTCGGTGATCCGCGTCTTTCTCGGCATCTGGTCCGATCAGTTTGGCGGGCGCAAGGTGATGACCCTGGTGATGCTGTGCGGCGCGGTCGCGACCTGGCTGCTGACCTATGCACAGACCTACCCGCAGTTCCTGTTGGCCGCACTGTTCGTCGGCATCGCCGGCGGCAACTTCTCGGTCGGCGTCACCTATGTGTCCAAGTGGTTCCCGGCGGAGAAGCAGGGCACCGCGCTGGGCATCTTCGGTGCCGGCAACATCGGCTCGGCGGTAACCAAGCTGCTGGCGCCGCTGGTGATGGTGGCCTCGGGCTGGATGATGGTGGCCAAGCTGTGGGCGATCGCGCTGGCGGTCACCGCCATCCTGTTCTACCTGTTCAGCAAGGAAGATCCCTCGCTGGAAGATCGTCGTCGCAGTGGCGTCAAGCCGATGTCCTTCGCCGAGCAGATGGCACCGCTGAAGAACCTGCAGGTGTGGCGCTTCTCGCTGTACTACTTCTTCGTGTTCGGTGGCTTCGTCGCGCTGGCACTGTGGCTGCCGCATTATCTGGTCGGCGCCTACGGCATGGACGTCGGCACGGCCGGCGTGCTGGCCGCGTGTTACTCGATACCGGCCAGCCTGTTCCGGGTGGTGGGCGGCTGGCTGTCGGACCGCATCGGTGCGCGCCGGGTGATGTACTGGACGCTGGGGGTGTCGTCGATCTGTACCTTCATCCTGGCCTATCCGGATACGCGTTATATCGTGCAGGGCATACACGGCGAGATCAGCTTCCACCTGGCGATCAGCGTGACCCTGTTCACCGTGCTGGTGTTCGTGCTCGGCTTCTTCATGTCGCTGGGCAAGGCCGCGGTCTACAAGCACATCCCGGTCTACTACCCCCAGCACGTGGGTTCGGTGGGCGGCGTGGTCGGCATGATCGGCGGGCTCGGTGGCTTCATCCTGCCCATCGTGTTTGGCGCCCTGAATGATGCGCTCGGCATCTGGAGCAGCTGCTTCATGCTGTTGTTCGTGCTGGTCAGCATTTCCTTGACCTGGATGCACTTCGCCATCCGCCGGATGGAGCGTCGCAACTTCCCGCAGCTCGATCGCGAGACCGACCTGCCCGAAGCCATCGATGCCGGCGCGGTGGAGAAACAGCGTCGCGCTTGATCCAGATCAGGGAAACCCGGCGGTCACTGCGCGAGGATGCAGGCATGTCAGTAGAGACCGCCGGGATGGATGACGCCACATTGCATGTCGCACTGCTGCAGCAACCCGCGCACGTGCTGTTCCCGACGCCGGCTGAGCTGAGCCCTGGCTTTGCCGAAGCCGGCTGGCGGGCGGCCATGCAGGCCAGCAACGAGCATCTGATTCCGCGTGCGTTGACCCTGGGTTTCTGCGCACCGGCCCATGACCCGGAGCCGGCCGAAAACGTGCTGGATGCGCTGCTGGTATGCCTGCGCCTGCATGCCAACATGCTGGCCAGCGACCGCGAAGTGGCAGCCATGGTGCTGCAGCCGGGTATCGTCGAGCACCTGCCGCCCGCCCTGCTGGGCCGCCTGTTGGATGCGGTGCCGGAGCAGCTGTGCACCATTGCGCGGCCGCAGGTCGAAGTGCGTCTGGATGCAGCCAGCGATGTGGTACCGGCGTCATTGCGGGAGGTCGGTTGTACCCGGATGACGGTGATCGATCACGCCGGCGTCGATGGCCCGGCGATGCTGGCTCAGGCCCAGCAGGCCGCGTTCACTGCGTGTTACTACCAGCTGCGCGTGCCGTGCTACGCCGATGTGTCCTTCCTGCAGCGGCTGCAGCGGGTGCTGGAGCTGGCACCCGAACGCATCATCCTGCCATCGCCTGCCTTGCTGCCCGAATACCCGTTGCCGGCGGACTGGCTGCAGGCGTGGCGGCTGCTGCGGGCGGCCGGCTACCGCCCGTTGGGTGGCGACCACTACCAGCGGCCGGACCTGCCCATGCCGCTGCGCAACGGTGACGGCCAGCGCCATTGCGACCTGCTCGGGGTCCCCCGCCGCGAGCGCCATGACCTGCTCGGTATTGGTGTGGGCGCCTGCAGCCAGATCGGCGATGTGATCTGTCGCATCGCACCGGAGCCACGCAACTGGCGCGCCTGCCTGGTGGTTGGCCAGCCTGGCATATCGTCCGGGCTTATTCTTTCCGAGCATGAACGTATGACCGATGAGGTGGTGCAGAGCCTGGCCTGCGATCACGCGCTGGACATGCGCGCCTTCGAGTGGCGCAACGCGCAGCCGTTCGATGCCTGTTTCGAGCACGCGTGGAGCCGTGTCGCCATGTTCATCGAACGCGGCTGGCTGCGCCGGGACGGCGACATGCTGTTGATCCAGAACGAAGGTGAGCTGCTGTGGCGTATGATCGCAGCGTGCTTCCGCCCCTTGGCCGCTGTTGCTTGAAAACGGAATGACGTCACCTACACCCCCACCGCGCGGCCCCCTGGGCACCGCGACGCCGAATCCAGCCGCTGCCGGCGACGGTGACGCGCTGCATTTCTGCACGACCTGTGCGTTCTCCGATGCCTGCAGCTCGCAGGGCTATGACAAGACCGCGCTGAACGAGCTGCACGTGATGGTCGACCACGTCGGGCCCTACCACGCGGGTGATTACATCTTCCGCGCGGGTGAGCCCTTTGATGCAATCGCCGCGGTGCGTGCGGGCATGGTCAAGACCTTTGTCGACGACAGCCTGGGCAATGAACAGGTGCTGGGTTTTTCGCTGCCCGGCGAAGTGATCGGCTTGAACGCCATCCACGGTTCGCGCTATCCCTGCAATGCGGTGGCGCTGGATACCGTGCATCTGTGCCGTATCTCGTTTCCGCGCATCAGCATGCTGGCCAGTCGCATGCCTGGCTTGCAGGCCAAGCTGTTCAGCCTGCTCAGCGCCGAGATCGGCAAGGCCGCCTTGCTGGCGGCCAACTACCGCACCGAGGAGCGCATGGCCGCGTTCCTGCTGGATATCTCCAACCGCTACGCGCGGCGTGGATTTTCCGCACACCGCTTCAACCTGACCATGACCCGCACCGAGATCGCCAACTACCTGCGCATGGCCCCGGAAACCGCCAGCCGGGTGCTGCGCCGCTTGAGCGACGAAGAAGTCATCGCGGTGAAGCAGCGCGAGATCATCCTGCTGCAACCGGAGCGCCTGGCGCTGATGGCGGCCACCGATGACGCAAGCGAATGATGCCCAACCGAGGATGCATGCATGAACAAGCTGTGGGCGTTGTTGTTGCTGGCTGCCGCACTGCCGGCAGGCGCTGCTGATCTGACGGTATCGGCGGCTTCCAGCCTGACCGAAAGCTTCCGCGAGATATCCAGCGCGTATGAGAAGGCCAACCCGGGCACGAAGATCGATCTGAACTTCGCGGCCTCAGGCACCTTGCTGCAGCAGATCGCGCGTGGCGCACCGGTCGATGTGCTGGCCTCGGCCGACCAGGCCACGATGGCACAGGCCAGCACAGAAGGGCTGATCGATCCGGCAACCCAGCACGTATTCGCGCAGAACAGCCTGTGGGTGGTGGTGCCGCCGCAGGCCAGCAACAAGCCGACCACGTTGGCGGCACTGGCCAGGGCCGATGTGAAGCGCGTTGCCATCGGCAACCCCGACAGCGTGCCGGTCGGGCGCTATGCACGCGGCGCGCTGCAGCAGGCCGGTTTGTGGCCGGCGATGCAGGCCAAGATGATCAGCACCCAGAACGTGCGCCAGTCATTGGACTATGTGGCGCGCGGTGAAGTGGATGCTGGTTTCGTCTACGCCACCGACGTGCAGGCGATGAGCGAGCGCGTGCAGCGTGCATTCCAGGTGCCGGTTGCTGGTGGCATCGCGTATCCGCTGGCGATGGTCAAGACCAGCCGCAATGCCGCCGAAGCCAAGCGCTTCATCGCCTTCGTGCGCTCGGCGCAGGGCCAGGCCATCCTGCACAGGCACGGCTTCGGCAGTCCTTGATGGTGGATCTGGACTGGAGCGCGTTGTGGTTGTCGCTGAAGGTGGCCGGCTGGGCGACCGCGATCAACCTTGTGCTCGGTGTTGGATTTGGCGCCTTGCTGGCGCGGCGGCGCTTTCCTGGCCGGGAGTTGCTGGACACGATATTCACCTTGCCGATGGTGTTGCCGCCAACGGTGCTGGGCTATTACCTGCTGGTGCTGATTGGCAGCAAGGGGCCGCTGGGAGCGTGGCTGGAGAGCAGCTTCGGAATCAACCTGGTGTTCACCTGGCAGGCGGCCGTGATTGCGGCGGCGGTGGCTTCGTTTCCGCTGGTGTTCAAGCCGGCGCGTGCCGCGTTCGAGGATGTGGACGGCCAGCTGGAACAGGCCGCGCGTACCCTGGGCGTGTCCGAGCTGGCGCTGTTCTTCCGGGTGACCTTGCCGCTGGCATGGCGCGGCATTCTTGCCGGCCTGCTGCTGGCGTTCGCCCGCGCGATGGGTGAGTTCGGCGCCACCATCATGGTCGCCGGCAGTATTCCCGGCCGCACCCAGACCTTGTCCATTGCCATCTATGAGGCGGTGCAGGCCGGCAATGACGGTCGCGCCAACGCCTTGGTGCTGCTGTCCTCTCTGGTCTGCATCAGCGTGCTGCTGCTTGCCGCACGACTGGTCGGGCGGCGGCAGGAAGGAGCGCGCAATGTGGCTTGAGCTTGATGTTCAGCGCCAACTGAGTGCGGCTGGACAGCAGTTCCAGCTGCAGGCGGCCTTGCGTTGCACACAGCCGAACGTTGTGTTGTTCGGCCCGTCCGGCGCTGGCAAGAGTCTGACGCTGAAAGCCATTGCCGGGTTGCTGCAGCCGGATGCAGGAGTGATCCGCATGCACGCGCAGGCACTGTTTGATGCGGCGGCAGGTATCAACCTGTCGCCGCAGCGGCGCCGTATCGGCTATGTGTTCCAGGACTACGCCTTGTTCCCGCACCTTACGGTGCGGCAGAACGTCGGCTTCGGCCTGCAGCAGGGTCTGTTGAATCCGTCGCGCGCCCGCCGCGTTGATGCAGTGGAACAATGGCTGCAGGCTTTCCGCATCGATCACCTCGGTGACCTGCTGCCGTCGCAGATCTCCGGCGGCCAACGTCAGCGCACCGCCTTGGCGCGGGCGCTGGTGACCAAGCCGCAGGCACTGCTGCTGGATGAGCCGTTCGCCGCACTCGACCACGCCCTGCGTGCGCATCTGCGCCAGGAGCTTGAAACGGTGCTGGACCAGACCGGCATCCCGCTGCTGCTGATCAGCCATGATCCGGAGGACGTGGACATGTTCGGCCAGCAGGTGGTGCATCTGGCTGATGGCCGCGTGCAGGCCTGATTCTCCGCGTAACGATTAGTCCGGCTTGCCGTCCGCACGTGGGCGCCAGTAGATCCACCCCAACCGCAGCAACCACGGTGCAAGCACCAGCAGCCAGCCGGCGGCGGCGACGGCATGCCAATGCCAGGGATCATCCAGTAGCGGCGCCAGGATGCGCAGCACTGCAACCAGTTGCAGGCCGAGCAGGGCGACCCATGCGACCACCGGCATCACCAGTGCACGCCCGGAATGGCCTTGGGTCACACGCGTGACCATGGCCACCAACAGGCTGCCGAACAGGCCGATCGCCAAGGCATGTAGTGGCGCGCGTTCCAGCCAGCCGGTATGGCCGGCAAGCGCGGCGATGTCCTGCAGCAGATACAGCAGCATCGCCAGCGGCCACCACGCCAGTCCGTAAAAAAGCACGCTCAACAGCGGCGGCTTGGGTCCGCGCGGCCACCAACGCCACAGCGAGTACAGCGACAACAGCAGCAGGCCCGCATCGGCCAGCAGCGTCGCCAGTGGCTGCTGCAGCTGTTCCCCGGCCAGATGCAGCAGGCACAGTCCCCACAGGATCGCCAACCATTGTGGTGGCCGCCATGCCTGGTAGCCCGGCACCACGTTGCCGGCGAAGAACGGAAACATGCGGTGGGCGACGCTTGCGTAGATCGGCAGCAACAGCCCGAAGGTGCCAAGCGACACGCTCAGTGCCTGCCAGCGGATATCAGCGCCTGTGGCAGCGGCGGCGAAACCGAGCAGGCCGATCCAGCCCATCAGCAAGCCGGACCAGCATGACCACGCATGCCAGGTGCGGCCTTTCTCCTGCAACAGCAGGCGGCCGAGTACGACCAGCCCGAATGCCCATCCCAGCGCCGCCAGCAACAGGGCCAACCACATCCCGGGTTGCCGACCGCTGCTGGCGGTCAGCAGCGCGATCTGCGCGCCGAACAGTCCGCTACCAACGCCTGCGTATTGCCACCGCGGCAGTGCCGGCAATCCCATCCAGCGTGGGAATACGGTCAACAGGAAGCCGAAGATGAAACTGGGCAGCACCAGGTACTGCATCCACAGCCCATGCAGCCAGGCCGGCGGCACGGCGGGCACGGGCAGGGGGCTGCCCAGCTGCAAGCCGGCCAGCCAGAGCGCCCACCAAGCCATCGCCAAGCCGAGATTGCAGACACCGATGAAGAACAGCAGCCGGTGTGGCGCATTGAATAGCTGCACGCGGGTCGTGAAAGTGTCCACGCAGCGAGTATCCGCCCCTTCGTCGCCGCCGGGACTGACCAATATCAAGGCCGGCGCCATCAGCAGAAAGCCGCGGCAAGCATCGCCAGATCAATGGCTGGCCGTAGCCCGGGTAAGCGCAGCGCACCCGGGGCGGTTCGTGCGGACTGGGAGGGACGCCCAGATCCGTCGGCGTGGCGTTCGCACAGGAGTGAGCCACAGCACACATCGCGAGATTGAACGAAAGCCCGTAGCCCGGGTAAGCGCAGCGCACCCGGGGCAGTTGGTGCGGAGTGGGAGGGACGCCCAGATCCGTCGGCGTGGCGCTCACATAGGAGCGAGCCACAGCACACATCGCGAGATTTAACCAAAGCCGTAGCCCGGGTAAGCGCAGCGCACCCGGGGCGGTTGGCGCGGATACGGATGCCCGGACCGCTCTTCCCGGGTGCGCTGCGCTTACCCGGGCTACGTTGCTGCGGGCGAGTGTGGTGCACCCTGGACGATAGTGGCCAGATCGTGATGGCAGGCAATCCGCCTGCCGCGGTGCGATGATGGAGCACGGGCGTAGCTGGCGTACCCTGCGGCCTGTGGGGGCTAATTGGCGGCGGGTCGACGCAACACGCCAGCGGCAAGTCATCTCTTCTTGCGGGGAAGCAGAAAGATGTTCCGGAGCAGCCTCGAAACAGCACCACTGGCACGCGGGTTCACCTTGATGGCATGGCTGCTGCTTGTGCTGTGCGCCTCGCTGCTGCTTGCACCTGCGCCGCTGCTGGCTGCGACCGAAGAAAGCACCGCTCAGGCGCAGGCCCCGGCGACGGTGCGCTATTACAACCGTGACATCCTGACCTTCCGCAGTGCGTTCATGGGGCGCTCGCCCTTGCAGCGGGCGCAGGTTGCCGAATTCAACATCAAGCGCATCGTCGATGAGCCGGGCACGCCCGGCGTCACCTTCAACGACACCGCTGCCGGGGCGATCCTGCTGCTCGGCGGGGAAGTCGTCACCCTCATCACGCCTGCCGATGTGGATACCGCGCAAGGCCAGAGTCTGGCCCAGGTACGCGAGGAGGTGCGCAGCCGGCTGGGCGAGGCGGTCGCCGCCGCCGAGCGCGAGCGGGCGCCGGGGCGGGTGCTTCGGGGTGTGCTGCACAGCCTTGTCGCCACGGCACTGGCCGCCGCACTGGCCTGGGTGATGGCCTGGCTGGCACGTCAGCTGCGGGCGGCGATGCTGGCCTGGGTGGGTAAAAAGGCCGGGACGCTGCGTAGCGTGCCGGTACGGCAGATGCTGCATGGGGCCAATGCGCTGGCCGACTGGTTGTCGCGCGCGTTGCTGCTGGTGGCGCTGCTGGTGCTGGCCGAGGAATGGCTGCGCTATGTATTCCATCAGTTCGACTACACCCAGCCGTGGGCAACGACGATGACGTTATGGCTCGCTGCCCAGGCCAAAGCCTGGTTGTGGGCGGGTGTGGCGGCGATCCCGGGGCTGGTGACGGCGCTGATCATTTTCCTGCTGGCACGCTTGGCCAGCCAGATCATCGGCATCCTGTTCCGGGGCGTGCAGCATGGGCGTTTCCAGCTGTTCGGCATCGACCGCCAACTGGCCGAACCCAGCCGCAAACTGATCGTCGCGGGCATCTGGCTGTTTGCGCTGGTGATGGCCTATCCCTATCTGCCCGGCTCGGGCAGTGATGCGTTCAAGGGCCTGACGGTGCTGCTCGGCGTGATGATTTCGCTGGGCGGATCGAGCATCGTCGGCCAGGCAGCGGCGGGCTTCACCCTGCTGTATTCAAGGACGATGTCGGTCGGCGACCTGGTCAAGGTGGCGGAGGTGGAAGGGCAGGTGATACAGATCGGTTTGTTCACCACCCGCATCCGCACCCTCACCGGGGTGGAGGTCAGCCTGCCCAACATGCATGTGCTCAGCGGCAAGCTGCTGAACTATTCGCGCGACCCGCAGGCGGCCGGCATGTGGCTGGAAACCGGCGTGACCATCGGCTATGACACGCCGTGGCGGCAGGTGCATCGGCTGCTGCTGGACGCGGCTGGCAGGACCGGGCATGTGCAGCACGTACCGCCTGCCTACGTGTTGCAGACCGCGCTCAACGACTTCTACGTAGCCTATGTGCTGCGCGTACACATCGTTGAACTGCCGCTGCGTGCGGAGATACTCAGCGCGCTGCACGCCAACATCCAGGATGCCTTCAATGCGGCCGGGGTACAGATCATGTCGCCCCACTACATCGCCGACCCCGAACTGCCCAAGATCGTGACGCCCGACAACTGGGACCCCAAGCCGCCCCTGTCGTGAGCTGCTTGCGGGACCGGCAGGCACTGAACACGGGCGCGTGCACGGCTGCAATGTCGCCCGGCTACGCTGGCCGTGATCCGCGGGAAACGGCCGGAACGCAGGCAGCACAAGGGTTTGCCGCGCTGCCG
Organism: Stenotrophomonas sp.; assembly: GCA_032112995.1. GTDB lineage: Bacteria > Pseudomonadota > Gammaproteobacteria > Xanthomonadales > Xanthomonadaceae > Stenotrophomonas. The sequence continues at coordinate 25,219 of DAMCTY010000016.1, read as the reverse complement.
CAAGGTCTTTCAGGTGCCGCTCGCTAAACTGTTTTCATTTGCAACGGAGGTGGTATGGCTGGTTTTCGTCCGGTGTCGCTGATTGGCGTGCCTACCGATGTGGGTGCGGGGGCGCGTGGTGCGCGGCTGGGGCCGGAGGCGCTGCGCATTGCCGGCCTGCCCGAGGCCCTGGCCGAACGCGGCGTGGAGGTGCGTGATGTCGGCAACCTGGATGGTCCGCGCAATCCATGGACCGGGCCGGTGCAGGGTTATCGCCATCTGGACGAGGTGGTGGCCTGGAACCACGCCTTGATGGAAGCGACCTATGCCGAACTGCAGGACGGCCGCCTGCCGATCATGCTCGGCGGCGACCACTGCCTGGGCGTGGGCTCGATTACCGCGGTCGCGCGCTGGTGCCGTGAGCAGGGCAAGCAGCTGTGCGTGCTGTGGCTGGACGCCCATTCGGACTTCAACACTTCCGACGTCACCCCGTCCGGCAACATCCATGGCATGCCGGTGGCCTGCCTGTGTGGCCTGGGCCCCGAAGGCCTGACCCATCTGGGCGGCAGCGCCCCGGCGATCGCGCCATGGCAGGTGCACCAGATCGGCATCCGCTCGGTCGATCCGGAGGAAAAGCGCCTGATCAAGCAGCACCGGGTGGATGTCTACGACATGCGCCATATCGACGAAGCCGGCATGAAGCGCACGGTGGAAGCGGCCTTGCATGGCGTCGACGCCAATACCCACCTGCATGTCAGTTTCGACGTGGATTTCCTCGACCCCAGCATCGCGCCGGGCGTTGGCACCACGGTGCCGGGCGGGGTCAACTACCGCGAGGCGCAGCTGGTGATGGAGATGATTGCCGATACCGGCTTGATGGGCTCGCTGGACATCGTCGAACTGAATCCGTTGCTGGATCACCAGAACCGCACCGCCGAGCTAGCGGTGGACCTGGTGGAGAGCCTGTTCGGCAAATCCACGCTGATGCGTGACTAAGGACACCTGAATGGGGCGGGCGACGGTGGGGTGCCCGTCTGTTGCGTTGCCCTGCTTAACCTCGCTCCGACATCGCTGAACCGGTGCTGCGCATATTCACGCGCAGCACACAGCCAAGCGGCGAGATTCGTCTTCACACGCGGAATGCTGGTTGCCGGTCCCCGGCCAAAGCCGCCGCCTTATGAGCAAGGAGACGATCTGATGATGAAGCGAGTACTGATGTTGGCCCTGGTTGGCGCGTTCTCGGTAGGCATGCTCAGTGGCTGCAACACCATGGCCGGTGCTGGCAAGGACATGCAGAAGGCCGGTGAAAAGGTCGAGGACAAGGCCCAGGACTGTAAGGACGGCAGGTGCTGAACCCCGGCGGCCCAGCGGGGCCGTGTTGATGTAACCCACCACAGGAGAAAGACATGAAGCGTTTGGTTGCCCTGATGTTGCTGTCGCTGTTCTCGGTTGCCGCGCTGTCCGGCTGCAACACCGTTGCCGGTGCCGGCAAGGACGTGCAGAAGGCAGGCGAAAAGGTGGAGGACGCTGCCAAGGGACATTGACCTGGCTAGCGCACACAGCTGAATGGAGAAGGCCGGCATTGCCGGCCTTTTTCATGCGCGCTGCGCAAGCCTGAAGCTGTGTTCATCGAGGTCAGCACCACACAACGAACCGTGTACCCGTTGCCAACACTGCCAAGGCCAGGATGATCCCACGCGAACAAGCCGCGTATCCCACCAAGGAGAAGCGTAATGAACAAAGACATCATTTCCGGCAAGTGGACCCAGCTCAAGGGCAAGGTGCAGGCCAAGTGGGGCGACATCACCGATGACGACATGAAGGTGGCCGAAGGCAACGCCGAGTATCTGGCCGGGCGGCTGCAGGAACGTTATGGCTGGGCCAAGGATCGCGCTGAAACCGAGGTGCGCGATTTCCAGAAGTCCCTGCACGATGAGTACCCCGACTACCGTTGATGCAGGGTGGTTGATGCGGGGGGATTGAGGGAGCAGGGTGCTGGCAGCCTGAATCTCTTCCCCCGCGTAGCCCGGGTAAGCGCAGCGCACCCGGGGCTGTTGGCAGAAGTCTTGAACGACCTGCGAGGTCGAGCTTCCCGGGTGCGCTGCGCTTACCCGGGCTACGGAGCGCCGTTCATACCTGTGGCAGCAGTCAGCCTTCGAGCCCCTCTCCCGTTGCGGGAGAGGGCTTGGGGAGAAGGAAGAAGGGCTGCTGAAAGCGGCCCTTTGTGCATCCCGGATGCAATCACCCAAACTCAGCGCCAACGCGCCGGCGGGTCCTGTACGAAGCCGCTGGGGAAGGCCTGCGG
>DAMCTY010000016.1:0-22759 GCA_032112995.1 Stenotrophomonas sp. | reverse complement strand
ACGAGCTGGACCATTCGCGCTCGCCGTGGCCGGTGCCCAGCCGCTGCCGCGACTCACTCTTGGCCATCGCGCTGGGCGCGGCAGGGGCCTCGGCGGCGCGGGCATTGGCGCTGGCACTGGCCTCGGCGCGGTCCTCGTACTGCGGCATCGGCCGCGGCGCGGGCCGGGGCATCGGCAGTGGGCGCACGTCATACACCGGCCGGCGTGCCTCGTTGAACACCGCAATGCCGATCACCCCGACATTGGCCGGGCGGCCGGTGCGGGTGGCATAGCTGTCGCTGGAGGCGGTGAACACGAACTGCGCGACCTCGGCATTGGATTTGCGCCAGCCGGTGATCTCGCTGCTCTGCCAGGGCTCCAGCACATAGCCGGACTGGCTGGGCGAGGCGGTCTGGCCGGTGATGGCGTTGACCCCATCCACCGACAGCACCACCAGCACGCGCTCGCCGCTGCGGTTCTGCATGCGCACGCTGTAGCGGTGGCCCGGGCTGCCGGCCACCCATTGCTGGCCCCGGTGCGGGTGCAGGTCCAGTTCCTGCCCGTCGTCGCGGTCGATCACCGACAGCAGCACCGGACCCTCATCTGCCGGCCGTACCGGGCTGAACCCGCATAGCGCGACAACCGACAACACACTGGCGAACAGGCGATACATGGCAGGCTCCTTGACGGGGTACGTGAGCTTGAACGGCCGGGCGCGGGCAACGGGGTTGGGGGCGGCGGCCAGCCGGGGGAGTTACACTGGGCCGGTTCATCCGCTCGTCAGCTTGGTTTACATGACTACCCGCGTCCTCACCGGCATTACCCCCTCCGGCACTCCCCACCTCGGCAATTACGTCGGCGCGATCCGCCCGGCCATTGCTGCCAGCCAGGCCTCGGATATCGAGAGCTTCTTCTTCCTGGCCGACCTGCACAGCCTGATCAAGGCGCAGGAGCCCGAGCGCACCCAGCGTTCGACCCTGGAGATCGCGGCCAGCTGGCTGGCCTGCGGCCTGGACCCGGACAAGGTGTGGTTCTACCGGCAGAGCGACATTCCGGAAACCACCGAGCTGATGTGGTTCCTCACCGTGGTGGCCAGCAAGGGCATCCTCAACCGCGCCCATGCCTACAAGGCGGCGGTGGACAAGAACCGCGAGGAGCAGCTGGACGATGACGCAGGCGTCAGCGCCGGCCTGTTCATGTACCCGGTACTGATGGCGGCCGACATTTTGATTTTCAACGCCAACAAGGTGCCGGTGGGTCGCGACCAGATCCAGCATATCGAGATGGCGCGTGATTTCGCCCAACGCTTCAACCACGTCTACGGCAAGGAATACTTTGCCCTGCCGGAAGTGATCATCGACGAACAGGTGGCCACCCTGGCCGGCCTGGACGGTCGCAAGATGAGCAAGAGCTACAGCAACACCATCCCGCTGTTCGTGCCGCGCGAGGAGCTGAAGAAGCTGGTGTTCTCCATCCTCACCGACTCGCGCCTGCCGGGCGAACCCAAGGACACCGAGGGCTCGGCGCTGTTCCAGATGTACCAGGCCTTCGCCAGCCCGGAGCAGACCGCCGCGTTTGCCAAGGCCTTTGCTGACGGCATCAGCTGGGGCGATGCCAAGCAGCAGCTGTTCGAGCGCATCGACGCCGAGCTGTCGCCGCTGCGCGAGCGCTACAACGCCTTGATGGCCGAGCCCGAGAAGATCGAAGCCATCCTGCGCAAGCGTGGCCAGCAGCTGCGTGAGCAGTTCGCCATCCCGCTGCTGAAGGAGCTGCGCCATGCGGTGGGCCTGCGTGACCTGTCCGCAGCCGGTGACAAGCCCAAGGCTGCCGTTGCCGCCAAGGCCGCGCTGCCGCTGTTCAAGCAGTACCGCGAAAAGGACGGCCGCTTCTACTTCAAGCTGCTCGATGGCGAGGGCACGCTGCTGATCCAGAGCGAGGGCTTTGATTCGCCGCGCGATGCCGGCCAGCTGATCGCCGTGCTCAAGCAGGCCGAACACGGCGACGCACTGCAGAGCGAGCTGTTCAAGGTTGAGGCGGAAGTGGAGCCGGTGCTGGCGGCATTGCGCGAACTGCGCGAGGCCGCGGCAAAGGAATAAACCCCAGCGGAGGAGCACGTCGATGGCCTGGTTGTCGTTGTTGTTGTTTCTCCCCTGGTTCTGCGTGATGGGGGCGCTGTACTGGTGGTTCCCGCGCCAGCCGCGCACCCGCACACGCACCTTGTTTGATGCAGCGATGCTGGTGCTGGCCCTGGTGGCCAGCATCGGCTTCATGTTGTGGGGTTACCAGGTCGGTGCGGCCGAGGTGGCCGACGGCCTGTGGAAGCAGATCCTGGCCGTGCTCTATGCCTACGGTGGCTTCCTGGCAGTGATGGTGCTTGCCCTGCTGCTGCGCCCACGCATCCTGCAGCACTGAGCCGACCCGGCTGCGACAAAAGTCCGGGTTGAGCGCGGGCAGGGGGGCTGGCAGGATCAAGGCCAGTTTCTGCCGGAGTTGCCGCATGTCTGTTGCCCATGGCATCCACACCATCGATACCGCGTTCCAGCGCGATCACTTCGATGCGGCCTACCTGATCGTGCAGGACGGGCGCGGCGCGTTCGTCGATTGCGGCACCACCCATTCGCTGCCGAATCTGCTGGCCTGCGTGGCCCAGGCCGGGCTGACGCCTGCGGATATCGATTGGCTGATCGTCACCCATGTGCATCTGGACCATGCCGGCGGTGCTGGTTCGCTGATGCAGCAGCTGCCCAATGCCAAGCTGGTGGTGCACCCGCGCGGTGCCCAGCACATGATCGATCCTACCCGGCTGATCGCCGGGGCGACGGCGGTGTATGGCGAGGCGGAAATTGCCCGCAGCTACGGGCAGATCGTGCCGGTGCCCGCCGAGCGCGTGGTGGTGGCCGAAGACGGTCACCGCGTTTCCGTGGCTGGGCGCGAACTTGTCTGCGTGGACACGCCGGGGCATGCACGCCACCACTTCTGCGTGTGGGATGCGGCCAGCCGCAGCTGGTTTACCGGCGACACGTTTGGCCTCTCTTATCGAGAGCTGGATCACGCCGGTGGCGCCTTCATCATTCCTACTTCCTCGCCAGTGCAGTTCGAGCCGGAGGCGATGCATGCCTCGATCCGTCGGCTGATGCAGGAGTCACCGGAGGGCATGTACCTGACCCATTACGGCCGGGTGGAAGGCACGGCGCGTCTGGCGCAGGAGCTGCACGCGCAGATCGACGCGATGGTGGCGATTGCGCAACGCTGCAACGGTGAGCCGCAGCGCCACCGTCTGTTGGTGGATGCCTTGGGTGCGTTGTATGTGGCGCGATTGAGATTGCAGGGCAGCCCGCTGGACGCATCCGAAGTGTTGCGGGTGCTGGCGATGGACATCGAGCTCAACGCCCAGGGTCTGGCCTGCTGGCTGGACCGCGACAAGCGCTGAGAGCCAACAAGCTCCATGTAGTGCCGAGCCATGCTCGGCAGAGGGGCTCATGCAGTGCCGAGCCATGCTCGGCAGAGGGGCTCATGTAGTGCCGAGCCATGCTCGGCAGGGGCTTTCCCAGTGATGCATCCGCTCGCTGCGGGAGCGGTGTAAACCGCGAAGCCAGGCTCAGAACAGAAGCGATGAGGCTCACCCCTCCCCGACCCTCCCCTTCGCTGCGCGAAAGGGAGGGAGCGGTAGTGCCGAGCGATGCTCGGCAAAGGCCCTTCAGGTAGTGCCGAGTCACGCTCGGCAAAGGGCCTCAATGTAGTGCCGAGCCATGCTCGGCATGTGGCTTTCCCGGCGCTGCATCCGCTCGCTGCGGGAGCGGTGTAAACCGCGAAGCCAGGCTTAGAACAGAAGCGGTGAAGCTCACCCCTCCCCAACCCTCCCCTTCGCTGCGCGAAAGGGAGGGGGCGGTAGTGCCGAGCGAAGCTCGGCAAAGGTCTTTCAGGTAGTGCCGAGCGAAGCCTGGCAAAGGCCTTTCAGGTAGTGCCGAGCCATGCTCGGCAGAGGCTTTCCCGGTAATGCCCCCTGCCGAGCATGGCTCGGCACTACATGGGCAATGCCGGTATGGGCAATGCCGGTTAGAATTTGTCATTCACTCTGTCGCTGGTAGTTGCCTTGAACCCGATGCGCATCCTGCTGCTGTCTTCCTGCCTGTTCGTGGGCGGCATCGCCTCGGCGGCCAATGACCTGCCCGGCGGCGGCATCGATCCGGAAGCGCTGTCGCGGCATGTCCGCATCCTGGCCTCGGACGAGTTCGAAGGCCGTGCACCGGCATCGACCGGTGAGCAGCGCACCGTGGACTATCTGGTCGATGAGTTCCGCAAGGCCGGCCTGCAGCCGGGCGGCACCGATGGCAGCTGGGTGCAGGAGGTGCCGCTGGTCCGCGCGCAGCTGGACGGCGAGGCCACGGCCAGCCTCAGTCAGGGCGGCAAGACCCGGACCCTGGTCAACGGCGAGGATGTCACCCTGCAGAGCCTGCGCCCGCAGGCCGCGGTGGCGGTGAAGGATGCACCGCTGGTGTTCATCGGCTACGGCATCACCGCACCCGAGCGCCAGTGGGACGATTACAAAGGCGTGGACCTGCACGGCAAGATCGCCGTGGTGCTGATCAACGATGCCGACTTCGAGGCCGACAGCGCCGGGGCATTCGACGGAAAGGCAGTCACCTACTACGGCCGCTGGACCTACAAGTTCGAGGAAGCCGCGCGGCGCGGTGCCGAAGGCGTGCTGATCGTGCATGAAACCGCACCGGCGGCCTATCCCTGGGCAACGGTGAAGGCCTCCGGCACCTCGCCGCTGTTCGATATCGAGCGCAGCCCGGAAGATGCGCTGGCCGCACACACGCCACTGCGCGGCTGGATGCAGCGCAGCCTGGCCGAGCAGCTGTTCGCAGCGGCCGGGCTGGACTTCGATGCCGAGAAGCGCAAGGCCATGCAGGCTGATTTCAAGCCGTTTACGCTGGGTGATGCGCGCCTGTCGGCCAGCTTCAAGCTCAAGCGCGAGCAGGTGGTCACCCGCAACGTGGTGGCCAAGCTGGAAGGCAGCAGCCACCCGCAGGAGTCGGTGATCTTCTCCGCGCACTGGGATGCCTTCGGCATCGGCCAGGCGGACGCCAGCGGCCAGACCGTGCGCCACGGCGCCATCGACAACGCCACCGGCGTGGCCTCGGTGCTGGAACTGGGCCGGGTGTTCGCGGCCGGGCCGCGGCCACAGCGCTCGTTGTACTTCATCGCGCTGACCGCCGAAGAGAAGGGCCTGCTCGGCGCCAGCTACTACGCTGCGCATCCGCTGGCACCGCTGGAAACCACCGCAGCGGTGCTGAACATCGAGATGTTCAGCCCGGACGGCGAAACCGCCGATATCGCGACCTGGGGTAATGGCCGCGTGTCGCTGGAAGACGATGTGCAGCGGGTGGCGCAGGCGCGTGGCCGCCGCTGGTCGCCGGACCCGAATCTGGAAGCGGGCTTCTTCTACCGCGCCGACCATTTCGCCTTTGCCCGCAAGGGCGTGCCGGCGATCACCGTGGGCGCCGGCCTGGATAAGCTGGACGGTGGCGTTGCCGCCGGCCGCGCGCTGCGTGATGCCTATTTCGCCAAGTGCTACCACCAGGCCTGCGATGCGTGGAGCCCGCAGTGGGATGCGCGTGGCCTGGCCGCCGATACCTTGCTGGTTTATGACCTGGGGCTGGAGCTGGCCAATAGCCGGCGGTGGCCGCAGTGGCAGAAGGGCGCGGAGTTCGAGGCCGCGCGTGAAGCGAGTGATGCCGCTCGGCGCTGAGTGATGTGTGGCTGTGCTGAGTGATGTTGTTTGGCGCTGAGTCATGAGAAAACCGGTGGACTGAGTCCGCCGGTTTTCTTCTGCTCTTCGTTTTGATCTTCGCACTTTGCTTTGATGCTGTCATTCCCGCGCCGGCGGGAAGCGCTCTGCGCCCTTGCCTTTGCCTGCGTCATGCACGAAGCAAACAGCAAAGACCAGAGCGATTCCCGCCTGCGCGGGAATGACGGCACAAAAGCAGGACCAAAACCAAAGTCAAACCAAGACCAGGCCAAACCCGCCATGGTTCCAACTTGTCTGGTCTTACCTCCGCGTGCCATCCAGCCAGTTCGGCCCCTTGTTCTTCAGGAAGAAGATATAGACCACCAGCGATACCGCGATCACCGCGGTGACATAGATCGCGAACGTGTCCACATGATCGGTCTTCAGTGCCGCCTGATACAGCAGCGGTGCGGTCCCACCAAACAGTGAATTGGCCATCGCATAACCAAAGCCGACGCCAAGCGCGCGGACGTGGGTGGGGAACAGCTCGGCCTTCACCACCGCGTTGATCGAGGTGTAACCGGTGAGGATGACGAAGCCGATGGCCAGCACCAGGAAGGCCTTGAAGGCGTCGTGCTGCTGCGGCAGGGCGGTGATCATGTACCAGCTGTAGAGCACGCCGCCGATGCCGAAGAACACCAGCAGGCTCTTGCGGCCGATGATGTCCGAGATCCAGCCGCCGATCGGTTGCAGCACCATCAGGAAGATCAGCACGCCCAGGTTGATCAGCGTGCCGGTCATCACGTCGTCACCGGCGAAGGCGCTCTGGATCATCTTCGGCCCATTCACCGAATAGGTGTAGAACGCCACCGTGCCGCCGGCGGTGATCAGGAAGCACAGCAGCAACGGTCGCCATTGGTGCACGAACAGCTCATACATCGAGCCCGATGCCTTGGCGCGGCCCTCCTTGGCGGCCTCGATCGAATCGGCGGTAAGCGATTCGTCCATGCTCCGGCGCAGCCAGAACACCACGATGGCGGCCACGCCGCCGATGGCGAAGGCCACGCGCCAGCCCCAGGCGGAAATCTCCGGCTTGTCCCAGAAGCTGAGCATGGTGAACAGGGTCAGCTGCGCCAGCACATGGCCACCGACCAGGGTGACGTAGTGGAAGGACGACAGAAAGCCGCGCCGGCCCGGCAGCGCGGCCTCGGACATATAGGTGGCGCTGGTGCCGTATTCGCCGCCGGTGGCAAAGCCCTGCGCCAGCCGCGCGAACAACAGGATCAGCGCCGCCGCGCCGCCAATCTGCGAGGCGGTGGGGGTGATGGCGATCAGGAACGAGCAGGTCGCCATCACCGATACCGACACCGTCAGTGCCAGCCGCCGGCCATAGCGGTCGGCGAAGCGGCCGAAGTACCAGGCGCCGATCGGCCGCATCAGGAAGGTGGCGGCAAAGATCGCCCACACATAGATCGTGGAGTTCTTGTCCTCGGCCGAGAAGAACTGTGACTCGAAATACACCGCGAACACCGAGTAGACATAGACGTCATACCACTCGACCAGGTTGCCGGCCGAGCCCTTGAGCGTGTTGGAGATCGAGCGGCGCAGGGCGTGGTTGGCGGCGGCCGGGGCGGTGCTGGTCGTGCTCATCGGGGCGGTGTCCTCGCTGGGATCCGCTGCGGAGCCTGCGGCCAGGCGACAGCGGACGGGTGCCTGCACCGTACCGCACGCCGCCTTCAGGCGATGTAATGACTTGGTAGGGGGCGGGCACGACGGATACAGCATGCCGTTTTCCGTACTGATAACGCGCAACGCCGTGCCCTAAAATCCACCTTCCCCTGATGGTGGTATTGCCCCATGTCTTCACCTGAAACCACGTCGGCTGCTCCGCGGAGCGGCCTTGTCGTCCTGGCCTTGTTCCTGGTCTATGTGGTCTGGGGGTCGACCTACCTGGGTATCCACCTGGCGCTGGAGAGTGGCCTGCCACCGCTGACGGTGATCTCCGGCAGCCGGTTCGTGGTCGCCGGTGGCGTGCTGTACGCACTGCTGCGCTGGCGCGGGGTGGCTGCACCCACCCGCGCGCAGTGGCCAACCCTGGCGGTGATGGGGCTGTGCCTGCTGTTCTTCGGCAATGGCATGGTGGTGCTGGCCGAGCGTGATGTGTCTTCCGGGCTGGCCGCGGTGGCGGTGGCCTCGGTGCCGCTGTGGATGGCCTTGTTTTCGGCGTTCCGTGGCGAAAAAGTCACCCGTGGCGAGTGGCTGGGCATCGCCATTGGTTTTGCCGGGGTGCTCTGGCTCAATGCCGGCAGCAGCCTGACCGCTACCCCGTTGGGCCTGGTGCTGTTGCTGATCGCGCCATTGGGCTGGGCTGCCGGTTCGATCTGGTCGCGTGGCCGCGACCTGCCGTCGCCGTTCATGACCGCCGCCGGGCAGATGCTGTGCGGTGGCGTGATCCTGATCACGGTCGGGCTGCTGCGTGGCGAACGCCTGCACGGCCTGCCGGACCTGCAGGGCCTGCTGTCGGTGAGCTACCTGACCGTGTTCGGCTCGATCATCGCCTTTACCGCCTACGTCTGGCTGCTGCACAACGTGCGCCCGGTACTGGCCAGCAGCTATGCCTACGTCAACCCGGTGATCGCGGTGGCGTTGGGCGTGTGGATCGCGCATGAGCGCTTCAGTGTTTCCGATCTCGGTGCGATGGCGGTGATTCTGGCCGGTGTCGTCGTCATCACCCTTGCCAGGCTGCGCCGCGCATGACTGCCTCCAACGAAACCCGCAATGGCCTGTGGGCCACCACCCTGGCCTTTGTCATCTGGGGCCTGTTTCCGCTGTATTGGCACCTGCTCAAGGACGTGCCTTCGTTCCTGATCATTGCCCACCGCATTGTCTGGAGCGCGGTGCTGCTGATCGGTGGGCTGGCGATCATGCGCGGCTGGGGGTGGCTGCGCGAGGTGTGGGCCACGCCCCGGCGGTTCTGGCTGCTGGGCTTGTCCAGTCTGCTGATCGGGCTCAACTGGAGCCTGTACATCTGGGCGGTGAATGCCGGCCATGTGGTGGAGACCAGCCTGGGCTACTTCATCAACCCACTGCTCAGCGTGCTGCTGGGCGTAGCCGTGCTGGGCGAGCGGCTGGGCAAGCTGCAGTGGCTGGCGGTGGCGCTGGCGGCGCTGGGCGTGGCCTGGCTGACCTGGCAGGGCGGGCGGCTGCCGTGGATCGCCATCGGCCTGTCGATCACCTTTGGCCTGTACGGCCTGCTGCGCAAGCTGGTGGCGGTGGAAGCGGTCACCGGCCTGGGCGTGGAAAGCGTGTTCATGGTGGCGCCGGCACTGGTCTACGTGATCTGGGCCGAGAGTGGCCACGGCGGCGGTTTCATTTCCGGCTGGGGGCTGGGCAATGACGTGTTGCTGGTGCTGGCCGGCGTGGTCAGCGCGGTGCCGTTGATCGCCTTCGCCTATGGCGTGCGGCGGGTGCCGCTGTCGGTGGTGGGGCTGCTGCAGTACATCGGGCCGACCCTGCAGTTCCTGGCCGGCGTGCTGATCCTGCGCGAGCCCTTCAATGCCAACCAGCTGGTCGGCTTCTGCTTCATCTGGGCCGGGTTGCTGGTGTTTGCGGTGGCGGGGTTGCGAGCGGCTGCACGCGCGAAGCAGAAGTCTGCGGCAGCCTGAAGGCTTCTGTTCTGCCCCCTCCCTTGCGCAGCAGGGAAGGGATGGCTTTGGCGCTACGGATGCGGCAAGTATGTCGCCGCTTGCGCCACAGCTGCCGATGGTGAGCCGCAGGTGCTTCAGTCCTTCTCCCGTTGACCGGGGTGGGATGGGCAGCTTGCGTCGCGGTTACCGCATTGCCAGTGGTGCGGCAGGGCAACCGCGACCCTCGGCGGCTTCGGCAAACCAGTCGTTGACTGCTGGGGAAAGCCGGTCCAGCCGCATCGGCAGGGTGAGATGGTCTTCACTGGGCACTTCCAGATAGCGCGCCTTTGGTGCCGCCGCGGCCAGTGCACGGCCCTGCGATACGGGAATGTGTTCGTCGTCGCGGCCATGGACCAGCAGCACGCAGCTGGGCACCTGCGCCAACGCCTGGCCCACATCCACCCGGTCCAGATCCAGCCCGAGCTTGCGGTCGGTGGTGGCAATGGCCTCGTCCAGGCCGCGGCCACCGTACTGCCAACGCGCAATCGGCAGGGCGACATAGTCACTCCAGCGCTCCGGTGGCTTGGACAGCATATGCGGCACCATCGTACGTATCGCCTGGCCGGCGTTGTCGAAGGACTCCATCGCGACCACGCTGCTGACCTGGCTGCCCAGCTCGCGGGCGGCGAAGATCGCGGTGGCGGCGCCATAGGACACGCCCAGCAGGTGCACCGGGCCGCTGACCACGCCCTGGTCGCGCAGGTGGCTGATCGCGGCCACCACGTCCTCGCCTTCGCGGGTGCCATAGCCTGATAGCGCCTGCCCGGAGCGACCGTGGTTGCGCAGGTCCAGGGCAATCGTGCGGTAGCCCTGCTGGGCCAGTTCCAGCGACCACGGCAACAGCGAGCCGCCGTCCATCATCCAGCCGTGCAGCAGCACCACGGTGCCGCGCGGGGCCGTGGCGGGTGCGGCCGCGGTGGGCGCGCTGGCCTGCAGCGAGAACTCGGGGAAACGCGGGCCCTTGCCAAGGTAGCGGTAGTCGAGCTGGTAGTCGCCCGGCTCGAAGCCAACCCAGTTCAGGGCCACGCCATCGCTGCCGGCAACCGTGCCCTGGCGATGCGGCAGGTGGGCCAGCAGGGCGTCGATGCGCGCGGTGGGGACCAGCGGCGAGGTGCCGCCAGGGGCAGCCAGGCGCTCGCTCAGTGACAGCGAGGGAACAGGAGGGGAAAGGGCAAAGCCAGCCAGCATCACGCAGACGCCGGCCAGCGCCAGTGAACGCAGCATGGCGGTATCCGATTTGGGGAGCCGGCCACATTAGGTGCAATGGCGGCCGCCATCTACCGCGCGGCGATGACAGTTGGATGACCGTTGTGTGGTGTTTGGGTTGCGGGAGCGGCGCTTCCCGCCCCAGGGCCCTCCCGCCGGAGAGTGCCGCGCCATGCCCGGCAGGGGCTTGGCACGGGCAAGCAGCCTCACCGCAACCCCTCTCCCGCAGGCGGGAGAGGGGCTTCAAACGCGAAGCGCTCAGGCAGTAGTGGGCGCCTCGTGAAGGCGGTCCATCAGAACCGCTGCTGGTACTTCATGTAGATGAAACGGCCGATGTCGAAGCCACCGTAGTAGGTGAAGCTGCTGTTCGGCTGGCTGTACATGATCGGGCCGGCGTGCTTGAACACGTTGTTGATACCCAGCGACACCGTGCCCTCCCACGGCAGGGCGTAGCGCAGCTGCACATCGTGGAAGGTGTTCGAGCCCAGCTTGCGGCTCGGCTGCATGTCGGTGTACGGCGACTGGAAGCCCGGCAGGTTGCACTCGGGGCCACCGTCCAGGTCGTAGGAGCACTTCTCCTTCATGCTGGAGTAGTAGCGGGTGGTCCAGCTGATGCCCAGATCACCGTACTGCCAGTCTGCCGTGAGGTTGGAGCGCACGCGGAAGTTGCCTTCCCAGCCGGTGTACTGCTCGACCGGGGTGGTGTCGACGTTGTCGCTCTTGCGCGACAGGTAATCCACATAGGTGGTGTTCCAGCGCAGCGACAGCTGGCCGAATGCCATTTCCGGCAGGCGGTAACGCACACCGATGTCATAGCCGGCCGTTTCCTGGAAACCGGCGTTGTTCAACGAGCGGTTCATGCCGCTGACCTGGCCCTTGTTGCTGCCGGAGGTGTAGCGGGTGAAACGGTCGCAGGCCGACTGGATGCCCTGCACATAGCACTGGTTGAGGATGTCGGTGGCCGATTCGCCGACGATCACGTTGTCGATACGGATCTTCCACCAGTCCAGGCTCAGGTCCAGGCCAGTGACGAAGTCGGGGCTGTAGACCAGGCCCACGGTCCAGGTCTTGGCGGTTTCCGGCTTCAGGTCCGGGTTGGAGCCGGAGGTGAAGTCGGTGACGGCCTGTACACCGGAGGTGGTGGCCAGTTCGCCGTCACCGGTCTTCTGGCGGAAATCGGCGCCCATGCCGGCAGCGGTGCAGCGTGCGGCTACCTCGGCATTGCGTGCGGCCGCGCCGAAGGAACGGTCACACGGGTCGGTGATGCGGTCGCGGGTGGTGACCGTGCCGCCGTACAGATCGTCCACGGTGGGTGCACGGAAGCCGGTGCCATAGGTGGCGCGTACCAGCAGGGTGTCCACGGGCTTCCACTTCAGGCCGAACTTGCTGTTGGTGGTGCCGCCGAAATTGTCGTAGTCGGAATAGCGGCCGGCCATGTCCAGTGACAGTTCGCGCACCAACGGCAGGTCGGACAGCAGCGGTACCTGCAGTTCCAGGTAGACCTCGTCCAGGGTGTAGTCACCGCGGGTGGGGCCGCCGCTGGTGCCGGCGATCTCGCCGTTCTGCACCATCAGGTCCGGGGTGTAGCTGGCTTCCTCGGAGCGGTGTTCCACGCCCATTGCCGCCATCATGTCGCCGGCCGGCAGGCTGAACAGCGAGCCGGAGATGTTCGCACTGAGGACCTTGGTGGTGCTGAGGATCTCGTCGCTGAAGCGGGTGAAGATGTAGTCGCGCACGGCCTTGTCGCTGAGCGAGCCGGTGCTGTTGCTGCCAGCGGGGGCCAGCGGGTTCCACGGCACGCAGCCTTCGATCACGTTGCCAACGCTGCCGCAGCGGGCCACGCCATCGGCATCGATGAAGGACGCGCCCACGGCCAGGTTGACGTGCGGCTGGTACATGCTCTGCAGGCTGCGGCGCTCGCCTTCATTGCGGTTGTACATGTAGTTGACGTTCCAGTCCCACAGGTGCGAACCGGTCTCGAAGCTGCCTTCCAGGCCCAGGCCGGCGCGCTTGGTGGTCAGGCTGTTGTTGGTCGCACGCGGGTATTCCTCGGTGCGGTGCGAGAACAGCACGTCCTTGCCCCAGTGGTTGAACATGCTGTCGGCCGACAGCGCTGCACGCGCACCGCTGGCCGCCTGCGCCGCGGACACCGAGTAGGGGTAACCGGCCAGCTGCTTCACCGACTCGCGCTCGCTGTACAGCACGTCGCCGACCACGCGGACGTTGTCGGTGATCTGGAAGCCGGCGTTGGCGAACGCGGACCTGCGCTCCAGCGAGGACAACAGGGTCATGTTGGTCTTGGTGTTGGCATACGTGGCCGGGTCACGCGGCTTGAAGTTGGCCACGTCCGACGGGTCGCCGCCCGGGCCGACGCTCAGCACCTTGCCATCAACCGTCACCGAGCCCCATTGGGTAGTGCCGTTGAGGCCATCTTCCGGATGATAGGGGCCGTTGGGATAGGCGGTGAACTCACGCGCACCACCCAGCACCGGATCTTCCTTGGACTTCTCGACGCCCACGCTGAACCAGCCGCGCTCGAAGGTCTTGCCGTAGTTGGCGCTGTACGAGCGCTTCTGGCCGTCGCCTTCGCTGTACTGGCCGACATAGGCACTGACGTTGCCGCCATCGAAGTTCTTGCGGGTGATGATGTTAACCACGCCGGCGATGGCATCGGAGCCATACAGGGCCGAGGCACCGTCGGTCAGCACTTCCACGCGCTCGACGATGGAAGAGGGAATGGAACCTACGTCGGAATAACCGCCGGCGCTGACGCCCATGCGGCGGCCGTCGATCAGCACCAGGCTGCGCTCGGGGCCCAGGTTGCGCAGGCTGATGAACATGCCGCCGTAGTCACGGCCCGAGGACAGTGCCGAGGCACGGCTCAGCGACGGTGCGCCGGCAGCGGTGACATCCTGCAGGATGTCGGCGACGTTGACGTAGCCCTTCTTCTCGATCTCGGCCCGGGTCAAGGCGATCACCGGCTGGGCGGTTTCGACATTGGCCTGGCGGATACGCGAGCCGGTGATCTCGACGCGGTCCAGGGTGGTGGGTTCGCTGCTGTCCTGGGCGTAGGCAGCAGGGCTGACCGCAACCATGGCCAGGGCGATCGCGGCGTGAAGCGGCGTGGGTTTCAGATACATCTCTTCAGATTTCCT
Organism: Stenotrophomonas sp.; assembly: GCA_032112995.1. Taxonomy (GTDB): domain Bacteria; phylum Pseudomonadota; class Gammaproteobacteria; order Xanthomonadales; family Xanthomonadaceae; genus Stenotrophomonas. Next base: position 8,999 of record DAMCTY010000016.1, on the reverse strand, counting down.
TTCTAAACGCGAAAAGGCGCCCTTGAGGGGCGCCGTGACAGATGCATCACCGTGGGGGAGGGACGCAGCATCCATCAGCACACCGCGCCCGTCGGAGGACGGGGCGGAGTGCCGCTGGGTAGTTGATGCGTCAGTGCGAAAGTTCCGCCATTCGCCGGTGGCAGGGCGTTGGCCGTGTACACCACGGCCAACGCGTAAAGGCTGCGCTGCTCAGGTCTCGCGCAAGGCAGTGGTGATCGGCAGCCGGGCCGCACGCAGGGCCGGGAACAACCCGCCCACCAGGCCGATGCCCAGCGCCCACTTCAACCCGCTCCACAGTAGCGGCGGCGAGACCTTGAACTGGAACACCACCTGGCTGAAGTCGTTGCCCAGGGTGGAGACGGTGAAGTTGTTGAATGCCAACCAGGCCACGATGCCGCCCAGCAGGCCGCCGAGCAGGGCCAGCAACATGGTTTCCAGCATCACAGCGGTCACCACGGGTACGCCGCGGAAGCCGATGGCCCGCAGGGTCGCGATCTCACGTGCGCGCGTGGCCACGGCCGCATACATGGTGTTGAGCGCACCAAACACCGCACCCACCGCCATGATCGCGCCGATCACCGTGCCGAGGATCTTGAGCAGCTTGTTCAGGCCGCCGCCCTGCTTGCCGTAGTACTCGGCGGTGGTCTCCACGTCCAGCTTCAGCCGTGGGTCGCTTTCCACCGCGGCCTTGAAGGTCTCGAAGCCCTGCTTGCCGTCGGTGCGTACAGTGATCGATTGCCAGGCACTGCGGTTATAGGTGGTGGCCAGGGTCTGCGCGTCGGTCCACAACTCCGAATCGTGGGCGTCGCCCGATTCGAAGATGCCGACCACGGTCCAATCCTGGTTGCCCAGGCGCAGGGTCTTGCCGACCTCCAGGCCCTGGAACTGCTTCTGCGCGCCGCGCCCAGCCACGATCTCACGCAGGCCGGCGCCGAACTTGCGGCCTTCGACCAGGCGTACTTTCTCGTGTACTGCCCAGGCCTGCTCACCGACACCGCGGAACTGTGCGTTCACGTCGGTGCCATCGCTGCGCGAGGTCAGGTTGACCACCTGCGAGGCTTCGGCGGAGACCAGCGGTCGTCCATTCTCACCGCGCATCACACCGGGCTGGGTTTCCAGCAACGGCACCTGGTCGCGGGTGATCACCGAGTTGGTCTCGGCCTGCGAACCGCCGCGCAGCACGATCGCGGTGCTGTCATCGCCGGTGTTTTCCAGCGTGGCCTGGAAGCCCTGGCCCATCGCCAGCATTGCCACCAGCACGCCGACCACGCCGGCAATACCGATCACGATCACCGAGGAGGCGCCCCAGCGTTGCGGCAGGCTGGCCAGCCCGATGCGGGTTGCGGCAAGCGCCAGCCGACCGGTGCGGGTGAGCAGCAGCCACAGCGTGATTGCCACCGCGACCACGGCGACGCCGATCCACGGCAGCGCAATCCATACGCCCAGGCCGACGATGAGCAGCACGATCACCAGCGCATTCGAAAGAAAATTCTTCATGTCGTTCTCCTCAGCGCCCGGCCAGTGCGTCGACGATCTTCAGGCGCTTGGCCCGCAGTGCCGGCAACACGCCTACCACCAGACCGATCACCACGATCAGCAGCAGCCCCACGATCCAGGTCTGTGCCGGCACATGCGGCGGCAGCAGGCCCATGGTCTGCGGGGCCATCAGCGGCAGCGCCAGTGCTGCCAAGCCCAGCCCGATGGCACCGCCCAGGCCGACCAGCACGATGGATTCCACCATCACCAGCATCAGCATGGTGCCATCGGTGAAGCCCAGCGTTTTCAGCGTGGCCAGCTCCGGCACGCGCTCGCGCACGGCCTGGGCCATGGTGTTGCCGGTGAGCAGCAGCAGGGTGAAGAACACCGCGCCCATGATCGAGGTGACGATCATGCCGATGTCGGCGAACTGCTTGATGAAGGCCTGCTGGAACGCCGACTCGGTCTGGCTCTTGGTCTCGTGGTCGGAATTGGCCGAGATCGCGTCGATGGCCTGGGCCACGCGCGAGGCGTGGTCGGCGTTGTCCAGCGTCACCGTGTACCAGCTCACCTGGTTCTTGATGTAGTCGTTGGATTCGTCGAAGTACTTCCAGTTCATCATCAACTGGCGTTCTTCGTTGGCGGCGGTGGCGGTGTTCTTGGATTTGAATATGCCGACCAGCTGCAGCGGCCAATCGTTGCTGCCGCCACGCGGGAAGATGGTGGCCTGCAGTGGAATGGTATCGCCGATCTTCCAGCCGAACTGCTTGGCCAGTGATTCACCCACGATGGCGCCGGTGCGCGTGTTGCGGAAGGCATCCACCTGGTCCTTGGGAATCTGGAACTCGGTCATCAGGTCGAAGTAGTTGGGCGCCACCGAGAAGTTGGGGAAGAAATTCTTCTGGTCCTGGTAGATGCCGCCGAACCACATGGCATAGGTGACATCCTGGACGCCTTCGATCTGGCGGATCTGCGATTCCAGGCGGATCGGCAGCGACTGGGTGATGGACAGGCGCGAGGCCACCACCAGCCGGTTGGCGCCGGCCACGCTGTTGCCGCCGCTGGCAAAGGCGACGCGCACCGAGTCGAGCATGCCGAACAGCAGGAAGGCGGTGACGATGGACAGCAGGGTGAACAGCGTACGCGTACGGCTGCGGAACAGCTGCGCCCATATCAGTGAGAAGTACTTCATGGCCGTGCTCCTCAGTGCACCGGGGCGTCGACCAGCTCGCCCTTGTCCAGATGCACGGTGTGGGTGGCGTACTCGGCGGCCTTGGGATCGTGGGTGACCATGATGATGGTCTTGCCGTGTTCGCGGTTGAGCAGCTGCAGCAGGCCCAGCACTTCTTCCGCGCTCTGGCGGTCGAGGTCACCGGTGGGCTCGTCGCAGATCAGGAAGGTGGGGTCGGAGACGATGGCGCGGGCAATCGCCACGCGCTGTTGCTGGCCACCGGACAGCTCGTTGGGGCGGTGGTCGCGGCGATCGGCCAGGCCGACCAGGGTCAGTGCGATCTGCGCACGGCGCTTGCGCTCGCCGGCATTGAGATTGGTCAGCAGCAGCGGCAGCTCGACATTCTTCTGCGCGGTGAGCATGGGCATCAGGTTGTAGAACTGGAACACGAAGCCGACGTGGTGGCTGCGCCAGGTGGACAGCTGGCCAGCGCTGAGCTGGTCGATGCGCTGGTTCTCGATGTTGATCTCGCCACCGCTGGGCGTGTCCAGGCCGCCGATCAGGTTGAGCAGGGTGGTCTTGCCGGAGCCGGACGGCCCCATCAGCGCGACGAAGTCACCGCTGGCGATATCCAGGTTGATGCCGTGCAGTACCTGTACTTTTTCCGGTCCACGCTGGTAGGTCTTGGTGATGTTGCGCAGGGAGACGAGGGTGCTCATGGATGATCCTCAGCAGTGACGCGGTGGTGTTTGATGTTGGATGTTGAACGTTTGATTTCGGACGCGAGTTTGCTTCGCTTTGCTTCTGGTCCCCTCCCTTTGCCGAAGGCAAAGGGAGGGCCAGGGAGGGGTGCTTTGGCTGTTGCTTTGGCTTTGGCAGTGGCTTTGGCAGTGGCTCTGGCTCTAGCTCTGGCTGTTGTTGCTTTCCCCTCTCCCGCCAGCGGGAGAGGGGTAGGGGTGAGGGCAGCTTTTGCTTTGCTTCAGGCTTCGGCTGCGGTTTTGCTTCATGTGGCTTTTCAAACCAAAGCCAAAGCCAAAGCCAAAGCCAAAGCAACAGCCAAAGCAACAGCCAAAGCCAAAGCCAAAGCCAAAGCCAAAGCCAAAGCCAAAGCCAAAGCCAAAGCACCCCTCCCCAACCCTTGCCTACGCTTCGCGCAAGGGAGGGGGGGAAGCAACAGCAACAGCAACAGCAACAGCGCTACTTCAATGCACCAGGTGATTCGCGCCAGCGCAACAAAGATCACAGGCCTGCGCTTACTTCTCCGCGCCTTCCAGCGTCACCTTGTCGCCATCCTTCAATTCTGCTGCAGGGTTGAGTACCACCGTCTGTCCGGCACTCAATCCCGACAGCACCTGCTTGTCCTTGGCCAATACCTGGCCCACCTGCAGCGCTTGCTGCGTCACCTTGTCATCGGCCTGCACGACAAAAGCAACCGGCTTGCCGTCGCGCTCGACAATCGCAGCGGCCGGTACGCGTACCCCCTTGGGTGCTTCGGTGCCAGCGGCAGCGGCTTTCTCCAGGAAGCTCACCCGCACGCCCATCTCCGGCACGATGCGCGGGTCCTTGGTTTCCAGCGCTACGCGGACCTTGACCGTGGCCTTGCCGCGGTCGGCGGTGGGGATGATGGCGATCACGTGGCCGGGGATCTTCCAGTCCGGGTAGGCGTTGAGCACGATCTCCACCGGCATCTTCGGCTGCACGCGGCCAATGAAGGCCTCGCCCACTTCCACTTCTACTTCCAGCGATTCCATGTCGACGATGGTGCCGATGCCGGTACGGGTAAAGCCACCACCAGCCGACAGCGGCGACACGATTTCGCCCGGCTGCGCGGCCTTGGCGGTGACCACGCCGGCAAACGGTGCACGTACCACGTTGTTGTCCACGCCCAGATCGGCAATGGCCAGCGCGTCCTGCGCGACCTGTGCGTTGTGGCGGGCGGTGGCCAGCTGTGCGCGCAGGCTGTCACGCGCGGCCACGGCCTGGTCGTACTGCGACTGGGAGATCAGCTGCTGGCCCACCAGCGCCTGCAGGCGGCCGGCCTCGGCCTCGGCCTGGCGCAGCTGTGCCTGCAGGCCCTCGGTCTGGCTGCGGGCAGCCGCCAGCTGGGCGGCGTTGAGGCTGCGCTGGGCGTTGGCGTCGATCGGGTCCAGGGTGGCCATCACCTGGCCTTCTTCCACCCGCATGCCTTCCTCGATCATCACCTCGCGCACCTTGCCGGTGATCTTGGCCGAGACAGTGGCCATGCGCCGTGCCACCACATAGCCACTGGCATCGAGCACCGAGCTGCTTTCGCTGCCCGCCTGGCCCATCGCCACCACCGGTGCGGTCTGCACTGTCAGCGCCGGCTTGCGGCTGAGCAGGGCACCAACCCCCAGCGCCAGCAGCAGTGCCAGCACCAGGCCGATCACGATCCACAGCCAGCGCCGCGACGGTGCAGGGCCGCGCGGCGGCGGGGCGGAGCGGTCGATGCGTAGTTCCTTCAGCAGTTCAGCAGATGCATTCATGGGAGACAGGACGGCGTCGGCAGGGAAATGTGACCGCAACTTACCGCAATCCTTGGAGGCACGGGATGGGCGATGGCCGAATCTTAGGCGCTGCCCGGCTTCGGGACAGGTGACGGCTGTCATGTGCTTTGCCTGATCGCGGCGACTGGGCAGACGCTGGACCCCTGCCCAAGCTTGCACCGTTCCCAAAGAAGGCGATGGCAATGGCACAACACGATGAGGTACTGGCGAGCCTGCAGGGCGTGCATAAGCGTTACGGTGCCGTATGCGCGCTGGACGGCGTCGACCTGCAACTGCATGCCGGTCAGGTGCTGGCCCTGCTGGGTCCCAATGGCGCGGGGAAAACCACCGCCATCGGCCTGCTACTGGGGCTGCTGCGTGCCGATGCCGGGCAGGTGCAACTGTTCGGCCAGCACCCGCAACAGCTGGCCGCGCGCCGCGGTATCGGCGTGATGCTGCAGGCGGCGGAACTGCCGGACACCCTGAGTGTTGCCGAACTCATCCGTTTGGCCGCCAGCTATTACCCGGCCCCGCGCAGCCTGGCCGAAACCGCTGCGCTGGCCGGTGCCGAGGAACTGTTGCCGCGCCGCTACGGCAAGCTGTCCGGTGGCCAGCAGCGGCGTGTGCAGTTTGCGCTGGCCATCTGTGGGCGGCCCCGCCTGCTGTTCCTGGACGAACCCAGCGTCGGCCTGGATCTGCCCGCCAGACAGCAGCTCTGGGCCAGCGTGCGCCAACTGGTGGCGGAGGGCGCCGCAGTGGTACTGACCACCCACTACCTGGAGGAGGCCGAACGCCTGGCCGACCGGGTCTGTGTACTGCTGCGTGGGCGCATCGTCAGTGATGGCAGCGTGGACGCGCTGCGTGCGCGGGTGGTCCAGCGCCGCATCCGTTGCATCAGCAGCCTGGATGCGGCCACGGTGGCGGCATGGCCCGGCGTGCTGCAGGCCGGCCGTGATGATGCTTGGCTGCAGCTGCGCAGCGACCAGGTGGAGAACGTGGTGCGGCAACTGCTGGCAGCCGATCCGCTGCTGTCCGCGCTGGAGGTGCAGACGCCGGGCCTTGGCGAAGCCTTCACCGAACTTACCGCCGGTGCTGCCGGCCCCATGCAACGCGAGGCTGCCTGATGAACATCTCGATCCTGCGCGACAACCCGCAGTTGGTGCTGCCGCCGCAGCGCTTGCTGGGCGCCTACCTGCAGGAGATCCGTGCCGAGTGCCTGCGCTACCTTCGCAGCCCCGGTTTCCTGTTGCCCACGTTGCTGTTCCCGGCCACGTTCTACCTGCTGTTCGCGGTGGTACTGGGCAAGGCGCAGCCGCCGGAAGTCGCCCGTTTCCTGCTGGGCAGCTATGCCACGTTCGGAGTGATGGCGCCAGGCCTGTTCGGCTTCGGCATGTCGCTGGCGCTGGAGCGGGACAACGGTCTGCTCACGCTCAAACGCGCGTTGCCGATGCCGCCGCTGGCCTATCTGCTGGGCAAGATGGTGATGGCGATGATGATGGGGCTGGCGATCGTGCTGGTCCTGCAGGTGTTGGCGGTAACGGTGGCCGGCGTGCCACTGTCCGCGTCGCAGGCACTGCGGCTGACTGCGGTGGCCACGTTCGGTACGTTGCCGTTCTGTGCGCTGGGCCTGTTGCTGGGCACGCTGGTCAAGGGCAACGGTGCACCGGCGGTGATCAACCTGGTTTACCTGCCGATGGCGGTGCTGTCGGGGCTGTGGTTCCCGCTGAAGATGTTGCCGTCGGTGTTGCGGGAGCAGGCGTGGATCTGGCCCAGCTATCACCTGAATGCATTGGCACAGGGCGCACTGGATTTTCCGTTAGGGCGGCTTTGGCCGCATGTGCTGTGGCTGGCGGGCTTTGCTCTGGTGGTCACGGGATTGGCTGCCTGGCGCCTGCGCCGGCATGGCTGATGGCATCATTGCCGCACGACGACAGGACTCCCGCGATGGCATTGCAGCGCCCTGAATGGTTGAAGCCGGCACCGGACTCGGTGGTGGCCGACAACATCAAGCTCGGCAAGTGGCCGTGGATTGATACCGTGCATCTGTTATGGACGGTATGGGTGTTCATCACCCCGATGTTCGGCGGTGGCTACAGCCTGCAGTGGTTGTTGATCACTCTGTGGTCCTTCCCGTTGTTCATTGTGCTGTACCTGCTCACTCTGGTGAGTTCGCGGCGCAGCGCGCCGATCTTCGCGCTGGCGATGATCGTGCTGGCGATGGCCCTGCTGCGCAGCTACCCCTCCGGCATGAACTACTTCGTGTTCGGCTGCGTGATGTTGCGCAGCAACCGCTGCATCGGCATGTGGCGTTACTTGCTGGAGGTGATGCTGCTGAATGTCGGCTTCGTATCGTTGGCGTCATGGATCGGTTACCCGTGGCAGGTGATTGTCTGGATACCGGCGTTGACCGTGGTCATCGGCCTGATCGTCAACGTCGAGCGTTCCAGCAGCGAGAAGGACGCCGCATTGCGGCTGTCCCACGAGGAAGTGCGGCGGCTGGCCGCCACCGCCGAGCGCGAGCGCATCGGCCGCGACCTGCACGATCTGCTCGGGCACACACTGTCGCTGATCACGCTGAAGATGGAGCTGTCACGCAAGTTGTTCGAGCGCGACCCGCAGCGCTCACAGCGCGAACTGGCCGAAGCCGAACAGATTGCCCGCGATGCGCTGGCGCAGGTGCGTAGCGCGGTCACCGGCTTCCGCGCCGCTGATCTGGCCGCGGAACTGGCCTCGGCGCATCTGCTGCTGGAGTCCTCACGGGTCAACCTGCGCTACGCGCCACCACCACCGATGCCGGCATGGATCGAGGCCGGCCTGGCGATGGTGCTGCGCGAGGCCGTCACCAATATCGCCCGCCACGCCCAGGCCAACGAGGCGATGATCAGCCTCGTCAGTGCGCCGGATGCGGTGATGATGGAGGTGGTGGACGATGGCCGTGGCGGCGTATCGGTTAATGGCAATGGACTGGCCGGCATGCGTGAGCGGGTGCTGGCGCTGGGTGGCGAGATGCAGATTGATTCGCCCAAGGGGCAGGGGACTCGCTTGAAGATACGCATTCCAGTGCCGGTTGAGTTGGGCAGCACAGCGCCGATGGCACCGGCGCAGGCGTTGCGCGCATGATCCGCATCCTGCTGGCCGAGGACCAGGCAATGGTGCGTGGCGCGCTGTCGGCGCTGCTCAACCTGGAAGCCGATATCGAGGTGGTCGGCACCGCCGCCGATGGCGAAAGCGCCTGGCGTGAGCTGCAGCAGCTGAAGCCCGACGTGCTGGTCACCGATATCGAAATGCCCGGCCTTACCGGGCTGGAGCTGGCGCAGCGGGTGCAGCGCCATGGGCTGCCGATCAAGCTGGTGATCGTGACCACTTTTGCGCGCAGCGGTTTTCTGCGACGTGCGCTGGATGCTGGCGTGCAGGGCTATCTGTTGAAGGATGCGCCAGCCGAGAAACTGGCCGAGGCGCTGCGACAGGTGCACCGCGGTGGTCGCGCCATTGATCCACAACTGGCGGTGGAGGCCTGGTCCGAAGCCGACCCACTCAATGACCGGGAGCGGCAGGTGCTGCGGCTGGCTGGCGAGGGTCGGTCGGCCAGCGAGATCGCCGAGCAGCTGGGTTTGTCGCACGGCACCGTGCGCAACTATCTTTCAGAGTGCATTGGCAAGCTGGGCGTGGCCAATCGCATCGAGGCCTATCGCGTGGCGCGGCAGAAGGGTTGGCTGTAAGCCAGCAGACAAACACGCGGTCAGCCAGCTGCCGAAGATGGCTCGGCGTTGCAGCTCTGCTCCCTCCCTTTCGCGCAGCGAAGGGGAGGGCTGGGGAGGGGTTGGCCT
>DAMCTY010000015.1:3672-71192 GCA_032112995.1 Stenotrophomonas sp. | reverse complement strand
GCTGTTGGCCGATGGGCTGAAGCATCTCCAGATCACCGACACCCGGGTGCGCTGCGCTTACCCGGGCTACGTTGCTGCGGTCGCTTTCGCAGCAATCAGGGCTTCAGAAGCACCTTGCCCTTGCGCCCAGGCAACAAGCTCGCCGTCACCGCCTTTGCAACATCACCAAGCCCGTAGATCGCCTGCACTGGCAATTCCAACTCACCACTCAGCACACGCTGAAGCAGCTCGCCTACCAGTCGACGCTTGTTCTCAACCGACATCTGCTGGCTGACCTTGCTGCCCCAGAAGCCCTTTACCGTCGCCTGCTTGAAGATCAGGTCGCCGGAGGGAATCTGCATGGCTTCGCCGGCCATGGTGCCGAACGAAACCAGCGTGCCGTTTTCGCCAAGCAGTGACACCAGATCTGCACTGGCTTGGCCGCCGATGGAATCGACTGCGGCGTGTGCCAGCGTGTCGCCAAGCAACGCCTGCGCGCGCGTCTTCCAATCCGGCTGTGCCGTCGACAGAACATTGTTGATGCCGAGCGCCTTGAGTTCATCAACACCGGCATCGCGGCGCACCAGGCCGAGTACGTGCACACCGCGTGCGGCAGCGAGCATGGCCAGGGTCTTGCCGACGGCACCATTGGCGGTGTTCTGCACGATCCATTGGCCGGGTTCGGCCTGCAGGAATTCCAGCAGCATCAGCGCGCTCAGCGGCATGGCGATCAGCTGTGCGGCGGCTTCATCGGCGATGCCGTCGGGTACCGGGATGACCATACGCGCGGGGGCGATGAAGTATTCGGCCCAGGTGCCGTGCACCGAGGCGGCCATTACTCGCTGGCCGATGGTGATGCCTTCGACGCCTTCGCCCAGTGCTTCGATGATGCCTACTGCTTCACTGCCACCAATCGCTGGCAGGGTTGGCTTGTAGCCGTACTTGCCGCGTACGGTCCACAGGTCGTGGTTGTGGATGGGCGCGAGCAGGGTCTTGATCCGTACTTCGCCGGGGCCGGGCTGCGGGATGGGGCTGTCGCCCAAGGCCAGTACGTCGGCCGGTTCACCGAAGGTGGTGTGGATGGCGCTACGCATGTTTGTCTCCTCTTGCGGGTCAAAACCGGGGTCAGAGTGGGGTTTCGTTCCGAAACCCCACTCTGACCCCGGTTTTGACCCGGCTTTTGATCTCGAATCAGGCAGCGGTTACGTGCAGACGAACATCCACATTGCCGCGCGTGGCGTTCGAGTACGGGCAGATCTTGTGTGCGGCTTCGACCAGACGCTGGGCGTCGGCCTGCTCCAGGCCCTTCACTTCGACGTGCAGGTCGATATCCAGTGCGTAGCCGCCTTCGGCGGTCTGGCCGATGCCGACTTCCACCGAGGTGGCGGTGCCGGCCGGCTGCAACTGCAGCTGCTTGGCCGCGACCGGTAGGGCGTTGTCGAAGCAGGCGGCGTAGCCCAGCGCGAACAGCTGCTCGGGGTTGGTGCCGGCCTTGTTGGAGCCTGGCAGTGCCAGATCAAAGCCGAGGCTGCCGTCGTCCAGCGCGGTGCGGCCGGCGCGGCCACCGGTGGCGGTGGCGCGGGTTTTGTAGAAGATCTTCATTGCCGATTCCTTGTGGGGGTGCGTTGGGTACGTCGGTGGAATGCAAGTTCGGGAGTGTTGTTGATCGCGTGTTTCCCGGGTGCGCTTCGCTTACCCGGGCTACGGGGTTATGACGCTCAGGCTAGTTGTGCGAGCAGCGCCTGGGCCACGGCTTCGGAGCTGGCCGGGTTCTGGCCGGTGACGAGGTGGCCGTCGCTGAGCACGTAGGGCGCCCAGTCCGGGCCCTTGCTGTAGTTGCCGCCCAAGCGGGTGAACTCGTCTTCGATCAGGAACGGCACCACGGCGCTCAGGCCGACGGCGTCTTCTTCGCTGTTGGAGAAACCGGTGACCTTGCGGCCGGCAACCAACGGCTTGCCGTCGGCGGCGCGCGCGGCGATCAGCGCGCCGGGGGCATGGCAGACCAGGCCGAGCGGCTTGTTGGCGCGGTCGAAGGTTTCGATCAGGGCAATGGAATCGGCATCACGGGCCAGATCCCACAGCGGGCCGTGGCCGCCGGGGTAGAACACCGCGTCGAACTGGGCGGCGTCGATCTGCTTCAGCGGCAGTGTTGTGGCCAGTTGCTGCTGTGCATCGCGGTCACTGCGGAAACGATCGGTGGCGGGAGTCTGTGCATCGGGCTCATCGCTGCGCGGGTCCAGCGGCGGTTGCCCGCCAGCCGGCGATGCGAGGGTAATGGTGGCGCCGGCATCCTTGAACACGTAGTACGGGGCGGCGAATTCCTCCAGCCAGAAGCCGGTCTTGTGCCCGGTGTCGCCGAGCTGGTCGTGCGAGGTCAGTACGAACAGAACATTCATGGCAGTGCCTTCAATGAGTGGAGGTGGAACGTGCGACGGCGTTGCCGCACAACAGCAGGTGTTCGGTGGCTTCGCGTGCCTGTTGCAGTGGCAGGCGGTCCTGGCTGAGCTTGGACAGCAGGGCCGCGCCCAACCACATCTGGTACAGCACGCGGGCGACATCCAGTGCGGGCTTGCCGTTCGGCAGCGAGCCGTCGGCGCGGCCTTCTTCGACCAGCGCGGCAATGCGCTGCAGCAAACGCTGCACGCCCTGGTCGAGCACGCGGCGCATGTCCTCGGAAAGGTCGGACACCTCCGCGGCCAGCTTCACCACCAGGCATTCCTCGGCCCAACCCTGCGCCGGATCGGCCGGGTCACGCGCCCAGGCGTCCCAGTAGCGCATCAGCCGTTCGCGACCGTTGCCGGGCTCGGCCAGCAGCTGCTCGAGCTTGCACCCGTAGCCGTCTACGTACTGTTGCAACAGCTCGCAGCCGAACACTTCCTTTGACGCGAAGTAGTGATAGAACGAGCCCTTGGGCACGGCGCAGGCCTTGAGGATTTCCTGCAGGCCGAGGGCGGCGAAGCCCTTCTGCAGGACCAGCCGGTAGCCGGTGTCCAGGATGTGCTGGCGGGTGGCCTGGGCTTTGGGGGATAGGTTCATGGGGTGTAGCTTACTTAAAATAGACCGGTCGTCTATTAACGGATAATTACTAGGGAGAAGCAGGCAGATGCAGCCATCCCTTCTCCCGCATGCGGGGTTAAGAACAGGCGTTTACGGGCCGTAGGCACGTGACTGTTCGTACGCTCCGCGTGCTACGCGGGGCCGGGGCGCGGAGCGAGGTGCCCCGAAGGGGCGGATGAGGGGAGCTTTGGCTTTGGCTTTGGCTTTGGCTTTGGCTTTGGCTTTGGCTTTGGCTTCATCGCCTAAAGCCAGGTGCGGCTAGTTTGCCCGCAGATCAACGATTGCTGCTTCGCTCCGCCCTCACCCCAACCCCTCTCCCGCGGGCGTGAGAGGGGCTCTTGTCGTCGCGGGTCTCGGGGAAAGCCCAACTTCGCTCATTTCCTCGCAAGTTCCGCGCATCGCGCAACTGCGTGACTCTGGGCCCGGACCCAACTGGGTGTCCAAGCCGTCATCCGATAGGACCCAAAGGCATTGCCCCACAAGCAGCCCAAGCACAGCTTCAAATTTCAAACAAACGATTAAAACACGGCTAATTTCGCCGAACTGGACAGCATCCCCCGCTTCCCTCACACTGCCGCCCTTCCCCGCCGACCCTTGGCACATGGCAAAACTGCTGGTCCTTCACGGCCCCAACCTCAACCTGCTGGGCACCCGCGAGCCCGACGTCTATGGCCACACCACGCTGGCCCAGATCGACGCTGCGCTGGCTGCACAGGCACAGGCACAGGGGCACCAGAGCGAACACCTGCAGTCCAACGCCGAGTATGTGCTGGTGGACCGGGTGCAGGCTGCGCGTGCCGATGGAACCGCTTTCATCCTGATCAACCCCGCCGCCTTCACCCATACCTCGGTGGCCCTGCGCGATGCGCTGGCCGGGGTGGCGATTCCGTTCATCGAGATCCACCTGTCCAATCCGCATGCGCGCGAGCCGTTCCGCCAGCACAGCTACCTGAGTGACAAGGCCGTGGGCGTCATCTGCGGCTTCGGCGCCGACAGCTACCGCTATGCGATGGATGCCGCCCTGGCCCGCGTCGGAGCGGCTGCGTGAACACCCTGCCGCGCTTGCTGACGGCTATGGCGATGGCGTGCCTGCCGCTGGCTGCTGCGCATGCGCAGAACCTGGAGCGCGCCGCCGAAGGCATCGACTGCGCGAATGTCACCAGCACGATGGAAAGCGACCTGTGCGCGTCTGATCGTGCCAGCGATGCCGACGCACTGTTGAACACCACCTACAAGCAGGCCCGCCGCCAGCTGCAGCAGCAGGCCGCCTATGGCAGTTGCACGCATTGCGGCGCTGCCGAGCAGCAGTTGATTGAGGCACAACGCGCCTGGATCCAGCTGCGCGACAAGGATTGCGACGCGGTCTATGCGTTCAACGCTGATGGCACCTCGCGCAACGGCGCGAAGATGCATTGTCTTACCACCCACGCGCAGGACCGTACCCGGCAGCTGCGCGATTTCTACGAACTTTGACCCGGGCGCCGCGCGCCTACTCCTTACTGACTTACTGCAACCAAAGAGGCCCTCATGGATCTGCGCAAAATCAAGAAGCTCATCGACCTGCTGGAAGAGTCGAACCTGGCTGAAATCGAGATCAAGGAAGGCGAAGAGTCCGTGCGCCTGTCGCGCAACCCGGTTGGCGGCTTTGTCGCTGCGCCGGCACCGGTGTATGCCGCCGCTCCGGCTGCTGCCGCTGCACCGGCCATGCCGATGAGCGGCCCGACCGAAGCCTCCACCGGCGGCACCGCCAAGCCGGGCAATGCCCTGCCGGAAGGCCACGTGCAGCGCGCGCCGATGGTCGGCACCTTCTACGCCTCGTCCTCGCCGGACAAGCCGGCCTTCGTCAGCGTCGGCCAGACCGTCAAGGCCGGCGAAACCCTGGCCATCATCGAAGCGATGAAGATGTTCAACCCGATCGAGGCCGAAGTGTCCGGCACCGTGGTGGCCATCCTCGGCGAGAACGGCAGCCCGGTTGAGTTCGACCAGCCGCTGTTCGTGATCCAGTAACGACGGGAATTGGTGATTCGTGATTCGTGATTCGCAAGAGCGGCCCCATGAACGACTGGATGTCTGGCGTGACGCCATGGCATTGGTCGAGGCCGTCTATCGATTCACGAGCGCGTTTCCCGATAGCGAGCGCTTCGGCCTGACAGCGCAGATGCGCAGGGCAGCAATCAGCGTCCCCTCAAACATCGCCGAAGGCGCTGCGCGACGGTCGACTGCTGACTACCTGCGCTTCCTGTCCATCGCCCGCGGCTCGCTGTCCGAACTGGACACTCAGCTACAGCTGGCCATACGTCTGCGCTTCTGCGAAGCGGAGGCCACGACATGGCAGCTGCTGGATCGAACCTTCTCACGCCTCAATGCATTGATTCGTGCACTCGACGGCCCACGGAACCTCCGTGAGCCGGAGACTGCTTACGAATCCCCAATCACCATTCCCGAATAACGGCCCTTATCCCATGCTCGATAAAGTCGTAATCGCCAACCGAGGTGAAATCGCGCTGCGCATTCTGCGCGCGTGCCACACCCTCGGCATCCGCACGGTCGCGGTGCATTCCACCGTTGACCGCAATCTCAAGCACGTGGCCATGGCCGACGAGTCGGTCTGCATTGGTCCGGCACCGTCGTCGGAAAGCTACCTCAACATCCCGGCGCTGATCGCCGCGGCCGAGGTCACCGACGCCCAGGCCATCCACCCGGGCTACGGCTTCCTGTCCGAGAACGCCGACTTCGCCGAGCGCGTCGAGCAGTCCGGCTTCATCTTCATCGGCCCGCGTGCGGAAACCATCCGTCTGATGGGCGACAAGGTGGAAGCCATCCGCGCGATGAAGGCCGCCGGCGTGCCGTGCGTGCCCGGTTCGGGCGGCCCGCTGGGCGAAGACATCGTCACCAACACCAAGATCGCCCGTGAGATCGGTTACCCGGTCATCATCAAGGCCTCCGGTGGCGGTGGCGGCCGCGGCATGCGCGTCGTGCATGCCGAAGGCGCGTTGAAGGCCTCCATCGAAACCACCAAGTCCGAAGCCAAGGCGGCATTCGGCAATGGTGAGGTCTACATGGAGAAGTACCTGGAAAATCCGCGTCACGTGGAAATCCAGGTGCTGGCCGACGGCCAGGGCAACGCCATCCACCTGGGTGAGCGCGACTGCTCGATGCAGCGTCGCCACCAGAAGGTGGTGGAAGAAGCACCGGCACCGGGCATCACCTCCGAACTGCGCGAGCAGATCGGCAAGGTCTGCGTGGAAGCCTGCATCCGCATCGGCTACCGCGGCGCCGGCACCTTCGAATTCCTGTTCGAAGACGGCAAGTTCTACTTCATCGAAATGAACACCCGCGTGCAGGTGGAACATCCGGTGACCGAGATGGTGACCGGCATCGACCTGGTGGCCGAACAGCTGCGCATTGCCTCCGGCCAGAAGCTGAGCATCAAGCAGAGCGACGTGGTGCTGCACGGCCATGCGATCGAATGCCGCATCAACGCCGAGGACGCGGAAACCTTCATTCCCAGCCCCGGCCTGATCACCGGCTTCTATCCGCCGGGTGGCCCGGGTGTGCGCGTTGATACGCACATCTACGCCGGCTACAAGGTGCCGCCGAACTACGACTCGATGATCGGCAAGCTGATCGTGCACGGCCCGGACCGCGAAACCGCCATCGCCCGCATGCGGGTGGCGCTGAGCGAGATGGTCGTGGACGGCATCAAGACCAACGTCGCCCTGCAGCAGCGGATCATGCGCGACAAGGGCTTCCAGGCCGGTGGACAGAACATCCACTACCTGGAAAAGCGCCTGGCCGAGCGCAAGACGCGTTCGATCGCACTGACCTGATCGAGGGCAGCACCGGTAGTGCCGAGCCATGCTCGGCATGAAGGCCAAAGGGGCGTCCCCCTCCCCAACCCTCCCCTTGGCTACGCCAAAGGGAGGGCACAGGAATGTAGTGCCGAGCCATGCTCGGCATGAAGGCCAAAGGGCTTACCCCTCCCCAACCCTCCCCTTGGCTGCGCCAAAGGGAGGGCGCAGGAATGTAGTGCCGAGCCATGCTCGGCAGGGCATTGGAGGTAGAAGCTCTGCCGAGCATGGCTCGGCACTACAGGCGGCGCTGCGACCATCGGGCACAAAAAAGGCGGGAAATCCCGCCTTTTTTGTGCCCGACGCAGCTGCCGATCTACTCGGCCTCCACCACGGTCCCATCAACCGGCTCGGTGCCCAACGGAGAAGCCGGGTCTACCACCGTCACCGTCTCCACCGAACCATCCGGCCAGACGATCTGGAAACTGGCCCCCGGCTGCAGCGTGGAAAACGGCAGCCCGCTCTGCGCCCGGTAGACCGCAGCGGCCTGGCTGGCACCGGCACGACGCAGGTCGGCATCGGAGCGCACATTGGTCAGCTTGATCTTGGACAGGTTGCGGTAGCGCGCCTCGTAGGTATCGATCAGCACCACGCCCACAGCACCGGCCGAATACGCCACCAGCAACACCACCCACACCCAAAATTTGGCCCCATGAAGAAAGCGGCGGTAGTTCATCGCTGGGCTCCCGGCTTGCGAATGAGGCTGTTGACCATGTCGTTCATCGTTTCCACACCTTGTCTCGGCACTGCTGCGTCGTACACGAAGGTTTCAAAATCCTGGCGGGGGTTGCGCGAACACACACCGCCATTGGCGCAATAAGCCGTCATCAATGCGCTGTCCGGGCCGCATGCCAGACCCAACCGGCAGGCAGCTACCTGCCACGCCAGTTGGCTCAATTGCGTACCCGCCACCTTCCCTGCATACGCCTCATTGCCCGATGCCGCCACCCCCATGGCCGGCGAAATCGCCAGAAATGCTTCCGGGTCCTGCGCGTTCAGCACCCGCTCCACCAATCCCCGCTGGTAGTCCGCGTCCGCCTGCAGCGGCCGTCCCATCGCCAACAGCGCGGCCTCGGCGGCCAAGCTGCCGACCTTGGCTGCCGCCTGCCGCTGCTGGGCCGACAAAGCGCTGCCCAGACCATCGGCGGCAGTAAATCCCTCGCAGCCCTGGCGCACCCGCTCCCGCGCCGCCAGCAAACCCGGTGCGGCATCAAGCTTGAGCGTGGCCAGCAGGGGCGCGTCCGCAGCGTATGCCAAGGGATCCATCGCATAGGCGCCGCAGTAGTCATAGATGCGGCTGAGCATCCAGGTAGCATCCGCATCACCCGTGGCTGCAGCGGCGCGCAGCTGGCGGGCATAGCTGAACAGGCCTTGCCCGCGCTCAAAGCCGGCGCGAGGGTCCAATGCAAGCCCTGGCCCAACCCTGCTGCTGTCGGCATGTTCCGGCAGCGGAGTGGGCGGCGTGACTACCGCCACCAGCGGCGCATTACCGTCCAACTCCGGTGCCATTTCTTCTCCCTCCGCCCCCAGCCCAGCGCCAGCATTGCGCCACCCCATCGCCGCGGCCAGCACGGCCATAGGCAACAGGAGCAAGTACCAAGGTTTTCTGGCCAGCAGAGAAAACATCAGCAAAGCCAATTGAGATGGGCAGGGGAACAACGCCAAGTGTAGCAATACCCGCAGTTTCAACGGCCCACCCGCGCAATCGTTGCCCGGCTCGTCTAGGATGCGTGCCCTGTCCCGCTGTTGTCCCACTGCCGCCATGCCCTTCCTCGAACTGACCCTGCGCTGCACCGAAACCACCCAGCCCCGTTACGAGAACGCCCTCGACGACGTCGGCGCGCTGGCGGTGACCATGCTCGATGCCGACGCTGACACCAGCAACGAGCGCGCGATCCTGGAGCCAGGCGTGGGCGAGACCCCGCTGTGGAATGAGCTGACCCTGAGCGCGCTGTTCCCGGCCGATACCAATGCACTGGCCTTGTTGGCTGCGCTGGAGGCCTTCGATCCAGGCCTGGACTGGACCCATGCCAGCTTCCGCGCGGTGCAGGACGAAGACTGGGAACGCGCCTGGCTGGACCAGTTCCAGCCGATGCAGTTCGGCCAGCGCACCTGGATCGTGCCGTGGAACCACGACCTGCCGGAAGCCGCGCAGGCTGCCGACGCCGCCATCGTGCGATTGGACCCGGGCCTGGCCTTCGGCTCGGGTACCCACCCGACCACCGCGCTGTGCCTGCGCTGGCTGGACCAGCTCTCTGCCGACGGTGAGCTGGCCGGCAATACCGTGCTCGATTTCGGCTGTGGCTCGGGCATCCTGGCGCTGGCCGCGCTGAAGCTCGGCGCCGCCGCCGCCGTGGGCGTGGACAACGACCCGCAGGCTTTGATCGCCACCCACGACAACGGTGAGCGCAACGGCGTGCATATCGCCGCCTATCTGCCGGAAGACGAGCCAGTCGCCACCTACCCGGTGGTGGTGGCCAACATCCTGGCCTCGGCACTGGACGCGCTTGCCGAGCTGCTGGCCGCACGCGTGGCAGCCGGCGGCCGGATCGCCCTGTCCGGCATCCTGCATGGTCAGGAAGATGAACTGCTGCAGCGTTACGCGGCCTGGTTCGAGCAACTGGAAGCCACCCAGGATGGCGACTGGATGCGCATCACCGGCGTGCGCCGTGCTTGAATGGGGCCAGTGCCTCGGCCTGTGCTGCCATGACTGACGAAACCACGCCCTCGCGCCCTTCGCTGGCTACCTTCCTGCAAGCTGCGCCCAAGCCCACCGGCGCAGCAACGCCGGCCGACGCCACGCCGGTGGCTCCCAGCGTGGAGCCCGCAGCGGAAACCACCTTGGAACTGCCGCTGGCCGAACCGCTGGCCGACGACGAACCGGCGGCGCAGGGTTACGCCAATCAGGACGGCGAGCACCCGGCTGCGGAGGCACCCATCGCCGCGACCCAGGCGACCAACGCGCCCAGCTTCCTGCGCACTACCACCGCCGCCAAGGCACCCGCGCCGGCGACACCGCGCTGGCAATGGGGCCTGGTCGCCGGGCTGGTGCTGTTGCTGGGCGTGCAGGTGGTCATCGCCGACCGCGCCCGCTTGGCCGCCGATGCCGGTACCCGGCCATGGGTGGCCGGCCTGTGCACCGTGCTGCGCTGCAGCCTGCCGGCCTGGCACGAGCCTGCCGCATTCAGCATGCTCAGCCGCGACGTCCGGCCGGTGCCCGGCCAGGCCGGTGCGCTGCAGGTCCAGGCCAGCTTCCGCAACGACGCCCGCTGGGCGCAGGCATGGCCGGCGCTGCGGCTGTCGCTGTCCGACGCCGACGGACGGGTCATTGGCCGCCGCACCCTGCAACCGGCGCAATACCTTGGCGCCAGTGCCGATCCGCAGGCGCGGCTGGAGCCAGGGCAGAGCGCGCAGGTGTCGTTCCGGCTACGTGAGCCGGCCGCCGCCACGGTCGCCTACAGCTTCGAATTCCAGTAACAGAGGACAGCTGGCGTGGCAGGGCGGCCGCCCACGCGCTAGACTCCCTCCCCCACGCCGGACCAGCCAACGCCCGGCATCGTCGAACTTGCGGGAACTCCCTTGAACGCTGCCCCCACCCGTCCTGACATCAGTCGTGGCGCTCCGAAGCCGCCGCTTCGTGAACATGTCGCCCAGTCCGTACGGCGCTATCTGCGCGATCTTGATGGCTGTGACGCCGACGATGTGTATGAAATCGTCCTGCGCGAGATGGAAATCCCGCTGTTCGTTGAAGTGCTGAACCACTGCGAGGGCAACCAGAGCCGCGCCGCCGCACTGCTGGGCATCCACCGCGCCACCCTGCGCAAGAAGCTGAAGGAATACGGGCTGGCCTAAGCCACCGGGCGCCTGGTAGAGCCGAGCCATGCTCGGCTGCGGTTGCCCTTGTAGTGCCGAGCCATGCTCGGCAGAGGCATTACCGGGAAAGCCCCTTGCCGAGCATGGCTCGGCACTACAGTCGCATTGCTGGGAAGGCCCCTGGCCGAGCATGGCTCGGTACTACGGTCGCATTGCTGGGGAAAGCCCCTGCCGAGCATGGCTCGGCACCACCGGCTGGGGATTGGGTTGCAAACGTACCTGTCCGGCCACGGATGTGACCGCGCGGCTACAATACGGGCCCGCTTCCGCTTCCCCTGCCTCCCCATGTCTGCTGATCTGCTGCCCGTCCGCCGGGCCCTGCTGTCCGTTTCCGACAAGACCGGTCTGGTCGAACTGGCCCGTGCCCTGGCCGCCCGCAACGTCGAGCTGCTGTCCACCGGCGGTACCGCCAAGGCGATCCGCGAAGCCGGCCTGCCGGTCAAGGACGTGTCCGATGTCACCGGCTTCCCGGAAATGATGGACGGCCGGGTCAAGACCCTGCACCCGATGGTGCACGGCGGCCTGCTGGGCCGCGCCGGTACCGATGACGCGGTAATGGCCGAGCACGGCATCGCCCCGATCGACCTGCTGGTGCTGAACCTGTACCCGTTCGAATCGGTTACCGCCAAGGCCGACTGCACGCTCGCCGACGCGGTGGAGAACATCGACATCGGCGGCCCGGCCATGCTGCGCAGCGCGGCCAAGAACTTCGCCCGCGTCGCCGTGGCCACCAGCCCGGACCAGTACGACGCGTTGCTGGCCGAACTGGCCAGCAACGACGGCAAGCTGTCGGCCGCCAAGCGCTTCGAACTGTCGGTGGCCGCGTTCAACCGCGTTGCCCAGTACGACGCGGCGATCAGCAACTACCTGTCGGCCGTGACCGATACCAGCGCTGCGGTGCCAGTGCGCAATGAATACCCGGCGCAGATGAACTCTTCCTTCATCAAGGTCATGGACCTGCGTTACGGCGAGAACCCGCACCAGAGCGGCGTGTTCTACCGCGACCTGTACCCGGTGCCGGGCACCCTGGCCACCTTCGTGCAGCTGCAGGGCAAGGAACTGAGCTACAACAACCTGGCCGACGCCGATGCCGCATGGGAATGCGTGCGCCAGTTCGACGTGCCGGCCTGCGTCATCGTCAAGCACGCCAACCCGTGCGGCGTGGCCGTGGCAGCCGATGTCGGTGCCGCCTACGAGATGGCCTACAACACCGACCCGACCAGCGCCTTTGGCGGCATCCTCGCCTTCAACCGCACGCTGGACGCGGCCACCGCCAAGACCATCCTCGACCGCCAGTTCGTCGAAGTGCTGATCGCCCCGGACTACGAGCCGGCCGCGCTGGACTACGCCACCAAGAAGGCCAATGTGCGCGTGCTGCGCATCCCCGCCGGCGATGCCCGCAACAACTACGACACCAAGCGCATCGGTTCGGGCCTGCTGGTGCAGAGCGCCGACAACCGCGGCATGCGCGCCGACGAGCTGAAGACCGTTACCCAGCGCGCGCCCACGGCGGCCGAGCTGCGTGACCTGCTGTTCGCTTGGCGCGTGGCCAAGTACGTCAAGTCCAACGCGATTGTCTACGCCAAGGACGAACGCACCATCGGTGTCGGTGCCGGCCAGATGAGCCGCGTCTACTCCGCCCGCATCGCCGGCATCAAGGCGGCAGATGCAGGTCTGGTGGTGCCGGGTTCGGTGATGGCCTCGGATGCATTCTTCCCGTTCCGCGACGGCCTGGACGCCGCTGCCGAAGCCGGCATCACCGCGGTGATCCAGCCGGGCGGCTCGATGCGCGACAACGAAGTGATTGCAGCCGCCGACGAACATGGCATCGCCATGGTGTTCACCGGTGTGCGTCACTTCCGTCACTGATTCAGTCATCGTGAACCGGCAAATGGCGACCAGGGTTTTCCCGCGTTTGACTTCCCTGCTCGCCGTTGCCCTGCTGGCTGCGTGCCAGCAGGGCACGCCCGACCAGAGCGACGCTCCGGCAGCGAAGCCTAAGCTCGGCTATGAAGCCGGGGTGATGGCAGTACTGCAGGAGCGCTATGGCAGTGCCGTGCAGTTGCAGGGGCAATGGGCGCAGCAACTGAGTGATGCCGATCTGGGGCAGGCCCGCCCGGTGCATCGTGACATCTGCGCCGACCAGAGCATCAGCGTGCAGAACGGCAACTACCGCATGCTGGCGATCTGCACCACGTACGACAACGCCAGCCCGATCGAACTGGGCAGCACTGATTTCATCGTCCTGCAGCGCGCCGCCGACGACGGCGTCAGCGTCGCCGCCGAACTGCTCGGCCAGGGCAGCGGCACCGGCGGCAAGCCGGGCAGTGTCAGCACGCTGCAGATGGGCGCAAATGCCTGGGCCTTCCAGGTAGACGACGAACTGGTGGTGGTTGGCGCAGCAATGCGCAATCGCGCCTGGTACGTCTTCGACGGCGACAAGAGCTTGTCCAGCGCAGGTTGGTTGCGCAGCCATCTGGATGATCGCAATGCCATCGACTGCAATGGCTCCGGCCACTGTTCGCATGGCCGCCTGGACCTCAACTTCGACGCGGTACCCGACAACAGCCAGCCACAGCTCGCTTACTGGCCGCTGCGCGTGCAGGAAAAAGGCCGGGGCTGTGCCGGTGCAGTGAACAAGAGCCACAGCATCGCTTACGACACCTCGCAATCGCGCTACCTGATTCCTTCCACCATGCAGCTGGAGGCTTGCAACTGATGCGTAATGCCCTTCTCGCAGTCGCGGCCAGCCTTTGTGCAGCGCTGCTCGCCGGCTGCGGCAGCAGCACGCTGACCGACGCCCAGCACACCGCACTCGCCACGCTCGGCAAGCAATTGCCGGCGCCCTACCGCGATGGACTGATCACTACCTCGGCACATCGCCATGGCGAGGACATCGTGTTCGTGGTGAGCTTCCCCGATGCCAGCGTCGCCATGGCCAAGGCCAAGCCCGACGTGGTCGAAGCATTGCGCCGTGACGAGGACGAGGCCATCACCGAGCTGTGCATGGAACCGGCACTGGCCCCGGTCTATGCAGCAGGTGGTGGTGTCCGCCGCCGCTTCGTGGATGCCAACGGCGCGGTGTTCTTTGAAGTCGAGCTGAAAGCCAAGCATTGCACCCCCCATTGATGCACCACAGGAACTGACCCCATGAAAATCCTCGTCATCGGCTCTGGCGGCCGCGAACACGCACTTGCCTGGAAGCTGGCGCAGTCGCCGCGCGTAAGCGAAGTGATCGTCGCCCCCGGCAATGCCGGCACCGCCACCGAAGGCAAGTGCCGCAATGTCGCGATCAAGGTCACCGACATCGAGGGCCTGCTGAAGCTGGCGCAGGACGAGGCCGTGGGCCTGACCGTGGTAGGCCCGGAAGTGCCGCTGGTGCTGGGCGTGGTCGATCGCTTCCGCGAGGCCGGCCTGCGCATCTTCGGGCCGACCGCGGCCGCCGCGCAGCTGGAAGGCAGCAAGGCCTTCGCCAAGGATTTCCTTGCCCGCCACGGCATTCCCACCGCGTACTACGCCGTGCATACCGAAGTGGACGCAGCGCTGGCCTATCTGCATGAAAAGGGCGCGCCCATCGTGATCAAGGCCGACGGTCTTGCCGCGGGCAAGGGCGTGATCGTGGCGATGACGATGGCAGAAGCCGAAGCCGCCGTGCACGACATGCTCAGCGGCAATGCCTTTGGCGATGCCGGCGCACGCGTGGTGATCGAGGAATTCCTCGAAGGCGAGGAAGCCAGCTTCATCTCGATGGTCGACGGCCGCATCGCGCTGCCGATGGCCACCAGCCAGGACCACAAGCGCGTGGGCGATGGCGATACCGGCCCCAATACCGGCGGCATGGGCGCTTACTCGCCGGCACCGGTGGTGACCCCGGACGTGCATGCCCGGGTGATGCGCGAGGTGGTGGAGCCGACCGTGGCCGGCATGATCGCCGACGGCGTGCCGTTCACCGGCTTCCTCTATGCCGGCCTGATGATCGATGCCAGCGGCGCGCCCAAGGTGATCGAGTTCAATGTGCGCTTTGGCGACCCGGAAACCCAGCCGGTGATGCTGCGCCTGCAGTCGGACCTGGTGGATCTGGTCGAAGCCGCCATTGATGGCGCGCTGGCCGGCGTGGAAGCGCAGTGGGACCCGCGCCCATCATTGGGCGTCGTGCTGGCTGCCAAGCCCTATCCGGAAACGCCGATCGTCGGTGATGTGATCAGCGGCCTGGGCGATGTGCCGGCCAGTGCCAAGGTCTTCCATGCCGGCACCGCGCTGGATGCCGACGGCAACGTGGTCAGCGCCGGTGGCCGCGTGCTGTGTGTGGCCGCATTGGGCGACAGTGTTGGCGATGCGCAGCAGCATGCGTATGCCGGCGTTGCCAGGATCCACTGGGCCAATGAGTTCCACCGCAACGACATTGGCTGGCGCGCGATCGCCCGCGAGCAGCAGTAAACACTGTAGTGCCGAGCCATGCTCGGCAAGAGCTTTATCGGCAATGCCGCAGAAGCTACCCCTCCCCAACCCTCCCCTGCGCCTGCGGCGCAAGGGAGGGAGCAGAAATGTAGTGCCGAGCCATGCTCGGCAAGGGGCCTTATCGGGAAAGCCTCAGCCGAGCATGGCTCGGCTCTACATGTGAAGCAGAGCTCGGCTCTACCGATGCACGCTGCCAATACTCGCCGCCGGGTAACGCAGGCCCGCCGCCGCATCCACCGGGAACACGGCGTCAATCCGCGCCAGGTCCTCGGCACTCAGAACCACATCCAACGCACCCAGATTCTCCTCCAGATACGGCAAACGCTTGGTGCCCGGAATCGGCACCAGGTCATCGCCCTTCGCCAACACCCAGGCCAACGCCAACTGCCCCGGTGTCACACCCTTGTCGGCAGCAATCGAATTGACCTGCTCAACCAAAGCCAGATTCCTATCGAAGTTCTCGCCCTGGAAACGCGGCGAGTTGCGGCGGTAATCGCCGTCCTCGAAGTCGGCCGGGCTGCGGATCGCACCGGTCAGGAAACCGCGCCCCAGCGGCGAATACGGCACAAAGCCAATCCCCAGCTCACGCACCCTGGCCAGCACATCGTTCTGCTCCGGCTCGCGCGACCACAGCGAGTACTCGGTCTGCAGCGCAGTGATCGGATGCACCGCATGCGCGCGGCGGATGGATTCCGGCGCGGCCTCGGACAGGCCCAGGTAACGCACCTTGCCCTGCTCGACCAGCCGCGCCATCGCCCCCACCGTGTCCTCGATCGGCACCTGCGGATCAACGCGGTGCTGGTAATACAGGTCGATGTGATCCACTCCCAGCCGCTGCAGGCTGGCCTCGCAGGCGGCCTGCACATATTCCGGACGGCCATCCACACCACGCGCCTGCGGGTCGTTGGCGTCCAGCCGCACGCCGAACTTGGTGGCCAGGAACACCTGCGCACGGCGATCGGCAATCGCCTTGCCCACCAGCACCTCGTTGGTATGGGGGCCATACATGTCGGCGGTATCCAACAGCGTCACGCCACGCTCCAGCGCGCGGTGGATCACCGCAATCGAGGCCGCATCATCGCCGCGGCCACCATAGAACGCGCTCATGCCCATGCAGCCCAGGCCCAACGCGGAAACAACCGGGCCATTGCGGCCAAGCACTCGGGTTTTCATCGGCAACTCCTGCTCGCTAAAGACGGGAGCCACTGTAGGCGCTCGCCACTATGTGGATAAAGATGGATACTCCGCATTGACCATGAAGCCTGACTTCACAGTAGAGCCCTCCCTGCTGCCCGCGCTGGCGGCCTTTGCCTGCGTGGCCCGGCACGCCAGCTTCCGCCACGCCGCCATCGAACTGGCGGTGTCGCCCTCGGCGCTGTCACAGACCATCCGCAGCCTGGAGCGCCGCCTTGGCACCCGCCTGCTGCAGCGGACCACGCGCCGGGTCGGCCTGACCGAGGCCGGCCAGCGCCTGCTGCAGGAAACCGCGCCGGCACTGGCGCGCATCGGCGAAGCCCTGCACGCGGTGGAAGCCAACCGCGACGTGGCGACGGGGCAGTTGCGCATCACCGCGCCGCGCTTCGCCATCGAGTACCTGCTGCTGCCGCACCTGCCCGCCTTCCACGCCGCCTACCCGCAGGTGGAAGTGGAGCTGTCGATGCAGGCGGCGCTGATTGATGTGGTCGGCGAGGGCTTCGATGCAGGCATCCGCCTGGGCGAGGCGCTGGCCGATGGCATGATCGCGGTGCCGTTGGGGCCACCCATGCGCTGGACGGTGGTCGCCGCGCCGGCGTATCTGCAGCGGCATGGCACACCGCAAACACCGGAAGAACTGATCGGCCATGCCTGCATCCGTCACCGCAACAGCAATGGCCGGGTGATGCCTTGGGAGTTCAGCCGTGATCACCGCGACTTCACCCTCGATGTCAGCGGGCCTCTGCTGCTCAACGACAGCACGCTGGCCTTACAGGCAGCGCGCGACGGGCTTGGCCTGCTGCAGATATTCGAAGCCATTGCCCGCGCCGACATCGACGCGGGTCGCGTGCATGGACTGCTCGATGACTGGCAACCGCCCTATCCTGGCTTCCATCTCTATTACCCATCGCGCGAACAACTGGCGCCCAAGCTGCGCGTGTTCCTAGATTTCATGCGCGCGGCCAATACCGCAGGCTGAGCCCCGCACACTTGCAGACGGTTCGCGCTTGCCTGCTTCGCCACGGCACCGCAAGCTGGACCCCCGATGATCCCGCGAGTCCCCGCTTCCGGCATGCACCGCCTCGACCGTCACCTCGGCCAACTCTGGGCCCACGAAAAAGCCAGCTATGGGCTACGCGTGTTCATCGCCCTCACCGCCGCCATCGCCTATGGCTGGTATGACGGCCATATCGAAGCCATCCCCGGCCTGTTCCTGGGCATCATCGCCAGCGCCATCGCCGAGACCGATGACAACTGGTGGGGCCGCAGCAAATCGGTACTGCTGTCGCTGCTGTGCTTTGCCGCCGCCGCGGCGGCGGTCATCCTGCTGTTCCCCTATCCGCTGCCCTTCATCGCCACCCTGGCTCTGGCCGCCTTCGGCCTGACCCTGCTCGGTGCGCTGGGCGAACGCTATGCCTCCATCGGCCAGGCCACGGTGACCCTGGCGATCTACGCGATGATCGCGATGGACCAGCACCACAACGCCAGCCAGCAACAGGCGCTGCGCGAAGTGATCCCGCTGCTGGTCGGCGCCGCCTGGTACGGCCTGCTGTCGATCCTGTGGACGGCGATGTTCGCCAACCGCCCGGTACGCGAACGGCTGGCGCGGCTGTTCTTCGAGTTGGGCCATTACCTGCAGCTCAAGGCCGATCTGTTCGAACCGGTAAGGCAGGGCAACCTGGAAGCACGCCGGCTGGCGCTGGCCGAACAGAACGTGCGCGTGGTGCAGGCGCTGAACATCGCCAAGACCGCCATCCTCAGCCGCTTCGGCCGTTCCGGCCGGCCCGGCGTGCAGTCCGGCCTGTACTTCCGCCTGTACTACATGGCGCAGGATTTCCACGAGCGCGCCAGCTCCTCGCACTACCCCTACGAAGCGCTGGCCGAGGCTTTCTTCCACAGTGACGTGCTGTACCGCTGCCGGCGCCTGCTGTCGCTGCAGGGCAAGGCCTGCCAGACGCTGGGCCAGGCCATCCGCCTGCGCCAACCCTTCGACTACGGCGAGCAGACCCGCGTTGCCGGCCAGGACCTGCAGTCCTCGTTGCAGTACCTGCGCGAGCAGCGCAATCCGCAGTGGACACGCCTGCTGGGCTCACTGCAGCTGCTCGCCGCCAACCTGAGCAGCATCGAGCGGCAGTTGTCCGAGGCCGCACTGGCGGATACCCCGCTGGAAGGCATCGACACCCGCCTGCGCGATTCCTCGCCGCACACCCTGCGCGAAATGGGCACCCGTCTGCGCCAGGCCCTGACGCCCGGCTCGCTGCTGTTCCGCCACGGCGTGCGCATCGGCCTGGCACTGATTGCCGGCTATGCCCTGCTGAAGCTGGTGCACCCGGAGAACGGTTACTGGATCCTGCTGACCATCGTCTTCGTCTGCCGGCCCAACTTTGGCGCCACCCGCCTGCGGCTGGTGCAGCGTATCGCCGGCACCCTGCTCGGCCTGGGCGTGACCTGGGCGCTGATGCAGCTGTTCCCCGGCACCGGCCTGCAGCTGCTGTTGGCCCTGGCGGCGGCACTGCTGTTCTTCATCACCCGCACCGACCGCTACCTGCTGGCCACCGCCGCGATCACGGTGATGGCGCTGCTCTGCTTCAACCTGATCGGCAACGGTTTCGTGCTGATCTGGCCGCGTTTCCTCGACACCTTGATTGGTTGCGTGATCGCCGCCATCGCCTCGCTGCTGATCCTGCCCGATTGGGAAGGCCGGCGCCTGCACAAGGTGATGGCGCAGGTGGTTGCCACCAGCACCGCCTATCTGGATGAAGTGCTGGGCCAGTACCGCAGCGGCATGCGTGACGACCTGCCCTACCGCATCGCCCGTCGCGACATGCACAACGCCGACGTCGCCTTGTCGGTGGCCTTGTCGAACATGCTGCGTGAACCCGGTTATGCACGCGGCAATCTGGATGCGGGCTTCCGCTTCCTCGCCCTGTCCAACACCTTGCTGGGCTATCTGTCGGCGCTGGGCGCACACCGCGCGCAGGCCGAGGCGGTCAATGCGGATGCATTGATCGCCAGTGGCCACCAGCAGTTGCAGCAGTCCCTGGCGGCCTTGGCCCAGGCCCTGGGCAAGCGCGCCCCGGCGCAGCCGCAGGAGGATGAGATCGCGCTGGCGGATGCGCTGGAACAGATGCCGGAAGAGATCGATGACAAGTCGCGACTAGTACGTACCCAGCTGGCCTTGATGCTGCGTTTGCTGCCGAAGCTGAGGGCTGCGGCGGATGAGGCGATGTTGCCGACGTAGCTGGCGTTGGTTTTTTGCCCCCTCCCTTGCGCACAGCGCAGGGGAGGGTTGGGGAGGGGTGCCGTTGATTCTGCTTTGGGCTCTACCTCCAGGAATGCTCCTCTTGCCGCTCAAATCGTGCGCAACCCACAAGCGGAGCCATCACCGGCTTCGCGGCTCACGCCGCTCCTGCGGCAGCACGACGCACCGGCATGAAGTACACCAGCAGCCCGATCACCGCGAACAGGCCGCCCAGGACGCAGACGCCGCTCCAGCCGTAATGCGTCCAGGCCATCGTGCTCAGCACCGAACCGCTGGCACCGCCAATGAAGTAACAGGTCATATAGGCCGAGGTGATGCGGCTGCGCGCACCTTCATCCAACTGGTAGATCACGCTCTGGTTGTTGATGTGCACCGCCTGCACGGCGATATCCAGCAACAGCACACCCGCAATCAAGGCGCTCAACGACACCGGTGCGAACGCCAGCAGCAGCCACGACAGCAGCATCATCAACAGGCCACCAAGCGCAACTGCACGGCCATGGCCGCGGTCGGTCAACTTGCCGGCACTGCTCGCGGCCAGCGCACCGGCCGCGCCGATCAAGCCAAACAGGCCGATGCTGGCAATGGAGTAGTGATAGGCCGGGCCGGACAGCAGGAAGGCCAGCGGCGTCCAGAACACGCTGAAGCCGGCGAACAACAGCGCGCCCAGCAAGGAACGCTGGCGCAGCAGCGGTTCATCGCGCAGCAGCGCCAGCACCGAGCCGAGCAGGCGCGGATAGGACAGGCTGGCGCTGGGCTCGTGGGCCGGCAGCACCCGTGCCAGCACCACCGCCAGTAGCAGCAAGGCCGCGCAGGCCACCCAGTAGATGGTGTGCCAGGAACCCAACCCGGCCAGCAGGCCCGAGGCGGTGCGCGCCAGCAGGATGCCCAGCAGCAAGCCGGCCATGATGGTGCCCACCACCCGCCCGCGGTGTTCCGGCGTGGCCAGCCCGGCGGCATGGGCAACAATCACCTGCGCCGCCACCGCACTCAGCCCGGCCAGCGCGGTGCCGGCCAATAGCTGGGCGAAATGGGTCGCGCTGGCACTGATGGCCAGGCCCACCGCCGCCAGCACGAACAGGCCAACAATCAGCCGCCGGCGTTCCAGCCGGTCGCCCAGCGGCACGATCAGCAACAGGCCGGCGGCATACGCCAGCTGCGCCACCGTCACCACCCAACCGGCCTGCCCGGGGTCGATGGCGAAGGCCTCGGCCACCAGCTGCAGCAGCGGCTGCGCGTAATAGTTGCCGGCCACGATCAAGCCGGTGGCGGCGGCCAGCAGCAGGACCTGGGCCTGGCTCAGCGGGCGATGGAGGGAGGCGGCGGCAGCGTTCATGGGGAAACCCGTGGGGAGGCGGGGGCCAGTCTGCGCGGCCCCGCGCGATGACACAAATGTATTGTTTTCATCCAACCCATCTGTTTCAGTGATGGCATGTTCACCCTGCGCCAGCTTGAGTTCGTCGTTGCGGTTGCCGAGGAAGGCGGCTTCACCGCCGCCGCCAGCCGCTGCCACACCGTGCAGTCGGCCTTGAGCCACCAGATCGCGCGGCTGGAGGAGGCACTGGGCACCCGCCTGTTCGAGCGTGGCGCGCGCCATGTGCGGCCTACCGCTGCGGGCGAGGTGTTCCTGCAGCATGCACGGCTCACCCTGCAGGCCGCCGCGCGCCTGCAGGAAGAAATGGCGCTCGCCCTGGGCACCGTGCGTGGGCGCATCAACATCGGCCAGATCACCTCGCTCAACGTGGTCGACGTGCCGGCCCTGCTGGCCGCCTTCCGCAATGCCCACCCTGCCGTGGAAGTACACCTGAAGGCCGGTATGAGCGACGCCCTGCTGGCCGAACTGGAACTGGGCCGGCTGGACCTGGCCCTGGTCGGCGTCGGCCCCCAGGTCAGCCTGCCACCCCAACATCGCTTGCTGCATGAGGAAGGGCTGTCGCTGGTGATGCCGCCCGGGCATGCACTGGCAGCCACCGCCAGCGTGCCCTTGCAGGCCTTGCAGGGCCTGCCCCTGGCCGCGCTGGTCCCCGGTGCCGGCGTCCGTCGCATGCTCGACGATGCACTGCGCGAGCGCGGCATCCAGGCGCAGCTGCAGTATGAGGTGACCCACAGCGAGCTGCAGCAGCAACTGGTCGCGGCCGGGCTGGCGGTGGCGGTGGTGCCGGACAGCATGGCCACGCGCATGCCACGCACGGTGGTGCGGCCATTGCGCGAGGCCTTCCGCTTCCGCACCTGCGCGGTATGGCGTGCCGACCCCACCCCGGCCGCGCGCGCCCTGCTGGACCTGCTGCCTGCAGGGCCGGCCTGAGAGGCACCGGCAATACGCGCGCGGCTTGATCAATCGCCACATGCGGTTCTGCTAATGTGCCGCGCAGCACCGAGGAGACACGATGTCCGGCCACAACCAGTTCGCCCTGCTCACACAGCGCCGCTTCCTCCCGTTCTTCATCGTCCAGGCGCTGGGCGCGTTCAACGACAACATCTACCGTCAGGCGATCATCGGCCTGCTGTTCTACCTGGGCGTCAGCAGCGAGGAACGCACGCTGTACACCAACCTGGCGCCGGCGCTGTTCATCCTGCCCTACTTCCTGTTTTCGGCACTTGCCGGGCAGATCGCCGAGAAGCTCGAGAAGCAGAAGCTGATCGTCATCACCACCACCATGGAGATCGTGGTGATGTCCCTGGCCGCGGTGGGCTTCCTCACCCAGAACATGCCGGTGCTGCTGGTGGCGCTGTTCTGCACCGGCCTGCAGTCCACCCTGTTCGGCCCGGTCAAATACTCGGTGCTGCCATCCATCCTCAAGCCCGAAGAACTGACCGGCGGCAACGGCCTGGTGGAGATGGGCACCTCCATCTCCATCCTCACCGGCATGATTGCCGGCGGCATGATCTTTGCGCTGGCGGGCAGCTATGGGCCGGTCGTCGCTGCGGTTGCCATCATCGCGCTGGCCCTGATCGGCAACTTCACCGCCCGCATGATCCCGCGCGTGGATGCCGGCGCGCCGGACCTGAAGATCAACTGGAACCCGATCAGCGAATCGCTGGCGGTGCTGCGCCTGGCCAAGAAGCAGAAGGCGGTGCGCAATTCGATCCTGGGCGTGTCCTGGTTCTGGTTCTTCGGCACCGTGCTCACCTCGCAGCTACCCACCTATGCGGTGGTGAACCTGGGCGGCAATGAGGTGCTGTACATCTTCGCCCTGGCGCTGTTCTCGCTGGGCACCGGCACCGGCTCGCTGCTGTGCGAAAAGCTGTCCGGGCGCATTGTCGAGATCGGCCTGGTGCCGCTGGGCGCGTTCGGCATGAGCGCCTTCCTGCTGGACCTGTATTTCGCCCGCACCGGCGTGGCCACCGTGGCCGGCCTGGACGTGGCCGGCTTCGTCCAGCAGCCGGGCAGCTGGCGCATCATCATCGACCTGCTCGGCGTCGGCCTGTTCACCGGTTTCTTCGTGGTGCCGCTGTTCGCGCTGATCCAGAGCCGCACGCCGAAATCGGAAATGTCGCGGGTGTTCGCCGCGCTCAACATCCAGAACTCCGGCTTCATCGTGCTGGCCGCGGTACTGGGCCTGCTCAGCCAGCGCCTGCTGGGTTGGACCATCCCGCAGGTGTTCCTGGCGCTGGCCGTCGCCAACGTGCTGGTGGCGATCTACATCTTCAGCATCGTGCCCGAGTTCCTGATGCGCTTCCTCAGCTGGGTGATGGTGCGCTCGCTGTACCGGCTGCGGGTCAAGGGCGTGGAAGCCAATGTGCCGGACGAGGGTGCTGCGCTGATCGTCTGCAACCATGTCAGCTACATGGACGCGCTGATCCTGTCGGCGGTGATCCCGCGCCCGGCCCGCTTCGTCATGTATTACCGCATCTTCAACATCCCGGTGATGCGCTGGATCTTCAAGACCGCCAAGGCCATCCCCATCGCCAGCCCCAAGGAAGATGCCGCGCTGATGCAGCGCGCCTTCGACGAGGTCGACGCAGCCCTGGCCGCAGGCGAACTGGTGTGCATCTTCCCCGAAGGCGCGCTGACCAAGGACGGCGAGATTGCCGCCTTCAAGTCCGGGGTGGAGAAGATCCTGGCACGGCGCCCGGTGCCGGTGGTGCCGATGGCGCTCAAAGGCATGTGGGCCAGCATGTGGAGCCGCCGCGATACCCGCCTGAGCCGGATGCGGGTACCGCGCCGCTTCCGCGCCCACATCGAGGTGGTGGCCGGGCCGCCGGTGAATGGGGAAAACACCAGCGCCGCGGCCCTGGAAGCGGCAGTGCTCAGGCTTCGTGGTGATCAAGCATAGGAATAGTTGCTTTCCAGACGTCTTCGTTCTGGCTACCCTACGCCGCAAGGCACACTCGTATGGGTACACCATGCGGTGCAGCGCCAAGGGGAGTCATGGACCAGACCACGCATAACAACACACCCCCTGTTGTAACCGGGCCCACGGGCAACGTGCAGCAGGTGCACCACTACTACCACCCGCACAAGTCGGGCGGCGTCGCCGCATTGCTGGAAGTGATACCGGGCCTGTTCCAGGTCTTTGGCATCGGCCACATGTATGCCGGCAATGTGGTGACCGGCCTGCTCTTCATGTTCGGCTACTGGGCGCTGGCTTTCGTCAACTTCCTGCTGTGCTTTGTCTTCATCGGCTTCATCACCTGGCCGCTATGCTGGGTCGCAACCATGATCATTTCGCCGTTGATAGCGGCCAATACCTGCAAATCACGTTAACCCCCTGCTGCCCAAATCGGAGATATGGATGAACACCGTCAACACCAGCAACAGCATTCCCAACTACCTCGCGTGGTCGATCATCTCCACGGTCCTGGCTACCTGCCTGTGTTGCCCGCTGGGCCTGCTGGGCATTGTCGGTATCGTGTTTTCCACCAAGGTGAATTCGCTGCTGGCGCAGGGTGACATCGACGGTGCGCGCCGTGCGTCCAACACTGCCAAAACCTGGTGCTGGGTCACCACCGGCCTGGCCATCCTCGGCCTGGTGGTCAACATCATCTATTTCGCCACCGTGGGCAGCGCCGGTTACATGGAAATGCTGCAGCAGTACCAGTAAGACCTTGGCACTGACGTTCTCACCTACCCAGAAAGTCCTGTTGGCCGGGATGGCGGTTGCCATCCCGGCCGGCGTCTGGCTGCTGTGGAAGTTCGACCCCAATGCTGCAGGCAATCCGTTCCCCCCCTGCATGTTCTACGCATTCACCGGGCACTATTGCATTGGCTGCGGCTTGACCCGGGCATTGCATGCACTCGTCCACGGAGATGTGGTACGCGCGTTTTCCTTGAACCCTCTCGGCCTCATCACGCTGGCGGTGGTGCCGCTGATGATGCTGTGGTCGGCCGGCTGGCAACCGCGCTGGCTGCAGCCTTTCATGCGCGTGGCAATGGAGCCGCGTCTGTGGTTGGTGTTGTTGCCGACCTATTGGATAGCACGCAACCTTCCCTGGTTCCCCTTTACCCTGCTCGCGCCAACCTGACAGCATTTCACCGCGGCAGCACTTGGCGGCACCTGTCGGCCTGCGCGCCTGCATGGTGACGCATGGCCAGCCACGACCGATGGGATGTCCAGCCCCGTAGCCCAGGTAAGCGCAGTGCACCCAGGCACGTGGCGGACAGCTCGATACACCGCAGAAACCCCGATCCCCGGCTGCGCTGCGCTTACCCGGGCTACGCCGCCTCCAGGCTCAGCCGACCCAGCCGGCAATCACCAGCATTGCCACCAGCGCCATCCACAGCAACAGCATGCGCCAGACCACGCTCATCGCATCGCGCAACTCGGGGTAGCGCTCATCAGCCGGCAGGTGACCAGCCAGCTCTGCAGCCTCAGCTTCTTCCACCAGTTCCGCGCCAACGCTGGCGCGCGCCGCCTCGGCCAGGAAGCCGTTGTGCAGTGTCCAACGGTTGCCGCCCGCGCGCCGCCATGCTGAAAACACCGTGTCGAAATTGCCGACCAGCGCCATCGACAACGTCATCAACTGCGCCACTGGCCATTCCAGCACCGCCAAAGCCCAGTCGCCGGCATTGCGTGCAGCCAGGACCAGCTGGCTTGATTGCGCGCCTTGCGTGGCCTGCGCCAACAGGCGGTACAGCAGCACACCGGCCGGGCCCAGCAGCAGGAACCAGAACAGCGGCGCGAACCAGCGGCGCAAGGCATTGACCACGGTGGCCTCGACCAGGCTGGGCATGTCCTCACGCACGCTGCCACCGGCCGATTGCAGGTGTGACAAGGCAGCCTCGCGGCGACTGCCGTCATCTGCATCGATCACTGCTTCCACATCCCGGTCCAGATCGCGCGGGCCCCAGCACAGCGCCAGCATCAACACCCCGAACAACAGCGCTGGCAGGCCATACAGGCGCCCATCCAGGCCCCACTGCAGCAGCGCTGCCAGCAACACCAGCGGGGCAATGGCCAGCACCAGCAGGTAGCGGTTGCCCTGTTCGGCATCGCCCTGGCCCTGCAACCAGCCCAGCCACCGGCCAAACCAGCGCCAATCACGCACGACGGACAGCAGCGCCGGGGCCAGATGGCCCAGCACGAGTGCGGCGATGACAGCTACCAGGGTCGTGAACATGCGCTTCCTCCGGCCTGCGATTGTAGGCGCTGGCGCCGCTGCTTACCCATGATCCGGGGAGTTACCGGGCTGCTGGTGGTACCAATGCTCCACCAGGCTGCGCGCGATCGATATCTTCGCCGGCAACAGCAGGCCCAGCCCGTCATCGGCCAGCTCACGCTGCAGGGCCGCGGCCACTTCTTCACGGCTGCACCAGCGCGCGTCCTCCAGCTCCCCATCGACGGTCGGTACATCGTCATGCGCGGTGGCGGCAAAGCCGACCATCAGGGCCCCCGGGAAGGGCCAGGGCTGGCTGCCCAGGTAGCGGGACGCGATCACCCGCACCCGGGTTTCCTCATAGACCTCACGCGCCACGGTCTGCTCGAAGGTCTCGCCGGGTTCGACAAAGCCGGCCAATACCGAATAGCGTCGCGGCGCCCAGTTGGCTTGCCGGCCCAGCAGCAGGCGGCCGTTGTTTTCCACGGCCACGATGATGGCCGGGTCCACCCGCGGGTAGTGCTCGGTGCCACATTGCCGGCAATGGCCAATGAAGCCGGCGCGCCCAAACTGGATCGCCGCGCCACAGACACCGCAATAACGGTTGCGCGAATGCCAGTACGACATGCCGCGCGCATAGGAGAAGATATTGACCACCTCGGCCGGCCAGATCGTGGCCGCCTGGCGCAGATCCACGCGGCCGGGGGCCTGCACGGTGACATTGCCGGCCTCGACCACGAACCAGGCCGTGTCCGCGCCCTTGCCCAGATAGATCGCCGTGCCGGGGCCGCCGCCCAGGTCGCTGCCCAGGGGCAGGAAGGGCTGCTCGTCGGCATTGGCCAATGCGCGGCCATCGGTGTCCAGCACCAGTACCCGCGCCTGTGGCCACAGGGCCGCCAGCGCATCGGCGTCGGCACGCAGCGTGTCACCCCGATCCAGTGCGGTCGCGGCGAAGGCGTACCCGGAAAACTTGTATTCAGCGTTTGCCATCGGCAAGAGCCTGCCGCCAAAGCGCGGCCTTCGCAAGCCACCGCCTGCGGGCAATGCCCGCCTCCACGCGACTCAGACCGAGAAGCTGCTACCGCAGCCGCAGGTGGTGCGGGCGTTGGGATTGCGGATGACGAACTGGGCGCCGGTCAGGCTTTCGCTGTAATCGACCTCGGCCCCCATCAGGTATTGCAGGCTCAGCGGATCCACCAGCAGGGTCACGCCCTCGGTCACCACCGCCAGATCGTCCTCGGCACGGTTCTCGTCGAATTCAAAACCGTACTGGAAACCGGAACAGCCACCGCCCTGGATGTAGACCCGCAGGGCGAGCGCATCATTGCCCTCGTCCTGGATCAGCTCACGCACCTTGGCCGCCGCCGCCGGGGTGAAGTTCAGCGGGCGGTCCAGGGACTGGTAATCAGGCGCCGGCTGGGCGCCGGGCAGGGAAATCAGCGTACTCATGCGCCCAGCATGGGGGCGCATGCAGGCGCTTTCAAGCCTCGGCGGCTTCAGCCTTGCGCGACTTGCCGCCGCTCTTTTCCTCCGGGGCCGGCAACGCGGCGACCGCGGCCGAGTGGACCAGGCGGCCATTGAGCTGGGCACCGGCGTTCATCTCCACCACCGAATAATGAACGTTGCCGGTCACGCGCGCAGTCGGGGTCAGTTCGACGCGTTCACTGGCGTGCACATCGCCGTCCATGCGGCCGCTGAGCACCACCACCGAGGCGCGCACCTCGCCTTCGACATGGCCCTGCTCGGCAAGTGTCAGCACCGCGTTGGCGCCCTCCTCGGCAACCACCTTGCCCAGGATGCGGCCTTCCACGTACAGGCCGCCGCTGAACACCACGTCGCCACGGATCACCACCTGCGGCCCGATCAGGGCGTCCACGACCAGATGGCTGTCGCGGTTGGACTTGTTACCGAACATGTTCATTCCCCTCTGCCGCTACCGGCGAGTTTCCAATCAAAAGTCTGCGTCGCGCCTCCCCCAGGCCCGGACAGGGAGACTCGCACACGTTGCGGTGTGAAATCCCGGGGCAGCATCACGCTACCGTCCAGCTGCTGGAAATAGCGGAACGAATAATCCTGGCCTGGCACGTTTTTGCGCTGGTGTAGGTCGTCCCAGCTGACGGTTGTCAGCTTTCCGTCCTTCACCCCCTCCACAGAGAACCGCATCTGGCCCTGGCTGATTGCCCCGCGGTTGAGATTCTGAGTCAGCACCACGCTGTAGTGCCACGTGCCAGCGGCCTCCGGGCTGAACTCCACCGAATGCGCATTCAATCCTTTGCGCTGGCTGGTCGAGCCCACCAGGCGTTCATAGAACGCCACGTCGGCGCGCAGCCCGGCAATTTCCTCATCACGCTCGGCCAGTGAGGTCTGCACCTCGGTGTTGGCGGCGCGGCTGATCTTGTCCGACGCCTCCAGCGTGGCCTGGCGTTGGCGCAGCTCTTCCAGCTGGCCGCGCTGCAGCTGCAGCTGCTGTTCGCTCTGCCGCAGCTTGGTGCGCAGCCCGCCGGTGTCCGGCGAGGCGTAGCGCGCCGCCAGCCAGCCGACCAGCAACAGCGACAGCAGCCAGGCGGCGGCGACAATGGCAATGGGCACCCAGCCCGGGCGCGCGCTGGCGGTGCCCCGCGGGGTGATCTGGAAACGTGAAGGTCGGGGAGTCATGGCAGGCTCCGGCCCGCCCCGGCAAGGGACTGGGCCTGTGCTCCGTCTGAAACGACGTGCCAGTGTAAACGACGCCGGCACATGCGCGGGGCGGCGCCCACGTCTGGCAATCGCTGCAGTCATGCTCGATAGTTGCGATCCTGCTCACAGTTCCCCTGTCGGACCCCTCCCATGACCGAAGCCCACGTATTCGTCATCGGTATCCTGCTGGCCTGGCTGGCCGGCATCCGTGTCTACCTGACCGTGTTCGGCGTTGGCCTGGCCGGCGTCATGGGCTGGGTGGACCTGCCCCCGGCGCTGCAGGCCACCGAGTCCTGGTGGGTGCTGGGCACCTCCGGCGCCTTGGCCGTGGCCGAGTTCTTTGCCGACAAGATCCCCGGCGTGGATTCGATCTGGGATCTGCTGCAGACACTGGCTCGTGTGCCTGCCGGCGCCTTCCTGGCCGCCGCCACATTGTCGTCCGATGGCGACCTCAGCACCGGGGTGCTGGCAGCAGGTGCCGGCGTTGCGCTGGCCAGCCACGGCCTGAAGGCCGGCACCCGCGCCCTGCTCAACACCTCACCCGAGCCCGCCAGCAACTGGGTCGCCTCGGTGGCCGAGGACAGCGTGGTGATCGGCGGCCTGGCCCTGGCGCTGGCGCATCCCTGGCTGGCATTGATCTTCGTGCTGGGCGCCAGCATCGCCGGCGCATTGATCGTGTGGCTGGTTTGGCGCATGTTGTGGCGCGGCCTCAAGCGCATGTTCGACGCACCCGCGGCAAGCAACCGCGCGCCCACGCCCAGCGAACAATCGCTGCCCCCCGCTCCTTGAACGCATAATTCCGCCGATGGCCAGTTCCGAAACCTCCCCCGTTGCCCGCCCGCTGTATGCGGAAACCCCGCCTGCCGATTACTGGCAACGCTGGAGCGTGGCCAACGCTGCGCCGGCCGAGGTGGTACAGGCACAGATCCGCCCCGAGCAGGCCAGCGCGCCGGTTGCCGCCGGGATCAATGCCGGCGAAGACACGCCCTACCGCGTGCTGATCGTAGAGGACAACCGCTCACAGGCCCTGTTCGCACAGAGCGTGCTGCACGGTGCCGGCATGCAGGCCTTCGTGCAGATGGAAGTGGAGGGCGTGCAGCAGGCGATCAGCGAGCATCGCCCGGACCTGATCCTGATGGACCTGCACATGCCCGGGCTGGACGGCATGCGGCTCACCGCGATGATCCGCTCGCACCCGAACCAACAATTGTTGCCGATCGTCTTCCTCACCGGTGAGGCCGACCCGGACCGCCAGTTCGAAGTGCTCGATTGCGGCGCCGACGACGTACTGGTCAAGCCCATCCGACCACGTCACCTGGTTGCCGCGGTAGCCAACCGCATCCGCCGCAACCGCATGCAGGTGCCGGGCAGTGCGGACAACACCCCGCTACTGCACAACCCGGAAACCGGCCTGCCCACGCGCCACAACGTGATGCAACAGCTGCAGGCCAGCATCGCCGGTGCCCAGCCTGGCGGGGTGATGTTCATCGAGATCGCCAGCGCCTTGGGGCTGCGCGAGCGCTATGGCTATGCCAGCTTCGAGCGCCTGATGGTGCAGGCCGGGCAGCGCATTGCCGAGCAGATGCAGCCGCACCTGCTGGCACGGCTGAACGACAACAGCTTCCTGCTGCTGGTCCGTGATGCGGCCGCCGACACCCTGCCGGCACTTGCCCGCCGCATCCGCATGGGCCTGTCGGCACAGACCTTCGCCATCCGCGAGCAGGAGGCGGTGTTCCTGCGCTGCGTGGTGGGCCTTGCGGCCCTGCCGCAGGCCTTCGCCGATGCCGACGCGGCCCTAGAAGCCGTGGAGCGCACCGCCCTGCAGGCGCGCCTGGACACCGATGGCGTGGCGATCTACCGCGCCGAGGAAAACATTGGCAACCAGGAACAACTGGCCCTGCTGGAGGGCCAGCTGGAACTGGCCTATCAGCCGATCGTCGCCGTCGCCGGCGGCGACACCGCGCAGTACCAGGTGCTGCTGCGGCTGCGCCAGGGCAATGGCACCCTGCTTTCCGCCGGCCAGGTGATCCCCGCCGCCGAAGCCGCCGGGCGCATTGCCGACCTGGACCAGCAGGTGGTGGAACACGCATTGGGGCTGCTGCACCTGTACCAGTTCGCGCAGCCGCCGATGCGCCTGTTCGTGTCGCAGTCGCTGCGCACGCTCTCGCGCAGCGCCTATGGCGACTGGCTGCTCAAGGCACTGCAGGAGCGCCAGGTAGCCGGCAATGGCCTGGTCATCGACGTGCGTCTGTCCGATGCGCTGGTGCATGCGGTCAGCCTGCAGCAGTTCTGCGCCCAGCTGATGCCGGCCGGGGTGCAGTTCTGCCTCAGCCAGTTCGAGCCGAGCACCGAAGCCCATGCCCTGCTGACCCAGCTGCCGCTGAGCTATGCGCGCATGTCCAGCCGCTTTGCCGGCAGCCACACCAGCCAGAAGCTGCGCGACGAACTACGCACCACCATCGACCTGGCGCACCGTGCCAACGTGCAGATCATCGGCCAGCAGATCGAGGACCCGCAGGCCGCCGCCGCCATGTGGATGGGCGGGGTGGACTTCATCCAGGGCAACGTGGTGCAGCGCGCCGGCAGCGAGCTCAACTTCGACTTCCAGAACGCCGTGCTATGAGCGTGGCCGGCGCCGGTGCCAGCCGCGTCTGCACAGCACTGGCAGCCGTGTTTGCCGCTGCAGCGGCAACCACCGCGTGGCTGCCACAGCTGCATGGCATGGTCACGCCGGTGCTTGCCGGTGCCGCCACCCTGGCCGCATTGCTGGCGCTGCTGGCTGCACACCGCGTGGCCCGCCACGCACATGCACTGCAGTTGCGCAGCGAGGAACTCGCCCTGGAAGCGCGCCAGCTGCGCCTTGCCGGGCAGTTGCACGACCAGTTGCAGACCGAGCTGCTGCAGGCCAAGAAAGCCGCCGAGGCTGCCACCCTGGCCAAGGGTGAGTTCCTGGCCACGATGAGCCACGAGATCCGCACACCGCTCAACGGCATCCTGCCGATGCTGGAGCTGATCGCGCAGGGGCCGCTGGATGGCGAGCAGCGCAGGATGCTGGCCACCGCCACCGAAAGCTCGCGCCAGCTGTTCCGCATCGTCGACGACATCCTGGACTACTCCAAGCTGGAAGCGAACCGGCTGGAGCTGGAGGTCACCACCTTCAACCTGCGCGAAACCCTGGAGGGCATGCTGGCGCTGATGCAGCGCGCTGGCGAGCACAAGGGCCTGCAACTGTCCCTGCATATCGACCCGGCGGTACGCCTGCCGGTACGTGGCGACCCGGTGCGGCTGCGGCAGGTACTGGGCAACCTGCTGGTCAACGCCATCAAGTTCACCGCGCGCGGCAGCATCCACATCGAGGTGACCCGCCTGGGCGAAACCCCGGCCCAGCACCAGCTGCGCTTCGAGGTACGCGACACCGGCATCGGCCTGGACAGCGCGCAACAACAGCGCCTGTTCAACGCCTTTACCCAGGCCGACGCCTCTACCACCCGACTGTATGGCGGCACCGGCCTTGGGCTGGCAATCTGCAAGCGCATCATCGACCTGATGCACGGCAGCATCGGCGTGGAGTCGACGCCGGGCCGCGGCTCGACCTTCTGGTTCGAGATACCGCTGCTGAAGGTCGTCGGCGACCTGCAGCGCCCCGAGCACCTGCGCAACGCCCGCAACGTGCTGCTGCTGGCCCCGGAGCCGCGCCTGCGGCAACGCCTGGAACGCGCGCTCACAACCTGGGGCTACCACCCCAGGCGCGCCAACAACCTGCAGGAAGCACTGGAGATCCTGCGCAGCCCGGCCGCGTCCCTGCATGCGGTGATTGGCGACCTGGACCCGCTGCAACACAGCGCGGGTGCCCTGCAACGCGCGATCAACCGGATGGACGACGCGCCGCGCCTGCTGTGGCTGTATGGCGATACCCCGGTAGCCCCGGAGCTGATGGACGCTGCCACGGTACTGCCGCGGCAACTGCCCGACGCACAGCTGCGTGACGCGCTGGCCGACATTGCCGCGGCCAATGTCCGCCGCAACGCGGCAGCCCCAACCAGCGCTCCCGCAGCCAGCACACCCACCGAACCGACAGCCATCGCACCGGTGGTCCTGGTCCCGGTCGAGACCGCATTGGCCACCGACGCCGCAACTGCCGTGGCGAGCATTGCCGCCATCCCGGCTGCCGCAAAGCCTGCGGCTGCCGGTGCTGACACCCATCTGGCTGGCATGCGTGTATTGCTGGTCGAAGACAACCCCGTCAACCTGCTGGTGGCACAGAAGCTGCTCAAGGTCATCGGCTGCAGCGCCGACGCCGCAGAAAATGGCGCCATCGCACTGGACAAGCTGCAAAGCCGCGGCGGCTACGATGCGGTGCTGATGGACTGCCAGATGCCGGTACTGGACGGCTATGCCGCCACCCGGCGCTGGCGCCAGCATGAGGCGGACAACCGACTGCCGCGCCTGCCCATCATCGCCATGACCGCCAACGCGATGGCCGGCGACAGGCAGCGCTGCCTGGACGCCGGCATGGACGACTATCTTTCCAAACCCATTTCCCGCAACCAGTTGCAGACCTGCCTGCAGGCTTACATGCCCGCAACGCCAGCTGCCAAGGCACCCGATATGTCCATTGATACCGCACCACCCGCCGCCCCCGCACCGGCACTGCCGCCGATCACCGCCCCGGTGCTGGAGCGCAGCGTGCTGGATGAGCTCTACGAGATTGCCGGTGAAGAGATCAACGCCATCATCGCGATGTTCCTGGAGGAGACGCCGGCGCTGGTGCAGCAGCTGCAGGAAGCGGCCAGCACGGCCAACAACCAACGCCTGGGCGAGCTGGCGCACAGCCTGAAGTCATCCAGCGCCAACGTCGGCGCATTGGCCCTGTCCGAGGCCGCTCGCCGGCTGGAGCACGATGCGCGCATGGGCACCGTGCAACGGCCAACGGTGATCGCGGCGGTGATCGTGGCCGAGTTCGCCCGCGCCCGCATCGCCCTGGCCGGCTACCAGGCCAGCCTGGGCATCAGCACCGCACAGGGCTGATGCGCAGCGCGGCTCAGTCCTCGAGCTTGGTGAGCAGGTAGTTGGGCTCGCCAATGCGCTCGATCAGGTCCAGCTGGGTTTCCAGCCAGTCGATGTGCTCTTCTTCCGCGTCGAGGATCTTCACGAACAGCGCGCGGCTGACGTAGT
This sequence comes from Stenotrophomonas sp., assembly GCA_032112995.1. Classification (GTDB taxonomy): domain Bacteria; phylum Pseudomonadota; class Gammaproteobacteria; order Xanthomonadales; family Xanthomonadaceae; genus Stenotrophomonas. The sequence continues at coordinate 37,130 of DAMCTY010000015.1, read as the reverse complement.
CGCTGATCGACTCGGCGTAAGCCACCGCATCACGCAGTACCAGTGCCGCTTCGTTTTCCAGCGCCAGATCGCACTTGAGGATCTCGGTGGGGTTTTCACCGATGCGCAGCTTGCCCAGCGCCTGGAAGTTGGGCAGCCCCTCGAGGAACAGGATGCGGTCGGAGAGCGCATCGGCATGCTTCATCTCCTCGATCGATTCCTTGTACTCATGTTCGGCCAATTCCTTCAGGCCCCAGTTCTTCAGCATCTTGGCGTGCAGGAAGTACTGGTTGATGGCGGTCAGCTCGTTGTAGAGGACCTTGTTGAGGAATTCGATGACCTTGGCGTCGCCTTTCATTGCGCGGGCTCCTAGAGAGAACGGACGCACTTTAACCGCCTTTGCGGCGGCATGAAGGAACGCGAATCGTGATCATTAGCCCGTGCCGTCAAACACGGCCACGGGCGGGCGGGCTCAGGCCGCCAGCAACATCGGCAGGGGCAACTCGCGCGTGGCCCGTGCCTGCTCCAGCAGGCCGGCGGCCATGTCCAGGCAGGAGCCGCAATTGGAACCGCACCCGGTACGCATCGTCAGCTCGGCCACACTGTCACAGCCGGCAATCGCGGCTTCGCGGATCTGGTGATCAGTGACTCCATTGCAGATGCAGACGTACACGGTGATGCCCTTCGAGCAGCCTTGATTGGCTGGATGGCATTCAATCGCAAATGCGAATGGTTGTCAATTTCTGGCGTTAATCATTATTAATCTTCTTCCGCCACGGCCCCTGCCGGCGCTGCCGCTTGCGCGGGCGGTCATGGCCGGCGGTATTGCCGGGCAGCCAGGCCTCCAATGCAGACGCGGGCATGGCCTGCACGCCCTGCCCGGCGATGCCACGTGCCAACGGCGCCAGGTGGCGCAGGGCGCGGGCATAGACGCCACGCTTGAAGATGACCACATGTTCCACCGGGTACCAGAAGTCCACCCAGCGCCAATGATCGAATTCCGGCGTATCGGTTTCATCCAGCCGCACGTGCGCCTCATCCCCGGTCAGCCGCAACAGGAACCAGACCTGCTTCTGGCCGATGCAGACCTGCTTTTCAGTGCGGCGGATGGCCCGGGAGGGCAAGCGATAGCGAAGCCAACCGGGGGTCGCCCCCAGGACTTCAACATGCTCAGGCAGCAGGCCGGTTTCTTCCTGCAATTCGCGATACATGGCCTCGACCGGCGTCTCGTCGGTATTCATGCCACCTTGCGGAAACTGCCAGCCATCCCGGCGCACGCGTCGTGCCCAGAACACCTGACCGTCTTCGCGCATCAGCACGATACCGACATTCGGTCGGTAGCCGTCCGGATCGATCACGATGCGGACTCCTAAAATTTCTACTGTCGGGGACTCTGCCATGGCCGCTGCTGGGCCACAAGCTCGGAAAAAAAGTATTGACAGAATGGCGCGGCGCCACCAGAATTACCGGCTCCCAAGGCTATGTAGCTCAGCCGGTTAGAGCACAGCACTCATAATGCTGGGGTCGGTGGTTCGAGTCCACCCATAGCCACCAAGGGAGCAGGAGCCCGGCTCCTGAAAACCACAGCCCCGTCGCCAAGCGGTAAGGCATCTGACTCTGACTCAGACATTCGGAGGTTCGAATCCTTCCGGGGCTGCCAAACACCAAAGACCCGATCGAAAGATCGGGTCTTTTCTTTTGGGCTGAATTCGGGATTGGGGATTGGGGATTCGCCGAAGCCGAAGCAAAGATCAAAAGCCAAGGCACCCCTCCCCAGCCCTCCCCTGCGCTGCGCGCAAGGGAGGGGGTAGATGGCAGACTCTGCGGGCATTCGGCGGAAAGCGCAGTACTTACCCCCTCCCTTGCGCGCAGCGCAGGGGAGGGCTGGGGAGGGGTGCTTTAGCTTTAGCTTTAGCTTTAGCTCTGGCTTTGGCTTTGGCTTTAAAACCCCAAACCTCTCACCCAACCCACCCAGCAACCCCCAAAACGACAAAAGCCCGACCAAGGCCGGGCTTCTGCTTTCCCAGTGGGATTCCGAAGAACCCCACCCCGAAGCGATTAACGCTTGGAGAACTGGGTGGCGCGACGTGCCTTGTGCAGGCCGACCTTCTTACGCTCGACTTCACGGGCGTCACGGGTCATGAAGCCAGCCTTGCGCAGCTCGGACTTCAGGGTTTCGTCGTACTCGACCAGCGCACGGGCGATGCCCAGACGGATCGCACCGGCCTGGCCGGTGGTGCCGCCGCCGGCAGCAGTGACCAGGATGTCAAAGCTTTCGGTGTTCTGGGTCAGTTCCAGCGGCTGACGCACGATCATGCGTGCAGTCTCACGGCCAAAGAACTCGTCCAGCGGACGGCCATTGACGGTGATGTTGCCGGTGCCCTTGCGCAGGAACACGCGAGCGGTGGAGGACTTGCGGCGGCCAGTGCCGTAGTTTTGAGTGATAGCCATGATTAGATATCCAGAACCTGCGGCTGCTGTGCGGCGTGCGGATGCTCAGTGCCAGCGTAGACCTTGAGCTTGCGGTACATCTGACGACCCAGCGGGCCCTTCGGCAGCATGCCCTTGACCGCGATCTCGATCACGCGCTCCGGGTGACGCTCCAGCGCCTGCTCCAGGGACTCGGTCTTCAGGTTACCGATGTAGCCGGTGAAGCGATGGTACTTCTTGTCCTTCAGCTTCTTGCCGGTTACGGCAATCTTGTCGGCATTGATGACGACCAGATAATCACCGGTGTCAACATGCGGGGTGTAGACCGGCTTGTGCTTGCCACGCAGGCGGCGAGCCAGCTCGGTGGACAGACGGCCCAGCGTCTTGCCGGCGGCGTCAACGAGGTACCAGTCGCGCTGGACGGTCTCGTTCTTTGCAGTGAAAGTGCTCATAAAGAACTCAGGTAGGTCGGGCTGATTGCGGCGAGATGAACCACCGGAACTTTGCCACGCGTTGTGAAGGTGAAACAGAAGAGGCGGGATTGTACTGGCCGCAGGCGCCTGGCGCAACTCAGCCCCTGAACGGCACCCTGCCCCGGCCTTGGCAGGCCGCAGGCCAGCGGCGAGAATCGAGCCTACCCCACTGCAACGCCCCGCCATGACCCCCACCCGCGTACAGACGCCCCTGGACCACCTGCTGACCGAAGCCCAGCGCGCCCTGGATACGGTCTTCGGCAACCCACCGGCCGCCCGCCCCAACCCGGCCGGCGACACCCCCGAGGTGGTGCTGGAGCCGGACGAGGTCCGCCATGCGGCGGGGCTGATGCGGATCAACCATGTGGGCGAAGTCTGCGCCCAGGGCCTGTATTTCGGCCAGGCGGCAGTCGCCCGTGACCCGGCCACCCGCGCGCACCTGCTTGATGCCGCACAGGAAGAGACCGACCACCTGAGCTGGTGCGCCGACCGCCTGCGCGAACTGGACAGCCGCCCCAGCCTGTTCAACCCGCTCTGGTATGCCGGCAGCTACACCATCGGCACCCTCGCCGGCCTGCGCGGCGACGGCTGGAACCTGGGCTTCGTGGTGGAGACCGAGCGCCAGGTGGAAGCGCACCTGGACGAGCACCTGCAGACCCTGCCGGCGGCCGACCAGCGCAGCCGCGAGATTCTCAAGGTGATGAAGCTCGACGAGGCGCGCCACGCCGAGCACGCCGAACATGCCGGCGCGCGCAAGCTGCCGTTCCCGATCCCGTCGGTGATGGCCTTGGCCTCCAAGGCGATGAAGGCCGTGGCCTACCGGCTGTAACGCACCACCTGTAGAGCCGAGCCATGCTCGGCTGGGGCCTTACCGGGAACGCCTCTGCCGAGCATGGCTCGGCACTACATGGGGTGGATTTTTTGCCAAACGCCGCTGCCGAGCATGGCTCGGCACTACCTCAATCCTGGCCTCAGCTGACCAGCTTCAGGCCGATCACGCCGGTCACGATCAGGCCGATGCACAGCAGCCGTGGCCAGCTGGCGCTGTCGCCAAACAGGATCAGACCGGCAATGGCCACACCAACGGCGCCTATCCCGGTCCAGACCGCATAACCGGTGCCGACCGGGATCGTGCGCAACGCCTGGGGCAGCAACCACAGGCTGATGCCGGCAAACACCACGGTGAACGCACTCGGCCAGAGCCGGGTGAAACCTTCGCTGTACTTCAGGCCCAGCGCAAAACCGATCTCGAACAGGCCCGCCAGCAGCAGGTAGATCCAGGGCATCGCCAACTTCCTTTACATGAAACGGCAACGGCCCGGTGCGTGAGCACCGAGCCGCCGTCGACAAACGTCTGCATCACTGCAGGGCGGGCCGTCCCGCCTGTTGTTGCGCAGAACCGGCACGCCGGCGCTGCGCAGGTCGTGCTTATTCGGCCAGGTTGCGACCGTGGAACAGCTCTTCGATCTCGCGGCGCAGCAGCGCTTCGATCTTCATGCGTTCCTTGAACGACAGGTTCTTGGCCTTCTCTTCGAACAGGTACTGGTCCAGGTCGAAATCCTTCAGGTGCATCTTGGTGTGGAAGATGTTTTCCTGATAGACGTTGACGTCGAACATCTCGTAACGCGACTTGATGTTCTTGGCCAGGAAGTTCTGGATCGAGTTGATCTTGTGGTCGATGAAGTGCTTCTTGCCCTTCACGTCACGGGTAAAGCCGCGCACGCGGTAGTCCATGATCACGATGTCCGATTCCAGACTCTCGATCAGGTAGTTCAGCGCCTTCAACGGCGAGATCACGCCGCAGGTGGCCACATCGATGTCGGCACGGAACGTGGCGATACCTTCCTGCGGATGGGTCTCCGGGTAGGTATGCACGGTGATGTGCGACTTGTCCATGTGCGCGACCACGGCGTCGGAGATCAGCTCCTTGCCGGCGGCCTTCTTGTCGATCACCGGTTCCTCGGAAATGAGGATTGTGACCGAGGCACCCTGCGGGTCGTAATCCTGACGCGCGATGTTCAGGATGTTCGCACCGATGATTTCAGCCACATCGGTGAGGATCTGCGTGAGTCGATCGGCGTTGTATTCCTCGTCGATGTACTCGATGTAACGCTGGCGCTCCTCTTCGGTACGCGCATAACAGACGTCGTAGATGTTGAAGCTCAAGGCCTTGGTGAGGTTGTTGAATCCTTGCAACCTCAGGCGAGGCAACGGCTTGACCACGGCGGTCGATCCTGTAGATGGTGGGAAAGGGGGAATTATGGGGCAAAGTTCCCCCCTGTGATACGTGCACCGTTATGCCGGTTTGCCCCTTATGATCTGCGTGGTTAAGCTTGCCCATTAAGCAAGTTCATCCAAACTGTGAACGCCATCATGAGCCCAGGGAACGCCACCACCGTGTCCAACGTGCGTCTCGCCTCCAGCCCGCTGGCGCTGGACATCGCAACAATCGACCGCTTTCTGGCCCACAGCCACCGCCGCCGCTACCCCGCCCGGACCGACGTGTTCCGCCCGGGCGACCCCGCCGGCACCATGTATTACGTGATCAGCGGCTCGGTCAGCATCATTGCCGAGGAAGATGACGACCGCGAACTGGTCCTTGGCTACTTCGGCGCGGGCGAGTTCGTCGGCGAGATGGGCCTGTTCATCGAGTCGGAAAAGCGTGAAGTCATCCTGCGCACCCGTACCCCCTGTGAGCTGGCCGAGATCAGCTACGAGCGCCTGCACCAGCTGTTCCTGGGGCCGCTGTCCACCGACGCCCCCAGGCTGCTGTATGCCATCGGCTCGCAGATCTCCCGCCGCCTGCTGCACACCAGCCGCAAGGCCAGCCGCCTGGCCTTCCTGGATGTGACCGACCGCATCGTCCGGACCCTGCACGACCTGTCCAAGGAACCGGAATCGATGAGCCACCCGCAGGGCACCCAGCTGCGCGTCTCGCGGCAGGAAATCGCCCGCCTGGTGGGCTGTTCGCGGGAAATGGCCGGCCGCGTGCTGAAGAAGCTGCAGGCCGATGGGCTGCTGCACGCCCGTGGCAAGACCGTCGTTCTTTACGGGACGCGTTGATACCGGTAGACGCAGCAAGCACTGGTTGCGTATCCGCAGCAGCTCACCGGATACGCAACCACAGCACAGGGCTGGCCCCTGGTGCCTTTCCAGCACTTGGGAATCCCCGCACCGCCGCGGCCCCAGGTCCGCCGCCAAGGCGCACCGGGCCTTGCGACGCGCAGTGGCTACCCGCGCCCAACTCCGCGCCAGCAATCCTCGTTTTTGAGACCTTCGTCGTTCAGGTTGGCGCATTGCAACAAGCGACGCATTGGTATCCACCGTCACTTTCCTTGACCTGCCCCGGCTCTGCCCGCAGGCTGCGGGCATGGAATTTGGCAGCGAATTTTACTGGTTCATCCTGATCGGCCTGGGCGCGCAGTTAGTGGACGGCGCGCTGGGCATGGCCTTCGGACTGATCTCCTCCTCGGTGCTGCTCAGCATGGGCCTGCCGCCGGCGGCCGTCAGTGCCAGCATCCACACCGCCGAGGTGTTCACCACCGGTGCGTCCGGGGTCTCGCACCTGGTTGCGGGCAATGTGGATAAACGCCTGTTCTTCCGCCTGGCGATACCCGGCGCGATTGGCGGAGCGATTGGCGCCTATGTGCTGACCCAGTTACCCGGCGACGTGGTCCGCCCCTTCATCTATCTCTACCTGCTGGTGCTGGCGATCTTCATCCTGGCGCGTGCGGCGGGCCGCTTCGTGGCCAAGCAGGAAGTGAAGCGGGTGCCGGTGCTGGGCTTCTTCGCCGGCCTGCTGGACGCCACCGGCGGTGGCGGCTGGGGCCCGGTGGCCACCTCCACCCTGCTGGCCCGGGGCGGCCAGGCGCGCACCACCATCGGCTCGGTCAACGCGGCCGAGTTCGTGGTGACCTTGTCGATCTCGGCCACCTTCCTGCTGTCGATGGGTTTGCAGCACCTGTCCATCGTCGCCGGCCTGCTGGTCGGCGGGATGATGGCTGCACCGGTAGCGGCGCTGCTGGTGAAGCGGGTCAAGGAGCGCTGGGTGCTGATCGCCGTTGGCGTGCTGGTGCTGTCGATCAGCCTGTTCCAGATCGGCATGGCGGTGGTGAAGCTGCGGGGCGCTTGAGGCGGCCTTGCTCTTAATAGCCCCTCTCCCGTTCACGGGAGAGGGGTTGGGGTGAGGGCAGCTTTTGCCTTAAAGCCTTAAAAGCTCCCCTCATCCGCCCTTCGGGCACCTTCTCCCGTAAACGGGAGAAGGGATGTCGGCTTCGGCAGGCCTTGCTGTGCGTCAAAAGCCCCCTCATCCGCCCCCCCCTTCGCGCGGGCAGGCTCTACGGGCACCTTCTCCCGTAAACGGGAGAAGGGATGTCGGCTCCGGTTGGATCGTTGCTGGCTCCGCTTTGGATTAGTTGGGCAGCGGCTCGCCGCCGCGACCCGGGCAGCCCCAGTTGAGGATCGGGGTGCCGGCCGGCAATACCTTGCCGAAGTACGCCACCCGCGAATGCTTGGGGTTCACCACTACCGGCGCCTTGGCCGCCTTCAGCAACGGCAGGTCGGCGGTGCTGTCCGAATAGGCGATGGCGATGTCGCCATAGCCGCGCTCGCGCAGCATGCGCATCTTCTCTTCGTTGTGGCAGTGGCGGGTGGCACCCATCGCGCCCAGGCGCGGGCCAACCTCGCTGCCGATCACCGGCACGCCCTGCTCGGCGACAAAGGCCAGGATGGCGCGGGCCAGCTCCGGCGGCGCGCCGGTAGCCACGATCACCCGGTCACCGGCGCGGCGGTGGTCGGCAAACACCGCCAGCGCGTGCGGCAGCAGCCGCTGGCGGATGTCGTCCTCGTGCTTGAGCACGTACTGGTCGATCACCTTGTTGAACTCACGCGCCTGGTGCAGGCCGAAGGTGGCAATCCAGACATAGCCGGAAATGCCAAACCGGCGCGTCGGCAGCATCGCCACCAACGGCCCCAGCAGCGGCGTGGCGAGGATGGCCGCCAGCAGCCGCAACGGGTTGCGCTTGATCAGCCAGGCAAACAGGTGGCTGCCGGAATCGCCGTTGTAGAGCGTGTGATCGAAGTCGAAGACGACCAGTTGGGCGTCGTCGCGGGGTACGGGGTAGGTATCGGTCATGCCGTGAAGAATAGCTGACGCAGGCCCTCACCCGGCTCTTCCACGCGCATGAAGGCCTCGCCGACCAGGAAGGCATTGACCCCGGCATCGCGCATGGTCTTGACGTCGTCCGGGCCCAGGATGCCGCTTTCGGTGACCAGCAGGCGGTCGCGCGGCACCGCGTCCTTCAGCGACAAGGTGTTCTGCAGGGACACCTCGAAGGTGCGCAGATTGCGGTTGTTGATGCCGATCAGCGGCACCGGTACCTGGATGGCGCGCTCCAGCTCATCGATGTCGTGCACCTCCACCAGCACGTCCATGCCCAGCTGCAGGGCCAGGTTGGACAGATCGGCCAGCTGCTGGTCGTCCAGCGCCGAGACGATCAGCAGGATGCAGTCCGCACCCAGCACGCGCGCCTCGTAGATCTGGTACGGATCGATGACGAAGTCCTTGCGCAGCACCGGCAGCGTGCAGGCTTCGCGGGCCTGCTGCAGGTAGAGATCGGCACCCTGGAAGAAATCCACGTCGGTCAGCACCGACAGGCAGCTGGCGCCGCCGAACTCATAGCTCACCGCGATATCGGCCGGATGGAAGTCCGGGCGGATCACGCCCTTGGATGGGCTGGCCTTCTTGACCTCGGCAATCACCGCCGGGTCGCCGTTGGCGATGGCCGCGTTCAGCGCATTGGCAAAGCCCCGCACCGGCGGCGCATCGGCCAACCGCGCCTGCAACTCGGCCAGCGGCACGCGGGCGCTGCGCTCGGCCACCTCCTGCGCTTTGCGGGCAAGGATGGTGTTGAGGATGTCGCTCATGGTTCTGCTTCCTGGTAACGGGCGCTGCGGACGCGGGTGATCGGGACGGAACGGTAAGGCAGGGGCACTCAGGCCGTGGTGGCCAGCGCACGGCTGGCATCGACATACTGCTGCAGGCGCGCCCGCGCACTGCCATCGGCGATGACCGCGCGGGCGCGGGCCAGGCCGTCGGCGATGCTGTCGGCCACGCCGGCCACATACAGGGCGGCGCCGGCATTGAGCGCGACGATATCGTTGGCCGGGCCCGGCTGGTTGTCCAGCACGGCGCGCAGCATGGCGATGGATTGCTCGGGGTTTTCGACCTTGAGGTTGCGGCTGGCCGACATGGCGATGCCGAAATCCTCCGGATGGATTTCATACTCGCGCACCTTGCCGTCGCGCAGCTCACCGACCAGGGTGCCGGCGCCGAGCGAGATCTCGTCCATGTTGTCGCGGCCCCACACCACCAGTGCCCGCTCGGCGCCCAGCTCGCGCAGCACGCGCGCCTGGATGCCGACCAGGTCGGGGTGGAACACGCCCATCAGGATATTGGTGGCGCCGACCGGATTGGTCAGCGGGCCGAGGATGTTGAAGATGGTGCGCACACCCATCTCGCGGCGCACCGGTGCCACCACCTTCATTGCCGGGTGGTGCATGGGCGCGAACATGAAGCCGATGCCGGTCTGCTCGATGGCTTGCGCCACCTGCTCGGGCTGCAGTTCGATCACCGCACCCAACGCTTCCACCGCGTCGGCGCTGCCGGACTTGGAGGAGACGCTGCGGTTGCCGTGCTTGGCCACCTTGCCGCCAGCCGCGGCCACCACGAACATCGAGCAGGTGGAGATGTTGAAGGTATGCGAGCCATCGCCGCCGGTGCCGACAATGTCGACCAGGTGCGATTTGTCGGCCACCGCCACCGGCAGCGCGAACTCGCGCATCACCGTGGCCGCGCCCGCGATCTCGCCGACGGTCTCCTTCTTCACCCGCAGGCCGGTGAGGATGGCGGCGGTCATGGTCGGGGACACTTCGCCACGCATGATCTGCCGCATCAGGTCGACCATCTCGTCGAAGAAGATCTCGCGGTGCTCGATGGTGCGTTGCAGGGCTTCCTGCGCGGTGATGGTCATGACAACTCCAGAGTCAGGAAATAACGATGTAGTCGCTTTGGCTGTGGATGCCGGCATGCGCGCCGTGGCGCAGCTGTACGTGCAGGCCACCTATCGGGCCTACCGGCAGACAGCTGTCCACTTCCAGCAAGGCATCGCGGTGCGGCTTGATCCACTGCGCGGCGGCCTGTGCCAGCGCCTTGTGCTTGGCCTCGACCGCATCGGCGGCAACCACCAGCAGGTAACGGTGGTCTTCGCCGAACTGGCCATCGACGTAACCGCCGAGGTTGACGAAGAACAGCGTCGGCGCATCGGCGGCGGGTGCCTCCGCCGACAGGCGCACCTGCCAGTCCTCGACACCGTCCACCGTCATCCACGAATCCAGGTGCAGGCCGGCCGCTTCGCCAAACCATTGCTGGCGCAGCTGCGGGTAGGTCTGCTTGATGTCCGCGCCAACGGCAAACACCACGTCATGCACCTCGGTATTGGCACGCGCATGGCGGCCACCCAGCATCACCACGAACAGACGCAGGTCTTCCAGGCTCACGGCGTCGGCCTTGCGGTCAGTGCCAGGCGCAGGCCGAAGCCGATGAACAGCACGCCGGCCAACTTGTCCAGCCACTGCATGCCACGCGCGGCCCAGCGGCTGCTGCGCACGCGGTCGGCAGCCAGCACATAGGCGGCATTGATCGGCAGCGCGTTGACGGTGAACACCAAGCCGAGCACGGCGAATGCCAGGGCCTTGTTCTGCACCGACGGCGCAATGAACTGCGGCAGGAAGGCGAGGAAGAACAGCACCACCTTCGGGTTCAGCACATTGGTCAGGAAGCCACGGGCAAACACCTGCCAGAACGAACCGGCGCTGCCGCTGCTGGCGGCGATATCGGCCTGCAGGGTCGATTCGCCGGTATTGCGCAGCAGGCGCACGCCCACCCACAGCAGATACGCCGCGCCGACCCACTTGATCACCGTGAACAGCGTGGCCGAGGTTGCCAGCAACACGCCCAGCCCCAGCGAGGCCAACACCACATGCACCAGGCAACCGGCGCTGATGCCGGCGATGGCGGCAACGCCGGCGCGGCGACCACCGCGCAGCGAGCGGCTGATGATGTACAGCACATCCGGGCCCGGGGTCAGGTTCAACAACCAGCCGGCGAGCATGAACAGCAGCAGCTGGCTCGGTTCGATCAACATGTGCGCTCCAGGAAGCTCTTCATCAGCGTGTGGCCGTGCTGGGTGAGGATGGATTCGGGATGGAACTGCACGCCCTCGACCGGATACTCACGGTGGCGCAGGCCCATGATCTCTTCCATCGAGCCGTCCGGGTTCTCGGTCCAGGCGGTGATCTCCAGCGCGGCTGGCAGCGTGTTCTTGTCCACCACCAGCGAGTGGTAACGGGTGGCCTCGTAGCGGTCCGGCAGGCCGGCAAACACGCCCTTGCCTTCATGGCGGATCGGCGAGGTTTTGCCATGCATGATGTTGCTGGCGCGGATCACGTCACCGCCATAGACCTGGCCGATGGCCTGGTGGCCCAGGCACACGCCGAACAGCGGAATGCTGGGGCCTAGCTGGCGGATCACCTCCAGCGACACACCGGCCTCGTTCGGCGTCTTCGGGCCGGGCGATACCACGATATGCGAAGGCTTGAGCGCGGCGATCTCGGCGACGCTCATCGCGTCATTGCGCACCACCTTCACTTCGGCACCCAGCATCTGCAGGTATTGCACGAGGTTGAAGGTGAAGCTGTCGTAGTTGTCGATCATCAACAGCATGGTTGTTCTCTCATCATTGTCGTGTAGCCGTCGGTGCTTCGTCGTCGCTTGCAATCAGCTGCCATTCCCCGCTCCAGCGCGCATAACCCGGCGCTGCATAGTCGGCATCCGCACTCACCGAGCCAATTCCAAATTTCGCCATGTCTGCAACCGATACCGTCCAGTCGCACGTACAACCTTGTTCGTGGCCAAGAATCGTGATCCGGGGATCAACCCCAAGCTCTGTGTAGAACGCAGCCTGCTCCGATAGCGCGCGTCGAAACCACTTTTTCGCAGCCCTCTGTATGGACCATCGCTCCAGCCAGTTCGGGGGCCGACCAAGTTGCCGCTCAATGCCCGAGTAGTTGAAGTTCTTGAGCAGATTCTTCTGTAACAAAGATCCATGCCAGAGCACCAGCGCACCGCGCTCGATGAACTTCCGATTCCCCGCGGGAAATACGTAGTTCGCGCAGGACGACAGGCAGATGTCACCCACTACGCGCACATCCATTCCCCGGTCACGGATCATTCCACCCAGCGCCATTCCTGCCTCGACATCGCCACCGCCGGACTGGATTGCAAACTCCGTCAGTGAGCCGTCCGCTTCAAGCAAGGCGCGCACTTTGGCAACGGACGCCTGTGATATCAGTCCATCGAAATGGATGACCCTGCCCTCGACATGGATGACTGCGGGCGGATCCCCTTCCCTGTCCTGAGCTTGCTGGGCTGATGCAACGCCGACGAAGCCCATCACTGCTACCAGCAGGACAGGGCGCAGGCCATTGGCAATCATGCCCCTCATCTCACAAGCCCTTCGCTGCCTGCGCCACCGCACGGAACAGCGCGCGGCCCTTGTTCATGGTTTCCTGCCATTCGGCATCCGGATCCGAGTCATAGACCACGCCGCCGCCGGCCTGCACGTACAGATAACCGTCCTGGATCACCGCGGTGCGAATGGCGATGGCGGTATCGGCATCGCCGTTCCAGCCGATGTAGCCGACCGCGCCCGAATAGACATTGCGCTTGACCGGTTCCAGCTCGCGGATGATCTCCAGCGCGCGGATCTTCGGCGCGCCACTGACGGTGCCGGCCGGGAAGGTCGCGCGCATCACATCGCTATAGCTCAGCCCGGCCTTCAAGGTGCCGGTGACTTCGCTGACGATATGCATGACGTGGCTGTAGCGCTCGATCACGAACTGCTCGCCCACCTTGACCGTGCCCGGTTCGGCGACGCGGCCCACGTCATTGCGGCCGAGGTCGATCAGCATCACGTGCTCGGCGCGCTCCTTGGGGTCGGCCAGCAGCTCGACTTCCAGTGCCTTGTCCAGTTCCGGCGTGGCGCCGCGTGGACGGGTGCCGGCGATCGGGCGCACGGTGACGATGCCATCGCGCAGGCGCGCCAGGATCTCCGGCGAGGAGCCGACCACCTGGGTGCCGCCGACATCGATGAAATACATGTACGGCGACGGATTCAACGCACGCAGCGCGCGGTAGACGTCGATCGGCCGCGCGCGGAACGGCACGCGCAGGCGCTGGCTCGGAACCACCTGGAAGATATCGCCGGCACGCACGTACTCCTGCGCCTTGCGCACCACCGCGTGGTATTCCTCGCGGGTGAACGAGGACTGGAAGTCCTGCTCGTCGATGGCGTCGGACACCTGCGACTGCGGGTAACCGGCACCGCCCTGACGCAGACGGTGTGCCAGCTCATCGAGGCGACGGTTCGCGCGTGCCCAGGCCTGCGGTTGCGCCGGATCAGCGTGCACGATCAGGTACAGGCGGCCCTTGAGGTTGTCGAACACCGCCAGCTCTTCGGACAGCATCAGCAGGATGTCGGGCGTACCCAGTTCATCAGGCTTTTCGCCCGCGCCCAGGTGCGGCTCGATGTACTGGATGCACTCAAAACCGAACCAGCCGACCAAGCCGCCGGTGAAACCCGGCAGGCCGTCCAACTGCGGTACCGAGTACTGCTTGCGCAGCACTTCCACCTCGGCCAGCGGATCGGCCACTTCGCGGCGCTCCACCACTTCGCCCAGCTCGCTGACTTCCAGCGTATGCCCGCGGAAGCTGTAAATGCGGCGTGCCGGCATGCCGATGATGGAATAGCGTCCGAAGCGTTCGCCGCCTTCGACCGATTCGAACAGATAGGTATAGGGGCCGTCGGCGAGCTTCAGATAGACCGAAAGCGGCGTGTCCAGGTCGGACAGCACTTCACGGACGACGGGGACGAAATTATGCGGGTGTGCGCTGTGGCCTTCAGCGGCCAGCTGCTGGAACTGCTCTTGCGTGATCAAGACGGCTTTCCTTCCGGGAATCGACGGTGGCGGTACGGACGACGGCAACGGGCCACCATCGCCACCAGCGGCGAGCGGAAGAAAGGGAACGCTTGGTCGTCAGAATGGGCACCGGGCAACTCTACCGCAAGATTGGCGCCCGGTGTGCATCCGCAGCATGGGGATTTGCTTGCAGCGGCAACGATTCAGCCGCGCAGCAAGGGGGTTTTGGCAGGCAGATGCATGCGCACCCGCCCCGCTACACACTGGACGTGGAAGCGCCGGGCCTGCAGGGGTTCGCCATCCAGGTTCAGGGTCAGCGGTTGCGCGGCCTCTATCCACAGCTCGCGCAGGCGGGCGCGTTCAGCCACCTGCTCCAATGCAGCGTGCTTGCCCTCGCTGAACAAGGTGCCGAGGGTGGACATGACCTCACCGGACAGCTCCGGCACCACGGTGAGGTCCAGTTGGCCGTCGTCGAGCAGCGCCTCCGGGCACAGTTGCTGGCCCCCTCCGGCCTGGCGGCCATTGCCGATGCCCAGTGCGATGAAGCCCCCCTGCCAATCGAAGCCTTCGCCATGGATATGCGCCTGGATCGGCTCGATGCGGCCCAGCTTGGCCACGCCGGTGATGACGTAGGCCAGCCCGCCGAGCATTTTCTTCAGGCCATCATGGGTTTCCACGGTGACCTCGGTGCCGAAACCACCACTGGCCAGGTTGGCACACCAATGCACCTTGCCATCGCCTTCGACGCGCAACAGGTCGATGCTGCGCGCTGGCGTGTGTGCCGGCAGCTGCAGTGCCGCCAGCGGGTCGGTTGGCACAGCCGTGGCGGTGGCGAAGTCATTGGCCGTACCCAGCGGCAACAGGGCCAGTGCCGGCAGCCGCGTGGCGTCCTGGCCGGTATACGCCATCGCCTCGGCCACTTCGCTCAAGGTGCCGTCCCCACCACCTGCGATCAGCAGCGGCGCCTGCGCGGCGATGGCTTCACGCACATAGCGCTCGGCATCACCGGCTTCCCAGGTCACCCGCACCTGCAGGCCCTGCCCTTTTTCGCGCACCTGCGTCACTGCATCGCGCACGGCATCGTCGCCAGCGGATTTGCCATTGAGGATCAGGTACCAGGGTGCTGCTTGCATGCGGTTCTCCAGGGAAGGCGCGCAGCCTAGCAAGGGGATTGCTGCGGACGGGTGAATGTCACTGTGCTGTCACAGCGCATCCGGAGAATGAAAGGCCATAGCAAGGACGATGGATGGAGGCAGGATCAGCCTCCGATGATTCCCCGGCCGCAACGGCGACGTTGCGGCTTTTTTTTCGCTTCACCTGTAGAGCCGAGCCATGCTCGGCTGGGGCATTACCGGGGAATTCCAAAGATCACAGGTGAAGCCTCTGCCGAGCATGGCTCGGCACTACCTTGGCATTGCCGGTGAAGCCTCTGCCGAGCATGGCTCGGCACTACCTTGGCATTGTCGGTGAGGCCCCTGCCGAGCATGGCTCGGCACTACCTCAGCCACCCCGGGCGAATTTCTGCAATGCGTCGCCTTGCAGGCGGTACACCGTCCATTCGTCCTGCGCAACGGCACCGGCGGCCTTGTAGAAGTCGATGGCCGGAGTGTTCCAGTCCAGCACCGACCACTCGAAACGACCACAGCCCTGCGCCACTGCCAGCCTGGCGATGTGCTGCAGCAAGGCCTTGCCAGCCCCGCTGCCGCGCGCCTCGGGGCTGACGTACAGGTCTTCCAGATAGATGCCGTTGCGGCCCAGCCAGGTCGAGTAGTTGTAGAAGAACACCGCGTAACCGATGGCCTGGCCATCACGCTCGCAGATCAGGGCCTGGGCCTTGGCATCGGCAGCAAACAGGCTGGCGCGGATGCCGGCCTCGTCGGTCTGCACCGAGGATTCGGCTTTCTCGTAGATGGCCAGCTCGCGGATGAAGTGCAGGATCAGGCCTGCGTCATCGGCGATGGCCGGACGGATCTGCACCTCAGCCGCGCTCATCGCTCAGCCTCGCGCCGCAGCAACATTGCCGCGCATCTTGCTGATCATCTCAGCGTAGTTGGGCGCATTGAAGATGGCCGAACCGGCGACGAAGGCGTCGGCACCGGCGGCGGCGATCTCACCGATGTTGTCGGCCTTGACCCCGCCATCCACTTCCAGCAGCACCGGCTTGCCGAGCTTGTCGATCATCGCGCGCACCGCGCGCAGCTTGTCCAGCGTCGACGGGATGAAGGCCTGGCCACCGAAGCCCGGGTTGACCGACATCAGCAGCACCAGGTCCAGGTCTTCCAGCACCCAGTCCAGCACTTCCACCGGGGTGGCCGGGTTCAGCACCAGACCGGCCTTGCAGCCGTGCGACTTGATCAGCTGGATGGTGCGGTGGACGTGGCGGCTGGCTTCCGGGTGGAAGCTGATGATGCTGGCACCGGCCTCGGCGAAGTCCGGCACGATGCGGTCCACCGGCTCCACCATCAGGTGTACGTCGATGGGCGCGGTGACGCCGTGTTTGCGCAGCGCCTGGCAGACCATCGGGCCGATGGTCAGGTTGGGCACGTAATGGTTGTCCATCACGTCGAAATGGACCCAGTCGGCACCGGCGGCGAGGACGGTGTCGACCTCCTCGCCGAGCCGGGCGAAATCGGCCGAGAGGATGGACGGGGCGATGATGCAGTTGGACATGACGGGGCCTTTCAGCGCTTGCGCAGGGTTTTGATGCGGTCGTAGGCGGCGTTGATCTGCCGGGCCTTCTTCTCGGCCTGGGCGCGCAGCTCGGGCGCGGCCCCGGCCAGTTTGTCGGGGTGGTACTGGGACATCAGGCGGCGGTAGGCCAGGTCGATCTCGGCGTCGGTGGCATCGCGGCTGACCCCCAATTCACGGTACGGCAGGTCCTTGCCCAGCTTGAACCAGTCGCTGTCGAAGGCATGGCCCAGCAGCAGGCCGATGACCGCGCCAAACAAGGGGTTGGGCCTGAAAAGCAGGGCCCCGGCGATGAAACCGAACAGTTTTCCGTACCAGCGCATGGGTGGGCGAATGGCCTGAGGACAATCAAGACGTGCATTTTATGCCACAGCGGGCCAATCCCGCCGTACACTAGGCCGCCCGCCGACCAGCCGCGGGCCCTGCGGGTCCTCCAGACCCGGGTCCTCCACGCCGGCGGCATTCATTGCCAAGTCCCAGGAGTGCCCGTGCCGACCACGCTGTTGCAATCCGATCTTCCCGGCCTGCCCTTGCGCCATCGCGGCAAGGTGCGTGATGTGTTTGATATCCCGCGCGAACGTCTGCCTGCCGGCACCCCCCCGGGCGAATACCTGCTGATGGTTGCCACCGACCGCCTGTCGGCGTTCGACGTGGTGCTGCCCGATCCGATCCCGGGCAAGGGCGAGATGCTGTGCCAGGTGTCCAACTTCTGGTTCGCCAAGACCGCGCACCTGATGCCCAACCACCTGACCGGCATCGATGTGGCCAGCGTGCTGCCCGAAGGCGTGGACCCGGCGCTGTACGCCAAGCGTGCGGTGGTGACCAAGAAGCTCAAGCCGGTACCGGTGGAAGCCATTGCCCGCGGCTACGTGATCGGCAGCGGCTGGAAGGACTACCAGCGCACCGGCAAGATCAGCGGCATCGCCCTGCCCGACGGCCTGCAGCAGGCCGAAAAGCTGCCCGAGGCCATCTTCACCCCGTCGACCAAGGCGGCAGTGGGCGACCACGACGAGAACATCGACTTCGACGCGATGGTCAAGGCGGTTGGCGCCGACATGGCCGAGAAGGTGCGCGACGCCACCCTGCGCATCTACAAGTTCGCCGCCGAATACGCGGCCGAGCGCGGCATCCTGCTGGCCGACACCAAGTTCGAGTTCGGCACCGATGCCGATGGCCGTCTGTACATCATGGACGAGATGCTGACCCCGGACTCCTCGCGTTACTGGCCGGCCGACGAGTACCAGGTGGGCATCAGCCCGCCCAGCTACGACAAGCAGTTCGTCCGCGACTACCTGGAAACGCTGGACTGGGGCAAGACCGCACCGGGCCCGGCGCTGCCGGCCGAGGTGATCGAACGCACCCGCGCCAAGTACGCCGAGGCGCTGGACAAGCTGGCCGGCATCAGCGTCGACTGATTCCTGCAGTACCGGTCACGGATGCGCACGGCCACCGTGCGCATCCGTAGGGAAGGCGCGCTATGCTCTGCCAGTCAACCCGGGAGGGAACGTGGAATGAGTATTGCGCGACCGGTGGACCGTTACTTCGCCAGCTATTCCGGCGATCACGTCAACCACACCAACCAGGCCATCCATGTGTTCGCGGTGCCCGCGATCCTGTGGTCGGTGATTGCCTTGCTGTGGTGCATCCCGCCGCTCGTGCCGTGGTTCCAGCATGGCATCTGGGCGGCATTTGCCATGTTCGGCACCTGGGCCTACTACAACCGCCTGTCACGGCCGCTGGGCATCGGCATGCTGATCATCTTCTTCGTGTTCGGCTGCATCTGCCGCCTGCTGGAAGACCGGCTCGGCATCCAGATGCTGCTGTACCTCGCCATCGGCGTGTTCGTAGTGGCATGGATAGCGCAGTTCATCGGCCACAAGATCGAAGGCCGCCGGCCGAGTTTCCTCACCGACCTGACCTATCTGCTGATCGGCCCGATCTGGGTGCTGGCCAAGCTGTTCCGGCAGTTCGGCTGGCGTTATTGAGAAGCCCGGGCCGCTACGGCTCAGTGCTCTGGCAAGGCTTCATCAACATTCTCGCCGGCGCCGACAAACATCCCCTCCTGTACCTGGAAGGCGCGCGGCGCATAGCCGAAGTCACGTCGCGCCGGCTCGATGTCGAACGCCAGCGGATCACGCATGCGTTCCAGCACCGCCTCATTCATGCCGAGCAACCGTCCCTTGCCGTGCGCCTTGCGCAACGCCCACACGAATAGCGGCGTGGGCACCCGCAACAGCAGCGGCCGCGGCTGCAACGTGGCCAGCACCCGTCGCACCATCTGGTTGTAGGGAAGTACTTCGCCACCACCTACCGCGTAGGCCTGGCCATGACTGACGGCTGCAGGGAGCACCTGCAACACCGCCTTGGCAAGGTCCTGCACATGCACGGGTTGCCGCAGCCCCTTGGCGCAGCTTGGCAGGACCAGCAGACGCGTACGCTTGGCCATGCGCGCAATCGAGGTAAGGGTCTTGTCGCGCCCTGCACCGTAGATCAAGGTCGGGCGCAGTACGGTCGCGGCCACCCCGCGTTCGGCTGCGGTGGCGAACAGCAGCTGTTCCGCTTCACGCAAGCGACGTGCGACGTCCCTTTCGGCCGGTTCGGCCGAGTCCTGCTTGACTTCGGCACTGGTCGAGCCGAACGCCACCACCCGCGGGCTGCGGATATCGGACCCGGCATACCAGCGAACGAAATTGTCCAGCGGACCGCAGCTGATCACCGCGTCGAAGGCCTGTCCATCCCGCCAGAAGCCGTATAGATCGGCCTGCACCCAGTGGACACCCGGGGTGTCAACGTGGGCTTGGCGTGACACCGCCGTCACCGCCCAGCCAGCTGCCAGCAGCTGCGCCAACAAGGGTTCGCCGATCTGGCCGCTGCCACCAAATACCAGCGCGCGGCCAGCGACCGCTGCGCTGTGAATATCGTTCTCCATGTGCGGAAGGATAGGCGAAGCAGGCCCGATTCCGCAGCCGCCACCAGGATTTGGCATCGCCCGGTGCGAACTGCGGGGCTGGCTATCGCAGCAGCGGTGTAAACAGCGACGCTGACATTGCTGACACGCTGGGCATCTGTGCCAGCCGATGATTCGCCAGCTTCGCGGCTCACGCCGGGCTCAGCAGCGACCGGTACGCTCGACCCCGATGTAGCCCGGGTAAGCGCAGCGCACCCGGGAAGCGGGCGGGGGGCGATAACCGCCATTACCGGTCGCGATGTCTTTCTCATCTGGCAATGCCTTGCGCTCCCGGGTGCGCTGCGCTTACCTGGGGTACTGAATGCCCTGCGTTCCCGGGTGCGCTGCGCTTACCCGGGCTACGGGTCGCCGCTGCCATACCGACCACAGACGGTCCACTGCAGCTGATCGGAGCAGGCACCGGGGGCTCGCGACGGGGCCGCGTTTTCGCGTTTTCCGCCCGCAGCCACTGGCAGTACTGGCTCCGCCGATCCAACCCGAACGGATCATTCAGAAAAAGTCGCGGATCGAAAAAATCGCCTGTTAGACTGCAAAACCCCTTTCTGAACCGCGCCCCTACATGACGCCCGTCCTGTTGCTGCTGCTTGCGTTGCCGTTCCTGCTGGCAGCGGCCATTGCCCTGACGGGCCGCCTGTCACGTGGCGCGGCCGCATGCCTGGCGGGCGCGGCACCGGTGTTGGGGCTGGCCCTGCTGGGCAGCGTCACCCCGGCCGTGCTCGACGGCGAGATCGTCCGCAACAGCTGGCAGTGGCTGCCGCAGATCGGCCTGGATTTCAGCCTGCGCCTGGATGGCCTGGCCTGGATGTTCGGCGGGCTGGTGCTGGGCATCGGTGCGCTGGTGGTGCTGTACGCGCATTACTACCTGTCCCCGCAGGATAGCGCGCGCCGCTTCTACAGCTACCTGCTGCTGTTCATGGGCGCGATGCTGGGCATGGTGCTGGCCGGCAACCTGTTGCTGTTGATGGTGTTCTGGGAGCTGACCAGCATCAGTTCGTTCCTGCTGATCGGCTTCTGGTCGCACCGCAAGGACGCCCGCGAGGGCGCGCGCATGGCCTTGATCGTCACCGGCGGCGGCGGTCTGGCGTTGCTGGCTGGCGTGCTGCTGATCGGCCGCATCGTCGGCAGCTTCGACCTGGACGTGGTGCTGGCCTCGGGCGAGCTGATCCGCAGCAGCACGCTCTACCCCTGGGCACTGCTGCTGGTGCTGGCCGGCATCTTCACCAAGAGCGCGCAGTTCCCGTTCCAGTTCTGGCTGCCGCATGCGATGGCCGCGCCCACCCCGGTGTCGGCCTACCTGCACTCGGCCACCATGGTGAAGGCCGGTGTGTTCCTGCTGGCGCGCCTGCACCCGGCCCTGGCCGGCACCGAGCTGTTCTTCTACGTGGTCAGCGGCATCGGTGCGATCACCCTGCTGATCGGCGCCTGGAATGCGATCTTCCAGCATGACCTCAAGGGCCTGCTGGCCTATTCGACGATTTCGCACCTTGGCCTGATCACCCTGCTGTTCGGCCTGTCCACGCCGATGGCGGTGGTGGCCGGCGTGTTCCACATCCTCAACCACGCCACCTTCAAGGCCTCGCTGTTCATGGCCGCCGGCATCATCGACCACGAAACCGGCACCCGTGACATGCGCAAGCTCGGAGGCCTGCGTAGGCTGATGCCGTTCACCAGCGCGCTGGCGATCATCGCCTCGCTGGCGATGGCCGGCATCCCGCTGCTCAACGGCTTCCTGTCCAAGGAAATGCTGTTTGCCGAGGCCCTGGCCACCCAGGGCCCGGACTGGATGCGCTCGGCGATCAGCGTCGCCGCGCTGCTGGCCGGCATCCTCGGCGTGGCCTACAGCCTGCGCTTTGTCCACGATACCTTCTTCGGCAAGGGCCCGGTCGACATCGCGGTGGTGCCACATGAGCCGCCGCGCTGGATGAAGGTGCCGGTGGAAGTGCTGGTAGTGATCTGCCTGGCGGTCGGCATCGCCCCGGCACTGACCATCGCACCGGTGCTGCACACCGCCGCCGCGTCCATCCTTGGTACCTCGATGCCTCAGTACAGCCTGTCCGTGTGGCACGGCTTCAACCTGCCGCTGGCGATGAGCGCGATTGGCGTGGTGGGCGGTATCGCCCTGTACTTCGGCCTGCGTCGTTTCACCGACCTGTATGCCGCGCGCAACCGCCCCACCGGCCGCAATCTGTTCCATCTGGGCCTGGATGCGCTGTTCGGCTTCGCCCACAGCGTGACCGCCGCACTGGCCAATGGCAGCCTGCAGCGCATGCTGTTCGCGCTGGTGCTGGTGGCGGTGATCGTCGCCGCCGCGCCCTATGTCGCCAGCCCCTCGCTGCCGGTATGGCCGGCCCCGCAGGCGATGCCGCTGCTGGGCTGGACGCTGTGGCTGGTGATGTTGGCCTGCGCGTTCGCCGGGCTGTTCCTGTACCGGCAGCGCCTGTTGGCGGTGATCGTGATGGGCGGCACCGGCCTGATGGTGGCGCTGACCTTCGTGTTTCTGTCCGCACCGGACCTGGCCCTGACCCAGCTGATGGTGGAGATGGTAACCCTGGTACTGATGCTGCTGGGCATGAACTACCTGCCCGCACAGTCGCCGCCGGAGCACGGACGCTGGCGCAAGCGCCGTGATGCGCTGATCGCCATCGTTGCCGGTGCCGGCATCGCCGCGCTGGCCTATTCGCTGATGACCCTGCCGCCCAACACCATGGCCGGCGAGATGCTGCTGCGCTCGCTGCCCGAGGCCTATGGCCACAACGTGGTCAACGTGATCCTGGTCGACTTCCGTGGCTTCGATACCTTTGGCGAGATCACCGTGTTCGGTATCGCCGCGCTGGTGGTGCACGCCATGCTGCGGCGGACGCGGATGGCACCGGAGCAGATCATGCCCGGGCCGCCGATAAAGCTGCCGGTGCCGGCCGATCTTGCCCAGATCATGTTCCCGCTGACCCTGACGGTATCGATCTTCCTGTTCCTGCGCGGCCACAACGCACCCGGCGGCGGCTTCATCGCCGGCCTGGTGCTGGCGGTGCCGCTGCTGATCCAGTACGTGATCCAGGGCACGGCGTCGGTGGAATCGCGCTTCGGCTTCGACTACATCCGCTGCATCGGCCTGGGCCTGTTGATCGCCCTGCTCAGCGGCGCAGCGTCGATGCTGTTTGGCGTGCCGTTCCTGACCAGCGGCCACCTGGACCTGCACCTGCCGCTGATCGGCGAGGTGCCGCTGGCCAGCGCCATTGGTTTTGATACCGGCGTCTACCTGGTGGTGTTTGGCGGGGTGATGCTGATCCTGTCGATGATGGGCACCATCAAGCCCTCGCGCACCCGCAATGCCCGCAACGGCGAAATCGATATCCACCGCCGTTCGGCACGCACCGGGGAGATGCACTGATGGAACTGGCACTGGCAAGCGCCATCGGCGTACTGGCCGGCATCGGCATCTACCTGCTGCTGCGCGCGCGCAGCTTCGATGTGATCCTGGGCATGACCTTCCTGTCCTACGCCACCAACCTGCTGATCTTCAGCGCCGGGCGGCCGGTCACCGGCAAGGCGCCGGTGCTCAAGGACGGCGTGGCCACCAGCCTGGTGCACTACACCGACCCGCTGCCGCAGGCACTGGTCCTGACCGCCATCGTGATTGCCTTCGCGATGACCGCGGTGAGCATCGTGCTGGCCATGCGCAGCCGCAGCGACAACCACAGCGACCACGTGGACGCGCATGAGCCCGGGCTGCCGGCAGCCGATGCCGCCAAGGTGGAGGGCGGCGCATGAACCACCTGGTGATCCTGCCGATCCTGATCCCGCTGTTGGGCGCCGCGCTGTCGCTGTTCATCGAGCACCGCCGCTATGGCCCCAAGGTGCAGCGCACGGTGGCCTGGGCCAGCATGGCCGCACTGGCGGTGGCGGTGGCGCTGTTGGTCGCACAGACCAGCCAGGGCCAGATCTCGGCCTACCTGCTCGGCGACTGGCCGGCACGGTTGGGCATCGCGCTGGTCGCCGACGGCCTGGCCGGCTGGATGCTGGGCACCACCCTGCTGCTGGCCATCGCCTGCCTGCTGTATGCCTGCACCGGCTGGGACCGGCGCGCACCGCACTTCCATGCGCTGTTCCAGTTCCAGCTGGTTGGCCTCAACGGTGCCTTCCTGACCGGCGATATCTTCAACCTGTTCGTCTTCTTCGAGGTGATGCTGATCGCCTCCTACGGCCTGCTGCTGTCCGGCGGGCGCGGCCTGCGCATGCGCATCGGCCTGCATTACGTGGTGTTCAACGTCACCGCCTCGACCCTGTTCCTGATCGCGCTGGGCATGCTCTACGCCACCCTCGGCTCGCTCAACATGGCCGAGATCGGCCAGCGCATCGCCGAGCTGCCGCCCTCGCACCTAAAACTGGCCAAGGCCGCGCTGGGCCTGCTGTTGCTGGTGTTCTGCTCCAAGGCCGCGCTGCTGCCGATGTATCTGTGGCTGCCAGAGTCCTACGCGCGCGCACCGGCAGCGGTCGCCGCCTTGTTCGTGATCATGACCAAGGTCGGCCTGTATTCGGTGCTGCGGGTGAGCTCGCTGTGGTTCGATGCCGATGCCGGTGCGATGAGCGGCTACGGCAGCGACTGGCTGCTGTGGGCCGGCATCGCCACCTTGGTGGTGGCGGCGCTGGGCGCGCTGGCGGCTACCCGCATGAGCGTGCTGGTGGCCTACCTGGTAGTGGTGTCGGCGGCGACGCTGTTCATCGCCTTCGCGCTGGGCAATGCCGGCACCATCTCGGCCGGCCTGTACTACCTGCCGCACAGCACCTTCGTGGCCGCCGCGCTGTTCCTGATCGCCGATCTGATGCGGCGGCGGCGCCTGCAGGCCGACCGTCGCCATGCGCATGAGCCGGGGACGGTATTGCCGGGGAAGACCGTCCCCGGCCTGCTGTACCTGCTGGCAGCCGTGGCGGTGGCCGGGCTGCCGCCAATGGCCGGCTTCCTGGCCAAGGCGGCGCTGCTGCAGGCGGTGCCCGCAGCGCATACCGGCGTGGTCTGGGGCGTGGTGCTGGGCACCAGCCTGCTGGTCATCATGGGCCTGGTGCGTACCGGCATCCGCCTGTTCTGGCACGTGCCCGGCGATGACGACGCACCGCCCGAGCCGGACGTGGCCGAGGCCCCGGCGCGGCCCTTCGAGACCGCCGCCGCCTGCCTGTTGCTGGGCTATGCCGTGCTGATGAGCGTGTTTGCCGCACCGTTGATGCGCCAGACCGACGCCATCGCCGACCAGCTGCTGGCGCCGGACCGGTACCTGCACGACGTACGCGGCACCACGCCGCAGGTGAGGCAGCCATGAGTGACCGTCGCCCCCTGCTGCGCAGGATCTTCCCCTCGCCGGTGCTGTCCTTCACCGTGGTCGCGTTCTGGATGGTGATGTCCTCCAGCTTCGACCTCGGCCAACTGGTGCTGGGCCTGGTGCTGGGCGTGGTGATCCCGCTGTTCGCGGCGCGCCTGGACCGCGAGTTCGCCCGCCTGGGCTCACTGCGGCCCATCCCCAAGCTGCTGGCGGTGGTGCTGTGGGACATCCTGGTGTCCAACCTGCGCGTGGCCGCGCAGGTGCTGGGCCGCGAAGAGAAACTCAAGCCGGGTTTCATCTGGGTGCCGCTGGACATCGCCAACATCCACGGTATCGCCGCGCTGACCAGCTTCATCACCCTGACCCCGGGCACGGTGTCGGCGGCATTGTCCGAGGACCGCCGCCACCTGCTGGTGCACGTGCTGCACCTTGAGGACCCCACCGCCCTGATCAACGAGATCAAGAGCCGCTACGAAGCGCCGCTGATGGAGATCTTCCCGTGAACGGTTACCAGATTTTCGAGACCACCCTGGTGGTGTGCATGCACGTGGTCGGCATCGCCATGCTGCTGGCGCTGTGGCGGCTGCTGCGCGGTCCGACCGTGCCGGACCGCATCCTGGCGCTGGATACCTTGTCGGTCACCGCCATCGCCGAGCTGATGCTGTTCGGCATGTACCTGGACTCGGCCATCTACTTCGAGGCCGCCTTGATCATCGCCATGCTGGGCTTCTGCAGCACGGTGGTGCTGAGCAAGTTCGTGCTGCGCAGGGATATCGTCGAATGATCACGTTTCTGCAGATCGCGCTGTCGGCGCTGCTGGCCTTTGGCTGCTTTTTCATCCTGGTCGGTGCACTTGGGCTGGTGCGCTTCTCCGACTTCTTCAAGCGCCTGCACGCCCCCACCAAGGCCAGCACGCTGGGCGTGGGCTGCGTGCTGGTGTGTTCGGTGGCGTACCACATCTTCCTCGGCCAGGACCCGCAGCCGCGCGAGCTGCTGATCACCGTATTCCTGTTCATCACCGCCCCGATCAGCGCCCACCTGATGGCCAAGGCCGCACTGTCGCTGATGATGGAAAGCCGGCCGGAGCCGCCAAAAGAGTAATATCGAGCAGTTCCTCCTGTAGTGCCGAGCCATGTTCGGCATGAGGGCTTCCCGGTAACGCCGCTGCCGAGCATGGCCCGGCATTACAGGTCCGCTTCAGCGCAGCTGCAGCTGCCTGGCGTCATCTACCCGCACATGTGTCTGGTAGTAATACTTGTCGCTGACGCGCCTGCCATCAGCAACGAACCCGATACGCACCATCCGCGCCGTACCCCGCACCAGAATCGCGCGTCCCTTCAAAGCTGTGCCCAGATCCGCCCCATATTGAGCCACCAACTCCTGAAGCGCATCAGGGCCGATACTGATACTCAGATTGCGAGGATCGCGGTAATCCAATTGGGAGTTCAGGTACAACCTGCCATCGGCATTGCCACTGGCACGCACCGTCAGCGCAAACACCCCATCCACCCCGCGCTGCGGACCAGCCGCAGCCGCCAACTGCACCGCCATGGATGGATCCACCCACGTGCTGCCACGGCCGACGTTCGCACATCCCGCCAAGCCCATGCACGCCACAACCATCAACATAAACCTACGCATGCTCGACTCCTTGTCAGCTTGGAGCCGTTGATTCAAACCCAGCACGGACAATTAACGCAAGCGACAACAGCACCACCTGAGCTGTGGAACCGGCGTCAGCAGCGCAGCCACCGCAGCAGCAGGGGCAACGCAGCAGGGAGATGCATTCAATCCGGCGCCTTGGTTCTTGTCAGTTTCACGGCTTACGCCGCTCTTACAAGGTGAACAGCGCCAACTCCAGGCCCACCCATGCCAGGAAGGCGACGAACAACACCGCGCCTTCGCCACGGCTGATCTTCAGGTCGCCGCGCAGCATCGGGTACAGCATCAGCACGAACACGATCGCCGCTGGCAGCTCCAGGCGTACGAACGAGGCCGGCAAGGGCATCGGCCGCAGCGCCGCCATGCCGCCGATCACCACCAGCACATTGAACAGGCTGGAGCCGATCACGTGGCCCACCACCATGTCGCCCTGCCCGCGACGTGCCGCCGCAATGGCGGCAGCCACCTCCGGCAGCGCGGTGCCAATGGCCACCGGCAACAGACCGGTCAGCAGCGGCGACATGCCCCAACCCGCACCAATCACCGGCGCGGACTGCACGACAAAGCGCGCGCCGTAATACAGCACCACCGCCGCAATGAGCAGCCGGATCAGGTTCAAACCAAGCACGGTGCGGGTGGTGGCGTAGTCGGCGATGGCTTCCTGAAGTGCCGCCGGCTCCTGCCGCGCACGACGCAGCATGAAGGCCAGCATCACCACGAAGCCCAGCAGCAACACGATGCCCTCGATGCGGCTGATGGCACCATCCAGGCCGAACGCGATCAGGGCCAGGCTGGCCACCGCCAGCAGCACCAACAGCGGCGACAGCAGACGGGTGCGCACCAGCAACGGGTAGGCCAGTGCCGCCAGCGCCAGGGTCAAACCGACATTGACGATGTTGCTGCCTACCGCATTGCCCAGGGCCAGCTCCTGCGCCCCCACGGCAAACGCGCGTGCGTTGACCACCAGCTCCGGCAGCGAGGTACCGAAGGCCACCAGCAGCAAGCCGGCAACGAAAGGTGAGGCGCCGAAACGCTGGGCCAGGCCAGAGGCCGCCTTGACGATGGAGTCACCGCCCAGGGCCAACAGCACCAGACCCAGTACAAACCATGCGATAGCTTCAAACATCCTTCGTTTCTCCCGGCGTGGATGGCGGCGACCCGGGGCCGCGCCTGTTGCGGCAGCAGCGTATCAGCCGCAGCCTTCGACGTAATCCACCTGCGGCGGCACGCCCACCCGCCAGGCTCTGGCCCGGCCGTCGGCGCCGAGCTCGAACACCAGCCAGCTCTGGCTGCCATCGCTGGCCGGCACCCGCAGCATCTTGCCGCCATCCACATATTTGTGGGGCTGCGGCGCCTCGGCCTGCGGGTACAGCGCCTGCAGCTGCGCCAGATCCATGCCTATCCGGCCCCCGCCCGGCGCCGGGGCGTCGCCCCCACGCACGTCATAGCGCAGGAACTGGTTGCCTTCGAGCATGAAGAACGGCCCCGCCGAGGTGTTTGCCGGCGATGACAGGTAATAGCAGCCGCCGTCAGCGGCTGCGTCGCCCTGCAGTTCTTCCCCCCATGCCGTGCGCAGCTGTTCCGCATCGATGCCCAACTGTGCAGGCCCATAGCCCTGCCAATCCGCGTCACCCGCTGCCACCGTCGTGGCAGCTGGCGCGGGCGTGGCCTGCGCTGCCGGTGCAGCCACGGGTGGTGCCGCAGCCCCAGGCTCGGCCGGCGGCGTGCGTTGGCAGGCTGCCAGCAGCATGGCCAACAGGGATAACGGCAACGCGATGCGCTTCATGTGGTGACTCCAGCGGGGTCCGCGATGGAGTCTAGCCGCAACCGTGCCTAGCACGCGCGAAGACACCTTTGTCATCGTGATTTCACCTGCAGGCGACAGTCTGGCCACTCATCCCGCCCGCTCCCACCCCCATGCACCCGCTCAAGACCGAACGTGGCCGCACCGTGCTGCAGACGCACGGCAACGCGCTGGACCTGCGCCAACGCAGGGCGCTGATCCTGTGTGATGGCAAACGCAGCCTGGCCGAGCTCGGCGGCATGCTGGGGGACGACGCGGCGGCGCTGATCGCGCAGCTGCAGCGCGAGGGCTATGTACTGGCTGGGGATGCTGCCGGCACAAGCACGGCACCCGCTGCGGCAGTGGCCGCTGCACCGGTGGAGCGGCGACGCTCGATGGTGGCCGCGCGCATCTATGTGCTGGACATCCTGGCGCTGCAGCGCAACCCCACCGCTGCCCAGCTGCACAAGCTGCTGCAGGCGGCGCGCGCGGAGGCCGATACCGTCAGCGCGCTGAAGCTGGCGCTCAGCCACCTGCCGGCAATGACCTCCGATGGCTACACCCAGCGCGTGCGCGGGCGCCTGCAGGAAGTACTACCGGAGGCGCATCTGGCAGCGGTGCTGGCACCGCTGCCAGCCTGACTCAGTCCTTCGGCGGCGCGAAGTTGTTGCGCAGCCCGCTCCAGCAGGCCTGGTAGCCACGCTGGCGGTGCGCGGCCTGCATGGCCTGCTCGGTCGGACGGATCACGCCACGGGTCTCGAACATGAAGGCCATGGTGTCGGTGATCACGTCCGGCCTGGACAGGTCGGCCTGCGAGGCCTTGTCGAAGGTGGCCGCATCCGGGCCGTGGCCGGTCATGCAGTTGTGCATCGACGCACCGCCGGGCACGAAGCCCTCGGCCTTGGCGTCGTAGGCACCGTGGATCAGGCCCATGAACTCGCTGGCGATGTTGCGGTGGAACCACGGCGGGCGGAAGGTGTTCTGCGCCACCAGCCAACGCGGCGGGAAGATCACGAAATCCAGGTTGCTGGTGCCCGGGGTATCGCTGGCCGAATGCAGCACCAGGAAGATCGACGGGTCCGGATGGTCGTAGCTGATCGAGCCGATGGTGTTGAAGTGACGCAGGTCGTAGCGGTACGGCGCGTAGTTGCCGTGCCAGCCGACCACGTCCAGCGGCGAGTGGCCGATGTCGGCACGCCACAGCCGGCCCTGGAACTTGGCCACCAGCTCGAACTCGCCATCGAGGTTTTCGTAGGCGGCGACCGGGGTTTCGAAATCGCGCGGGTTGGCCAGGCCGTTGCTGCCGATCGGGCCCAGGTCGGGCAGCTTCAACAGCGCACCGAAGTTCTCGCAGACATAGCCACGCGCCTGGCCATCCGGCAGTTCCACCGCGAAGCGCACGCCGCGCGGGATCACCGCGATCTGCTGCGGCTCGATCTCGATCACGCCCAGCTCGGTGCGCAGGCGCAGGCGGCCCAGCTGCGGCACGATCAACAGTTCGCCATCGGCGTTGTAGAAGTAGCGCCCGCGCATGTCGGCGTTGGCCGCATACAGGTGGATGCCGGCACCGCTATGGGCTTCGGCCGAACCGTTGCCGCCCATGGTGTACAGGCCCTCGACGAAATCGGTGGGCGTGGTGGGCAGCGGCAGCGGGTCCCAGCGCAGCTGGTTGGGCGAGGCCGCCGCATGGCTGAAATCGCTGTGCAGGTGCGGCTGCGCGAACGGGGTGAATTCACCGTGCATCGCCGCCGGGCGGATGCGGTACAGCCAGCTGCGGCGGTTGCTGCCGCGCGGCGCGGTGAAGGCGGTACCGGTCAGCTGCTCGGCATACAGCCCGTGCGCCACCTGCTGCGGCGAATTGCGGCCCACCGGCAAGGTGCCGGGCACAGCCTCGGTGGCGAACTCATTGCCGAAGCCGGATTGATAAGCGTTGCTGACCATGGTGACGGCCTATGTTCTGCGATTGAGCCCCTCTCCCGCTTGCGGGAGAGGGGTTGGGGTGAGGGGAAGCGTTTGACCTGATCCTAAAGCAACTGGTTGGTTCGGTAAGCGCGGGATCAACAGCAACTGCAAGAGCCTGCCCTCACCCCAACCCCTCTCCCGCAGGCGGGAGAGGGGCTTTGAGCAAAGGCCTCAAACAAAGCCGTTACAGCACACCACGCTTGATCTGGTCGCGCTCGATGCTTTCGAAAAGGGCCTGGAAGTTGCCTTCGCCAAAGCCCTCGTTGCCCTTGCGCTGGATGATCTCGAAGAAGATCGGACCAATGCAGTTCTGGGTGAAGATCTGCAGCAGCTTGCGCTGCTTGGTTTCCGGGTCGGCGTCGATCAGGATCTTGTTCCTGCGCAGGCGCGGCACGTCTTCGCCGTTGTCCGGGATGCGCAGGTCGACCACGTCGAAATAGGTATCAGGCGTATCCAGGAACTCGATGCCCCGCGCGCGCATCGCCTCGACCGTATCGTAGATGTTGTCGGTGAAGCAGGCGATATGCTGGATGCCCTCGCCCTTGTAGGCATCGAGGTATTCGTTGATCTGGCTCTTCGGGTCGGAGGACTCGTTGAGCGGGATGCGTACGATGCCGTCCGGCGCGGTCATCGCCTTGGACACCAGGCCGGTCTTGGCACCCTTGATGTCGAAGTAGCGGATCTCGCGGAAGTTGAACAGGCGCTCGTAGTAGTCCGACCACTGCTGCATGTTGCCCAGGTACAGGTTGTGGGTCAGGTGGTCGATGAAGGTCAGCCCGAAACCCTTCGGGTCCTGCTCGGCGCCTTCCACCGGCACGTAGTCGGCGTCGTAGATGCTGCCGGCGTCGCCGTAGCGGTCCACCAGGTACAGCATGCAGTCGCCGATGCCCTTGATCACCGGCGCCGGCACCGCGCGGGTGTCGGCCAGCAGGGTGACTTCCTCGGCACCGTTGCCCAGCGCGGCGGACAGGACCTCGCTGGCCGGCCGCTTGAAGCGGATGGCGAAACCGCAGGCGCAGGGGCCGTGCTTGGCGGCGAAGTCGGCGGCGAACGAATCCGGCTCCTCGTTCACGAGGAAGTTGACGCCGCCTTGACGGTAGACGGTAATAGCACGCTGCCGATGGCGGAGCACGGCAGTGAATCCCATGTTCCTGAAGTAGTCGTGCAGCTGCGCGGCCTGCCCGGCGGGCGCGGCGAATTCGACGAACTCGAAACCGTCGATGCCCATCGGGTTCTCGAAGGTGGTCACCTGCATGCCCAGGTTGGGCGCGTTGGATGCGGCGTGGACTTGGGTATTCATGGGTTGCCTCCGGGAGTGGGGTCGTCGCCGCAGCCGGCGGCGGAGTACAGGAAGACACGCGAAAAACGCGGGTCCGGACCGAAGGTTATAGTTTCACATGAAACCACCATCAAGGTGCACTGCAGCATGAGCTCTTCCGATTACAGCAAGTCCACCAGCATCCGCGCCTCGCACGTGTTGCTGGATCTTGAGCAGTTCCTGCCTTACCGCATCAGCGTGCTGTCCAACCGGGTGAGCGGCAACATCGCCCGGCTGTATGGCGAGCGCTATGGCCTGGCCATTCCCGAATGGCGCGTGATCACCATCCTGGCGCTGTACCCGGGCTCCTCGGCCAGCGAAGTGTCCGAGCGCACGGCGATGGACAAGGTGGCGGTCAGCCGCGCCGTGGCGCGCCTGCTGGAGCGCGGTTTCATCAAACGCGAGACCCATGGCGATGACCGCCGGCGCTCGGTGCTGGCACTGTCGGCCGCCGGCTTCGAGGTCTACGAGACCATCGCGCCGATGGTGATCGAGATGGAACGCCGCCTGATGTCGGCGCTCAGCGAGGAAGAAGAACAGGTCCTCGAACGCCTGATCACGCGCCTTGCCGATGCCGGCCTGCAGCGCATGAACGAGGGTTGATCGTCAGCGACGATCAACTCAGGTGCTTGCGCCGCGCATAGATCCACGGCGCGGCAAGGGCCGCGATCGCGCCACCTGCAAACCCCAACGCCGCGGCCACCGCCGCCGCTTCCACGCGCCCCGGCAATGCCAAGGCCGCCAGCAGCAACAGGCCGGCCGGCAAGCCGATGAACGAGGCCAGGAAGAACCGCCAGCGCGGCACCCAGGTGTGCAGTTGCATCAGACTGGCGCCGGTCCAGGCCTCGCCGGCCCGGCTGCGTCCAATTTTGTCCACCAGCTTGACCAGGTCGACCTCGGCGACAGTCTTGCCGGTACGCGCCAATGCCAATTCCGCACCAACCTCGGACGGGTCGGGCCAGTTGGATGGCCATGACTGTGGCGCGTCCACGCCATAGGCGGTCAACAACGGCAGGGTCAGCGCAGGCGCGGACAGCGCACGCAGCTTGCGCTTGTCCAATACGCACCACACTTGTGGCAGGCCATCGCAATTGACCTGGTACAGCGCCAGTTGCGTCGCCGCCGGATACGGCAAGGCGGTGACCCGCGCCGCCATCGACTCGACGCCCATGCTGCGCAGGAAACCCACGCGGCTGCGACCACTCTGCGCCCAGGCCAGCCCCAGCGGTGCCAACAGCATCACCTCGGCATGTTCCGGGCTACCACTGTTGGCGCGGTCGTCGCTGGCCAGATAAACCGACAACGATCTGGGCTCGGCCACATCGTGGACGCCCCAGCGCTGTGAGTGCCCCAGCAGGAACTTCAGCGGCACCCGTGCGGCAGTAGTCTCACCGCGTGCGGCGTCCGAGGCAAACGGCACCACCGAGGCAACGAAGGCACGGAGTTCGTTGCCGGGGCTGCTGCTCCATTCGCTCGGCAGCAGGCCTGCCAGCAGACCGTTGCGCGCGACCTGGTCAATCTGTTCCTTCTGTTCCACCAGCCGCGTCACCGCCGACTGCAGCATGATGTTGGGCGGCACCGCCGCCTGCGGCAGCCGGTAGTGCGCCGGTGGCGCGGTTTCCTCGGGCGCGGCGCTTTCGTCCAGCAGTTCCTCCACCGTGGGCAGGCTGGTGCCGGACAGGTCCTGTTCGGTGGTCGCGGTGCTGGAATCGGGGCTGGCAGCTGGCTGCATGGGGAAAGAGGGCGATGAGCCGGATGCAGGGGGATTGCTTCGTTAGCGGCCGCGGGCGAACAAAATGAAGATGGGGGCTGTTGCTCTGCCCCCTCCCTTGCGCACAGCGCAGGG
>DAMCTY010000015.1:0-3662 GCA_032112995.1 Stenotrophomonas sp. | reverse complement strand
CTTTGGCTTTGGCTTTGGCTTTGGCTTTGGCTTTGGCTTTGGCTTTGGCTTTGGTTTTGGTTTTGGCTCTGGCTTTGGCTCTGCTTCCAGCCAAAAGCCAACAGCAAGATCAAATGCACCCCTCCCCTGCCCTCCCCTGCGCTGTGCGCAAGGGAGGGAGCGAAAAAAAAAGGCGCCCTTCGGCGCCGTTTTTTCCGGGTACAACGCCGGCTTATTGCGCCGGCGGCGCCCATTCTTTCAGGAAGGCATCGAACTTGGCACGGTCATAGCCCTTGCCCTTTTCCAGATCGCCGGTGAACTGCGAGTGCAGCAGCTTGCCCTCGGCATCCAGCACGAACAGGTGCGGATAGCCCTTGATCTCCGGGAAGCCCGACAGGAAAGCCGCGTTCTCGTTGTCCTCGCTGTAGTTGACCTTCATCCACACATAGTTGGCATCGCGGAAACGGCGCAGCTCCGAATCACCTTCCATGAAGGCGTCCAGCAGGTGGCACCAGGAGCACCACTCGCCGCCCACGTCCAGCATGATCCGCTTGCCGCCACGCTGTGCCTCGACCTTGGCCGTCTCCAGGTCCGCGACCGGATCGCGGGCCGGGTCGAACTGCGCGTTGAGCCCGGCCACCGCCGCGATGTCCGCGGCGGTGGGGGTATTGCCCGAGGCCACCGGCTGGCTGGTGTCAGCCACCGGTGCCTTCTGCTCGGAGGTATCCAGCGGCTGCACTTTCTCAGGTTGGGCGGCAGGCGGTTGATTGCAGCCCGCCAACGCGACGGTGAGCAACAGGGGAACCATTCCGAACAGCGGCTTCATCGCAGACTCCTTACTTCACACCGTGCATGAGCTTCTGCACCAGCGGGGCGATCAGGAACAGCAGCACGCCTGCACCCAGCAGCGACCAGAAGCCAAACGTATAGCCCTTCAGGGCCGACTCCACCGTCATGCCGCTCTCGCCACTGACCACCGCGGCGAAGATGCCCGACAGGTTGTTGCCGATGGCGGTGGACAGGAACCAGCCGCCCATCGCCAGGCCCACCACCTTGAGCGGGGCCAGCTTGGTGGTCATCGACAGACCGATCGGCGACAGGCACAGCTCACCGACGGTCTGGATCACATAGACCATGAACAGAGTCCAGAACGGGATCTTGCCAGCGCCGTCGACCAGCGAGGACAGCGCATACATCAGCAGCAGGAAGGCCAGGCCGTTGAAGATCAGTCCCAGGCCGAACTTGCGCGGGATGGACGGGTTGGCCTTGCCCAGCGCGGTCCACAGCCAGACGAAGATCGGGCCAAGGGCCAGGATGGCGACCGAGTTGACCGACTGGAACCAGCCAATCGGGAAGGTCCAGCCACCCAGGTCACGGTTGACGATGTTCTGCGCCAGGAAGTTGAACGAGCTGCCCGCCTGTTCGAAGAACATGAAGAACAGCACGTTGAACACAAAGATGATCAGCATGGCGATGGCACGGTCACGCGCCACCTTGCCCTCGCGGATGCCCTCGACCAGGATCATCACGCACAGCGCGGTGAACAGGCCGCCCAGGATCCAGCCAAGGATGCCGGCATCGATGGACAGCAGTGCATAGGCGACCGGCACCGCCACCAGCGAACCCACCAGCACAGCGATGGTGCGGCCCATGCCTTCGCCACCGGCCGGCGGCTTGCCGATTTCGCCGAGCTGGCGACGGCCAAACCAGAACCACACCAGGCTGATCAGCATGCCGACGCCCGAGGCGATAAACACGTACTTGTAGGCCGGCATGGCTTCGGTGCCGAACACATTCTCGGCCAGGATGCCGGTCAGCACCGGGGCGACCAGCGCACCGGCGTTGATGCCCATATAGAAGATGGTGAAGCCCGAATCACGCCGCGAGTCGTTGATGCCGTACAACTGCCCGACCATGCTGGAGATGTTCGGCTTGAACAGGCCGTTGCCCGCGATCACCGTGGCCAGGCCGATACGGAACACCTGGTCGTTGGGGATGGCGATCAGGAACAGGCCCAGCGACATCACCGCCGCGCCGATCAGGATGGAACGCTGGTAACCGATGATCCGGTCGGCAACGAAGCCGCCGAACAGGGCCGCCGCATACACCAGCGCCAGATAGGCGCCGTAGAGCTTGCTGGCACCGGCCTGGCTCTCGGAGAACTGGGCGACGATGTACAGCGTCAACGCCCAGCGGATACCGTAGAACGCAAATCGCTCGAAGAACTCGGTCATGAACAGCATCCACAACGGACGCGGGTGACCGAGCAGGTTGTTGAACTCCGGCACGGGCGCCGGGGTGGGTGTTGAGTTCGGCGCGGCAGCGCTCATGCGGGTGTCCCCTGGAATGATTGGGCAAATACGAAAAAGTCGGCCGGAACCGGCGCGACGGGCGAGGATCACCGAAGCAGCTGTACCACGTCAAATGGATACCGCCGCAACCAAGCACCGCAGAATGCCGCACTAGCGCCCCCATCACCTGCCGCCGCGTCCAGCACAAACCCCTGAATAGGCTGAGGTTTCAGGCCCGGATCTGGGCTCAGGCGTCGGCCCGGATACTGGTTCGCACTTCGAACAACTCGGGGAAGAAGGTCAACTCCAGCGCCTGCTTGAGGAAACCCACGCCGCTGGAACCGCCGGTGCCGCGCTTGAAGCCGATCACCCGCATCACCGTGCGCATATGGCGGAAGCGCCACAGCTGGAACTGGGTTTCCAGGTCTACCAGGTCCTCGCACAACGAGTACTCGCGCCAATAGCGGTCGGTGTCCTGATAGATGTTCTCGAACACCTGGCGCAGGGCCGGGTCACTGATATGCGACTGGGTCCAGTCATGGCCTTCATAGGTGGCCGGGATGGCATGACCGAAGCGCGACAGGTAGGCCAGGAACTCCTCGTACAGGCTGGGGGCTTCCAGCACCTCGCGCAGCTGCGCCTGTCCGGCCGGGTCATAGGCGAACACCGCCAGCATGTCGGCATTCTTGTTGCCCAGCAGGAACTCGATGTAACGGTACTGCAGCGACTGGAAGCCCGAGGACGGGCCCAGCACGTCGCGGAAGCCCATGTATTCGGACGGGGTGAGGGTTTCCAGCACCGCCCACTGCTCGGTCAGCAGGCGCAACACCTGCTTGGCCCGGGCCAGCACCTTGCGGCACTGCCAGACCTCGTCACGCTGCATGTGGCCGCGCGCGGCGCGCAGCTCGTGGGCCAGCAGCTTCAGCCACAGCTCCGAGGTCTGGTGCTGGATGATGAACAGCATTTCGTCGTGGTGCGGCGGGTTGGACAGCGGCTGCTGGGCCGACAGCAGCTGGTCCAGGCGCAGGTAGCCGCCGTAGGTGAGCCGGCCCTGCAGGTCGGTATGGATACCGGCTTCGAGCTCACGCTGGTTCTTTTCTACGGTCATCGGCCTGGCCATCGGATGGGGCGGCAAGGGTAACGCAGCCCGGGCCATCTGCCCCCTCCCTTTCGATTGCAGGCCTGCCCGGTAGTGCCGAGCCATGCTCGGCAGGGGCTTCCCCAGCCACCCCAGAAAACACCCCTCCCCAGCGCTCCCCTTGGCTTCACCAAAGGGAGGGGGCGTGTAGTGCCGAGCCATGCTCGGCAGAGGCTTTCCCAGCCGAGCCCCCAAAAGCACCCCTCCCCAGCCCTCCCCTTGGCTTCGCCAAAGGGAGGGGGGCGTGTAGTGCC